>NZ_JAKNJD010000001.1:0-736592 GCF_022132345.1 Butyricimonas sp. DFI.6.44 | reverse complement strand
TCATATAGGAAAAGAAAAAAAGAGGACTGCCAACATTTTATTGTTAGACAGTCCCATTTTCTTATTTACTTCAATTGAGTGTCTGTGACGTGTTTCTCTTTGTACGGAAAAGCTTTGTCATATTCTTCTATTTCTTCTTCGGTCATATCGAATACGACGTCTTCATAGAATTTGCCGGATATTTCGCACAGACTTCCTTTTGCCAATTCATAGACCATGAATGGCTCGAAATTCTTACCCTCGTGCGTGGTAATATTGAATTGGGCTGCATTCACGAAACCGAATCTATGGTAATATGCCGGGTTTCCCCAGAGAACGATGGCTTTATATCCCATTTGTCCGGCAACGTTTTTCGTGTGTCCTATTAACCGGGTGCCGATTCCCTGTTTCTGTACTTCCGGTGCGGCACAAATCGGTCCAAGGTAAAGGATTGTATGTTCCTTCTCTTCTTTATCCACGACTTTTGCCCGGGTACACACGACATGCCCGACGATCTTCCCTTCGTGTTCGGCAACAAAGTTAAGTTCGGGAATGAAACAATCCGCTTTTCTGATTTTGTGTAATAACAGGTGTTCTGACGCTCCCGGTTGATACACGTCCCAAAAAGCCTCCCGTGTCATGTTCTCCACGTACGCGTGGTCTTGCTCTTTTTCTTGTCTGATAGATATTTTCATGTATTTTAATTTTTTATTCCGATGTAGAATACATAACCGTAATACGATTTGTATCGTTGATAGAGATTGCTCTCGTTCAATTGTCCGGTCACGAAGGTTTTGGCGTCATCGCTGTACTTGTATTTTTGCAGGAATGATTCCGCATGTTCTTGCGCGGGACGGAAGAAGTTTTCTGTCCAACAATTTTCGGGTAACACGAAATGTGCCGCGGGAGTATATCCCGCCTGTTCCATTTGTTTTACTTTGGTCGAGATCAAATCGATTTCACTGTAATGGAATGTCCAGAAACGGTCTATTTCTTCGGGACGTGTCGGCGTGAACCATGATGCTTCCGAAACGGCAATTATTCCTCCCGGTTTTAGAAATTTTTTCCACTCGTTCAATCCTCTCTCGTACCCGATGTTGTAAATTGAACCCTCCGCCCAAATCAAGTCCAGTTCGTTTTCTTTAAACGGTAATTCTGCCATAGAACCCGTGATTCCGGATACCCGGTCGCTGAATCCATGTTGTTTCATGCGATCGTTTACTCTAGCAATCATCTTGGGTAGTAAATCAATAGCCGTGATTTTCCCTCGCGTATTCGCCGCGAGGGTTAGGGTTTGTCCTCCCGCCCCGCAACCGATATCGGCGATTTTTGATTCCGGGGATAGATTCCCGACGAAGCTTAACGCCAGTTTTGTTACCTCTTCACTTCCGGGACCTTGACGATCCAATGGTGAGAAAAAGTCTTCGATCATGTTCATGTCGAAGTCCGCGATTAATTTCAATTCTTCTTTCATGATGTACTTGTTTTTTGAATAATGAATAATATGTTTTGAATCACGTGCTTTTCGGGCACAAGGATTCAAATGATGATTTTCGAGGCACCCGTGGATGTGCTTCAAAACCTTAAAAGTGTTTTCAATAAGAAATCATTCCGGGTGGAATACCCGAATCGAAAAGCCCAGTCTGAAAAGATTACAGACTGTTAATTACGCATTTATCTTCTTAGAATTTGTTGTTTTCAAAAAGCAATTGTATTATTTTCGGGAGTAAAGATAGTGCTTTTTGGGTTATTTCCAATAGTATGTGTCATTTACTTACCGGTTGTAGTATATTATTCCCCCGATTAGCAAAAGTCCCAAGATGATCGTGAACACGATTTTCAGGGTACTGTAGGGGCGATCCCCTGTGATTTCTCCCGTTCTTCCGTTCACGAAGAAGTGGTATACTTTTTTGCCATACAAGTAAGACGACATGTAAACAGGCAGTAATATTAATTTGAATTTGATGTTGTCGTACCGTGTGTTTTTTGATAAAATCCGCTGTTTGTCGCCACCGATGTCCCGTCGGATGGCAGAGTCTATTTGTGTTGCCATTTTGCCTTGGGCAATCTCGAATCCTTGGGTGAGGTTGATGATGTATTTTTCCGTGATGAACCCGCTTAGGAAACGGTTGTCCATTTCCACGAGGTTTTCCGTGTCCCAGTTTTCGATTTTTGCCACGGTTCCCGAGGCGATTAATTTGGATGCCGGAACCATTACATCGTCGAAAAAGAGGGATATGTTTCCGTCGCGGTAACTCCACGCCGTGCGGATTACCGTGCGTCGGTTTTTGCCTGTTCCTACCGAGGTCGTGTAGGTAACACCCCGTTGTCCCGTGTATTGGGTTTCCGTTTGCGCATCGTATGTCCAACAAGGGATATACACGCCTTGCATTTTTTCGGAGCAACGGGCTTGTTGTTTCAAGTTACCGGGTGCGAACCATAATTTCCGTAACCATTTGTGGAGGCAGTCGTCAATTTCTTTACCGGAGATTTGGAATGGTAGCAGGTAGGATGGTTTGAACAGTCGTTCATAATGCGCATCGGCTTCAATCAAGGGAGTACCGCAGTAGGGGCACTCCATGGATTTCATGTTTTCGTCGAATGTCGATTCGGCGCCACATTTCCGGCATTTGATGATGTTTGTGTTGTGCGTGTTGAGTTCTTCAACGTGCCGGATGTGTTGCATGTAGTCCAGTTCGTTGATATTGACCACCACTTTCGTTTGGATTGGGGTGTCCGCCCCGCAATATTCACAATGCAGGAATGTTGTTCCCGGTTTGTATTTTAGCACGGCTCCGCAACATTCACACGGGAATGTGTCACCGATCGTCCGGTTGTCCTCGGTTTCTTCCGTCATACTTTATTTCTGTTTTGGAAGCGGCGGGGGTGTTGTTGTCCATAAACTCTGTAAATCAGCTTGCTCTCCGGCCGGAACCCACTCCGGTAATCCGTTTTTCCATACCAGAGAATCCGGGTTCAGAACTTGTTGCTTTACCAGTTCGAGTAAGCGCGCGAGGTTATAGGGACCGGACTGTTGACCGTTGATGGCGACGTAGTACAGTGTTTCTCCCGGTAACGGCGGGGGAGTGGCAGGGGTATTCTGCCCGTTTTGTCTGTCCGACGGGTTCATCATGTTTTGAGTCATCTGTTGGGCCATTGCTATACCCGCTCCCAGACCGACGCCCATTCCGGCTGTGCCCGACGGATTCTCCGCGGCAGCTTCCATGGCTTTGGCGGCTTTTAGTTTAGTCAATTTATCCAAGTCGATTTTTTCCAGACGGCTGAGTTCGAATATCTCTTTTTTCACATCTTCGGGCATGGAGATGTTTTCAATCAGGAATTTCGTTACTTCCATGCCGTAGGCGGCAAAGTCACTTTGCATGTAACTGAAGATGGTTTCCGATAATTCATTCAAGTTGGAAGCGTAATTCTCGATCGGTAAATTTGACTCTCCCGTGGCATCGGAGAAACGGGTGACGATGATACTCTTCAATTGTTCGCTGATATGCCGGGTGGTAAACGATTGGTTTGTGCCCACGATCTCCCGGATAAAAACGGGAGCATCGGTGATCTTGAACGAGTATATTCCGAATGCCCGTATTTCAACCATCCCGAATCGATTATCGCTTAGGATAATGGCGTTTTTTGTTCCCCATTTCTGGTCCAAGAAGTTTTTCGTACTCACGAAGTAAACTTCAGCCTTGAACGGACTGTTGAAACCGTATTTCCAGCCCTTCAACGTGCTTAATACCGGGAGGTTCTCGGTGTTAAGGGTATAAGTTCCCGAGGTGAATATATCCGCTATTTGTCCCTCGTTGACAAAAACAGCCGTTTGTCCTTCCCGGACGATGAGTTTAGCGTTGTTTTTTATCTCGTTGCCATGTCTTTCGAAACGGTACACGATGGTGTCTTGGGTGTTGTCCAAGAATTCGATGATGTCAATAAACTCGCCTCTAAGTTTACTAAATAGCCCCATGTGTTTTATCTTTAGTGTTATTTTAATTTCACGTCAAAAGTATATTTTTTTGTGCAATGTTGTCGGTTTGCTTTCTGTAAATTTATCTTTTTTCACGGAAATTCTCTCGTTATCCTAAGGTAATACTACCTCAACTTGCTTATCAGCCGGATGTAATGCGGTTATCGCGTCCTTTGCCAACGGGGGGATAAGAGGGGTAGAAGTATTTTGTGACGGGGTAGGGATTGTATTACGGTAGGATTGCCTTGGAAATTCAGCAGGTAGATTTATTGAATGTAGACAAGAATTTTCTGTTTAACAGATGTTGGTTATTGATATTTAAAATTTAATTTTATCTTTGCTTTTCCAAAGGATGTTGGATATGACAGATGAACAAAATACGGTGCAGCGACTGATTGCCGGGGATGTGAAGGCTTTTGAAAAAGTGTTTCGTGATTATTCCCGGGAGTTGTATTTTGTCGCGTTGGGATTAAGTCGTGATCAAGCGGTGGCGGAAGATGCCGTGCAGGAGAGTTTTGTTTATTTGTGGAGTCACCGGGAACAGATAAACGTGAAACATTCGCTCGTGAATTACTTGCGGAAAATGGTTAGGAATTACGTGTTGAATTATATGCGTCACCAGAAGGTGCGGGCGGAAAAGGAAGCGGATATTATTCGGGAACAGGTGTTCCTGAACGAAGAGGAGGAGGATATAACGCCAAAGATCGAGGCTATTCGCTCGGTGGTTGATTCTTTGCCGGAGGGATGCCGCAAGATATTCGTGATGGCGGTAATCGAGGGAGTGAGTTATGCCGAAACGGCGGAATCCATGGGAGTTGCCGTGAATACAGTGAAATCTCAGGTCAGGATAGCCTATAAGAAAATAAAGGAGTCGGTGCAGAATAATCCCGATAATACGGCGCTTACTATGTTATTTTTACTTTCCTTGAAAAAAATGTTATAATCTTTTCACCCTTTCGGGCAGTTCGAGTGCATTTATTATGCAACGAAAAATGAATGTATTCATGAAAACAAAGGATGAATTGTTCGAGAGTTTATGGAATGTGTTGTATCCCAATGAGTATTCCCCGGAAAAGAAGATAGATCCGGATGTGCGGGAGGCGATAGAGAAGCTGTATGATTTGACGTCTATGCCGGAACCCGATTATGACGGGATATGGAATCGGGTGGTGAAAGACCCGGTTATCGTGCGGCGTCACAAGATACGGAGGGTATTAAGGTATGCTGCCGTGATTATTTTGCCGTTTATATTACTTTTAAGCGGGGTGTTCCTGTTAAATCGGGATAAGCCGTCCGGTGAAATGGCAGTGTCGTTTGAGCGTCCCAAGAATGCTATTCTTCTGACATTGTCCGACGGTTCGGAGTTGAATCTGAGGGAAATGCAACAGAAGTATCTGACGAGAGAGAGTACGGTGGAGATACGGCAGGATAGTACGAAGGGATTGGTTTATGAAACAAAAGCCGAGGATGACACGGTTCGGCGATATCATACTCTTGAAATTCCGGTAGCTGCCGATTTCCGTTTGCAGCTTTCCGACGGGAGCGTGGTGTATTTGAATTCCGGTAGTAAGTTGAGGTACCCGGTGACTTTCGGGGGAGCGGAACGGAAAGTGTACTTGGAGGGAGAAGGTTACTTTGAAGTGGTCAGAGATGAGGCTCATCCTTTTAAGGTGGAAGTCCGGAATATGGAAGTGGAGGTGTTGGGGACAAGTTTCAATATAAATGCTTACCCGGAAAAAACGGATGTACAAACCACGTTGGCGAGCGGTAAAGTACAAGTGACGAGCGGGACGAAACGGGTGGTATTGTCGCCCGGGGAACAGGCCGCGTGCGTGAATGGCGATATTCACGTGAGGGAAGTCGACGTGCGGGAGTATACCAGTTGGAAAGATGGTATGTTTATTTTCAACAAAATGTCGCTACGGGATATTATGATTCAAATGGAGCGTTGGTATGGTTTAAAGGTAACTTTTTTCGGTAGTGGAATCGAGGAGTACACTTTTACGGGGATGATTGATAAGAATCTGCCGGCAGCGGAAACGTTCAAGGTGATCGAAAAGGTGGTAGATGTTCGATTTTCTCTGAAAGACAGGAATGTAGTCGTCACCAGACTGTAATATAAAAAATTACCGATAGTTGTTGGTAGCGTCTATCGGTAAGTTTCATGTTCCGGTAATTTGTTGGTAGCAAACCCGGATATTGTCTAACTTTAAAGTTCAAATTTATGAAAAAAAAGCAATTACACGTTGCTAGGTCAAGTTTTTTATTAAAAAAAATGCTTCGTGTTATGAAATTAACATTTTTTATTCTGTGCGTGTGTTTTATACACGTGAGTGCGGCAACTTACTCTCAACAGCAGAAAGTGTCGCTAAAATGCGAGAACGAGGTACTTTCGAAAGTACTGAAAGAATTGGAGAAGCAGACGAGTTTGTACTTCTTTTTCAATGACAAGGCGTTGGACGTGGAACGTAAGGTTTCGCTTTCCGTGGAGGACAAGGAGTTGGGTGAAGTTTTGGGAAAGTTACTGGGAAAAGATTACCGGTGGGAGATCATGAATAATTTGATCGTGGTGACTTTCAAACCGATAACGGACGAGAAGAAGGAGATAAGGATCGTGGGGAAGGTGACCGACGAGAAGAAACTGCCACTGGCGGGCGTGACCGTTTTGGTGAAAGGATTAACCGTGGGTACTGCCACGGATATGGATGGTAAATACGCTTTGACGTTACCCCGGATGGATGGTTTTTCTTTACTTTTCTCGTTTTTGGGTATGGAGACTCAAGAGGTGAAATACTCGGGAAAAGACACGATCAACGTGGTGATGCGGGAGGATGTGAAAAGCGTGGAAGAGGTGGTCGTGACGGGATATGCCAATATCAAGAAATCCAGTTTCACGGGTTCTGCCACGCAAGTGAGCCGGGAGGAGATATTGAAAGTGTCCTCTTTTAATTTGATAAGTGCCTTGGCGGTATTCGATCCTTCGTTGCGGTTGGTCAAAAATAACGAGATGGGTTCCGACCCGAATACCTTGCCGGAGTTTTACGTGCGGGGGCGTTCGGGAATAGCCAGCGTGAAGGAGTTGGATGAGATGGGAAGTTCTTCCAGTGTTGCGAAATTCGCTTTGACGAGCAATCCGAATATTCCTATTTTTATTTTGGATGGTTTCGAGGTGAGTGTTGAGAAGGTGTATGATTTTGATATTAACAGGATTGCCAATATTACAATTCTGAAAGATGCGGCGGCAACAGCCATGTATGGTTCCCGGGCTTCCAACGGGGTGATCGTGATTGAATCGGTGGCTCCTGCCCCGGGAGAGTTGCGGATTAGTTATAGCGGGAATTTGAGTATTACCGCCCCGGATTTGTCGTCTTACAATATGATGAATGCCAAGGAAGCTTTGGAGGCGGAGGTGGCTGCCGGGTTGTTTGATTATGATCCGGGAGATGCAACGGACCCTTTGTCACAAATAAAGATTAAGAATCAATATTACATAGAGAAGCTTAATAAGGTTTCCAAAGGGGTGGATAATTATTGGTTGTCGCAGCCTTTGCGGACGGAGGTTAATGCTAATCATAGCGTTTATGTAGAGGGTGGAAGCGAAAGTATACGTTTTGGGATAGATTTGCGCTATAATAATCAAAATGGTGTGATGAAGGGATCTTACCGGAATCGATTGGGTGCCGGGGTTGCATTGGATTACCGGTATAAAGGGTTGCAGGTGAGGAATCAAACGACTTTTGATATTACGCGTACAAAGGATTCTCCTTACGGCACTTTTGCCGATTATACCCGGCGTCACCCGTATGACGAGTGGGTGGATAAAGACGGGAATTATGTACAAACGTTACCTGGTTATGGATTGACCGGAACGATAGAGAAAAATCCCTTGTACGAGGCACAGTTAGAAAACTACTCTAAATCGGGATATAAGGATTGGACGAATAATTTGACGGTAAATTGGTATATCAATAATTATTGGCAGATTAAGGGGCAATTGGCTCTGAATTATAATATTTCGGATACGGACAAGTTCACGGATCCGGCTTCTTCCACTTACAGCGTGACAGCTTCCGCTTTTACCAAAGGAGAGAGGAACTTGACTGAAACAAAGAGTTTTGGATGGAACGTGAACTTGTTTACATCGTATAACCGTAGTTTGGGGAAGCACAATATCAATTTGTCGGTGGGTATTAACGTGAAGGAGGATCAGAGAGGATTCGAGGAGTCTGCATACAAAGGTTTTCCCAATGCCAAACGGCACGCGATTTCTTATGCCTACGAGATCGTGAAGAAACCCACGGTAACGGATAATAAAACACGTTTGTTCGGTTTCTTTACCACGTTGAATTATAGTTATAATGATATTTATTTGTTCGATTTTTCTTTCCGGGGTGACGGTTCATCCGAATTCGGGAGCGACAAGAAATGGGGACCTTTCTGGTCTTCCGGTGCCGGGGTGAATATCCACAAGTACGCGTTCGCCGAACAATGGAGTTTCTTGGATCAATTGAAGGTAAAGGCTACTTACGGGCAGACGGGTAAGTTGAATTTCCCGCCTTATGCCGCCCGACATTCTTTCGAAACCAAGCTGGATCAATGGTATCCTACCGGAATCGGGGCAACTTTGATTGCCATGGGAAATGATAAGCTGACGTGGGAGAAAACGCTTTCTTGGGATCTGGGGATGGAAGTCGGTGTTTTTCATGGAATTTTGTTCGGTCGGTTTAACTGGTATAACCGGAAGACGATTGACGGGATCACGGATGTTTCTTTACCGGCTTCCGCGGGTTTTTCCAGTTACAAGAGTAATGCGGGAGAGATACAGAACAGGGGAATGGAGTTTTATCTGAACGTGAAACCTTATACTTCCAAGAAATTGGATATCGTGATATACGGTTCTCTGTCACATAATGAAAATAAGATTCTGAAGTTGTCCAAGGCTCTGGAGGAATATAATGACCGGGTAGACGAGCATTTTAAGAAATATGCTAATGCCAATGCCAATTCCCCGTTGACTTCTATTTTGTGGACAGCGGATGATAACCGGGTGTACTCGAAGCCGGTGATGAAGTACGAGGCGGGTAATTCAACGACATCGATTTACGGGATGAAGTCGAAAGGGATAAACCCGGCTGACGGGCAGGAAATCTATCTCAAGCGTGACGGAACTATCAGTTACGAGTGGTCAACTTACGAACAACAGAAGATAGGGGATACCGAACCTTGGGGAAATGGTTCGTTGGGTATTAATGTACGGTTTATGAATTTTACTTTCTATACTACATTTATGTTTGAATTTGGGGGTGACAAGTATAACCAGACGTTGGTGGATAACGTGGAAAATGTCAACTTGTGGCGGAATAATGCGGATCGCCGGGTGCTTTCCCAACGTTGGCAAAAGCCGGGGGATGTGACTTCTTTGAAGTCTTTGAAGGATCGTTATTATATTACCCGTCCGACTTCCCGGTTCGTGCAAAAAGACCGGACTTTGACGTTCAATTCGTTGAACGTGGGATATGATTTTAATCGTGGTTTAATTCAACGTATCGGTCTGGATATGTTAAGGCTTCAGTTTAGCATGAATGATATAGCCACGGTTTCTTCTATCAAGCGGGAGATGGGGTTAAGTTATCCTTTTGCCAGAACCTTTACTTTTACTTTAAATGCAAGTTTCTAATCTAAAAAATAGAGTGAAATGAAAATGAAGAGATTGATACAGTGGTTGTTGGTGGCGATGGCGTTGACATCGTGCAATGATTGGCTGGATATAAAGTCTGACAGTGTGTTACTGGAAGAGGAGATTTTCGGCGATTATACCGGGGTGCAAATGGCAGTGAACGGTGTGTACCGGGAAATTAGTGTCACGAATTTGTACGGGAAGAACTTGAGCTGGGGATTTACCAGTGCTTTAGCCCGAAATTACCTTACTTCCGGGTTGCCCACGGAGTTGGTGGAGGCTTCTAATTATAATTGGAAAAATTCGAGTGTACAGGAGGTGACGGAAAGTACATGGGCGAAAGCCTATAATGTGATAGCCAGTTGTAATAATATCATACAGCAGGTGGAGAAGAAGGATAGTTCTTTTTTTAATAACAAGGATATAGAGAAACAGTTGATTCTTGCCGAGATGCGTGGCTTGCGGGCGTTGTTGCATTTTGATATGTTACGCTTGTTTTGCCCGATGCCCTCGGGAACGAATCAAGGCAGTCCGGCTATTCCTTACGTGACGAGATATCCGGATCATCAGCCCGAGCGTATGACTATGGAGCAAGTGCTTGAGAATATCGTTTCGGATATGGAGTTCGCGCAGGAGAAGTTGGGACCTTTGGATACCTTGAAATTCGCGGCATGGACGAAAGGGAGGCAGCATCGTTTCACATCGGGAGCTCATGCAACCCCGTTAGGTGGAGATGATTTCCTGAATTACCGGGGGGTACGAATGAATTATTGGGGTGCAACCGCATTGTTGGCACGGATATACATATGGATGGGTAACGAGGAGATGGCTTATAAAAATGCGGCGGCTATCAAACGATTCGTGGACACGGGATGGTTTAAGTGGACACCTGCCAATAATCACGGGAATTACGACGCATATCCGGAAATGTCCGATCCCAAACGCTGGGAAGAGCTTCTGTTGGGATTCTATAATAAAGATAATCTGGAGAATTTCGAGAAGGTAGCTTCGTATGCTCATTATTTTAGAATGAATGAAATGGAGAAACTTTTCGGGTTGGAAACGGATGATTATCGTTATAAATTTTATAACCGGTATAATGATAATCACCGCTATCTGGTGTGGGAGCGTCCGATTGCGTCCATAACTAATATGAGTGGTACCGTAACCACGAATATTACCCATCAGTGTCCGCTTATCCCGATAGTTCGTTTCCCGGAGATGTATCACATCATGATCGAGTGTCTGATTAACAAGGGACAGATCGTGGAGGCAAAAGAGTTGTTTGCCACGTTGAGAATCCAGCGGGGGGTGAAGGAGTATGCTTTGCCGGATGATCCGGATGACTTGAAGGAAAAGTTGGTGTACGATATGATTCGCGAAGGGTTGACAGAGGGACAAACGTTTTTCATGTACAAGCGATTGAATCATGATATTTTTAACGGGGATAGGGATATTCCGATGACAGCAGATAAGTTTATTGCCGAATATCCTAATAATGAAACGTCTTATTAATTTAATGGAAGAATTTATGAAACGAATACTATTGATATTAGGAATGTTGTATCTCTTCTCGGGTTGTGAACGAGAGCATATCATGACTTACGGTAATGATGCTTATATTCAGTTCACGGGTAGGATGGCGGATTCTTTAGAGGTGTCTTTTACTTTTTACCCGAACCAAGATACGATAGATTACGCTTTAGGCGTGAAATTAGTTGGGTATCCGGAAGGACGGGAGAGAGAGTACAAGGTCGTTGTTGTGGATGATTACACGACTGCCGCCCCGGGGAATTATATATTACCGGAACGTTGCGTGTTGGGAAAGAACGAGGAACAAACCGAGTTGGTGGTAAAGATTATTAAAACTCCGGATTTGCAAACGACACCGGTAAGGTTGACCGTGCGTCTGGAACCGACCCGGGATTTTATGCTTGGGGAGACATCTCATTCCGCTCGAATCCTTTGGATAAATGATAAGATTTCTAAACCGAGTTGGTGGAATAACACGATCATAAATAGTTATTTGGGGACTTATTCCGATGAAAAGTATCGATTGTTTATCAAGGTTACCGGGATAGGGTACTTGGATCCGGATGATGCCGTGGAGTGTCGTTACAACGCGTTGCTTTTGAAAAAGTATTTGAATGAAAAAGAGGCAAACGATGAAACCGTGTACGAGAAAGACGGACACACGAAAATGACTGTTACAGTAATAGGGGGTTGATTAAATGAAATATATGATGAGAAAAACGATTATATTTTGGGGAATAGTGTGCTCGTGGTTATTAAGCGGATGCTACGAGGACAAGGGTAATTATGATTATATTGAAGTAAACGAGGTGACTGTTACCGTGAAACCGGCAAACACGTACACGATTTACGGTTATCTCGGGGAAGAACTTACGGTTGTCCCTGAGTTGACATTTCAAAACCCGTCGGATACACTGGAATTCGATTATGCTTGGAAACTTGATACAACGGTTATTTCGCGTGAACGTGTGTTGAAGTACACGCATGAGGGGAAATGTGCGATTTATTCGCTTAATCTATTCGTGACGGATCGGAAATCCGGGCAAGTATATTATGACCGTAACGGGGTGGCTTTGCAGATAGATTCCCCGTATAAATACGGTTTCGTGCTTTTGGCGGAAAAGAGCGACGGGACGACGGAGCTTCATTTTTTGCGATTGGAAAAGCCTACGGATAAGCCTTTTTATTATACTCCTTTTTACAATCTTTACACTTCCTTGTACCCGGGGGAACCTTTAGGACGGAAACCTTATTACATCGCGGAGAATTTCACAAGTCCTAATAACGGAGGAGACGAGTTAACGATACTTCAAGAAGGAGGGGGATGCGTTTCTTTGAACGGGGCGTTGCTGAATAAAGAGGTTGCCTTGGAGGAAGAATTTTACGGTGGTTACCCGAAAGGGGTGAATCCGAAGCTTTTGTTGTTCGGTAATGTAGTTGACTTGATGATAGGTGATGACGGGAAAGCTTATTCCCGGTATATTTATCCACAATCAACTCAGCCGACGGGTTTTCATCTGACTCGTTTTATGAATATACCCTTTGATTTTGACAAGGCAAATACTTATATTGACAGGATTATTCCCGCTACTTATTTTTGGGTAGGGTTACAGTTGATGCATGATAAAGCGAATAATCGGTTTGTGGCTATTGCTGCTAATAGTGATCCGTCGGCAGGGTCACAGGGAGTCATTCGGGATAATTCGACAAATCCAGATGAGTTTGTGAATTTGACGAATTTTGGCGAGTATTCTTTGATTTGGGCGACCTGTGAGAGGGGTGATTATAGTACAGGACATTACCGGTGTATATTCAAAAAGGATGACGAGTATTATGTTCAAAAATTTTCGTTGACTAAAGAGTATTCTTACGTGACAATGAACGTATCGAATAAAGGTAAGTGGTTGTTTGCCGGTTCTGATATTGTATCCGATCGCACGGTGTACGCTATGTTGAGAAATGGAAATTACATGTACTTCGCGGAAGGAAAGTCTTTGTATTATTGCGAGTTTCGTGCTGAAGCCGAGGGAATGCGACAGATCGTGAAGAAAATACATGATTTTGATAGGAATGTTACACATTTAACCCCGGATTATAGTGGCGAACGGTTGTTGATAACTTTGGAAGGAGGTAAGTTATTTATATTCTACACGATAGATCAAGTGTTGGGTTCCCCGGATCCGTGGGCCGCGGGAAATATGTATGAATCACCCGATAACGTTGACTTGGGTGAGATCAAACAGGTGATATTCAAGTACGGGAATTTTTCGAATAGCAGTGGTGGGAGTGCCCCGTGGTAGTATATTTTGAGTAGGGGGATTCCCCCTACTCTTAAAATTCTATTTTTAAGGTTAAAGATATGAAGCCAGAAAAATATTTTGGCTGGGAATGTTGTGTTTTTTTATGTATATCGATTGTATGTGGAATGTGTGTGATAAATATTTGTACTATACAGTGAATATGGGGTGCTTGTTGCGAGAGTAAGGTGGTTAGACGAGATTTTCAAGAAATCAGTATATACGTGTGATAAGAAATTATGAATATTGATAATAAATTTATGCAAGAATCTATTTTAAAAATTGAACACTTGTCTCATCGCTATAATATTCAATGGGCGGTAAGGGATATTAGTTTTGAAATACCCAAGCGAGGAATTTACGGGTTATTAGGCTCAAATGGGGCGGGTAAATCGACCACGATGAATATTATCAGTGGGGTAATCAAGCAAACGGAGGGAAGTATTTTTATTAAAGGTGTTGATGCTCGAAAATCATCGATTGATGCAAAGCGTCATATCGGTTTTCTACCTCAAAAGCCTCCTTTATACGGGGATTTGACCGTGGAGGAGTTTTTACGTTATTCAGCCCGCTTGCGTTGGGTTTCAAATCAAGAACTAAAGTCATCCGTGGAAGAGGTCTTATCCCGTTGTGGTATTACCCATTTCCGAAAACGTTTAATAAAAAATCTTTCCGGGGGATACCAACAACGTGTGGGGATTGCACAAGCCATAATCCATAAACCCGATATTGTGATATTTGATGAACCGACTAATGGATTAGACCCTAATCAAATTATGGAGGTTCGCCATTTGATAAAGGACATCGCGCAAGAGCGCACGGTTATTCTCTCCACTCATATTTTACCAGAGGTGCAAGCAACTTGCGATCACATCATGATGATCGAGCAGGGAAAGCTTGTTTTCATGGGTACCGTGGATGAATTTGATAACTATATAGTTCCTAATACGCTCTATCTTTCTATGATGGATCCTCCTGCCATGGAAGAATTGAATAATTTAGAAAACGTGCTGGGTGTGGAAGAATTAGGGGAAAGGAAATTCCGTGTTCGTTTTAATGATGCTCAAGGAGCTATTGATGATATTGTAAAGCAATGTGCAATTCATGATTGGCATTTATCGGAAATTAGAGTGGAGAAAAGTTCTTTGGATAAAGTATTTTCAGAATTGTCTAAAAAAGTGCAATAAAAGAATAGGGTTATGTTTAAAATGATATTTAATATAGCGAAAACGGAGTTACAGATGCTGTTTTATTCTCCTGTTGCGTGGTTTATATTGGTTGCTTTTGGCATACAAGCCGGAATGTCGTTTGCCGGTCAACTTCAAAATACCGTGTATTCTCAAGAAATGGGATATATCCCTTATGGATGTACGCAACGCCTTTTCTCTGTTTACTGGGGGGGCGTTTTCGTGACGATGCAGAAATATTTGTATTATTATATTCCTCTTCTGACCATGAGTTTGGTTAGCAAGGATTTGAGTAGTGGGGCTATTCGTTTATTGTATTCTTCCCCGATCACCAATTTCCAGATTATCGTGGGTAAGTTTTTCTCTATGATGATTTATGCCCTCGTTATGATTGGTGTGCTTTTTTTACTTGTTTTGTGTAGCTGGGGATTTGTCAAAGATTTTGACTTGCCTTTGGTGTTGACCGGTTTGTTGGGTTTGTATTTGTTGATTTGCGCTTATGCGGCAATCGGTATTTTTATGTCTTCATTGACATCGTATCAAATTGTTGCGGCAATCGGTACTTTGGCAGTGTTGATGATATTGAATATGGTTGGCGGATGGTGGCAGGAGTACGATTTTGTACGGGATGTAACCTATTGGTTGGCGATATCCGGACGATGTGGTAAATTCGTGAGCGGGTTAATTTGTAGTGAAGATTTACTTTATTTTATCATAGTTATATGTTTATTCTTGGCATTAACGATTATTCGTTTAAATGCCGTACGGCAAAAAATTCGCTTTTCGATCACGGTAGGGAAGAATCTTGGTGTGATTTTTTTGAGTTGTTTTTTAGGTTATCTTTCCTCGCTTCCTTTAATGAGAGTGTATTATGATGTAACGGAAACTAAGCATAATACATTGACACCTAATAGCCAAGAAATTGTGGCGAAATTGGACGGAGGGGTGACTATTACTACTTATATAAATGTTCTAGAACCCGGTGGGGCATGGTTTGCCGCGTACAATTTTTTAAAGCCGGATATGGAGCGTTTTGATCAATATTTGCGTTTCAAGCCGGATATGAAATTGAAATACGTGTATTATTATGACGAAACCCCGAATCCCGATCTGGATAGACGTTTCCCGGATAAAACGTTGCGAGAAAAGATGTGTGAAATATGTAAGGTGTATGGGTTGGATTCAAATAGATTCATGAGTCCGAAAGAAATTCGTGCAAAAATTGATCTGTCGGGAGAAAAAAATACTTTTGTCCGTCAAATAGCACGAGACAATGGAGAGAAAGCATGGTTAAGGATATACAATGATATGCAGCGTTTCCCGACGGAACGGGAGATTTCAGCCGCCTTTAAACGGATGGTAATGAAACTTCCGATCGTGGGAATGGTCGAAGGACACGGGGAACGGAGTTTCACCGGGGGAAAGGATCGGGATTATAGTTTGTTCGCAAGCGAAAAAACATTTCGCAACGCTTTGATGAATCAAGGGTTTGACGTGGAGAGTGTTTCTTTGAGCGGGCAAATACCGGAAAATATCAATATTATTGTGATTTCTGATATGCGTGAATGGCTGACTCCGGAAGAAGAGGTTAATTTGCAGCAATATATTGATCGTGGCGGGAATTTATTTATTTTAGGAGAACCAAAACGTCGGGAGATCATGAACCCCCTTTTTGCTAAGTTCGGTTTCGAGATGACTGAGGGCGTGTTGGTTAAACAAGATTCAAGTCTTCAAGCGGATGTTATTCTTTCTTATCCGACGAAAGCAGCCGTTGATAGTATTTCTTATGAATTCGAGCGGATGTATACGCGTAAATTCGTGTTGTCGACACCGAGTGTCGCGGGATTGGAACAAGTTGCCGATAAGGGATACAAGGTAATTCCTATGTTCAAGACGGATACAACGGGAGTTTGGAATGAATTGGAAACAACTGATTTTATTGATGATGCGGTTCGTTTGAATCCCTCGATAGGAGAGATTGAAAAGCATTTTTCAACGGTAGTAGCATTATCCAAGAATATTGGGGATAAAGTACAAAAAATTATTTTAACGGGTGATGCGGATTGTATCAGTAATGGTGAGTTCGGACGGAGAATCCCCGGGAAGCAAGCATCGAATTACACGTTGATCGCGGGTGGGTTTTATTGGTTGTCAAATGGGGAGGTGCCGATTGATATAAGACGTCCCGATTTGCCGGATGATAAAGTGTACGTGAATAAGACAGGGTATGAGGTAATTAAATGGTTATTTGTAGCTATTGTACCTATGCTTTTGGCTTTCGGGGGTATTTTCATTTGGATTCGTAGGAAAGGAAGATAGGTTGAGTACCGCAAATGGAAGATTTTATTGAATAGCAGATAAAAATAGATAATTATTTTAATAATTATAGAGAGATGAAGAGGTTGCTTATAATTTTATTTCTAGGGATGATTTCTATACAATTCATGTATGCTCAAGATAAATCGCTTTATCAGTTGCAACAGGAATTTGTGGATTTGCGTTTCGGTATGTTTATTCATTTTAATATGCCGACCTATTTTAACGAGGATTGGCCTGACCCGGATGCCTCGCCAGCACTTTTCAATCCGACCAAGTTGGATTGTAAGCAATGGGCGAAAGCGGCGAGATCCGCGAATATGACTTACGGATGCTTGACAACGAAGCATCATAGCGGATTCTGTATTTGGGAAACCAAAACGACAGATTATAGTGTCACGAATAGTCCGTTTAAGCGTGATGTGGTGAAAGAATATGCCGATGCATTCCGGGCAGAAGGTTTGAAAGTGATGCTTTACTATTCTATATTGGATATGCATGCCCGGTTGCGTCCACATTGTATCACTCCGGAGCATGTGGAGATGATCAAAGAACAGATTCGTGAATTACTCACGAATTACGGGGAAATTACCGCTTTGATTATTGATGGGTGGGATGCTCCATGGTCCCGAATCTCGTATGATGAAGTTCCTTTTGAGGATATTTATTGTTTGGTTAAATCGCTTCAACCCCATTGTCTGGTGATGGATTTGAATGCCGCTAAGTATCCGGCAGAGGTGTTGTTCTACACGGATATAAAATCTTACGAGCAGGGGGCGGGGCAACATATTTCTAAAGAAACCAATCGTTTGCCAGCATTATCTTGTTTGCCGTTGCAAGCAAATTGGTTTTGGAAAGAGGGTTTTCCTTCCACGGCAGTGAAGAATCCGGAAAGAATGGTGAACGAGAATATTATTCCGATGGGGAAGGTGTATTGTAATTTTATTTTAAATGTGGCACCCAATAGGGATGGGCTTATGGATGCCAATGCGTTGAAAGCGTTGAAAGAAATCGGTAAACTTTGGAAGAATGATGGTCAAGTTGCTATACTTCCCGAGACAGAGGAGCCGATTATTTCTTCTAATATAGCTAAATTCAAACCTGCCGAAGGGTCGTGGAGTAGTGATTATGCTATTATGGATTTTGCCAATGATGATAATTTCGGTACATGTTGGAATTCCAATCCGGAGGTGAAAACTCCGTGGTTTACAGTGGCTTTTGAACGGGAACAACCTTTCAATATGGTGGTTGTCACAGAACGGAATAATGACTGTATGCAGGAGTATCGTGTGGAGTATCGCGTAAATGGCGTGTGGAAAACAATTTACGAGGGAAAGGCTCTCGTGAGCTCACGGGTGAAAATCCATCGTTTTGACACGGTGTGGGGAGATGCCGTGCGGATAACAGTATTGAAGTCTAACGGGACGCTTTCGATAGCAGAATTCGGCGTTTATTGTGAACGTTGTAGATTTTAGTTGTTAATGTGTGTAAGAGGCTGCCTGAAAACCTTTTGAATATTTTTTATAAGGTTTTTGGGTTGCTTTTTATAATAATGTTTCCAGATATAATATCATGGCTATGGATGATAGGTTCCCCAGTTCATCTTGTAAACGTTTTAAGGCTATCGTTTTTTGTTTTTTCACGGTGTCCACGGCAAGGTCTAATTCTTGGGCGATTTCGGAAGGTTTTTTCCCATCGAGTGTCATGAGGCAGATTTTTTTGCATTGCGGGGGGAGATGGTCAATCGAATTTAATAGCTGACGATATACTTCTTCGCGAATGAGAGCGTGTAACACGGAGGGGTTTTCTTGCTCTTCTATTTCATCGGATATTTTTTTCTCGTGTTGTTGTTGAATCTTTTGCTTTCGGATGTGGTTTATACACTTGTGTTGTACGGAGCGATATAAATAAGTACGGAGAACTAATTCATTTGTGAATTTGAGTTCCTTTTCCCAAAGTTGCACGAATAAATCTTGAACTATATCCTTTGCAGCCTCGTTGTCGTTGATTATTTGAAAGGCGAATTGCACTAAAGGGTTATAAAATTCTTTAAATAGAATCTCATATTCGGACTCATCGTATATGTTGCGAAAGTTTTTCATTATCAGTTTAATCCACCTCTGAAGTGTAATATGAATAAATGTTCATTTAATAATACTCTTTTCGTGCTTGAAAATCATTCGTGGAATTTTGATATCAAGTAAATGAAAGACTTTGATTATGAAATAGATCGAAAATACATTCATACTCTTGTTTAGAAATAAAAAAACACTAATTTTGAATTTTATTAAATGAACGTTTTTATATATTATCTGTGTGGTTGCTAGCTTATTTTATTTTTTTAGAAATCCGATCTATTGGAGTGATGTATCGCTATAATCTATGAATTTTTTGAGTTTCTTTTACCACTTTTTATCTCTTGATGTGTTTGTATTATAAACAGAGATAAGAAATGGATAAGAATTTTGAGATTGCAGATATAATAGTTGCTTTTATCAAGAATGAGGCGACTCCTCGACAGATAAGCGTGTTAGATGATTGGATAAATGAATCGGAGGCTAATAAACGCTTGTTTATTTCATTATTGGATGAGGTGGCATTTGAACAAAGATTGGATAGATCGAGAGTGTTGGAATTGGAAGATGCGTTTGGAAAGGTGCGTGCAAGAGTAAGAAAATCCAAACGCGGCTATTGGCGATATGTTGCTGTAGCGGCTTCTGTTGCAGTGGTTGTTGCTATCGGTGGCATTATGGCATATTGGGTAGGAATACCGGAGAAACAGGGTATTGTCACTCGGCAACAATCTATATCCGTGGGGAAGAGTCGGGCATTTTTAACTTTGGGTACGGGTGAAAAAGTGGCTTTGGAAAGTCAGGATACATTGTTGAGGGGAAAAGCAATGAATATCCGGATACAGGAAAACGGGGAAGTCTTTTACGAGATGGCGGATTCCATTGCGCCCGCGGAGGTGGAATACAATATAATGGAAACACCGCGGGGGGCGGAATTTCAATTGGTGTTGTCCGACGGGACAAAAGTATGGTTAAATGCCGGGACGAAATTACGTTATCCCGTGAAATTCATTGGAAAAGAGCGAAGAGTGGAGTTGACGGGAGAGGCTTATTTTGACGTGACTCGTGACGAGGATGTGCCTTTTGTCGTGGAGACTTCCCGCTCTGCTGTGACTGTCTTGGGGACGGAGTTCTGCGTAAGGGATTACGCGGGTGAGGCAAATCTGACTACTTTGGTGCAAGGGAGCGTTTCTGTCGAAGATCAGCGGGGCAATGCTTATCTGATTCGTCCGGGGCAACAGGTGAATATCGGCAAGGAGGGTTCCCGGGTATTGGATGTGGAAACTATTTATTTTACTTCATGGAAAGACGGGTATTTTATATTTAACGAGGCGACATTGAGCGAAATTATGAGCGAATTGTCTAAATGGTATGATTTTGATTGTTTCTTCCTCAACCCGGATGCCGGTAATGAAAGACTAACTGCAAGACTGAAAAAATATGATGATATAAGCGTTATTCTGGATATTTTATCCCGGACAGGTAATATACAATTTACCCAAAAGGGAAGAGCTATTACGGTAAGAAGCGCTTGGTAAGAAAAACTTCGGGGAATCGGCACCACCCAAATTCCCCGTAAGTAATTATTAATTAACGTACAATTAATACGCAAATTTATGAAAAAAACGGAGAATGCGGGTAAATGCCCGCGAGAAAAATTGAAACATCTGATGAGGCTTTTGAATGTCTTGTTGCTGATGACTTTATTATGTATGCCTTCGCGAGGATTCTCGCAAGAAAAAAGGTTCACGTTTGAATTTAAACATGTGCCGGTGAGTACGGTTTATCTTCACATCGAGAAGAATAGTGATTATTCTTTCGTGTACAATACCCAAGAACTTCAACGGATCGGGTTGAAAGATTATAAATTTGAAAATGCCACGATTCAGGAAATTCTGGATTATTGTTTGAAGGGAACCGATTTGAAATACGAGATTCGGGACAAACATATTATTATCAGTCGTACGCGTGAAATCCGGGGACCGGAGGATATGCAGCAAATTCGGGGAAGGGTGATCGGTAAGGATAGCATCGCGCTGCCGGGAGTAACGGTTATGTTGAAAGGAACGACCATGGGGATCACGACCGACCAGAGAGGGTATTACTTTTTTTATATCCCGAAGCGTGATGATGCCGTGTTGGTGTTTTCTTTCGTGGGAATGAAAACACAAGAAGTTCCTTGTAAGGGGAAAAATATTATAAACGTGGTCATGGAGGAAGACGTGGCACAAATGGAAGAGGTGGTCGTGACCGGGTATCAGACGATGCGGAAAAGTGATGTCGTGGGTTCTGTCACTACAATAAAGGCTTCGGATATCATGATGCCAGCCTATACTTCAATCGATCAGATGTTGCAGGGGCGTGTTGCCGGAATGATGGTGATGAACACGAGTTCCCGCGTGGGGACGAGTCCGAAGATTCGGGTTCGGGGAACTTCAACCATTTTAGGTAATCAAGACCCGTTGTGGGTAGTCGACGGGATTATTCAGCCGGACCCGCTTCCCATAGACCGGAGTGACGTGATGGTGGATGATTTGAAAAATATTCTGGGGAATCAAATATCATGGTTGAATCCGGCGGATATTGAAACGATCACGGTGTTGAAGGATGCTTCTGCAACAGCGATTTATGGTTCAAAGGCGGCAAACGGGGTTATCGTGATAACGACGAAACGGGGGCAACAAGACCGTATGACCGTGAATTATAGTGGTACTTTTTCTTTTAGAGCCCGTCCGAATTACGGTTTGTTCAATTTGATGAATTCCAAGGAACGAATCCAGTTTAGCCGGGAAGCGTTTGACGAGGGTGCGATTTACTCATCGACACCTATTGGTTCTATGGCTACCTACGAGGGAATTATGCGTTTGTTCTATGACAGAAGAATAACTAAAGATGAAGCCGAAGAGGCAATATTAAAATTAGAGAAAACGAATACAAATTGGTTTGAATTGTTGACTCGAAATTCTTTCAGTCACAATCATAATTTGAGTATTTCGGGTGGAAGTACGAAAGTTACTTATAACGCTTCCTTGGGATACAGCGATCAAGCTGGAATAGAATTGAATAATGATGCAAAGAATTTAAGCGGGAGAGTGAATGTCGGGGCACAATTACATCCTAAGGTTCACGTGGATGTGAATTTGATAGGTTCAATTAATAAAACGTGGGGGTACGCGGCGGAAGTAAGCCCGATGAAATACGCGACGGAAACAAGTCGTTCGGTATTGGCTTATGATGATAATGGTGAGCGTTACTACCAGCAGAGACGCGGAGGATATCGATATAACTCGGACGAACACTATTTAGGCTATAATATTTTGAATGAAATAGATCATAGTTATTCAAGAAATAAGACTTCCCGTTTAGACGGTTCTTTAAATTTCTCGTGGGAAGTGTTACCGTGGTTGAAATATGAATTTGTCGGGGGGGTGAGTAATAGTACCGGAACCAGAGAGTCTTATGCCGGAGAGCAAACGTATTATGTTGCGAAGAACTATCGAGGCTATGATTATGAATCTGAAATGTACGGTTCGGATAAGTATAAAGCGGCGATGTTACCATTTGGCGGGGAATTGTTGAATGGAGTAAGTGATATATTTAGTTGGAATATTCAAAATAAGGTATCTTTCTCGAAAACAATACAGGAAGATCACCGGATAAACGTATTATTGGGTACGGAGGTGATATCAACCCGAACTCAAGAACGGTCGCAAACGATATTCGGTTATGTCGCGGAGAGAGGAGAGCAAGTTGTGCAACCGACACCAATTAAAGATATTGTGCCTCTCGGACAAGGCGGAGCCGTTTATAATTGGGGTATTTTGGACAAGCTTTTTAACGGACAAGGTTGGGCGCGTAATTCTGTGGTTTCCAATCAGTTTTCGATATTCGCTACTTTGGCTTATTCCTATAAGAATCGGTACGTTTTGAACGCCAGTATGCGTAATGACGCTTCTGACCGTTTCGGGCAAGACCAGAACAAGCGTTTTGATCCGACTTATTCATTCGGTCTTTCATGGAATATTGCCCAAGAGCCTTGGTTGCAGAATTTTTCAAGTATATTGAATCAATTTAATTTGCGAGCCTCTTACGGGATTCAAGGAAATGCGGTGAATTCCATTAGTCCGGAACTTATTTTAAGAAGAGATATGATAAAGCAATATTATGGCGAATACATGTCCAAGATATCCCGTTTACCGAATCCGGATTTGAGTTGGGAGCGCACGAAATCATGGAATTTTGGCGTGGATATTCAGTTGTTGCAATGGATTACCATGAATCTGGAATATTACACGAAGTCGTCCAATAATATAGTGAATCAAGCTATTGCTCTGGAATACGGACGTGATGGAATGGAAATTAACGGTGGACGGATCACAAATTCCGGGGTGGAGTACACGTTAAGCATAACTCCTATTCGTTCTAAAGATTGGGGATGGACGATCGGGTTAAATTCTTCAAAAAACTGGAATACGGCGAAAACACAGTCGATAAGTGAAATACGATTGGATGATTATTTGAGTGGTGCCACGGATAAGGTGTTGAAAAAGGGATATGCGCTGTCCAGTTTCTGGTCTTATAGTTACAAGGGAATAAATCCCGACAATGGTTCTCCGGAATTTAATTTGATTTTCGAGGAAGATGAAAACGGTAATTTCGTGAGGTCGGAAAACGGAAACCTTGTATTGAGAGAAATCTCAGAATTAACGGATATACTCGTGTATTCGGGAAAGACAGAGCCGGATTTCACGGGAGGTTTAACGACTAGATTGAGATGGAAAGGTTTGACATTCGGGGCAAATTTCTCCTTGTTATTGGGAGCGAAGAAAAGATTACCCAATCCATATCCGTCCAATGGTAATATACCTCTTTCGGACGTGAATTTGAGTAAAGATCTAATCAAACGTTGGAAAAAGTCCGGAGATGAGAAATACACGGATATACCCGGTGTTTACTCGGGACGAATTGCTAATTATATAACTCTTCAAGATGGGATGTCTCATAATTATTATGAAATGTGGGGTAGGTCGAATTTGAGGGTGGTAAGTGCCTCTTTTTTGCGTTGTCAACAGATGTCTTTGACGTGGAATGTCAACTTTGTGTGGTGCGCAAAGGTAGGTATAAAGAGTTTGTCACTGAACGCGATCATAAATAATGTATTTGTTATCGCTGATAAAAAGTTTGACGGGTTTGATCCGGAATTAGGTGATAGTGTTCAGCCTAAAACTTATTCTTTTGGTGTAAATATCGGTTTTTAAAAATGAAATCTTATGAATAGAATATTGAAATATGGTTTTTGGCTTGTTGTGTCGGTTTTGACTTCTTGTCATGATTTTCTTGAGCCGAAATCACAAACGGAATATGTACCTAAACTGGTGAAGTCTTTGGACGAATTACTGTTGGGAGAAGTTTACATGGGACCCGGGATGGGAGATGGGGCATTTTATAGTGTATTAGGATTGTTTGATGATGATGTTGCCATTCGGAAAGAGTGGAACGCGAATAATGAGGAAGCGGGTTTGAACAATATACGTTTGACTTACACGTGGGCAAAAGATATGAAGGATAACTTTAGTAATTATAATATTTACGGGGAAGTCTATAAAAAAATCGTGGGATGTAATTCCGTGTTGGATTATATTGATGATGTGCAAGGAACGGAGATTGAAAAAAATAGAGTGATGGGACAAGCGTTAGCATTCCGGGGGTATTTTTATTTTCATCTGGTGAACTTGTACGGTCAACCTTACTCTTTTAACAAAAATGCCTTGGGAGTGCCTTTGAAATTGAACTCGAAATTGTCAACGGGAGGGATGCCCCGGAATACGGTGGAGGAAGTGTACACGCGAATAGTGAAAGACTTGCAGGAAGCAGAACGTTTATACAAAACCCTGCCGGAGGATGAACAGAACCTTCATAATAATAGAATTAATCTGCCTTGTATACAGTTGATTTTGTCCCGTGTGTATTTATACATGGAGAATTGGGAACAGGCATTAGCTTACGGGGAGAAGGTGATTAAAGACTATAATTACGAGATAATGGATTTAAACTCTTTGCCATTGCCCGAACGGTATAACGATCCGTCCTATATGAATTATTATACTTGGGAAAATCCGGAGGTGATGTTTTTGTTTGGTAATCAGGGTGATGTGTTGGCATTGCCTATGACAACGGTTCAGTACACGGAATATAGCGAATCCGGCAGACCGACTTACTACACTTATAATCTTTCTGTTGTATCCGATAGTCTGGTTAATACATATGAATCGATAGATTTGCGAAAAAAGCATTATTTAATATGGGAGCAAGTGGGACGAGAGGAAACTCCTCACTATTATAGACCGATAAGTAAATATGAGGTCGGATCAAATTATGGGATGAGTTGGGGATGGAGTGCCGGGAACTGGGGGATTGCCTTTAAAGTGACAGAGGCGTATTTGAATGCGGCGGAAGCAGCGGCATGTTTGTATAAAGAAACCGGAAAAGGGGAATATTTAACGAGAGCCGGGGAGCTTGTGGATCAATTAAGATTGAAGAGGATTGTTGCAGGTGCTTTTCGGGATTGTTCGATAACCGATCCGGATAAATTAATCTCTTTTGTTCGGGATGAGCGTCGCCGTGAGTTGTGTTTCGAGAATCATCGTTGGTTTGATTTACGGCGTTACGGGATGAATGAATTGAAACACGTTTGGTACGATAAAACGGGAAATTCGACGGAGTACGTGTTAGAGAAGAATGATCCCGGTTTTACTTTACAGATACCTGAAGAGGCATTTGAACATAATCCCGCTATGGTACAGAATGAACCTAGAAAATAGTGTAATTTAAATTGTATTGTTATGTTGAAAACGCAAATATATTGGATATTGTTGCTATCTCTACTGGGATTGGCATCGTGCGGAGATGATGACAACATCGGATTCGTGGAGAAGTTTGATTTACAACAGTTCGATTTTCCACAGGGAGATAACCCGTGGGATAAAGAAATCGAGCAAATTGCCAAGGATTGGGGTATGTATATTATATACAAGGATGTTGATAGTACTCATCTGAACAAGATGTGGACAAGTCCTATTTATTATGATCCGATCTATGTTTGCAAGACGCCGAGTGATGAAGATGTTCAGGTTTATCTGGAACTTGTAAAAACGTGGTTGTTGGGAAGTTTGGATAAAAATAAAGATTCGGATAGAAAACAATTGCCTTTTTATTTATATCTGGTAAATGATTTAAACGATGGTAATCCGCGATCGCAAACATACGGGAAAAAGCATATCCAGTTTAAAAAAGACGGGTTAGATTATTGGAGCCTCAGTTTTACCGGCGAGGAATTGGAGGCGGGCTTAACTTCCGAGATTATTCATAATGTGGCTTGTTCTTTTAGTTACCCGGGTTTGAAAGTACGTTTTTCGAGCGGCGAGTATGAAATACCGGATGAATTTGCTGTAATGTCTGACTATGAATCGAGAATCGGTATTCGCTATTACTCTTTGGAGCAATTTAAAATAGATAATCCGTGGGCTCCTGACTCTTACTACACGGAGGATGTTATGGTGCACCCGAATGAAAAAGATCCGGAGAATGCTTTTCAAAGACGAGGGTTTGCTCCGGAAATAGGAGAAGATTTTAAACCGGTGACTGTTGTTGGTTGGTCAAAGACGTATGGGGCTCCCACGTGGATGCCATGGATCGTGAAAATAATAGAAACTCCCTATGGATCTTTCGAGGACGATCGCAATCCCGGACCTGTCGCGGAAACTGTTAAAGAAAGAGTTTTACAGGATTTCATGAATATGGTTCGTTTGGCTATGACTTACCCGGAAACGCAGATACGTGAAGATTTTCCCCTTGATGCGGAAGATCCCCTTGAACAAGCAGGTAATCAAATTATCAATGATAAATATGATTTGGTTGTAAAATACATGAAAGACACTTATAATGTTGATTTGCCCAAGTACGCGGATATTTTAGACGGCGAATAGTGTTAAGAAGAATGGGGCTGTCGGAAGTGAATCTGACAGCCTCATGTAAATTTAATAAATAAACAAAACAGGTATGCGACGAATTTTATTTTTAATAATTCTTATCGGAGGGATTTTGCATGGATGCAGAGCCTCTGGAGGATACACGATTAACGGTACGGTAGAGGGAATCGAGGTCGGGAAAGTGTTTATACTGAAACAAAAATTCACGAAAGAGAATTGGGATACTTTGGCGATAGGAACGGTAAAGGACGGAAAATTTGTGATAAAGGGAAAAGTACAAGAACCGACAGCCGGATACGTGGTTATGGAGGGAATGATGGGGGCTATCGTTTTTCTTGAAAATGATGCCAAGTATGATATTCATATGGCATCGAGAGAAGTGCCGGTTGTTACCGGGGGCGGACAAGAACAGAAAATATACCAAGGATACGTAGATATAAGTACCCGAATGACAGAAGAATATCATAAATTCTCTCCAGACATGATCAAAGCACTTCAAGAGAATAATGAAGAGAGAAAGCGTGAATTTGAAGAGAGAATGGGCAAGATGCGGGATGCGTTTGAAAAAGAACAGGTCGCTTATTTGAAACAGCATGGTAATTCTTTTTTCGCGTTGTTCAAATTGGCGACGAGAGCCTTGGGGATGGATGTTGCGAGCGTAAAGAAAGATTTTGATTTATGTAGCGAGGAATTGAAAAAGACGGAACCGGGACAATATATCAGTTCACTATTACCACGTTTAGCCAAAATTGCTATAGGTGCGACTGCACCTGATTTTACGGCGAAGACGCCGGATGGAGATGACGTGTCACTATATGGGACAAAGGGAAAAGTGAAATTGTTGGATTTCTGGTCATCTAACTGTGGAAAATGTCGGGAAGAGATTCGAAAATTTATTCCGATTTATAACGAATACAAGTTGCAAGGATTTGAAATTCTGGCTCTTTCCCTTGATAAAGACAGGGAAGCATGGGTGAAAGCTATAAAGGAGGATGGAGCACCTTGGGTGCAGGTGTCTGATTTGAAAGGTTCGAAGTCCCCGTTGAACGAGATTTACGGGATTTGGACGTTGCCGTCGAATCTACTCTTGGACGAAAATAATAAAGTCCTTGCCCGAAATATTAGTAGTGAACAGTTGAAAGAAATGCTCCCTGAATATTTGAATTTGAAACAATAGAAATTATGAGAAAATTATTGGTAATGATAACATTTATCGGAATATGTTTTGTTGCGAAAGCTACAACGGATGGATATAAAATAACAGGTAAAGCTTCCGGGACGAAGAAAGCGACAGCTTATTTGATCACTTTTTCGAATTATGTTGCGGATACGATTGGTCGGGCAGAAGTTGCGGATGGGGTTTTCGAGTTCAAGGGAAAGGTTCACGAGATTTTACCTGCCTTGTTGTTTTTATCCAATCAGTCAATGGGAGGTGTTCCCGTTTATTTGGAGAATGAAGATTATCAAATTGAGATCGATCCTGATTATATATATTTCAGTGCTATAAAAGGTGGTGGTGAAGCGCAAAGACTATCCAACGAGTATCGGGATATAGAGATAAAAGGTCGTGAACAAACAGAAAAATATCGGGATGAATTTGTATCATTGAAACCGGGAGATGCTCGTTTTCAGGAGTTGTCGTTAAAATTTGATTCTATAAACCAGAAAATAAGATCAGACCGGGAAACTTTTATGAAAAAGCACGCGGATAGTTATCTGGCACTTGATTTCTTAGCAGCAGGAGCACAAAAAAAGGAATTGGAAGAATTGAAAGATGAATACAGTAAATTCAGCCCGGAATTGCAAAAGAGTTTTGCCGGTAGAAATATATCCGATTGGATTGCCAAACAGGAAAAAGCGGGAATCGGGAAGAAAGCGCCGGATTTCACTGTATTTGATCCGAAGGGAGAGAAGTTCAATTTTTATTCGGTAAAAGCTAAAGTCAAATTGATTGACTTCTGGGCATCGTGGTGTAGTCCTTGTCGGGCTATGGTTCCGGAGTTAAAGGAAATTTATAAGGAGTTTCATGATAAAGGGTTAGAGATAGTGAGTATATCTATGGATAAAAAGAGAGATTATTGGCTGAAAGCCCTTGAAGAAGAAGCCATGCCATGGGTACATGGATGTGATTTTAAAGGTAATGAAACGATGGATATTCCTCTCATGAAAGCCTATGCTTTTTGGGGTGTTCCTTACATGGTATTGGTGGACGAACATAATCGAATTATTTCGCGTGCCAGCGGTGCAAATCAACTACCGGAAATAAGGAGTGTTCTTTTGGATATTTTGGGTAAATGATGCTATCGCTATTTTCAATTTTCAATTATTTTGATAATAGGAATAATCGTAGTATTTTTGCAAAACGGCTGTGATAGCCTTTTTTGAGTGTTTTGAAAGCAGTTGGTTTCGTTTATCAGTGCACACATTTTATTCCATAGACATACACCTCGCCAACTGCTTTCTTTCTTTTCTTTGAAAATGTAGTTCATATCCATGTAATTCTCGTGGGAGTATTCGTGTCGGTTGTATCTAGTATCGCGTGGTAATTCTTGATTTACGCTTTTTCTCCGGTTGATTTCCCCGGAATGTGGTGGGGGGGACAAATAAATGATTTTATTCTGTATTTTTGTTTCAAAATAGGATCGGGATGGAATATTGTCTTAATACACGATTGAACGGAAATGTCGCTATGACTTCCAATTTTCACGAGAATGAATCTTTAAAGCGAAACAAGAGCCTGTACAAGTTGATATGGGTGCAGAAAGGGTCGTTGGTGATAGAAATAGATCATGTTGCGGTGCGAATCGACGAGAATGAACTCATATCGCTGACGCCTTTGCATCATATCGAGGTGAAGGAGGTGGACGGGGAATACTTGAGTTTACTCTTTAACAGCAATTTTTATTGCATATTCGGGCATGATAGTGAAGTGTCGTGTAACGGGTTCTTGTTTAACGGTTCTTCCAATGTCTTGAAATTGAAGTTGACACCGAAGCAAGTTATCATGCTGAAGGATATTTCGGGTATATTCATGAATGAATGTGGCGTGCAGGATGACTTACAGGAGGAGATGTTACGGATTATATTGAAACGTTTCATTATCACTTGTACGCGTATCGCCAGAGAGAAGTTTTTCGTGGATCGGAAAAAGGAAAAGAGATTCGATATCGTGCGACAGTATTACGTGTTGGTGGATAAACACTTTAAAGAGAAAAAGCAAGTACAGGATTATGCCGATATGCTGTGCCGAACCCCGAAGACATTGTCCAATTTGTTTTCGGAATACGGGTTCCCGCCTCCTTTGCGGGTAATCCATGAACGTGTGGAGGCGGAGGCAAAACGGCTATTGCTCTACACGAATAAAAGCGCGAAAGAGATCGGTAATATTCTGGGATTTGAAGATTTGGCTGCTTTCAGTCGCTTTTTCAAGAAAATGACTCAAGAAAGCATATCCGAGTACCGGAAAAGGAAAAAACAGGAATAATCGCCAACTAATACGGAAAAATCGCCATTTTTTGAAAGGGAAAAACGAACGAATTTTGTGTCATACGTATAACCCTTAAATTTAGATTAAAATGATGGCGAAATTATCTTCTTTGTTTGTTACGTTTTCGCGTGTTGCTGCTTCAAGTCTGAAATTAGGTATTAACCTGATACGGGTAGCTATTCTTGTGATTTTCATGTGGATTGGCGGACTGAAATTCTGGAATTATGAGGCGGAGGGAATAGTGCCTTTCGTGGCTAATAGTCCTTTTATGAGTTTCTTTTACACGAAGAGCACCCCGGAATATAAAGATTATAAGTTGAAAGAGGGAGAGTACAACGAGGTAAAACATCAATGGCACGTGGCAAACAACACGTACGGTTTTTCTCGCGGGTTGGGAATTTTGATTATGGCTATCGGCATCTTGACCTTCTTGGGTATTTTCTCTTCCAAGATTGGTTTGATAGGTGCCGTGCTGGCTATTATCATGACGTTAGGTACTCTCTCGTTTCTCGTGACTACTCCCGAAGTATGGGTTCCCGATTTGGGAAGCGGTGAACACGGTTTCCCGTTGTTGACGGGGGCGGGACGACTGGTTATAAAAGATACGGCTATTTTGGCGGGAGCGCTTGTCGTGCTCTCTGATAGCGCGAAAAGAGTTTTGAATCAATTAAAATAGAAGGTTATGAAAGAATTTGACGCGATTATTATCGGCTTCGGCAAAGGCGGAAAGACGCTTGCCGCTGATCTGGCAAAACGAGGATGGACTGTTGCCATGATCGAACGTTCGGATAAAATGTATGGAGGTACATGTATCAATATCGGATGCATTCCCACGAAGGCATTAGTATATCAAGCGAAATTCGCTACCCGGTTAAAGGACTCGTCTTTCGAGGAAAAAGCAGAATTTTATCGACAAGCAATCTCGATAAAAGAAGATGTTACCGGTACTCTTAGAGATAAAAATTTCCATAACTTGGCGGATGATCCGAATATCACCGTGTATACCGGAACGGGATCATTTGTATCACCCGAGGTTGTTGCCGTGCAGATGAAAAATGAAAGAATGGAATTGAAATCAAAGCATATATTTATCAATACCGGGGCGGAAACAGTTATTCCGGCGATAGAAGGAATCGAGAACAACCCGTTCGTGTATACCAGTACCTCGATAATGGAAGTTACCGGGCTCCCCCGCGAGTTGGTTATCGTCGGTGGCGGGTACGTCGGGTTGGAATTTGCATCGATCTATGCGTCCTTCGGTTCACGGGTAACTGTACTGGAAGGCTTTCCCGAACTTATACCTCGTGAAGACAGGGATATCGCGGAAGAAGTGAAAAAAGCCTTGGAGAAGAAAGGGATTGTATTCCGCGTGGGTGCGAAGGTGCAGTCTATCGTGAACATGGGGAATAAAGCATCGGTTGAATTCATGGATACGCGAGCGAATGTGGCGTTTAGTCTGGAGGCTGATGCGGTATTATTGGCCACGGGGCGCAGACCTTACACGACAGGGCTTAATTTAGAGGCAGCCGGGGTAAAGATTGATGATCGGGGCGCTATTATTGTAGATGAACATTTACGGACTACACAACCTGCTATCCGTGCCATTGGTGACGTGAAAGGCGGATTACAATTCACGTACATATCATTGGATGACTATCGAATTATCCGAGAGGATCTATTCGGTAACAAGGAGCGTGACCAAAATGACCGTTTGCCAGTGAGCTATTCCGTGTTCATTGATCCGCCCTTGGCTCGTATCGGGATAAATGAAGACGATGCCCGTAAACAAAACCTTGACATTATCATTAAGAAATTACCCGTGGCAGCTATCCCGAGAGTGAAAATATTAGGAGAAACCAACGGTTTATTCAAAGTCATTATTGACAAGAAAACCAATAAAATTCTTGGGTGTACTTTATTCGGTCCGGAAGCAAGCGAAGTGATTAATCTGGTCGCTTTGGCGATGAAAGCGGATTTGGATTACACGTTTTTGCGGGATTTCATTTACACTCACCCCAGTATGAGCGAGTCGATGAATCAGTTACTTTCGTGAAAAGGCATAAAAAAACTTCGGAATTAATTTCCGAAGTTTTTTTGCGGTCTGGACGGGACTCGAACCCGCGACCCCATGCGTGACAGGCATGTATTCTAACCAGCTGAACTACCAGACCTAATTTTGAATGCGTGAAAACAACCTCTGTTATTTTCTTTTGCGGTTGCAAATATAATGCATGTTTTTGATTCTGCAATGGTGAGTAGAAAAAAAATGAAGATCGTGTGACTCGTGAAGTTTTCAGGATTCGTGTGGGAATATCATGTGTTATTATATGATTAATAAGTTGTTGGATTGTTTATTTTTGTTTTTGGCTTTAGGAGGTAAAGGGCATGAATATGTTAAAATATACTTTAACACAATTTTTATTTGTGTTTTGTGTAACGTTTTTACAGGAGTTACCGTATTTTGAGGTATGATAAACAAGCTATATATTAGCAAATAATCGACAAAATTATAAATAATGTAGAGAGTATGAAAAAGACATTTTTTATGCTGCTGGTAGTGGTTTTGCCTTTAATCGCTTCAGCACAACAAGTGAAAGAGACTGTTATAGTAGAAGAAGAAGCCGGTTCATGGCGAGGATTCGTTACTAATCGCTTCTGGGATAATTGGTTTATTTCGGCAGGTGCCGGGGGACAGGTTTACTTTGGGGAACGTGATCACCATAGCCGTTTTGGAAGACGTATCACTCCGGCGTTTAATATAGCCGTGGGGAAATGGTTCATGCCAACTTTCGGTGTGAGATTGCAAGCCGGGGGATTTACTTTAAAGGGATTAACGGATGACCCCAATAATATTTATGCCAAAGGTGCGCCGGATAATCGCGGGTTGTACAAACAGGAATGGGATCAATTTAACATACATGTTGACGGTATGGTGAATTTAGCCAACTGGATAGGCGGTTATCGTACGGATCGTTTTTATGAAACTGTATTTTTGGCCGGTTTTGGTATGGCGCACGCTTACACGGGAGGCGGTAGTACCAAATTTATGTTCGTGAGTGGCATTAATAATAAATTCCGTATTTCGGATGCTTTCGATTTTAACTTGGATATCAACGGGCATCTGGTGCCGCAGGAGTTTGATGGTCAGGTGGATAATCATCGGGCTGAGGGATTCGTGAGTGTGACCGTCGGGTTTACTTATAAATTCAAGGATCGTTTCTTCAGAAAAGAAAGAAAGGAAATCGTTAACACGGGTGTTTCTCCCGCAATGTTGACCGCGGCTGAATCTCGTTTGGCTGATGCTATCAGTAGAATAGGACAATTGGAGGATGAATTGGCACAAGCTCGCCGGAAAGAACAGACCCCCGTGGTAAAACAAGAGGTGGAAGCCCCCGCTTTGTATGTATTCTTTGCTATCAATAAAGCAAATATCGACAAACGTCAAATGGAGAATTTGAAATCTTACGCCGAGATCATCAAGAAATCTCCGGACAAGAAATACAAAGTATTCGGTTACGCGGATAAAGCCACGGGTTCGGCTGCATTCAATCAGGCATTGAGTGAAAAACGGGCTCGTAACGTTGCCGATATTCTCGTCAAGAAATTTGGAGTGAATGCAAACCAACTTCAGGTTGTCGGCAAAGGCGGAGTCAGCGATTTCTCGGACAAAGCAATGAACCGAGTTGTAATAGTGGATTAGTAGGGTATCGGGTAAAAACGGGCAAAAATATCGGGGTGTCTTGACATCCCGATATTTTTTTACCTGTTTTTTAACTTTCCGCTTTCGGCTTTTAATTGTATCTTTGCAACTTGAATAATTAAATAACTGAGAAATGATAACAAAAAATAAGCATGTGACCGTGAGCTATGAGTTGAGAACGGCAGCGGATGCAGAACCAATCGAGATCGCGGATGCAAGTACTCCGTTGGAATTTATTTGCGGACAAGGACAGACACTCGAATATTTCGAGATGAACCTGTTGAACTTGAATACCGGAAATTCTTTTGATTTCAAGATTCCGGCGGCTAACGGGTACGGGGAGGTAAACGAGGACATGATTGTAGAATTGCCTAAAGATATATTTGCCGAGGTAGAGGCTGACGAATTGCAACCCGGTAACACGTTACCGATGCAGGATAGTCTGGGACGTCACTTGAACGGTACGATTGCCGAGGTGGGCGATGATTTCGTGAAAATGGACTTCAACCACCCGATGGCAGGTAAAGATTTATATTTCAAGGGTAAAGTATTAGCGGTAAGAGATGCGACCGACGAGGAACTGGAAGCCTTGCATTCACACAAATGCGGCGGGTGTCACGGTTGTGGCTCTGACGACGGCGGATGCGGTTCAGGTTGCAGTGACGGTTGCTGCCACTGATACAATTGAAAATGGAAAATTGAAAATGGAAAATTAAGATTCACGTGATCTTGATTTTCCATTTTTTTTCATACATTTGATTCCCTTATTAACCCTTGGAGATTGTATTATTGACAGTGATTCGTTCATTTTCAATTTTCAATTTTCAATTTTCAATTGCATTCAATGAACACGATCGGGAAGTTATACACGCTGACATCATTCGGGGAATCGCACGGGGATGCGATGGGAGGTATCGTTGACGGTTGTCCGGCAGGGTATATTCTGTCGCCGGAGGAAGTGCAGCGAGAACTGGACAGGCGCAGACCCGGACAATCGGATTTGACAACGGCACGGGCGGAGCAAGACCGTGTAGAGTTTCTCTCCGGCATATTCGAGGGCAAGAGCACGGGGATGCCGATAGGTTTTATCGTGCGCAATCAAGACCAAAGAAGCCGGGATTACGAGGCGCTGAAAGAGGTGTATCGCCCTTCTCACGCGGACTATACCGTGGAGGCAAAATACGGGATTCGGGATTACCGGGGAGGAGGACGTTCTTCTGCCCGTGAACACGTGGCTCGTGTCGTGGCTGGTGCCATAGCGAAACAGGTACTGCGGACTCGCGGTATTTCGATTCAGGCTTACACCTCTCGAATCGGTCGCGTGGAAGTGGATAAATCGTACACGGAATTGGAACTGAACCGAGTAGACGAGAGCGTGGTACGTTGCCCCGACGAGCGGATTGCCCGGGAGATGGAAACTTTAATACGGGAAGTGAAGGCGGATGGGGATAGCGTCGGGGGCGTGGTGAGTTGCGTGATTAGGGGACTTCCGGCGGGAGTCGGTGAACCCGTGTTTGATCGTTTTCAAGCTCGTCTGGGGTATTACATGATGGGAATAAATGCCGCTAAAGGATTCGAGTACGGGGAAGGTTTTCATGCCGCCGCGATGCGGGGAAGCGAGCATAATGACGTGTTCGTGACCGAGAACGGGCAGATTAAACCGCAGACCAATCATGCCGGGGGAATATTAGGCGGTATCACCAGCGGGGCGGACGTCTATTTCCGGGTAGCTTTCAAACCGGTAGCGACGATCGGGAAGGAACAGCAAACCGTGAACCGTTCGGGCGAGGAAATCCGGTTTTCCGCTCACGGGCGGCATGATCCTTGCGTTGTGCCTCGTGCGGTTCCGGTGGTCGAATCCATGGCGGCTATGGTGGTACTGGATATGTTGCTGGAGGCGGGGCGGTTTTAGTTAGTTTATAAGGTTCATAAAGTTTATAAAGTTCATAAAGTAACGAGTGTTCTTCGGACAGTATTTATCGGCAGCTTTGCTGCCGTAGACCAAGCGCCCGCAGGGGCTATAAACCTTATAAACTTTATGAACTTTATAAACCTTATGAACCGTGGCAAAAGCATTTTGACGCTTTTGCCATGTAATTTTTAGTCGTCCGTTTGTTTGATTTGGATATAATCTTTATTACTTTTGTAGAAATTAAATATCATTTGTTATGGCAAGTATAAGAAGATTGAAGAAAGATGTTGATTACTTGACTTTCGCGGTAATCGCTGATTGTATGAACTACAATTCTACCACGGAGAAGAATGACCCTGAGGTTGTCAATATCGTGAAGGACATGGTTGAATATAGAAATGAAGTGAGAAGCAAGATTTCCGGTCGTAAGTCTTTTAACGACAAGAAAGAAGCGAAAGCATACTATAAAGGGATTTCTATCGATTTGTTGAAAACGATAGATGGCGAATTTACTCGTTTGAGCGAGCTTATCAAGAAGAATGCTTAACTAATCGGGAAGACCTTATAGACTTTAAGGACTGAAAAGAGGCTTTTAAACGGCCTCTTTTTTTAAATGATGCAGGACGAGATTATTTTACCGGGAATAGCGAAAGTGAAAGTGAGGCGGGGTATGAATATCCGTTTCCTCTCGGTGCGTATGGCACCGGGCAGAGGCGTGTGGGTGAATGTTCCTTACGGGGTGAGCGGGCGGAAAGTGGAAGAATTTGTCTTTTCGCAACAGGAATGGATCAAGACCAATCTTGCGAAGATCAAAACTTACGAGAAAGACACGGGGGTGGGACTGGGAATGGATTCCGAGGTGAAGACTAAATTCCACGTTTTGAAGGTACTCGCTTGTGACGAGCCGCGTCCCCGTTACAAGATAGAAGGCACGGAAATTCGGTTGTATATTCCCCGCGATACCGATTACGCGAAAATAGCCCCTTACGTGGAGAGTTTCCTCGTGGAGGTATACCGCATGGAAAGCAAACGATATTTGCCGGGCAGGGTGAAGGAATTGGCGGAGCGCTTCGGTTTCCGGTACAGGGATTTATCTTTCCGGAACAATATATCGAACTGGGGAAGCTGTTCCGTCGAGGATAACATCAGTCTGAACGTGAAACTCATGAAGTTACCCGACGAGATTATCGATTATGTCATCCTGCACGAGCTTTGCCACACGGTGGAGAAGAATCATTCCGCCGACTTTTGGGCGTTAATGAAGAAAGTTTGTCCCGATTGCATGAAACTTCGCGGGCGGTTGAGGGAGTATAATACACGGGTATAAATGAATTTGATTATGGAAGAAAAATATTGTTATCAATATCCTCGTCCGGCGGTGACCACCGATTGCGTTATTTTCGGTTTTGACGGGCAAAAGTTGCAGGTGTTGCTTATCGAACGGGGAGGCGAACCGTTCAAGGGAAGGTGGGCTTTCCCGGGAGGCTTCCTGAACATGGACGAAACGGTTGAAGAGTGTGCTGCCCGCGAACTGGAAGAGGAAACCGGGATGAAAGATGTTTTCGCGGAACAGTTCCATGCTTTTTCGGCGATAGACAGGGATCCCCGGGGAAGAACGATCACGGTCGCTTTTTACGCTTTGGTGGATCCCCGCGGTATGAAAGTTTCGGGACAGGATGACGCGGCGGATGCCCGCTGGTATGATATCCTCGAGATGCCTTCTTTGGCTTTTGATCACGAGGATATGTTCCGGAAAGCGCTGCAACAATTGAAAGTGAAAGTTTATTTGCAATTAAGTGGTTTTGAACAACCGGACAAGCGTTTCGCCGCGTTCGATTTGAAACGGGTACAAACGTTGATCCCTGATAAGATATAATCCTATGGAGAGATTGAAAATTATAGAAGCGGATATTACCGTGTTAGACACGGACGCTATCGTGAACGCTGCCAATTCTTCGTTGTTAGGCGGTGGAGGTGTCGATGGAGCCATTCATCGGGCGGCGGGAAAAGAGTTGCTGGCTGAATGCCGGACTTTAGGCGGGTGCAAGACCGGGGAGGCGAAAATCACGAAAGGCTATAACTTGAAAGCCCGGCACGTGATTCATACCGTGGGACCGGTTTATTCGGACGGGCAACACGGGGAACCGCAACTTCTGGCTGCTTGTTATCGCAACAGTCTTGAGTTGGCGGCGAAGAACGGGTTGAAAACGATAGCATTCCCCTTGATTAGCACGGGTGTTTACGGTTACCCGATGGAGGATGCCGCCCGGATAGCACTTCGGGAAATAATGACTTTCCTGATAGCACATCCCGATTTTGAACAGGTCGTCGTGGCTTGTTACAAGCATCGGGCACGTGAAATCGTGGAAAGCGCGAAAATGAACATGCAAATTTAAAATCTTACAATAACATACTGGATATTATGCAAGAACTTGTAAAAGAGATACGTGACGTGTTGGCGGAGGTGAAATACCCCGGAACGTCGAAAAGTATCGTGGCACTGGATATGGTGCAGAATATTAAGGTAGAAGACGGGCAAGTGAGCTTCCGTCTGGTATTCCAGAAAGCGAACGACCCGTTCGTGGGCGCAGTAAGCAAGAAATGCGAGGCTTTGCTGAAGGAAAAATTGAATTACACGGGGGTACGGGTTGAAACGGTTTTCGTGCATGACTTGGAGAAACCTTTAGCGTTGGAAAAAGTGAAACATATCTTGGCCGTTTCTTCCGGCAAAGGGGGAGTCGGTAAATCTACCGTCGCTTCCAATCTGGCGGTTGCTCTGGCTAAATTGGGTTATAAAGTGGGACTGGTGGACGCGGATATCTTCGGTCCTTCCATCCCGAAGATGTTCGATTGTGAAGATGCCAGTCCTTATATGGTTGAAGTCGGCGGGAAAGAGTTGATTGATCCCGTGGTTAAATACGGGGTGAAATTACTTTCTATCGGTTTCTTCGTTGACCCTAATTCCGCTACCGTGTGGAGAGGTCCGATGGCTTCCAATGCCTTGAAACAGATGGTTGAGGGTGGTTTCTGGGATGAATTGGACTTCATGTTGATAGACCTTCCCCCGGGAACGAGCGATATTCACTTGACGCTGGTACAGACGGTAGCCTTGAGCGGGGCGATCGTGGTAAGTACCCCGCAGCAAGTGGCACTGGCGGATGCCGTAAAAGGTATTAATATGTTCGAATCCCCCGGGATACAAGTTCCCGTGTTGGGAGTGGTTGAAAATATGTCGTGGTTTACTCCTGCCGAATTGCCGGATAATAAATACTATATCTTCGGTAAAGAGGGCGCGAAGAAACTGGCTGACGAGAAAGGATTGCGTCTGTTGGGACAAATTCCTATCGTGCAGAGTATCATGGAAGGGGGAGAGGCAGGTACGCCCGTCGCCTTGGACGAGAACACGGTTACCGGCGAGGCATTCCGGGATTTAGCCCGCAATGTCGTGGCGGCGGTAGAGGAAACCGGGGAAACCGCTCACCGGGTTAGAGTAACTAAAGGATAAAGAATAAGAGGAATAAGGTTTATAAAGTCCCGATACCTGTATTCAGGATGTTTGGTAACTTTATAAACCTTATAAACTTTATGAACTTTATAAACTATTTCATTCATGGTAATTAGAAGTGCTGCCGGAAAACCTTTGTTTGGAGATGTTATACAGCGTAAGCGTTATTTTTATGCAATGTTGATGATATTGCTGATGATCGGTGTGGCAGAATGGTTGGGAGAGAAGGAAATTATATTTCCGGAAATGGCGGCACTGACAATCGGTATGTGGATCGTGGATAAGCGGGTGTGGCAGGTGCGTCGTTTGCTTGTTGTCGTGTTAATGACGCTTGGTGCCGCGGCCGGAGTTTGTATCGTGCGTTATTCGCCGTTGCCGTTGATCGGAAACCTTGCTTTAGCGTTTTCTTGCGCGGCAATCGGGTTGACTTTGACCCGTTCCACGCTTGTCCCTTTGGTGTCTGCCTGTATGTTGCCCGTGTTGTTGGGAACGGAGAGTTGGGTGTATCCATTGGCGGTACTCGTGATGTCTTTGAGCGTGATTTGCGGGCAATGGTGGATGGAAAGAAAAGAATTGAGGACAATGGTAGAGTTTGTTCCCGCGGAGAGGGGGCGGGGGGAGCGGTTGCAACGTTGGTCGCTTTTGCTTGTCAGCATGCTCGCCGTTGCTTGGTTAGCGATTTACACGACGAATCTTTACTTTATTCTTCCACCGTTGATTGTTACCTACGTGGAATTTGCCAATTCTAAAGCGGGGTTTCGCGACAGACCGGTGCAAGTGTTATTAGTTCTGTTTGTGGCGGCAATACTCGGCGTGACATTCCAGTTTATCGGGCATTATTATTTCGGTATCCCGGAATTTATAGTTGCTTTTATGATATTTGTTTGCCTGTTCACGCTTTTCGAGTTCCTTGGAAAGTTCTTTGCTCCCGCCGGAGCGGTGGCTCTGATTCCGATGATCATTCCCCGGGAGGGGCTGTTGTGGTTGCCTTTGCAGGTACTTGTAGGGGCTGCAATGTTTATCGGGTTGGCGATGATATGTTTCCAAAGATGTTTGGCTTGGCCTAGGGCACAGTTGATAGTCTGTCTGATTCCCCCGTTTATTCGGGATCTTCGGAAAAGAATATGGTGATTTTATAGGTTTTATGGACTTTTGTACCGGAGAGTTTCATTGCAAACACGGGTGATATCTTTGTTTTCCCGTGCAAATTTTTAAGATGCAAAACTTTTTTTTGAAACACAACAAAGAGAAATTTCACGCTCGATTCCTAAATAGTTTCTGTTAAAATAAGCTATATGATATAAATTATATATTATTCATATTTATAGTTTCTTTATAGCATCTCCTATTCAACTCCCATTCAACTCCCATTCATCTCCTATTACAATTATAAAAATATAGTATTTTATTAGGAATTGAATAAAATTTGTTATATATTTGTTACCTGTTATTTTAAACTAGGATAATAGTATAATTGCCGTGTATCGCAGGAATACTTGAGGTGTACGGCAGCATGTTTAACGAAATAAAAGAAAGAATGGCGACATTGGACGGTTCTATTTTAGATGGTGCTTCAGGTAAACTTGATGGTTACGTGATTTACAAGGTCGGGAAGAAAACGCACGCGCGCAAGGCACCCAAGACCATAGCGAATCCCCGGACAGAGGGGCAGACAGCGCAACGCTCCAAGTTACCGGGAGCGCAGACGATGCACCGGGCGGCGAGGGGAAGCGTGCTGGAACGGGTGTACACGATCGTGGCACGGGAAGAGGAACGGCGTTCGGGCTACCATTGGTTCCTACACGCGAACATGAAAGTGTTCGGGGTGAATGATTACGTCGATTACCCCCGTCTGGTTCTGGCGGACGGTAGTTTACAATTGCCGTTCGGGATGCGAATGGTGAAAGGGGATGCGGGGAAGGTGGAGGTGGAGTGGCTGGATAATACCTCGACTGTCACGGCACAATCGACAGACCGGTTGATGGTGGCAGCTATTTTTGACAACGAGCCATATCAACCCGTGGTGTTGGAGAACGTGACGGGATGTCGCGCTGACGGGCGGGGTGTCGCGAGTATCCCGGGAGGGGAATGGAACGAGGTTCACCTGTACTGTTTCTTCGGGGCGGCTGACGGACGGCGTTATTCCCCGTGCATGTATTTCTCTGTTTGTAAATCTTAAATCATCACGGTTATGGCTACATTCAATCCTACTATATTTCAAGATATCTCGGGTTCCGTGGGGAACGTGACGACGTATAAGTTGGGCGACAAGCACGTGGCGCGGGCGAAGGCGTTCGAGGTGAAGGACGCAAAGACGCCGGCGCAGTTGAAACAGCGTACTCGGGTGAGCGTGATCACGAAACTGCGGCGTAGTTTTAACGCCGCTTTGGAGATAGGGTATTGTTCTTCCTCGAAGAAGGTTTGCCTGAATTGTTTCATGAAGGATAATGTCGGGAAAGTCGAGGTGGACGATGATATGAACGTGACCTTGGATTTGTTGTCGCTTTCCCTGTCGGGTGGAGAACTCGACATTCCCCGGGTAGGGGCAGAAATAGAAGCGAACGAACGGCAAGTGCGGTTCCGGTGGGAACGGCAACCATTGATGCCTCGTGCCGCGAAAGACGATCGTTTGTTCGGCGTGGTGTACGAGCGGGTGTTGCAACGAAGTCGGCTCGTGGAGTTGGGAACGAGGGGAGAGAGTGGCGAATTGGCATGGATGCTGCCCGAGGAGTGGGACGCGGGGCAACTGGTCGTTTACGGGTTTGCCGCCAGCGCCAACGGACGAAAGGCATCGGGGACGCTGGGAATATTGGGGTAATATATAAATAAGGCTTTATCAGTTGAATTTCAGCGATAAAGCCTTATTTTGGGATATCCTTATCAGGGGTTGTCAATTACTTTTTTGACAACCCCTGATTGTTTATTTAGAGGTTATTAGTGTCTTGCCCGTGCTTTGATGATTTCGAAGAAATCGGCTGCTTTCAGGGAAGCACCCCCGATTAATCCGCCGTCCACGTCAGGGTTGGAGAATATCGCATCGGCGTTTCCGGCGTTGCAGCTACCACCGTAGAGGATGGAGGTATCGTCGGCAACGGTTTGCCCGTATTTCTCGGCTACCACGGAGCGGATGAAAGCGTGCATTTCTTGAGCTTGGTCGGGAGTGGCGGTTTTGCCGGTTCCGATAGCCCAAACAGGTTCATAAGCGATAACCACGTGAGCGAATTGCTCCGGGGTTAAGTTGAAAAGACCGTCAACGAGTTGTTGTTTTACCACTTCAAAATGTTTACCCGCTTCTCTCTCTTCCAGTACTTCACCCACGCAGAAGATGATTTCCAGTTTGCTGTCCAATGCTTGTGCTACTTTCTTCACGAGAATAGGGCTTGTTTCCCCGTAATAACTTCTTCTCTCGGAGTGTCCTAGAATCACGCATTTTGCCCCGGTGGAAGCAACCATTTCGGCTGATACTTCACCCGTGTAAGCCCCGGATTTTTCGGTTGCGCAATTTTGCGAGGAAACCATGATCGAGGGTTCCGTGATATTGTGAGCCACCTTTGCCAAATGGATGAAAGGGGTTCCAAGAACAACCAACACGCCTTCTGCACCTTCCTTGTATCTCACGTAGTCGTTCACTTCTCTTGCCAATTCGACACCTTCAGCGAAGGTTTTGTTCATTTTCCAGTTACCTGCTACAATCTTTTTTCTCATGTCTATAGATTTAAATCGTTGTGTTTTATTTAGTTTCTTCTTTTCTTTATACGGGGAAAAAGTAAATATGCTACAAAGAAAAGAAGGATAAAGGAGTAAACCAAATAATTCCGTTGCATTTCTTGTTGACTCTGCAAGCAATAGGCTGCCAAGTCCGTGTCTTTTAAATCTTTGATATCCGGGATATCTTTCCCCGCGCGTTTGTCCAGAATGGTTCCCTGCCGTAAAATAATCACGCCGGGATTGGAACGGATCATGGTTTTCAACTGTATCTCGTCTGCCGCGCAGAACTCGTACGGCACGTGATGGCGGGTTCGGTAGGCTTGGATATCCTTTCGCGAGGAAGAAGTTAAACCGTAGAACCTGTATCCTTTTTCCCGCGCCAGATTTGCCAATCGGTTCAAAGCGGGTTGTGCATCGGCGTCGCTTTTGTTGATATTATAGGCAACTGCAAGTATCGTGTAATTGTCATCTTCAAGTATTTCTTCCGTGATGTTGCCCAATTCCGGGTGTTCGATCACGAGATCGTGTATTGGGGTGATGTATCCTTTCTTTACCAAGCGTTCCGAACTACTCTCGTATTCCCAGTTCACGGTATCTTGCCAAGGGTAGTTCTCCTCTGTGAATGATTGTATTTCCCCGGTCTGCCTGTTCTTGTATTTTAGAGTCACCTCGTACTGGTCGGGTTCGGCTCCCTCCGGTAGCCGCATACCCTCGGCAATATTTTTACCGATCGCGTAGGGGCGGAAGTCTATCACGGGTAAATGACGGTAACAATAGACGGACAGACACAACATTCCGGCTCCCGCGAGCACGAGCATCGAGAATTGCCCCAGCGGGGTAAGTTGGGGTTTGTACTTTTCGCGATAAACAAAGACCACGATGGCAAATAATAACAAGACGATATTCTTCCAGAACGTTTGCCAATTGGTCAGTACGAGGGCATCCCCGAAGCACCCGCAATCACTGACAGGATTCGTCAAGGCGAGCGCTAACGTCAACGGCGTGAAAAATGCCATGAATAGTAAAGCTCCCCAAGCGAGGCGGGATACCCACAGGTTGAACAGTAACGCTATCCCGATCAGAAATTCTGCCAACGAGAGGGCAAAGGAGAAAAATAGTGTCGTGGCATTCATCCAACTCATGCCGAACGCGTTGAAGTAGTCGGTGAATTTATAATCCGACCCTAGCGGATCTATCCCTTTCACGAAGCCGGAGTAGATAAATACGATACCGACCACGATCCTGCAAAGATTTTGAATGAATTTGCTTATCATGTTTACTTTTCTAGTTTTCAGTCTTTAATTCTCCACGACCAGGCGAATTAACCCGAACACGGCGTAATTCACCATGTCGAAGTAGTTCGCGTCAATACCTTCCGATATGATTGTCGCTCCTTGATGATCTTCGATCTGTTTGGTCCGATTGATTTTCATCAGGATTAAGTCCGTGTACGAGCTGACACGCATTTCCCGCCACGCCTCGTCGTAATCGTGGTTTTTGGCAAGCATGAGTTCTTTCGCTTGCAGGAAATAGTTCTGGTAGAGATGCAATATTTCCTCTCGCGGGGTGTCGTTGCCCGGACCGAGTTGCAATTGAATCAATCCCATGATGGAGTAGTTGATGATGCCGATAAATTCGGGAACGATACCTTCTCCTACTTTCGTGACTCCTTTCTCTTCGATACTCCGGATTCGGTTCGCTTTGATATATATCTGGTCAGTGATCGACGTCGGGCGGAGTATTCTCCACGCTGTCCCGTAATCCTGCATTTTTTTCACGAAAATATCCTGACATATATCTATCACTTTATCATATTCTTGCGCTGTGTTTGGCATAATTCTATCGTTTTTTAGTAACAGAATTTGAAAAATAAGTTGTTTCTTTGAAGTGTAAAATTAGTCAAATAATTCAAAACCGGAAATTGAAATTGGAAAATTATGATGGAGATCGTTTTAGGAGATAAAAAAGTTAGTTTGGAGCGACCTGTCGTGATGGGTATTTTGAACGTGACACCCGACTCTTTTTATGACGGGGGAAAGTACTTGAGTGAAACCGGGGTAATCAAGCGCATCGACGAGATCGTGGAGCAAGGGGCGGAGATTATTGACGTGGGAGCTTATTCCACTCGTCCCGGGGCTGCTTTCGTGAGCGAGGAAGAGGAACTTTCACGGTTGAGTTTTGCCGTCGAGCTAGTGCGTAAATACCATCCCGAGGTTCCGGTTTCGATAGATACGTTCCGGTCGGGAGTGGCAAAGGAGATTAATCACTGTCTGGGACCGGTTATCGTGAATGATATTTCCGGTGGCACGATGGATGACAGGATGTTCGAAACGGTTGCCGGGATGGGGGTACCCTATATATTGATGCACATTCAAGGTACGCCGCAAGATATGCAAGTAAACCCACGCTATGATGACGTGGTACGTGAGGTTGGGGAGTTCTTCACGGAGCGTATAGCCCGTCTGAATGCCTTGGGATTTAATAATATCATACTGGATCAAGGTTTCGGTTTCGGGAAGACCGTGGCACATAATTATCAATTGATGGATAAAATGGAGTCTTTTCTCGATTTTGGATATCCTTTACTCGTGGGTATTTCTCGCAAAACGATGATATGGCGTTTATTGGATATTACCCCGAAAGAGGCACTGAACGGTACTACTGTGCTCAACACGATATCGCTAATTAAAGGTGCTCACATCCTTAGGGTTCACGATGTTCGTGAAGCCGTGGAGGCAGTGAAGATCGTGGAGGCGATGAGAGGGTGAATCACTTGCCATAGCACGATTCCGGCAGTGACGGAGATATTGAAGGAGTGTTTTGTCCCAAATTGCGGTATTTCAATGCAGTTGTCCGAGAGGTCGATGACTTCCTGCTGCACGCCTTTCACTTCGTTGCCGAACACGAAGGCGTATTTTTGTCCGGGAGTGATGGTAAAGGTTTCGAGAGAGATGCTGTTCTCCGCTTGTTCCACGGATAGAATGGTGTACCCCTCGTTTTTCAATTCTTTCACGGCATCGGTAGTTTCCTCGAAATATGCCCAGTCGACGCTTTCTTCCGCGCCGAGGGCTGTTTTGTGTATTTCCCGGTGGGGTGGGGTGGCGGTGATACCGCAAAGGTATATTTTCGACAACCGGAAGGCGTCCGACGTGCGGAATACCGAACCGATGTTGTTCAGGCTGCGCACGTTGTCAAGAACTACCACAAGCGGGAGTTTTTCAGCCTCTTTGTATTCTTCCGCGGAGAGGCGGTTCAGTTCTTCGTTGAGGAGTTTGCGATGGGACATGAAATTGAAAATTGAAAATTGAAAATTGAAAATGAGGGTGAGTCATTTCGATTTCCAATTCGGGGTTATTAATGATAGTTTTTAGTTTATTTGAAGATTGAATATGTTTTTTGAGTTTTAATTTTCAATTTTGCATTTTCAATTTTCAATTGTTTTGCCGAGTAAGGTGGCTGCCGTGCATTCGGTTACTCGAACTTGAACGAGATCGCCGACTTTAGCGCCGTTATCCGGGAACACGATTACTTTATTTTGGCTGCTACGCCCGAAAAGTTCGTCCGATTTCTTTTTGGAAACACCTTCGACCATAACTTCGAAGACTTTACCCACGTCTTTCAAGTTACTTTGATGAGATATTTCTACTTGCATGTCAATCAGTTCTTGCAGGCGTCTGCCCTTGACTTCCTCGTCCACGTTATCCGGTAAGTTACGGGATGCCATGGTGCCGGGGCGTTCGGAGTACTTGAACATGAAAGCGGAATCGAACATCACTTCTTTCATCAAATCGAGAGTTTGCCGGTAATCTTCCTCGCTCTCGTTGTGGAAGCCCACGAACACGTCGGTAGATATTCCGCAATCCGAGACAATCTCACGGATGGCACGGATACGGTCCAGATACCATTCACGGGTGTATTTCCGGTTCATGTCTTTCAACACGGAGTTACTGCCGGATTGGAAAGGCAGGTGGATGTGTTTGCAGATATTGGGATAAGTGGCGATTGCCCGAAGTATGTCATCATTCATGTCTTTCGGGTGTGATGTGGCGAAACGGATACGCATGTCCGGTACCGTTTTTGCAACCATGGCAAGCAACGCCGGGAAGTTCATTTCCGTGTTATCTCCCCGCCACAAGTACGAGTTCACGTTTTGTCCGAGTAGGGTAACTTCTTTGTATCCTTTTGAATGGAGGTCGAGTACTTCGTTGATGATGCTTTTCGGGCTGCGGCTGCGTTCGCGTCCCCGCGTGTAAGGCACGATGCAGTAGGTACAGAAGTTGTTGCATCCCCGCATGATAGACACGAATCCGGAGATGGCCGTTTCGTCTATGCGGGAAGGGCAAATGTCTTTATAGGTTTCGGTTGTCGATAATTCGATATTGATGGCTTTTTCTCCTTTTGCCGCTTTTTCGATCAACAAGGGAAGGTCCATGTAGGCATCCGGTCCCACGACGATATTCACGTTTTTTTCCTGTTCGAAGAGAGCGTCGCCCAATCGTTCCGCCATACATCCCATGATGGCAACCAACACGTGCGGTTTTTTCTTTTTCACCTCGGTGAAGCCTTGTACTCGCCCGCGTACCCGTTGTTCGGCGTTTTCACGGACAGAACAAGTGTTGACCAGAATTAAATCCGCCTCGTTTTTGTCTTCGGTTCGTTTGTATCCTTTATCTTCTAGTATGGCTGCCACCACTTCGCTATCCGCCACGTTCATCTGGCAACCATAAGTTTCTATGTAAAAATTCCGTATCTCCATTCTCAAATTTTATTTCCGAGGTGCAAAGGTAGTGAATTTCATTCAAAATCCTACCGTATTCCCAAGGTAATCCTAGGGTAATAATATCTCTCCTTGCTTGCAACCCAAGTGTGTGGCACTTCTAGCATCGTGGGGAAACGGTGGGGTAAGCGTGTTGCGAGTGGTCAGTGAGGGGGATGAGATAGTAATATGGTGGTATTACCGGGGGATAGGTGGAGAAATCCGTTATAAGACAAGTAATATTTTGGAGCTTTTTGCTAGTTTTGTAACTGGATTAATCTGTAATATTGTAATAAAGTTAATGTGTAATCCTACATAACGAATGATGACTATGTTTAATTCTAAACATTCCCGGGGTAAATTGCCGGGAATAGCTAAGAAGAAGCCACAGTATGTGCTCGTTACCGAGAATGGTGAGGAACGCACGAGTAATGTGACAGATGCCAAGATTATGGAGGCGGTGTATGATGTTGACTCCAACGAGTATGTTTATCTCATGAGGTGCCGGCCGGTGATACTTGTTCGAGAGGCCGAATGTTTCGCTTTGTGTTTCTATAGTGACTTAAGTTTTGCGGCGTTTTTTGAAGTAAGAGGGATGATATTCCGAATGGTCAAGAGCGGTGTTTCATATGACGAGGCTGCCGATATTATGTGCAATTTCTTTCAGTTGGCCACATTACCCGATATGTCTGGCTGGGTGTGCGAAAAAAGAAAAGCTCCGATGCAGCAGAGTGAATCGAGTCTTTCTGTGGATGGAGAGGATTTCCGCCATTTCGGTTGTGCCGATGTTGTGGCTGCCCTTGAAAATATCATAGAGGGTAAGTCCAAGTGGATGCTTTATGATTTCACTGGCGAGAATGGCGGTTACATCAACATTCACCGGCACGACAAGGATGGGGAGCCACCAAAATACAAAATGGAATGGGTGAAGTGGAGCGAACCGACAGGTTATCATATCACACTTTCCGATACAAGCCTCTTGCGGCGTTGGCTATGGGATTTTGCATCTGAACATAAGTATCCCGACCCGGCTCCCGAGTGGGAAAGTTTTGACGTGAAAGATACTTTTCAACGACTGACTTTTAGATTTTTAAACGAAGAAGATAAATTAGACAACAATGAACGGTAAATACAGTCTGCCCGTGGTGAAGGCAGTAGATATGATTTGGACGAGTTTTGACAAGGAAGAGATACGTCGCGGATACGCGATGCTCATGCAGGCGGCCCAACAAGGTGATGCCGACGCGTTGTGTTTTATAGCCCGATGCTTTATGGGCGAGGAATACGTGTGGAGCGGAGCCGGTTTCGCCACAGATGATGCCAATGCCTCGAAGCTGATGCAGAAAAGCGCGCTGATGGGGAGTGCCACGGGAGTGCTTTGTGCCGTGCGAAGCGGTAACTTCACCCCGGCGGTTCAGCGTGGGATGCCTTTTGCTTCATTCAAGGAGGCTTTCGAGGAAATTCTTGAACAAGCGGAGCGTGGTAACGCGTTTTGCTGTTATATGATAGGGAATGTCTATTATTGGGGCGACTATCTGTTGGTTGAGCCGGAACTTGCCAAGCAGTTCAAAACAGAGAATGAATATAATGCTTGGGCTTATCCGATAGCCAAAGAATGGTACGAGCGCAGTTTTAACGGGCGCATCTGTGCCGGATGGGGCAACTACTGCAACATCCGCGAGTCGGGGCTGTGCAGTATCAAAAAGGATGTGTTTGAAACGTACTATCGAGCGCTTGCGGATATTTCTCCTGTGATTTGTAACAACTACGGTTACTATCTCAAATTTGAGAAAAATGACCCCTATAACGGTTTGATTCGCTACGTTCAGGCCGCCCAAAAAGGCGATCCGCAGGGAGCCTACAATGCCGGATACTGCTATGAGAATGGCGAAGCGGTAGCCGAGGATATCAAAACCGCTTACCAGTTTTATGAGCTTGCCGCTATCGCGGGGCATCCCGCGGGTCAATGGCAGGTAGGATATTATTATTTCAATGGTGAGGGTGTTGTGGAGCAGGACTATGCCAAGGCAGCCGAATGGCTGGAGAAGGCTCATGACAATCCCAAGAGCAGTGACAACAACCGGGTGAAGACTGCCGCCTACCTTGGCATCTGCTATCAGGAAGGACTTGGTGTGGCGCAGGACGATGATGTCGCATTGGAATATCTTCAGGAAGCGGAAGAAGGAATTGATGACTTGTGGGAGCCGATAAACGCTATGGTACTTAATGCACTGGGTGTGGCATATGCTTTCGGTCGTGGTACGGAAGAGGATATAGAACTCGGCTACCAGTATTTCGAGGATGCTGCAAAGCTCGGTTCGGAGGAGGCAAAAGAGAATCTGCAATATATAAATTCATCGGAATACGAATCTGATGAACGAGAGAATGCAACCAAGGAAATAATTCCTTTTTATCAAGGATTGACTGAAAAAATCAGGGAGGCTGCCGAAAAAGATTTGCGTGAGGTTCTTGGACAAATAGGGGACGAACATATTTATACGGCAGCCTTGGTCACCGATAGTGATTGTTGTACTCTGTTTCTCGCGGTAAACACCGTTGAGTTTCTGAATGGAAACGACGAACCGGATAACGCGAGCAAATGGTATCCCGATGAATGGGGGTATTCCGATGCCTACAACAGCGAGTTGTCGAAACTCAGCAAATTGCTGTGGGAACATCACGAAAATCTGCCTGGTGAAGCCTTTTTTTTCGATGCCGTCATATCCGCCATGAAACAGCTCAAGGAGACGGGAGCGTTCGGGAAACGATCGGAAGAGATAACATTCTTTGTTTCCATATCGGATGATGAAGAGGCTGAGAATCTTGAAGATTTCTCGGCAAAACAGCTGAACTCACCGGAACTGGCAACCGCGTTTTTGAATCGGGACAAATGAAATACCAATCCATAAGAATATGACAAAGTACGAAAACAAATATACGGACAAGTCGTTCGATATCGACAGATGTCGGGAGTCGGCGCAGTCGGGTTATGCCCCGGCGCAATATCAACTCGGTCAATGCTATGAGGAAGGCATAGGTGTGGAACGCAATTTGGCAAAGGCTTTCAAATTGTACTGGCTGGCATCGGATAAATGCCGACCTGCAAAAGAGAAACTGAACAAGGATAGTTATCAAGGGCAACTTGCCAAATGGCTGAAAAAGGCGGTGAACGGCAAACATCTGTCGGGTGCGGACTTGGCAGAAGCATTATGTATGCTCGGTAGCTGCTATCAGCATGGATGGGGCGTGGACTACGACATGACACAAGCTACAGAATGGTGGCAGAAAGCCGCCGACATGGGCGATGTGTATGCCAATGACCGTCTGGGTTATTGCTACAGCCTTGGACAAGGCGGTCTGCCGAAAGATGCGGAGCAGGCTTTCACACGCTATCTGAAGGCGGCGGAAGGTGGATATCCCAAGGCTTTCTTCACCGTGGGATTGTGTTACGGCAACGGTGACGGCGTGGAACGCGATGACGAAAAAGCCTTTTACTGGTTCAAGAAGGCTGCGGAGCATGACGACCCAATGGCTTGGGTGGAACTTGGCAGATGTTACGCCGCGGGGAACGGTACGGCTACGAATTATGGTCAAGCCGTCGAATGGTATCGCAAGGCGGTGGATTTGGGCGGCAATGCTTTCCCGGAAGCTCTGCGCGGTCTGGGCGATTGCTATGCTTTAGGTCACGGAATGGAGCAGGATTGGGAGAAAGCAGTGGAATTGTACCGTCAAGCGTCAAAAACGGATGACCCGGAATCGCAATATCTTCTTGCCCGGTGTTATGCCGAGGGGCACGGAGTAGAGCAGGATATGGCGGAAGCCGTGCGCTTGTACAAAAAAGCGGCAACTAATATCAACGAAAATAAAAGGTATTACGGACATCCGGAAGCCATGCGCTGTCTGGGCGATTGTTATGCCAACGGCGACGGTGTAAGGAAAAATGCGAAGCAGGCTGCCGCATGGTATGCCAAGGCCGCGGAACAGGAACATGAAGTGTAAGCGGATAAAACATATGTCGTCTGACCGTTTTTATAAAATGCCTGATGTGGGACAAAAAACTTTGGGCATATCCCGGCAGCGGATTTAAGTAGGAGGGGGCATCTTACAGGTAATTACTGTCAAATCGGCAGAGAACATTTTTTGGCATAACTATTGTCATTTAGTTGTCGTAAAAAATTGAAGTATAATTAAATTAAAAATATAGAGTTATGTCAACAGGAAAGATTGGAGTTTCAACAGGGAATTTATTCCCGATTATCAAGAAGTTTTTATACTCGGATCATGATATCTTTTTGAGAGAAATTGTATCGAATGCCGTGGATGCTTCACAAAAGATGAAGGTGCTGGCTTCGAACGGGGAGTTTAAGGGTGAACTTGGTGAGTTGAAGGTAAGAGTGAAGGCTGACAAAGCGGCAGGTACGTTGACGGTATCGGATAACGGTATCGGAATGACGCAGGAAGAAGTGGAGAAATATATCAATCAGATCGCTTTTTCCGGCGCGGAAGAGTTCATGAACAAGTACAAAGATAACGCGGCGGCTATTATCGGTCATTTCGGGTTAGGTTTTTATTCTTCGTTCATGGTGAGTGACAAGGTGGAAATCGTGACGAAATCTTATAAAGAGGGGGCGAAAGCGGTGAAATGGTCGTGCGAGGGGAATCCGGAGTACACGTTGGAAGAAACGGAGAAAGCCGAGAGAGGTACGGACATTATCATGTATATCAACGAGGAAGAGAAGGATTTCTTGGAGGATTCGAAGGTAAACGAGTTGCTGACGAAATATTGTAAGTTCCTGCCTATCGAGATTATTTCCGGGAAGAAGAAAGAGTGGAAAGACGGTGAGTATAGGGATACGGACGAGGATAACGTGATCAATGACACGAATCCGGCGTGGACGCGTAAGCCCGCGGACTTGAATGAGGAGGATTACGAGAAGTTCTATCGCGAGTTGTACCCGATGGCTCAGGAGCCGTTGTTCCATATTCATTTGAACGTGGATTACCCGTTCAACCTGACCGGTATTTTGTATTTCCCGAAGATTGATAATAAGTTCGAGATTCAGAAGAATAAGATACAGTTATACAGCAATCAAGTGTACGTGACGGATTCGGTGGAAGGAATCGTACCGGAATATCTGACATTACTGCACGGGGTGATCGATTCTCCGGATATTCCTTTGAACGTGTCGCGTTCTTATTTACAAAGTGACCGTAATGTGAAAAAGATTTCCAGTCATATCACAAAGAAGGTTGCCGATAGTTTGACCGATATATTCACGAACAAGCGTGAGGATTACGAGAAGAAGTGGGATGATTTGAAGATATTTATCCAATACGGTATGCTGACGGACGAGAAATTTGACGAGAGGGCAAAGAGTATTTTCTTGTTCAAAAATACCGAAGGGAAGTATTTCACGTACGAGGAGTACGAGAATTTGATTAAAGCTAACCAGACGGATAAGGATAATAAAGTGGTATTCTTGTACGCCACGGACGAAAAAGAGCAATACACGTATATTGAAGCCGCGAAGGGGAAAGGTTACGATGTGTTGTTGATGGACGGTCAGTTGGATACGCACTTTATCAATCATTTGGAGCAGAAGAATGCGGAACATCGTTTCGTGCGGGTAGACTCGGATGTTATTGATAAGTTGATACCGAAGGAGGACGCTAAGGAAGTGGCTTTGAGTCACGAGGAGCAGGAGGAATTGCGTGCCGTGTTCTCGTCCCAATTGCCTAAAGACGGGGGGATGTTCATGGTGAATTTCGAGGCGATGGGTGAGAATGGTGATCCGGTGATCGTTACGCGTTCCGAGTTTATGCGTCGTATGAAAGACATGGCGGCAATGAATCCGGGTATGGGATTCTATGGAGCCATGGGAGATCAGTATACTTTGGTCGTGAACACGGATCACAAGTTGGTGAATGATATTCTGGAGAACGAGAAGAGCGAGATGCAAGCCAAGTTGGAACCGATTTACTTCGAGATTAAGGAAACCGAGAAGAAGCAGGCGGAGTTGGATGAATTGAACAAGGGCAAGAAAGACGAGGAAATTCCGCAGGTAGATAAAGATAGGAAGACTGAGTACAATAAAACTGTTTCCGATTTACAGAAGCAGAAGAACGAGCTGTTGGAAGAATATGGAAAAGGTAATAAGGTTGTAGGTCAGTTGATTGACTTGGCTTTGTTGGCAAACGGGTTGTTGAAAGGAGAGGCTTTAAACAGGTTTGTCAAGCGAAGCGTGGAGTTGATAAAATAAAAAAGTTAAGCCGGACGTTTGTCCGGCTTATTTATTTCAGAAAAAATCATTACTTTCGTTGGATGAATTTGATTGAAGTTACTTAAAAATATAAAATTATGCAGGTTATTTTTTCTTCCGGGACATATAAGAGAACGATGGTAAGGTCTATCGTGGCAATCGTGACAGGTATCGTTTTGGTGCTTTGGCCGACAGAGGTGTTGAATTACACGGTTAAGATTATCGGGGCGGTGTTCTGTCTTGCCGGAATCGTGTCTTTCCTCGTGTCTTTGCGGGATCAGGATGGGAACTCGCCGAGAGGTTTGACTTCTTTTAATGGGATCGGGAGTGTTATTCTGGGTATTCTGTTGTGGGTGATGGCGGATACTTTTACCAATATATTGATGTACCTGCTTGGTTTTATTTTGGTTGTCGCTGGTATCGGTCAATTGGTTGTTCTTACTTCTGCAAGGAGATTCGGGCAGATTAGCGGGATGAGTTATTTGTTCCCGATAATCGTACTTTTGGCGGGTATTGTTATTTTCGCGAATCCGTTTTCCGCGAAAGAAGGAATAATCACTTTTTTCGGGGCGATTTCTATATTTTATGGGATTACCGATTTGATTAATCAACGCCGGATTAATCAGTTGAGAAAAGAGGCGCATGAGGCGGAACAACAACAGAAGTTGGGTGGGGGTGAGATTGAGGACACGGAGTATGAGGAAGTTGAATAACCTTTTTAATTTCGGATTTACGATTTATGATTGAGGAAGAGTTTGTGGGCTTAGGATAGTATTATTTAAGAATAGATATAATGGTGTATATTATTAACAAGGAGGATTCGGTTTATAATCGTTTTTTAGCAGAGCTCAGAGATAAAGAAATACAAAAGGATCCTTTGCGCTTTCGACGGAATTTGGAGAGAGTCGGTGAGATTATGGCTTACGAGATCAGCAAGACTTTTCACTATTCGTCGCGAAAGGTGCAAACCCCGATAGATGTGGCGGACGTGAGGTTGGCAGATGATGAAGTGGTGGTGGCTTCTGTTTTGCGTGCAGGGCTTCCTTTTCATCAAGGGTTTCTAAATTACTTTGACCGTTCGGGGAGTGCTTTTATTTCCGCGAGAAGAAAATATAAAGAGAATCATATAGATTTTGAGATTCGTTTCGATTCAATTTACACGCCTAGTCTGGAAGGAAAGCAATTGTTGCTGGTAGATCCGATGCTGGCAACCGGAGCGTCTATCGTGGTTGCTTATCATGAGTTGTTGAAGCAAGGTGGAAGACCGCTGCACACGCATATTGCAGCTATCGTGTCCAGTCGTCAAGGTGTGGATAAAATTACCGAGGCGTTGAAAGATGAGCCGGTTACGATATGGACAGGTGCTGTGGACGAGAGATTGACGGAGAGTTGTTATATTGATCCGGGAATCGGTGATGCCGGTGATTTGGCATTTGGAGAGAAATTGTGAAAACTTAAAGATAAAAACTAAAAGCTAAAAGTTGAAGGTTCAGATTAAAACATTATCTTTGGCGTCATGGAAATGAACAAATATTTAATAGCTGCCTTATATGTGTTTGCCGGTTGTGTGGCAACACTCCCGATTGGGGTGCGTGCCGGAAATGTTCCTGTTGCCAATGACAGCTATCGTTTGTTGATTTCTTCTCCCACTGAAAAAATTATAACCGTTTGCACGGATAAGAGGACTGCGGATGATTTGGACTATGGTGTTTTTAGTCATCAGAATTATTTAGCCTCTATTGATAGTGTAAAGGTTTATTATACTTACTCACCTTTAGTGCTTCCGGGTTGGAAAGTACCCGAAGTAACAGCTAATCCCATACGAGCGCCGGGGAGATGCTGATAATTTTAAATTTATGATTTTAGATTTACGATTGAAGGGGTAAACTATGTTTTATCATTTTCAATTTTCATTTTTCAATTTTTCAATTTTTCAATTATAAAAAAGTATGGGATTTAATGATATATTAAAAAGTATGTTCGGTAACAAGGCAGATCGGGATATGAAGGAGTTGTTACCGGTAGTTAAGAAGGTGAATGCGGAGTGGGAGAAGATTAAAGGATTGAGCCATGATGATTTGAGAAAGGTGTCTGCTGATCTGAAGGCGAAGATACACGCTCATGTAAAATCAGAGGAGGATGAGATCGCTGCGTTGAAAGCAAAAGTGGAAAACGAGAAACCCTCTATCGAGGAGAGGGAGGAAATATATAACCGGATTGATAAGCTGGAAGAGCAGATTGACAAGAAACTGGAGGATATTTTGAATGAAATATTGCCGGTAGCTTTTGCGGTGATTAAGGATACTGCACGACGATTTACCGAGAACAAGGAAATCGTGGTAAAGGCCACGGATTTTGATAGGGATTTAGCGGTTAGTAAAGATTTCGTGGAAATAGACGGGGACGATGCCGTTTATTTTAATTCATGGCTTGCCGGAGGTACGGAGATAACTTGGGATATGGTACATTACGATGTGCAGTTGATCGGAGGTTCCGTGTTACATCAAGGGAAGATTGCCGAGATGGCTACCGGTGAAGGTAAAACGTTGGTGGCAACTTTGCCTGTTTTCCTGAATGCTTTGACAGGGCGAGGCGTACATGTGGTAACGGTCAATGATTACCTTGCCAAACGTGACTCCGAATGGATGGGACCGTTATATATGTTCCACGGTTTGTCAGTAGATTGTATTGATAAAACGGAGCCTAATTCTCCCGAGAGAAGAAAGGCTTATCAAGCGGATATCACTTTCGGTACGAATAATGAGTTCGGTTTCGACTATTTGAGAGATAATATGGCGATACACCCGGAAGACCTTGTACAACGGAAGCATAATTATGCTATCGTGGATGAGGTAGACTCCGTGTTGATCGATGATGCCCGTACTCCGTTGATTATTTCCGGTCCTGTACCCAAGGGGGATATCCAGATGTTTGACGAGTATAAGCCCCGTGTGGAAAAGTTGGTTCGTATGCAGCGTGAGTTGGTTTCACGGATTTTTAACGAGGCGAAGACTTTGCTTGCCAGCGGTGACCGGAAACAGGAGGAACAGGGTGCTATTCTGTTATTGAGAGCGTTTAAGGGGTTGCCCAAGTACAAGCCATTAATCAAGTTCTTGAGTGAACAGGGAAATAAGGCGACTTTGGTAAAGACCGAGAATATATACATGCAGGAAAACAACCGTCGTATGCCTGAGATCACGGACGAGTTGTATTTCGTGATCGACGAGAAGTTGAATTCAATAGATTTGACGGATAAAGGGCATGATACGATTACGGCGGCGGGAGAGGATCCGAACTTCTTTATATTGCCGGATATCGGTTCCGAATTGGCTGAAATAGACAAGATGAATTTGTCTGACGAGGAAAAGGTCGAGAAAAAAGACCAGTTGGTACAGAATTATGCTACCAAATCGGAGCGGGTACACACGGTGAACCAGTTGTTGAAAGCGTATACTTTGTTCGAGTTGGATGTGGAATACGTGGTGATGGATAATAAAGTGAAAATCGTGGATGAGCAGACCGGACGTATCATGGAAGGTCGCCGTTATTCCGACGGTTTGCACCAAGCTATCGAGGCGAAGGAGAACGTGAAGGTGGAGGCTGCCACCCAGACATTTGCTACAATTACTTTACAGAATTATTTCCGTATGTATCACAAGCTGGCGGGTATGACCGGTACGGCGGAAACGGAAGCGGGAGAGTTCTGGGATATTTATAAATTGGATGTCGTGGTTATCCCGACAAATAAACCGATTATCCGGAAAGATGCAAACGACTACGTGTACAAGACGAAACGCGAGAAGTATAATGCGGTAATAGAGGAGATTAGCCGATTAGTGGAATTGGGACGTCCCGTTCTGGTGGGTACGACTTCGGTTGAGGTATCCGAGTTACTGAGCCGTATGTTGAAAATGCGCGGTATTAAGCATAACGTGTTGAACGCTAAGTTACATCAGCGGGAAGCTGATATCGTGGCTGAAGCCGGTAAATCGCAAGTTGTTACTATCGCTACCAACATGGCAGGTCGTGGAACGGATATCAAGTTGAGCCCGGAGGTTCGTGCCGCGGGTGGTTTGGCAATTATCGGTACGGAGCGTCATGATTCCCGTCGTGTTGACCGTCAGTTAAGAGGTCGTGCCGGACGTCAAGGGGATCCGGGTTCATCACAATTCTTCGTGTCATTGGAGGATGATTTGATGCGTCTTTTCAGTTCCGAAAGAATTATTCGTGTTATGGACCGTTTGGGACACGAGGAGGGGGATGTGATTCAACACTCTATGATCACGAAATCTATCGAGCGTGCGCAACGTAAGGTGGAAGAAAATAACTTCGGTATTCGTAAGCGTTTGCTGGAATATGACGACGTGATGAATTCGCAACGTGAGGTTATTTACAAGAAAAGACGCCATGCATTACTTGGGGAGAGAATCGGGGTGGATATTGCTAATAACATGTACGATGTTTGTGAAACGTTGGTAGAAGTACATAAAGATAGCAACGAAGTAGAGGATTTCCGATTGGATGTATTGAAATATCTGTCCGTGAATTTTGATATAAAGGAAGAAGAATTCCAAAAGACTTCCGCTTCGGAATTGACCGAGAGATTGTACAAAGAGGTGAGAGAAACCTTTACCCGCAAAGTAGAAGGAATTTCGAAACAGGCATTCCCGGTGATTAAGAATGTGTTCGAGCAAAGGGGTGAAATGTTTAAGAATATCGTGGTTCCTTTCACGGATGGTAAGAAAATGTATAACGTGGTCACGAATTTGGAAAAAGCATATAAGACAGAGGGGGAAGAATTAGTACGTGCCTACGAGAAATCGATTATGCTTGCCCATATTGATGATGCATGGAAAGAGCATTTGCGGGAAATGGACGATTTGAAACAATCGGTTCAGAATGCCACGTACGAGCAAAAAGACCCGTTATTGATCTATAAATTCGAATCGTTCAATTTGTTCAAGACGATGGTGGATAAGATTAACAAGAGTGTGGTTTCTACTTTGATGAAAGGACAAATTCCGTTCGAGGCTCCGGAGGAAGTAAGACAAGCCGAGGAAAGACGTACGGATATGAGCAAAATGCGCACGGGACGTACGGATGCTCCCGCGGCACAAACAAATCAAGGACCTCGTAAAGTGGAGCCGGTGAAAGTCGGTCCTAAGGTGGGACGTAATGATCCTTGTCCTTGCGGAAGTGGTAAGAAATACAAGAATTGCCACGGTAGAGAAGAAAATTAATTTTAGATTTTAAATTTTAAATTTTAGATTGCTTTGACGCATTGAGTTTAAAATTGAGATTTAGAATAAAATATAATTGTAGGTTTTAGGTTGTTGATAAATAATTTAAAATCTACAATTTAAAAATTTAAAATTATTATGGTTTCATTATTTATCAACTGGGATGTCAGTCCCGAGATTTTTAATTTAGGAGGCTTCTCTATCCGGTATTACGGTTTGTTGTTTGCGTTGGCGTTTGTTTGCGGATACAAGGTAGAAGAGAAGATGTTCAAATCAGAGGGATTAAGTCAGCAATGGTTGGACAAATTATGGATATATGTTGCCGTGGCAACCGTGATCGGTGCTCGATTGGGACATTGTTTCTTTTACGGGTGGGAATATTATCAGAACCATTTATTGGAAATTGTTTTGCCATTTCAGCTCAGTCCGTTTAAATTCACGGGTTTCCAAGGGTTGGCGAGTCATGGTGCCGCGATAGGTATTATCGCGGGATTATGGTATTATTCCAAGAAAGTGAGTAAAAAATCAATCTTTTGGATATTGGATCGTGCCGTGATTCCTATTGCTCTTGCCGGTTTTTTTATCCGGATGGGGAATTTGATGAATTCGGAAATAGTCGGACTTCCGACCACTTTGCCGTGGGGTTTTATTTTTATCCACGGGCATGGGATTGAGAATCCGGAATTACCTCGTCATCCGGCTCAGTTGTACGAGGCAATTTGTTATTTAATCAGTTTTGCCGTGTTAATGCATTTGTATTGGAGAACGAACGCGAAAGATAAACAGGGTTTTCTATTCGGCATGTTTTTGATCTTGATTTTCGCAGCACGTTTCTTTATCGAGTTCGTGAAAGAGGATCAAGAGGCTTTCGAGGCTTCGATGACATTGAATATGGGGCAATGGCTGAGTATTCCTTTTGTCCTTGTGGGTATCTATATGGTATGGAGAAATAAAACGCCGTTGAAAGCGAAGTAATTTATGACTAGGTGAATATGGGTTACGATAAAAGATTCATGAAAGAGGCAATTCGAATTGCCGTGGAGAATGTGAAGAATGGGACGGGAGGTCCTTTTGGGGCTGTTGTTGTGAAAGGCGGGGAGATTATTGCATCTTCCGGGAATACGGTAGTACCGGATAATGATCCGACAGCTCATGCCGAAGTGAATGCTATTCGTAAGGCATGTAGAAATTTGGATTCCTTTCAACTGGAAGGATGTGAGATCTATTCCAGTTGTGAGCCTTGTCCGATGTGTTTGGGGGCAATTTATTGGGCTCGTCCGAAAGCTGTTTATTATGCTTGTACGAAAGAGGATGCGGCTGAAGGCGGATTTGATGATTCTTTTATCTATAAGGAAATCATGTTGGATGGTTTGCGACGTTTTATCCCGTTCGTGAACGAGAAAGAAGAGGGTGCCGGGGAGGAATTTGAGCTTTGGCGTGAGGAAAAGAACAAAGTCAAGTATTAGAATCTCTGTTCTATAAAGTTATGAATAGGGCGTGTTTTGAGAAGGATACGCCCTATTTTTATGTCCTATTTCCAAATATTTCTTGCTGTTTTTCTCTTTTTTTATTAAATTTGTAAACCTCAGGTATTTGCTTTCTGTATAAATACATGTCACTTCTCGGCATTCGAGGGCGTTTTCGGACGCTACAACATTTTATGTTGTGTTTTTGTTTAACTTTTGAAATAGGAGGAACGTGGAGCTGAAAAATGTACTGAAATATTCGTATACCGAATTAATAGATTTATTTGAAAAGGACTTCCCGAGTATATTGCATAACGCAAGGATAAGCGATGATTGGAGAGTCTTCGAGCAATTTTTGAAAGAATATATTCGAGCGACTCTAATCAGACGTCCTTCGCCTCTTTCTATACGGCGTTTTTTTCGCATGTTCGTGAATCGTTCTCGTTATATTCATGATTTCTCGACGGGTGAGAAAATCCGGTACGAGCCGATAAAATGGTTATGGGAGGCTTTGCGGGGGGAAGATAATGATGTGCATCAGGACTTTTTGATCGACAGGTATTTTTTGTTTAAACAGTTTCAAAATAGCTTTGATGTTTTGTCAGATCAAGAGCAATGCAAGAATTGGAGAGAACGTTGGGAAGTGGGTACGGATGAAGATGTTGCCGAGGAACGCCGGGAGAATAGAAAGCGAATATCTTATTTGTTAATTCGTAAAATAGAGCGACGGGATAAAATGAATTCCCGTTATCGTTTTGCCGCAGAAACGAGTGAAGAGGACAAAATGAGGCTGATAGACGAATGGTGGAAAGACTATAAATTTCATTTGACGATGGCAATACGGGAACCGGATGAATTGAATCTGTTTTTGAATCATACGTTATCTGACAAAACGATGCAAATCCTGCATGATGCAAAGCGGAAAGGAATACCTTTTTTCGTGACGCCTTATTATTTATCCCTGTTGAGCGTGAAAGAGAACGGGTATGATGATTCCACGATTCGGAGTTACGTGATTTATTCTCGGGAACTGGTAGAGAATTTCGGACATATTCAGGCTTGGGAGAAAGAGGATGTCGTGGAAGCCGGTAAGCCCAACGCGGCAGGTTGGTTATTGCCAAATTCGACAAATATTCACCGTCGTTACCCGGAAGTGGCTATTTTTATTCCGGATTCGATGGGGCGTGCTTGTGGAGGATTGTGCGCTCTTTGCCAACGGATGTATGATTTTCAAAAAGGGCATCTGAATTTTAACTTGGATCGTTTGAAGCCGATAGAAGGATGGGAGAGAAAGATGGAGCGGTTGATGACTTATTACGAGTATGATTCTCAATTACGGGATATTTTGATCACGGGAGGTGATGCATTGATGAGTCAGAATTCGACGTTGGAGAAAATTCTGGATGCCGTTTACCGGATGGCGGTTCATAAACGGGAGGCTAACAGGGAGCGGACTAAAGGAGAGAAATATGCCGAAATCCGGCGGGTGAGATTGGGTTCTCGTTTATTGGCGTATTTGCCGAGTCGGATTGATGACGGATTGATTGATGTCTTGAAACGTTTTCGGGAGAAAGCCACTCGTGCGGGGATACAACAATTTTTTGTGCAAACGCATTTTGAATCGCCGTTGGAGATCACGGAAGATGTGGTACGTGCGGTACGACGCTTGCTGGATGCCGGATGGATTATAACGAATCAACTTGTGTTTACCGTGGCGGCATCCCGCCGGGGACACACGGCAAGGTTGAGGGAGGAATTGAACAAAATAGGAATTTTGACTTATTATACTTTTTCAGTGAAAGGCTTTGGTGAGAACTATGCTCTGTTTGCCCCGAACAGTCGCTCTATGCAAGAGGTAAAGGAAGAAAAAATATACGGTCGTTTGTCCCCGGAATTGGAGAAAGAGGTGTTGGATATATTGAAGCGTCCGGAATTACTGAATCCCGGTTTGGTTCGTTTATTAGAGAAATATGGTCAACCCTTCTTGGCTACCGACCGGAACGTGATGAATCTGCCGGGGATAGGAAAAAGTATGACTTTTGTGACAGCCGGTTTGACTAAACAAGGGAAGCGAATTTTACGTTTTTCCTTGGACGCGAATCGTCGACATAGTCCCGGTGTGGATAATATCGGGGATATTTACATCGTGGAGAATAAATCTATTGCGGCATATTTACGCCAGTTGGAAGAATTAGGAGAGAATATTGAAGACTATTTTTCTATATGGCATTATTCGGAAGGGCATACGGAATCCCGCTTTGCTTTGTTCGAGTATCCGGAGCAATACACGGGTATCACGGATGATTTTACAAATTTGATCATAGAGTCTTAAAAAGAATTGCGTATTTGTAAATTTTAGGCTATCTTGGCTGTTGTGTTTAAAAAATACGTTTATGAAAAAGATCAATTTAGTTTCAATCGTAGTATTGTGTATTATTTTGCTTGCCGGATGTGCCGGAGAACCTAATCAAGAGGTGAATATTATTCCTCAACCCCAGAGTGTGGCTGTTGAGGATGGTGGTTTCAAACTATCCCCGAAAACGGTGATTAACGTTGTGCAAGGAGCGGAGGATTTGACTCCCGCTTGTACTTTCCTTAGTACATTGACTGAAAAATCTTTCGGGACACCTTTAAAGATCGAGAAAGGTGCTGCCAAGAGTAATGCAGTGAACATTACTGTTGATCCTTCCATGAAAGCTGATGCTTATGAGTTGACCGTGAGTGAGAATGCTATTCATATTCAAGGTGGAAGCTCAAAGGCAGTGTTTTACGCCATGCAGAGTTTGCGGCAGATGATGCCTGTTGGGATAGAGAAAGGGGAAAAAATGAACAAAATAAGAATCCAGAATGTACGGATTCAAGATGAACCTCGCTTGGGATACCGGGGTACGATGTTGGATGTTTGTAGACATTTTTTCACGGTGGATGAAGTGAAGACTTTTATCGATATGCTGGCGTTACATAAATTGAGCGTGTTCCATTGGCATTTGACGGATGACCAAGGGTGGCGTATCGAGATTAAAAAATACCCGGAATTAACCCGGATAGGCAGTCAACGTAAACAAACCGTGATAGGTAAAAATACCGGAAAATATGACGGGAAGCCTTACGGGCCGTATTTCTTCACGCAAGAGGAGATAAAAGATGTCATTCAATACGCGGCTGACCGCTATATTACAATTATCCCGGAAATCGAACTTCCCGGGCATGCTTTGGCTGCGTTAGCAACCTATCCGGAATTGGGATGCACGGGTGGTCCTTACGAGGTTTGCCAGATGTGGGGTGTTTTCCCGGAAGTTTTTTGTCCCGGAAACGAGAAGACATTTGAGTTTTGGGAAGGGGTGTTGACCGAGGTTGCCGAGTTATTCCCGTCTGATATCATTCATATCGGGGGAGACGAGTGCCCGCGGGACGAGTGGAAAAAATGTAAGAAATGTCAGGCTCGAATGAAAAAGGAGAATATGAAGGAGGAGTACGAGTTGCAGAATTACGTGGTTCACCGGATTGAAGCTTTTTTGAAGACGAAAGGGAAGAGGATTATCGGTTGGGATGAAATTTTGGAAGGCGATGTTTCCAAGACAGCTATTGTTATGTCGTGGAGAGGTAAGAGCGGTGGTATAGCCGGAGCGAAGAGGGGGAACGAGGTGATTATGGTACCGAATGATTACGCTTATTTTGATTATTACCAAGCGAAACCGGTGGAGGATGAGCCTTTCGGTATCGGTGGCTACGTACCCGTGGAGAAAGTGTATAGCTTGGATCCCACGGAAGGGTTGACTCCCGAGGAGGCAGCAAAAATCATTGGTGTGCAGGCTAATTTGTGGGCAGAGTATATCACGACTTTCAGTCACGCTCAATACATGTTGTTGCCTCGTATGGCGGCGTTGTCAGAGGTGGCTTGGACTTCGCAAGCGCGAAGAGATTATTCAGGTTTCTTGAATAGAGCCAAGTTGTTAACGCAACGTTATGACGCCTTGGGATATAATTTTGCCAAACATATTTTGCAGGAGCCGAAAACGAATGAATAAGATATTATGGTTTGCCTTTTTCTGTTGTAGCATCGGGGGGATTCTCGGATGCTCTTCGGGGAAGGAGATAAGAACGGAGGTTTCTTCCGGTTGGCAATTCCGTCAAAAGGATAGTGGCGACTGGCTTCCGGCAACTGTTCCGGGGACAGTGCATACGGATTTGCTGGCAAACGGGAGAATAGAAGATCCTTTTTATCGGATGAATGAACTCGGATTGCAGTGGATTGATAAGAAGGATTGGGAATATAGAACCAAGCTTTCGGTTGATGATGAGCTGATAAACAAGAAAAATCAATATCTTGTTTTTAAAGGATTGGATACGTACGCTGATATTTACTTGAACGGTGAGTGTATCGGTTCCGCGGATAATATGTTCCGTACGTGGAAATTTGATGTTTCCGGTAAATTGAAAGCCGGGGATAATGAATTGCGTGTTGTACTCGCTTCTCCCACTGCGAGAGGGTTGGAAGAGATGAAGCGTTACGGTTTGAGATTGCCGGCAGATAATGATCAAAGTGAAAGAGGGGGAATGGGACAGGATCGGGTAAGCGTGTACACCCGTAAGGCTCCTTATCATTATGGTTGGGATTGGGGACCTCGTTTGGTGGCTTCGGGGATATGGCGTCCGGTTATCATCGAGGCGTGGAGTGGTATGAAAGTGGAGGACGTGTATATAAAACAAACGGAGGTCACGAGGGAGTTGGCAACTTTAAGTGCGGATATTCGCGTGAAGGCGGATGTCGGACAAGAGGTCGAAATTGAGATTACGAGTGACGGGAGAGTCTTGGCTTCCGGTAAGAAGAGCTTGGAACGGGGAGAAAACAACGTTTCCGTGCCTTTTGAGGTGGAGAGTCCCCGGTTGTGGTGGAGTAACGGTTTGGGGGAGCAAAACTTGTATTCTTTTAAAGTGCGGGTGACGGGTGTCGAAGGTGTTGTTGCCGAGAAAGAGGTGACGACCGGATTGCGATCATTGAAATTGGTACGGAAGAAGGATCAATGGGGCGAATCGTTCGGTTTTGAATTGAATGGTGTACCCGTTTTTGCCAAAGGGGCGAATATTATACCGAATGATGTTTTTCTGCCTCGCGCGAATCGAGAGGTGTACGAGAAAATGGTTTCCGATGCCGCGAATGCTAACATGAATATGTTGCGGATATGGGGTGGCGGAATATACGAGGATGATGTTTTCTTTGAATTGTGTGACAAGTATGGGATTATGGTGTGGCATGATTTTATGTTTGCTTGCGCGATGTATCCGGGGAACAAGGAGTTTTTGGATAATGTTCGGGAAGAAGCTATTGATAACGTGGTGCGGACACGTAATCACCCGTGTATAGCCCTGTGGTGTGGTAATAATGAAAATGCGTTGGCATGGCGTCACGGTTCTCCCGGCGGGTGGGGTTGGAAACAGCAATTCACGAAAGAACAACAGGATACAGTGTTTAAGGCTTATTATGACGTGTTTCACGATTTATTACCGCACGTGGTGAGTGAATATATGCCCGGGTGCGATTACTGGCCTTCTTCCCCTATGGCGGGACCGGAACCGACTCAGCACGGGTTGGACGGAACGACTTCCGGCGACCAGCATTATTGGGGTGTTTGGCACGGTTTCCGTCCATTGGAGAGTTATGACGAGGTGACTACTCGTTTTTGTAGTGAATACGGGTTCCAGTCTTTCCCGGAAATGAGTACTATACGTACCTATGCTTTACCGGAGGATTATGATATTAACTCGGACGTGATGAAATCACATCAGCGGAGTTATATCGGTAACGGGCGTATTTCGGATTACATGAAAATGTATTACCGGGTTCCGACTGATTTCGAACAGTTTATTTATATGACGCACGTCTTGCAAGGGCTTTCGACGAAAATGGCTATCGAGGCGCATCGCCGGAATATGCCTTACTGCATGGGTTCGCTTGTTTGGCAATTGAATGATTGTTGGCCTGTCGCCAGTTGGTCGACCACGGATTATTACCACAAGTGGAAAGCGGCGCATTACGTGATGCGTGATTGTTTTAAAGAGATCATTGTTGCCCCGAAGTGGCGGAATGACAGTATGCTCGTGTATGTTGTCAGCGACCGTTTGCAACCCGTGGAAGCTGAATTGAGTGTTGATGTGATGGATTTCTCGGGGAAAATTATCTATTCGGAGAAGTCCAATGTTGAAATTCCGGCTAATACATCAACTGTTTTAACGGGTATGAAGCGTTCTTTTTTACTTCGGGGGGCTAGTGGAAAGGATGTCTTTGCCGTGGTTCGTTTGACAGCGGGAGGAAAGAACGTGGATGAGAAAAGCGTGTATTTCGAGTATCATAAAGATTTGAATTTGCCCCAAGAACCGGAATTGTCGATTCTGGCTCGGGAAGAGGGGAAGCAAAAGTATATTTTGGTAACGGCAGATAAATTGGCATGTAACGTGATGTTTGTTTTGCCGGATAGTACGGCTTTCTTTTCGGATAATTATATCGATATACTGCCGGGACGGACGTATAAAATAAACGTGAAGACAGATATTCCTCTTGCGGAGATTGAAAGACGGATACAGTACCGTTATCTACGATAAAAAATAAGAGCCGTGTATTTTTGAACATGGCTCTTGTTTTTTATTAAAATTCTCCGAAATATCCCGGGGGAGAGTTTTCTCCTGCTCTTTTTCTATCGGCTTTTTTACTTCCCATCGTGTTAAAGCGGTAAGATATCGTCAGCATGTAATAATTCTGGGTATTTGTACTGTATCTGGTTTGCGTGTAAAGGTCTTGGATGCTGTAATTCAATAAATTCCTTTGGCGCAATAAATCCATTGCTTTGAATCTTACTTGAAGTTGTTTCCGTTTTAAGAATTTCTTCCCGATCTCCATGTTTAACATGCTATTGGATTGGTTGATATTCCCGCCTTTTTTACTTAGCGTGTAGCTATAAGAATAATCTCCGGCGAGAATGAATTCTTTCCAGAATACCCATTTAACGTTAGCGTTGACGGATTGACTGAAAGAACTGGACCCTTCCGTTGTCGTGCTTGTTGAAGAAGTGTAAGAGGTCGAAGATCGAATATTGTAATCCAAGTTTTCTGAAACATTACTCGTGATCCCTAGATTGAATGAGGCCCTGTGTGAATTGGTAATATTCTTGATATTATCGTAGATCGACGGGCTTCTGGAATAACTGTAAGATAAGGAGGGGCTTAATCTTAATTTGAGAGCGTTGATCCCGAACGAGTAACTGGAATTCATGGAAATACTCCATTGACCATTTAAGTTTATAGGCGTGGAAAGCCGGGCTCCGCGCAATATCTCGTAACCATTGATAACCGTATCGTTTTCGATAAATTGGGTAGCGGTGGCTATATTATTGAACGAGTTATTGAAATTAAGCCCTACATTTAGAAAGTTGAATTTTTCTTCTGAAATTTTTGAACTGCTGAAACTGAGAGAGGCTGATTGTGAAAATGTTTTTTTCAAATCGGGATTACCTTTGGATACACTTAACTGATCACTGACGTCCAATACATCTTGCAGTTGACTTGCACTGGGTGAACTTGTATTTCCATTATAGCTAAAGTTTAAATTGCTTCTTTCTGTCAGAGAATAGTTGAAATTGAATTGAGGAGAAAGATTCAAGTAATTATTTTTCACGAGTGAATCCGGGGCGTTTAAATACTCGTATTTGTTTTCTTCACTGGATAAATTAATGGAACCACCCCCGTTGAACGAGAATTTTTCTTTGTAATAGTTGTAATTGACCCCGATACTGTTATTTATTCTGGTATTACTGATTTTGTTCGTGAGAGAGGTGTCAATACCTATGATTTCGGTAAAAAGAGCGTCTTTATAAGATATACTCTCTTTATCCGATTCGTCCTGACTGTAACTTAACGAGTAATTGAAAGATAAACGGGCGTGTTCGGTCAAAGGTTCGGAATAGGATACGGAACCTGTTAATGAATTTGAAAAACTTTTTGTACTGTTGATCAGGTTACGCAAAGTATCTCTTTTGTTGATAATACTACTGTCTTGTTGGATCCCGTCGCTTTTCGTGTCACTGACATTTATATTTCCGTTTATCGTTAATGTCCGTCCTCTTTTGGCAAACCCATGCATCCACGAGAAATTTCCACCGAAAGAATAAGAATCGTTATGGTTTTGGCTTTTGGCATTTGTGATATTTAATGTATCACCGTCTTGAATACTATTTCCCAATCTGATGGAGCGGCTATCCGATTTGCGTAACGAGAATGACGGGGAGAAGCTGATCCTGTCTTTTTCACTGATTTCATAACTGAAGCGGGTATTGACGCTATGGCTGGAACTCTCGGACCAAGAGTGATTCTCGTTCTCGTAAATTTTACTTTGGTAACTTTCTGATGGGAAATAATCCTGTCGGGTAGAACTGGCAGAGTAGGATTCGTTATCGCTACCACTATAACCGCCGGTTAGTTCCAGACCTTTTTTGAAAGTATTGAAAAAGTCCATGCCGAAGTTTTTACCCCTGTTATGTCCCCCTTTTCCCTTGTAAGAGGCGTTAGGTAAATCCGAACCTTGATTCGTGTTACGCAAACTTCCCCGGATAGAGAATCTGCGTTTACGATTGAACGCGTTCGCGTTTGCGTCCAGATTGTAGTTGTTGTTTTTGAAAGAATCTTCGACATCATCCGATATGCCGTAACCTAATCCGGCTTTACCGAATATTTTTAATTGATCCGGATTCTTGGTTTCAATATTCAAAGAGCGGAATTTCTTACCGTCATTGTAACCGGAGAAATTCGCTTCCTCACTTTTCCCGTCAAACATCTTGATTTTAGAAACGATATTTGCCGGTAAGGTTTGTAGGGCTGCCATCGGGTTATCAAGGAAATATTCCGTGCCGTCAATATAGATGCGTTTGACTTCTTCCCCGTTTGCCATGAGTTTGCCGTCCACGAGTTCAAACCCCGGTAATTTTTTTAATAAATCTTCCAGTTCCGCGTCTTCCGGGACTTTCACGGCTGCCGCGTTAAATTCGGTTGTATCGCCTCTTTGGATGATAAGAGGCGGTTTTGCCGTGATAACAACTTCATCCAGTTCTTCCGGTAAAAGTTTAATAATCCCCACGTTTGTATCCGCTTTTACCAGATATTTTTTGGTCGTGGGTCTGAATCCGACATAAGAGGCGGTAACGATTACTTCCCCTGCCGGTATATCCTTTAGCGTGAATTCGCCCATGGCGTCCGTTACCGTGGTAGGTTTCTTTTCGGCTCCCAAGTATATATGGGCTCCCGGTAATGTATCGTCATCCGAATCCCCGACGATAACACCTTTAATCGTGTGTACGACGGTTTTCTTTTCCTGTTGTTTGACAGTATCTTTTCTTACCGTATCCCTTACCTGCGTTTGAGCCAGTAGTGACACGGGACTAACGGTCATCAGTAAAATAAAGGCTATTTTGAAAATATGGTGTAGCATGATTTTTCTTTTCTATTTTAAACAAAAATAGATATAATATTATGGAACAGCCATAATAAAAGGCGGGTTTATGATTTCTTTAAATACTGTTTTAACAAATAATTTAGAAGTTTGTTAGAAAGTGATACAAGCGTGTATTCCCGGTCGTTTTTCGATAATCGTGGGAGAGAGGGAGATACTGTTCCTTCCGTATGGCTTAGTGAATATGTAGCTACTTCCGACACCGATGGCAGCCCCGCATAGAATGTCCCACCAGTCATGTCGGTCACAATGAGTTCTGGTCCAAGCCACGTATCCCGAAAGGAGATAGGCGGGGATTCCGAATTTCCAGCCGTAACGCCGTTGTATAAATGAGGCTCCTTGAAAAGTAACTGTCGCGTGTCCTGATGGAAAAGCGTGATGATCGCTGCCGTCGGGTCGTTTTTTCCGAATGGTATGTTTTAGAATATAACTTACTCCCACGGCGGTCACGGCGGAAAAGACGAATTGTTTAGTGCCTTGGTAGTCTTTTTTCAATAATGTTGTTGCTAGGCAAGCGACAGGAGTCGCGTAGTAAATGATATCACCGGAAGTTTCTATCGCTTTCTTTTGGGCTGATAGACGAGGGATGAATATTATATTCAAGAGAAAAAATAGGCTACAAAATAGACAGAGTGATTTTTTTTTCGCGAAAGGCTGTTGTTTCATCTTGTTGATTATTAAAAACTCACCGCGAATGTATAAAAAAATGTGCGACAAGAAGTCGAAAAAAAATGATTTATCATTTCCAAATTTCAAAAATAGTCGTACATTTGCAGCCGTTATCGCCAATTTAGCTCAGCTGGTAGAGCAACGCATTCGTAATGCGTAGGTCTGGGGTTCGAGTCCCCAAATTGGCTCACGAAAGAGAGATTGTTTATGTTGAAAGCAATCTCTCTTTTATTTTTGTATTAATTCCTACTTTGGAATAATCCAAATACTGGTGTATTTTCGTGTGACAAGTAAATTTATTACATTTGTATCTGAGAATTATATGGATTTTTAGGTCTGAATATACTAATTTATACGTATTTACTTGTGTTTATGAAAAAAGGAAGATTATTTTTGAGTCTATTGACTTGTTGTGTTTTGTTGGGGGCAAAGAATGGAAATGCCCAGTCGTGGAAAGATATTTTGAATTCTTCCACGGTAAAGGATGTGGTGAATACGCTCACGGGAAACGTGATTAAGTTTTCTGATTTGCAAGGGAATTGGAATTACGTGGAACCCGCTTGCAAGATGACGAGCGATGACAAATTGAAAGAGGTGGGAGGGACGCTCATGTCTTCCGCCTTGGAAAAGAAAATCACGACGGTTTACACGAAAGCGGGCATCGTTCCCGGTAAGTTCTCGTACACGTTTAACAGTGACAGTACTTTCACGAATGTTATCGGGAAGAAGACGTTGAAGGGAACTTATTCTTTAGACGAGAAAAATAAGGTACTTGTATTGAGTTACAAGTTGGGAAACGCTTTCACCGTGAAGCGGACTGAAGTGCAATTGGCAAAATCGGGAGAGCAGATTTCGATGCTTTTTAATGTCGACGGGTTGATGAAGTTTGTCAAGGTGTTGTCGTCGATGATGAAAAAGTCCGATTCGTCTTCATCCTTGTCGTCTTTACTGGAAGGGTATGACGGGATGCTTCTGGGATTCGAGATGAAAAAATAAATTTGGAAATTTATTTGCGGAACTTTTCTCCACCTCGAGTATGTATGAGATAAAAAATAATACAGAGAGGAATACCAATGCCTCCGGTTAGGCTTAAATACGATAGATTAAAAATATCGGCGGCAAGAATAAATAACATGCAGAGAACAAGGGAAAGTATGAGTTTTCCTGTACTTTTACAAAGTGCTTTGGAATCATACTTTTCCTTTTCTTCTTTTGTCATTGTGTTATACCCGGCGATAAGGAACGCTCCTTTACCGCATAACAGTAAAATAGCGAGAATTAAAAAAATGGCAATAACACAAATCAAAACAATCATCTTTTTCTTGTTTTAAAATTCCGAGGTAAAGTGGAATATTAACTTTTTATAATTGCTTTGTGCCATTTGGAGCATGTATTGCGATTCGGCAAGAAACACGTCCCGTCCCCATTTGTCCTTGGCAAGATACTGTGCTTTATGAAGCTTGAAATCTTCCAGTTCCTTGTCGTCCAATGCTTCAATCCAGCAAGCCTTGTAGAGGTTGATCGGTTCCCAGCGACAAGCCGCACTATACTCGTGAAGCAAACGATATTCGATGACTTCAAACTGAAGGGCACCCACTGTTCCGATGATCTTCCGGTTGTTGAACTGGTTGACAAAAAGCTGGGCGACACCTTCATCCATTAGTTGGTCGATGCCTTTTGCCAGTTGTTTTGATTTCATGGGATCGGCATTCTCGATATACTTGAATAATTCCGGCGAGAAACTGGGTATTCCCTTGAAATGTAGTTTTTCTCCTTCCGTGAGGGTATCGCCGATTTTGAAGTTTCCCGTGTCATGCAGCCCGACGATGTCACCGGGATAAGCCTCGTCGATAATAGATTTCTTGGAAGCCATGAATGCAGTCGGAGTCGAGAATTTAAGGTTTTTACCTAATCCCACGTGGAGGTAATTCGTGTTACGTTTGAATGTACCGGAACAAACTTTCACGAAAGCGATACGGTCACGGTGGTTCGGGTCCATGTTGGCGTGTATTTTAAAGACGAAACCGGTAAATTTCTCTTCTTCCGGCGACACGATACGTTCCTCTGTTTCACGCGGGAGGGGTGTAGGTGCTATTTCGATAAAACAATCCAGCATTTCCCGGATACCGAAATTGTTCAAGGCAGAACCGAAAAACACGGGTGCCAGTTGCCCCTGCAGGTAGGCTTCCCTGTCTGCGGCGGGGTAGACTTCACGCACAAGTTCCAAATCTTCACGCAGTTTGGAGGCTGATCTTTCACCGATATGGCTATCCAGTTCATCGGAATCTATATCGTTAATTTCAATCCCGTCTTGTATGGTCTGCACGCTGGCGGAGTAAAGGCACAAGTTTTCTTTGTGTATATTGTATATACCCTTGAAGACGTCTCCGTTGCCGATAGGCCAGCTCAGAGGGGTTACTTGAATTTGAAGTTCTTTTTCTATTTCATCCAACAGGTCGAACGGGTCCTGTCCCGGGCGGTCGAGTTTGTTGATAAACACGATGACCGGGGTTTTACGCATCCGGCATACTTGCATGAGTTTGCGGGTTTGGCTCTCGACACCTTTAGCGGAGTCAATCACGATAATTACGCTGTCGCAAGCCGTCAGTACCCGGAAAGTATCTTCGGCGAAATCTTGATGGCCGGGAGTGTCAAGAATATTGATTTTAACGTCTTTGTATTCAAAACCCATAACGGATGTGGCAACCGAGATTCCTCTCTGGCGTTCTATTTCCATGAAGTCGGAAGTTGCCGTTTTCTTAATCTTGTTTGATTTTACGGCACCCGCTATATGGATAGCACCCCCGAATAACAATAGTTTTTCCGTTAATGTAGTTTTACCCGCGTCCGGGTGGCTGACAATACCGAATGTCCGTCTTTTCAAAATCTCTTCCTTGAAACCCATTTGTCTTGATGATTTTAGATTTTATTTTTGCGGGTGCAAAGATAGAAATAAATTTTAAATTTATACCCGGGGTGCGTGGGGAGATGAGGTAAGTTTCTGGCGTGTTCAATAATCTTCTTGTTATTATTTGTATTGATATAATGTATCTCGTAGTTATCAAATTTTATTCAATTTCAATTAATTTTCTATTATTCTACCTTTGGAATAGGGGATGAATAGGGGATGAATAGGAGTTGAATGGGAGTTGAATAGGAGATGGTATAAACCAACTACAAATGATATTTATATTTTGTATATCTTATATGGCTTATTTTAACTTAAATACCGGAGAAAAAGGATACTTGCATTCACTCGTTTGTCTCGGGAAGAGATAGGGTGCTCTTGAAGGGACGAACTTTTTGTCGTGAAATTTAACTTTTGTCTTTTAAAATCGTAGTTTTGTAAAACTAAAATGGAAGATATGGAAAAGTATATAGGAGCACACGTGAGTGCATCGGGAGGAGTTGAAAACGCACCGGTTAACGCGCACGAGATTGGGGCAACGGCTTTTGCCCTGTTCACGAAAAATCAAAGACAATGGAAGGCTGCCCCCCTGTCGGCAGATAGTATAAGGCTGTTTCGGGAGCGTTGCGAGCAGTATGGTTACACGGCTAAACAGATATTGCCGCACGACAGTTACTTGATTAATCTCGGGCATCCGGAAGCCGCGAGTTTGGAGAAGTCCAGAGAGGCATTTTTCGATGAAATGAAGCGTTGCGAGGAGTTGGGTTTGGACAGGTTGAATTTTCACCCGGGAAGCACGTTGAAGGAGATTAGCGATGAGGCTTGCTTGACATTGATAGCGGAGTCGATTAATATGGCATTGGAACGGACGCGCGGGGTTACTGCCGTGATCGAGAATACGGCAGGACAAGGTTCTAACTTGGGCTACAAGTTCGAGCAGATTGCCTATATAATCGATAAGGTGGAAGATAAAACCCGTGTCGGGGTTTGTATTGATACTTGTCACTCGTTCGCGGCGGGGTATGATTTGGCAACTTCTTCCGGTTTCACGGAAACATTCGAGCATTTCGATAACGTGATCGGGTTTAAATATTTGCGGGGAATGCACTTGAACGATGCCAAGAAAGAGTTGGGTTCCCGTGTCGATCGTCACGATAGTTTGGGTAAGGGAACGTTAGGTATCGAGCCGTTCAAATGGATTATGCAAGACGGGCGGTTTGACGGGATTCCTTTGATTCTGGAAACACCGGATGAATCGTTATGGCCGGAGGAAATCAAGATGTTGAAAGGATTTGTAAAATGAAAATATTACATACTTCGGACTGGCATTTGGGAAAACGCTTGAACGAGCGGGAAAGGATACAGGAGCAGGTAGAAGTAATGGATGAAATTGTGCGAATCACGGAAGAGGAGAACGTGGATGTTGTTGTTGTTGCCGGGGATTTGTTCGATACGTTTAATCCGTCGGTGGAGGCGATAGAATTGTTGTATCGCGCGTTGCATCGCTTGGCGAACGGGGGCAAGCGGTTGGTGGTGGCAATCGCGGGGAATCATGATTCGCCCGATCGGGTGGATTCGCCCGACGTGTTGGCTCGTCAGCATGGAATCTTTTTCGTGGGTAGCCCGAAGGTTCATTTTAATTCCACGGTGACGGACGGGGGGATTGAGTTATCGCGGTCGGAAGAGGGGATTTCCGAATTCCGGTTGCCGGGACACGAGTATCCTTTGCGGGTGATGCATACCCCTTATGCCAATAGTCTACGCTTGTGTCGATTTCTTGGAGTCGAGGGGCAGGAGGAGGGTTTGCGTGCCGTGCTTCGGGAGCATTGGGGGGCGTTAGCCGCAAAGTATTGTGATAACGCGGGAGTGAATTTGTTGGTGGCGCATCTTTACGTGGCGCGGGAAGGGGGAGATATGCCGGAGGAACCCGAGGATGAACGTCCGATTAATATCGGCGGGGCGGATGCGGTGTACACGTCGTTGATACCCGACGGGATACAATATGCGGCGTTGGGGCATTTGCATCGCTGGCAAGTGGTGGACACGGTGCCTTGTCCGGCGGTGTACAGCGGTAGTCCTCTGGGATATAGTTTTAGCGAGGCGGAGCAGAATAAATATGTCACGATCGTGGAGGCGGAGCCGGGACAAGAGGTGCGTTTCGAGAAGCGGCGTTTGACAAGCGGGCGTCCGTTGGTGCGGGTGCGTTTCGAGGGGGTGGAGCAGGCTGTGGCTTGGTTGGCGGGGCATCCCGGGGCGTGGGTGGAATTGACGGTGGCGACCGATACTTACCTGACTGCCGCTGAAACGAAGTCGATACACGAGGCGCATGACGGTATCGTGTGTTTGATTCCGGAGGTGAAAGAAGCGTCGGTTTCCGATGAACGGGTGGCGTCGATACATGATTTGCGTTCTGACGTGAACGCTCTTTTCGCCGAGTATTTTCGTCGTCGTAAAGGGCAGGAACCGAATGACGAGATTATGGCATTGTTTAAAGAAACTTTATCAATTGAAAATTGAAAGTTGAAAATGGAAAATTATAAAAAGCTATCAAATCGAAATCAAGAGTTCTCATTTTCAATTTTCAATTCTTAATTTTCAATTATATTATGGTTCCGGTTAGATTGACATTAGAAGGTATATATTCGTATAGAGAAGCGCAGACGATAGAATTCAATCGGCTGACGGAGGCTAAGTTGTTCGGTATTTTCGGTCCGGTGGGAAGTGGGAAATCGACGATTTTGGAGGCGATGATTTACGTGATTTACGGGGTGATCGATCGGTTGAACAACGAGGTGAAGTATAATTTGATGAATCTTCAGTCCGATCGCTTGTTCGTGGATTTTGAATTCAAGGCGGGCGAACAGGGACGGGATTTTAGAGCTACGGTCGAGAGTAAGCGGAACAAGAAAAGGTTTACCGATATCTCTGTTCCGAAATTTTTATATCACGCGCGGAAGGACGGGGAATGGATGCCGTGTACCCGGGAAGATGTTATCGCGGCGATAGGGCTTAACGCGCAAAATTTCAAGCGGGTTGTGATTATTCCTCAAGGTAAGTTTCAAGATTTTCTTATGCTTCGGGATAAGGAGCGCACGGAGATGATGATGGAGCTTTTCGGGGAGTTGCGCCGTTATGATTTGGGCGGTAAGGTGGCTTATCTGGAGGGGGAAACCAACAAGAAAATGATTGATCTGAAAGGACAGTTGACCGGATTGGGAGAGGTTAGCGAGGATGCATTGGCAGAGAGCAAGAAACGATTGGTGGGATTGCGGGAAGATGCGGAACGATTGAAAAAGGCGTTGCAAGAGGGGACGGAACGGGAAAATCAATTGAAAAAAGTGAAACAGCTGGTGGAGGAACGGGGTGTTCGGGAAGAGGAGGAAAAAGGTTTGTTGGGACAAAAAGAGAGTATCGCCGAATTATTGAAACAGGTCGAGAAGTACGAGTATTGTTTGCAATATTTTCAACAACCGATCAATCGCTGGGAAGATAGTTCCCGCCGTTTGGCGGAATCTGAAAAAGCTTTGTCCGAGTATCGGGAACGGTTGGTTGGCAAACAACAGGAGTTGACTTGTTTTAAAGAACAATATAATGAATTGAAGTTGAGATACGAGGAGCGGGATCAGTTGAAAGTGCGGGCAGAGCGGTTGGAAGGGGTGATTCGCTTGCGAAGTTTGACGGTGGAACAGAAGGATTTACGGGAACGGCATGCCAAAGGGGAGGCTATGGTGGCTACCACACGAGAGGAAGTCGAGGTTTTGAAACGTCAATTGGCGGAGCGGAAAGATAGACTGGAGAAATTGGTGCAGTCTATCCCGGATATGAAGTTATTGTCTGACATTCGGGAGTGGTATAGCCAGTATCATCATGCGCGGGAAGAAGAAACACGGGTGCGGGAGGAGTTGAAGCAGGTTGAAAATGAGCTGTTGAAAGATAAGGAAGTTGTTCTGTCCCATAAGCAAAAATATTCCTTCTTCGCTGACGCGGAAAGCGATACGTCAGAAGAGTTGTTGGAAGTATCTGAAAAAAGGAGCCAACAGATAGAGCGGGAATTAAAGGGTTGTCGGGATGAATTGATGCATCTGAATACTCGTCAGCGTTTAGTCGATTTTGCCAAAGAATTGAGCGAGGGGGAACCTTGCCCGTTGTGTGGTGCGTTGTCACATCCCGCACCTTTGCACGCGGAGGAGATGGAGGGCGTGATGCGTTTGATCGCGGAGAGAATCAAGGCGTTGGAACGCGAGCGGGAGGAATTGAACCGGTGGAGTTCCGTTTTAGCCATCGCGGGTGAACGAAAGCGCTTGAATTTGAACAGACAGGTACAGGCGAAGATAAAGCAAGAAGAAATACAACATAAATTGCAGGAGCATTTGTCCCGTTTTGTATGGGAGGGTTTCGCCCCGGATGACGCACGACATCTCAAGGAAGAGATCGACAGGGCGGCGTCTTTAGGGAATGAACGGAAACAGTTGGAGGCGGAGGTGAAGCAGACGGAGTCGGAGATGGACGTGAAGAGAGGTCATTTGGAGAAATATAGCAAACGGTTGGAGGAGATTGACCGGGAAGTGGTGCAGCGTGAAACGCAGATGGAATTGGTGCGGGAACAGTTGAAAGGCTTTGATGTAACCGTGTACATGGAAATCGGACTGGAGAGTTTGAAGGGGGAGAAAGAGAAGTGCCTCGCTGTTTTTGAAAAACTGGGAAAAGATTACCGGGAGGCTACCGAGCGATTGCAGCTTATGGAGAACGAGTATCGAAAGTGGGAAGGCGGTGCGGAGGAAAAAGAGAAAGAAATCGTGTTGCTCCGAGAGGAAAAGAAGAGTGGAGAAGAGAAATTGAATGCGTTGTTAAGGGAGAGTGTTTATGAAGATATAGCGGCGGTGCGTGGAACGCTGGACAAGAAACTGGATTTACCTGCCAGTCGAAGTAGGATAAATCAATTTAATCAACAATTGCACGTCGTGCAGGTAAGGAAATTGGAATTGGAGAAGTTGCTTGCCGGGGTGGAGTACCGGGCGGAGGAGCACGAGGCATTGGCGCGTCAACTGGAAGAGTATCGGCTACGGGAGAGGGAAGTGTTGGCGGAACATGGCGCGTTGGCAAATCAAGTCAAAGATATGGAAAACCGTGCCGCGGCACGGGTGAAGATTGGGAAGGAGTTGGATGTTTTGGATGCTCGGCTTCGGAATTTGCAGGTATTGAAAAGTTTGTTCCGCGGGAATGATTTCGTGAAATTCGTGTCGTCGATTTATTTGCAGAATTTGTGTAACGCGGCGAACGAGCGTTTTTATCGGATGACTCGCCAGCGTTTGAAGTTGGAGTTGGACGAGGATAATGATTTCGTGATCCGGGATTACATGAACGAGGGACGAACCCGTAGCGCCCGCACGCTTTCCGGGGGACAGATATTTCAAGCTTCTCTTTCGTTAGCGTTGGCGTTGACCGATAATATCCGGCATTTGACGGGGAGTGACCAGAATTTCTTTTTCTTGGACGAGGGATTCGGTTCTCTTGACAAAGAGTCTTTGCGTGTCGTTTTTGAAACACTCAAGTCGTTGCGGGAAGAGAATCGGGTTGTCGGTCTGATTTCTCACGTGGAAGAGATGCAGCAGGAATTACCGGTATGCGTGTTCGTGGAGAACACGACGGAACGGGGAAGCGTTGTGACAATTGACAATTGAAAATGGAGAATTGAAAATTGAAAATGAAAAGAACTCCTCCGTCAGCCTTTGGCTGCCACCTCCTCTATAAACAGAGGAGGAGTTGGTGACTCTCACCGAAGACAGTGAGTAATTCAGCTCTCCCTCTGTTTATAGAGGGTAACTGGCGAGTAAGAGAGAACAGACAGAGAGCTTGCTCGTTGTCTGTCGAACGAGAGCCAGTTCGAGACCGGTTTCCGGGCTCAATACCCCGAAGGGGGGAGGAAGTTTAAAATCATAAATCATAAATCATAAATCATAAATCATAAATTTAAAAATATGAAAGTCGGTTTATTATCAGATACCCACGGGTGGTTAGACCCGAAGATTGTGGAGTTTTTTAAAGCGTGTGATGAAGTGTGGCATTGTGGGGATATCGGGGATGTGGCGGTGGCGGATGCTTTAGCGAAACGGTTTAAGTTGCGTGCCGTGTACGGGAATATTGATGGGGAATTGTTGCGTAGAATGTTTCCGGGGACGGAGGTTTTCCAATGCGAGGGGGTGAAGGTGATGATGACTCATATCGGGGGATATCCCGGTCATTATGACAAGAAGGCGGCGGATGTTTTACGACGGGAACGACCTAAATTATTTGTTTGCGGTCATTCGCATATCGCGAAAGTGAAATACGATCAATTATTGGATTGTTTGCATATAAACCCCGGTGCGGCGGGAAAATTCGGTTTTCATACCGTGAGAACAGCCGCACGCTTTGAAATCAACGGGGATCGGATTGAGAATTTGGAATTGATAGAGTTGGAAAAATAATTAATTTAAGACTCTGTTAATAGAATTAATGCTTTCGGAGTGTTACATTTGCAAATGTTACTCGTAGAAAAGAGAGAATACTAAATATATATTATATGAAAAGAGTTTTACTATCGGCGGTTGCTCTGTTAATCGCTTGTTTGAGTTGGCAAAGTGTTTCGGCGCAACGGGATATGCAAGCCGTGCGGGAACAGTCTATCAAGTATCAACAATTAATGCAATTGATAGCCGGATATTACGTGGATACGGTTAATTTGAAAAAGATTACGGAGGATGCTATCGTGAAAGTGTTGGCTGACCTTGATCCCCATTCCGTGTATATACCCCGGGAGGAATTGGAAGAGGCAAATGAACCTTTGGAAGGAGGGTTTTTCGGTATAGGGATACAGTTTAACGTGCTTCATGATACCTTAACCGTGGTTGACGTGGTCGCGGGAGGACCTTCTGAAAAGGTCGGGTTGCTCGCCGGTGATCGGATTACGGAGGTTGACGGGGAGAATATAGCGGGAATCGGTATCAGTAACACGGACGTGAGGAAGCGTTTGAAAGGGGAGAAAGGAACCGTGGTGAAAGTTAAGGTGAAGAGAGGGAATGAATGGATTGATTTCAATATCGTGCGGGACATGATTCCGATTTACAGTGTCGATGCCGCGTACATGATTGACAAGAATATCGGGTATATCAAGATTGCCCGTTTTGCTGCCACGACTGTCGAGGAGTTTGAAAAGGCCGTGAAGCAATTGCAGGCAGAAGGGATGAAAGATTTGATTATAGATTTGCAAGGTAATGGCGGTGGTTACATGGGGGCGGCTATCGGTCTTGCCGATCACTTGTTGGACGGGCGAAAGATGATTGTGTACACGGATAGTCCCGCTTATGGCAGGGCTGAAGAGTTTTCTACTCCCGCTGGATTATTCCAAGATGGTCGGGTTGTCGTGCTTCTTGACGGCAACTCCGCTTCTGCCAGTGAAATTTTGGCAGGTGCCGTGCAGGACTGGGACCGCGGGTTAATCGTCGGACGTCGTTCTTTCGGTAAAGGATTGGTGCAACGTCAATACCCTTTGGCTGATAAGTCTGCTATTCGTCTTACGATATCCCATTATTTTACACCGTCCGGACGGTGTATCCAAAAACCGTACAAGGGAAAAGATTACCAGATAGAATTGTATGAACGTTACGCTAACGGGGAGTTGCTGAATGCCGACAGTATCGCATTGACGGATTCCACGAAATACTACACGAAGAAGGAGCATCGTTTGGTTTATGGCGGGGGGGGTATTATTCCCGACGTGTTCGTGCCGATTGATACGAACGTGAATTACAGTTATTTCAATCGTTTGTTGGCGAAGGGTGTTATCGGTGAATTTACTTTGAATTACGTGGATAAGAACCGGGATGCTTTGAAGAAAAAATACCCGAAGTTTGAGATGTTCAAGAAGGATTTTCAAGTGACCGACGCCATGGTGAACGAGATTGTGCAGAAAGGGGAGAAACAGGGTGTGAAAAAGGACGAGAAACTGTTGACTCCGGTTATTCCGGAAATAAAATTATTCGTGAAATCCTTGATTGCTCGGGATTTGTGGAATATGACAGAGTTATACAAGATTTCCAATGAGCAGAACAAAGTGTTAAACGCGGCTGTAAAGACTTTACAGGATGGGACTTATAATAATACAATAAAATAAGTATTGTTTTGGTCTGTTTTTTGATAGAGTTGTTACGTAGTGTTAATACATTGTGAGTTATTGTAATTGAATAATCTAAAATTTGATGGAATGAAAAAGTTTTTATTAGTGGTGATCGCTATGGTCACGTTAGGAAGTGTTCATGCTCAGACCGCGTTCAAGAGCAAAGTCGAAGGTATAACCGGTACGGAATTTTATTTCGGTCCGAAATTCGGATTCAACGTGGCCGGTATAAGTGATGGCCCGAATAAAAGTAAATTGAGTTTCCTTGTGGGAGCTTTTGCCGAATTCAAGTTCAATGATTTATTTGGTTTGCAAACCGAGTTGATCTATTCCCGGCAAGGTGATAAAGGGAAAGAGGGAGGTACTAAATATTGGATGAGGGTGAATTATTTGAATATTCCCGTTTTGGCGAAGTTCTACGTGTGGGAAGGTTTGAGTGTTGATCTTGGTCCGCAATTGGGATTTGCCTTGAATGGAAAGCATAAAACAAAGCATGGAGGAACTGAAACGAAATCCACTATAAAACATTTGAATACGGTAGATTTGAGTTTCGGAATGGGATTATCCTATGATTTCGATATGGGATTGGTTTTATCGGCTCGTTACAATTTGGGATTGACTAACGTGGTTGAAAAGGATAAAACTTACGGTAATAACCAAAACCGTGTATTCCAGTTATCTGCCGGATGGAAGTTCTAGGAACTGACAATATGAAAAGAATGCCGTCACAATTTTTGCGACGGCATTTTTATTATATTACAACTCTTTATTTAGAACCGGAAACCTAATGTAAGTCTGAATTCGTTGTTTTTGAATTTCGTGTTGAATTCCGGGGATTCGATTACACCGGAAGGTGCTTCATAGTAATAGAACAACCCGTTGATGTCAGACTTCTTGTGCATGTAAGAGGCATCGGCATAGAATGAACCGAGATTTACCCCTAAACCGCCTGAATATATTTGAATGTCATTATCTTCATTCATTTCACCCTTTTTATAAGGAGAAGCCGAAAGAGCGTATCCGCCACGGAGGCAGAAAACACTGTTGAGTCTAAACTCGGCACCTGCTCTAAAATTATGGGTGGCTTTGTAGATGTCTTTGATTGCGTTGTTGGTTTCTAAGTATTCATTTTTTGCATCATCATTTGTGAATTTTGCTGCCGTGTAGTCCACGTACTCGTAATCACCACTAATGATTGCCCGTTGCCCGAGAACGATAGCTACGCCTGCCATTACCCGCCATGGGGTTTTCAGCTTGTATGAATAATCTGTATAGGCAGTCCATCCATATTCAAAGCCGGGCTTTGGTTCTGCATCTTCTACTGGTAGTTCAGAGAATTTAGCCGATACATTATTTTGCGCAAATGCATCTAAATTATAGTATGTCGGAGTGTGAATTGCCGCACCGATACGAATAGCCGGAATCGGACGGAATATAAATCCTGCTTTGAAATTTAATCCAGTACCGCTTGATGTGAAATCTTGATACATACTGAATTTTTCCAGTTTATTTGTTATGTCTTTTCCAATTATCTCTTCTGTATAAACTGAATATGATTTATAGTGCAGGGATTGAATTCCGAGTGTTGCCCCGAAATAGAATTTATCACTGAGATTACCACCGAGCGATATGGCATATTCACCTTGGAATCCTCGTTCCCTCGTGTATTTATAGTGCTGCAGTTGATCTGTTTCCCGAATGGGATTCTCGTAATTATAATCCTTGTTTTCGATAGCTTCTTTGCTTAAATAAAGCATATAAGCGTCATAAGCTAATCCTGTAGTGAAATCGTTCAACTGTTGAGGCGATTTTCCGTCTGCTTCTTCTTTCCACACGTTTGCTAAGGATGAATTACCGTCTGTTTCGTAATATCCTTGGAAAATATTCCTGTTGAAGTTATTCAAGGTCGAGTAGTTGAAACCGACATTGAAATTCTTTAATATTCTATTATTAGGACTAAAGGATAATACCAATCCGGCATTACTCATGATAAACATGTTTTTTTCGTTATCAATTCCTTTTGTTTTGGCATGGGCGAAATCCATCATCGGAGTAAAGCTAAACTCGGATTTACGGAACACCCCTATACCGGCGGGATTCATTGATAAAGTTGTTAAATCACCACCCAGTGCTGTGAAAGCTCCACCCATTGCAGTAACCCTTGCGGAACCGAATGGGACTATTCTGGAGAATCTAAGCGCATCTTCCTCGTTTTGTGCTGAAGCTGATAATGTGAAGAGGAATAGAACCGGGAGTATATATAATATTTTCATATCCAAAAGTATTAATTTAGACATTATCTTCTGCTGCCCGTGTTTGTACGTTCAACTGGTCCGCTACCGCCACCGCTTGAGCGGGAACTGGAACTGCTACCATATGATCCGCCGCTGCTATTGCCTCTGGAATAACTTCCGGAACTATATGACGGATTGTAGGTTGAGCCTGAATTACCGCGGTCGAAGCTACTGCTTCTGGTTGTGCCGGAACTTCTCGAAGAGCGGGAGTACGTGCTGTACGACCGGGCGTTACGATTTGTCGTGTACTGTTTTTTAGGAGCATAACGGGTTATTGAAGCCGTTGGTCTTTCCACTGCACCACCCCAACCCGGACGATGATGTCCCCAGTTCGGTCCGTGGTGTCCCCATCCCGGGCGATGTCCCCAGTGCGGATAACCCCATCCCGGGTAGTAACCGTAATTTGGGCCCCATGAATTCCAACCCCAAGGGTCGTAATATCCGTGATAATACCCGTAGTTATTCCAATAAGGATCCCATCCCCACGAGTTACCCCATCCGAAAGAACCTCTCCATCCCCAACGATCCCAACCGAATGCCACGCGGTTGCTCCACGCGAAACTGTCGAAACGGGGATCGTTCCATGCTACTGTCCAAATGTATTTCGGGTAATTACCGAAGATCATTTCGTTATATAATGAAATATTCGAGTTGCTGGGGAACCACCAGTAACGACCGTTTAACGTGAAAACGTTCCAGTCGGAGCTGAATGACAGGTTTTGGGCGATTTCATACCCGTTGCCGAAATAAGCAAAGCCTTCCGGGTAACGGTTCATGATGCGCACGCATTCTTCCAAGTCGTTATCGGAGCCTCTGAAGCCCCCGAGCCAATACCCGTCGCCTTCCGAAACTTCAATTCTTGTCACGGGTTGTCCCGTTCTTTCTTCTTCTTTCTGTACTTGTTTTTCAGTAGCGTAACGTGCCATTCCTATGGCGTGAGATTTAGGATTCACGCTGTTGTCTTGTTCTTTAGGATAGACTTTATCGTTTGCTGTATTCTCTTTGGAAGATGAGTTCTTGTCCGCTACGATGTCCACGCCCGTTTTCTTCTTGATTTCCTGCGCGAAAAGAGAACGTTGCCCGGGAACATAGTAGATATCGTCTTCCTGCGCTCGTGTGAAATTTTGCGAGGAAGAGCAGGCACCGAAAATGACTGCTAATGCTGAAATGTATAACGCTATCTTCATGGCTGTAAATTTATTTCTTTCTTGTATGACAATTTTTGAGTGTCTTGGTTTATTCTATAATATAACAAATTGCGTACCACGCTATGTTTATTTCTCCTACTTTCATGCTAACAAGTCATAAACTTGTCAATCTGTCGGTTGCATTTTGCACGAATAAAAGGCAAAATGCCTATTATCATGATAAAAATAGAAAATAAAAATCGGAAATCCTAGTTTTTATTGTAAATTTGCGCTTGTTTTATCAAAAAATAATGAGATGGCTAAGTTTTTAACTTCAAGAGAAGAGAATTATTCACAATGGTACAATGATCTGGTCGTGAAAGCCGGATTAGCAGAGAATTCAGCAGTAAGAGGATGTATGGTGATAAAACCTTACGGTTATGCCATATGGGAGAAGATTCAACGTCAGTTGGACCAGATGTTTAAAGACACCGGGCATAGCAATGCTTATTTCCCGTTGTTGATTCCCAAATCTTTCTTTTCCAAGGAAGCTGACCACGTGGAGGGATTTGCCAAGGAGTGTGCGGTTGTAACTCATTATCGATTGAAAAATGATCCCAACGGGGGCGGGGTAGTTGTTGACCCGGCTGCCAAGTTGGAAGAAGAATATATTATTCGTCCGACTTCCGAGACGATTATCTGGAATACTTACAAGAATTGGATTCAGTCGTACCGGGATCTTCCGATCTTGTGTAACCAATGGGCTAACGTGATGCGCTGGGAGATGCGTACGCGTATGTTCCTGCGTACTGCCGAGTTCTTGTGGCAAGAAGGTCACACGGCTCACGCCACGAAAGAAGAAGCTGTCGAGGAGGCTCATAAGATGGTACGCGTGTATGCCGAGTTTGCCGAGAAATGGATGGCAATGCCCGTTATCATGGGACACAAGAGTGAAACGGAGCGTTTCGCCGGGGCTTTGGATACACTGACGATCGAGGCCATGATGCAGGACGGGAAGGCTCTGCAATCGGGTACTTCTCATTTCTTGGGACAGAATTTTGCCAAGGCTTTTGACGTGCAATTTACCACGAAAGAGGGGAAACAAGAGTACGTGTGGGCCACATCTTGGGGAGTTTCTACCCGTTTGATGGGAGCGTTGATTATGGCTCATTCCGATGATAACGGTTTGGTGTTGCCGCCGAAACTGGCTCCGCTTCAAGTGGCGATAGTTCCGATTTACAAGAGCATGGAGGGATTGGAGAAAATCCGTCAAACGGTTAGCGGTTTAATCGAGAAACTGAAGAAAGCAGGAATCACGGTTAAGTTCGATGATCGGGACACGCAGAAACCGGGTTGGAAATTTGCTGACTACGAGTTGAAAGGTGTTCCCGTGCGTTTGGCCATGGGAGAGCGTGATCTGGAAAACGGAACGATTGAAGTGGCACGTCGCGATACTTTGACCAAGGAAACGTTACCCTTGGAAGGTATTGAATTACACATCGAGAAGTTATTGGACGAGATTCAGGAGAATATATACAAATTGGCACTGGATCGGCGTAACAATTGGATCACGAAAGTGGATTCTTACGAGGAGTTCAAAACGTTGATTGACACGAAAGGCGGGTTCTTCTTGTGTCATTGGGACGGAACCCCGGAAACGGAGGAGAAGATCAAGAACGAGACGAAAGCCACGATTCGTTGTATCCCGTTTGATGCTCCCGAGGAAGAAGGTAAGTGCATGGTGACAGGGAAGCCGTCGCACAGGAGGGTGTTGATAGCGAGAGCTTATTAATTTTAAATTTTAAATTGTAGATTTTAGATTGCAATGGCAGTCTGAGTCGAAATTGGATAATTTAAAACTTAAAATTTAAAGTCTAAAATTTAAAATTGTTTTATGTTGCCAGTAGTTGAGCGTTTTCTCAGGTATGCGAAGATACACACGGAATCGGATCGGGAAACCGGGTTGATTCCGAGCACACCGGGACAATTGGAATTTGCTTATCTTCTTTCAGAGGAGATGCAAGCAATGGGTATGCAGGACGTGTCAGTAGATGATTACGGGTATGTGATGGGATTTGTGCCCGGGAACACGGACAAGGAGTGTTCATCTATCGGGTTTATCGCCCACATGGATACTAGCCCGGATATGACGGGTAAACACGTGAAACCACAGATAATCGGGAACTACAAGGGTACAGATGTTCTTTTAAATAAAGAAAAAGGGTTTACTTTGTCGCCGGATGATTTCCCCGAGTTGAAGAATTACGTGGGGACGGATTTGATTGTGACGGACGGGAATACCCTTTTGGGTGCGGATGATAAAGCGGGTATTGCCGAGATTTTGACGGCGATGGAGTATTTGATTCAGCATCCGGAAATCAAACACGGGAGAATTGCCGTTTGCTTTACCCCGGACGAGGAGATTGGAGAAGGAGTTGATCATTTTGATTTGAAGAAATTCGGGGCTAAGTTCGCTTATACCTTGGATGGGGGTGAGATCGGGGAATTGGAATACGAGAATTTTAATGCGGCTTTGGCTCGCTTGACGTTCAAGGGAAGGAATTTCCACCCCGGTTACGCTAAAAACAAGATGGTTAATTCTATCAAGGTAGCCAACGAGTTCATGGCAAGTCTGCCGAAAAAGGAGGCTCCCGAGTATACTTCCGGTTACGAAGGCTTTTTCCATATTTATTCCATAAAAGGAACCGTGGAAGAAACGGTACTTGAAATATTGATTCGTGATTTTGATAGAGAAACTTTCGAGTGGCGCAAAGGGGTAATCGAGAACGGTGTTCGGGAGTTTACCAGAAAATACGATTTGCCGGTATTGTTGGATATGAAGGATCAGTACGCGAACATGAAAGAACGACTTGAACCTGTACGGTACATCGTGGATATTGCCAAGCAGGCCATGGTGGAGTTAGGTATCAAACCTTTGTTTGTGCCTATCCGGGGAGGCACTAACGGCTCGAAATTGTCTTTCATGGGATTGCCCACCCCGAATTTGTCTAACGGGGCACATAATTCTCACGGGCGTTACGAGTATATTCCCGTGTCATCCATGGAGAATGCGGTTAAATTGATCGTGAAGATATCCGAATTTTGTGCTAAAGTTTGAGTTTATGAACTTAACGTGTAACAAATTTTCATTGTTTCACGTTTCATGTGATAAAGTTACTTTGTAGAATTATATCACGAATTATTTAAAAAGAATATGATGAGAGGATTTTTATGTATTGCCTTGTTCCTGTTGGGATGGGGGCAATTGGATGCGCAGCCCGTAAGGGATACGGCTTGGACTAAAGCGGGATATTTCGGGTTGAAATTGACACAGGTTAGCTTGAGTAGTTGGTCTGCCGGAGGTGAGTCCGCGATGGCATTTGATAGCCAGATAACGTACAGTGCCGATTTTAAACGCGATCGTCAATTATGGCAAAATCGTTTGGAATTGGGATACGGTTTGACCAAGAATGACGGGAAAAGCGCCCGGAAGACAAACGATAAGATCTATTTCGCCTCTACATACGGTTATCAGATGTATAAAGCTTGGTACTGGAGTGCCTTGTTGAACTTTAACACGCAGTTTGCCAAGGGTTATGATTATAACATCGAGGATTCTGATTTTATATCTAAATTCTTGGCGCCCGGGTATTTAGTGATTGGAGTCGGTGCCACGTGGAGTCCGAATAAAATATTTACGGCGACCATTACTCCTGCTTCGTGGCGGGGAACTATCGTGGCAAATAAACGCCTGTCGGATGAAGGTGCTTTTGGCGTGGACAAGGGAAAACATTTGCTATCAGAGTTCGGTGCCAACTTGAAGGCCGAAGTAAACTACGAGTTTTTGCAGAACATGACGATTTATTCCCGTTTGGAATTGTATTCCAATTACTTGGAAGATCCGCAGAATATTGATGTCCGTTGGGACGTGCAGTTGAATATGGCTATCAATAAATGGTTTTCAACCACGTTGTCTACCAACTTGCTGTATGATAATGACGTGAAGATCGCGCAGAAAGACGGAACCGCCGGACCGCGGGTTCAGTTTAAAGAAGTGTTGGGAGTGGGGTTGCAGATTCATTTCTAGGAAGATTAACCAAGATTTTGTGTAAACGTGGAATACGGAATGCTTGCAAGGCACCGTATTCCACGTTTTTTTCTAGTCTTCTTTTATATCATTTATAATCATTGAAATGTTTTTCAATTTTGCTTCAGATGCTGCTAAATCTGTTTTTAGTTTTTTGTTTTTTTCTTGCAATAGCTCAATTGTTTCTTGCAGACTTTCAATTGAAACAGTAGGTGAAGGAATTTTATTATATGCCGCATCGAAAAAGCCTATTAATTCTATACGAGAATGACGATATGAACTGAATGAATAATCATAGGGAAGTAAGGCAATAATGTACTCTTATTAAATATGTCTGTCCTTTAGAGCAATCTAAATACAAGGGAGTGGCTTGATTAGTCCAATAATCGTGTTTAATTATCCTTACTTTAACCGCAAAGCCAAAGAGAAATAACCCTAAAGCTACTGTTTTTACCGTGCTTGAGGTGTTCGTGCATCTATGTTGCCCCTATCTTACATGGAGCAACATAAATGCACGAACGGAGCGATATTGGTAAGAAAGGTAACTTTACTGCGGTTTTACAGTGGCTCTTCAATAGGATTACACTTGTTCATGCGAACCGGAAAGCCAACAATGATAATTATTATTCTGTAACCGCCGTAACTGTTACGGCGGTTATAAAGATACAAAAAGAGGCTGCATCGTGCAGCCTCTTTTTATATGAATAAAGTTGTTGCTTATTTTGTAACTCTTTCAAGCCATTTTACCATACCAAGCATAACACCCATGGATACAAGGCATACGATTAAGAATACAGTCCAGCATTGCCAGATTGGCCATGCGTTGTACATAAGGGGACCAATCCAAAGCAGAAGGTTACCGAGAGCTGTAGCCGCTAACCATAGACCTTGACATAAACCGAGCATGCTCTTGGGAGCAACTTTTGACACGAAGGATAATCCAAGAGGAGAGATAAACAACTCTGCAACTGTCAAGAAGAAGTAAGTGGCGATAAGAACCCACCAGTGAGCCTTGCTTGCCATTTGCTCCGCGATAGGCAGTAATTTGAATGAATCTGCTGAAGGATAACCTTTCATCAAGGAGAAAATTGCAAGGAACAAGAAGGCCATACCTGCGATGAACATACCGATAGCGATTTTGCGGGGAGTTGAAATTTCTTTACCGCGTCTTGCGAGAGCCCCGAAAATAGCCATGATAATGGGGGTAAGGACAATCACGAAGAAGGGGTTGATTGCTTGCCATACTTCAGGAGCGACTGCAGAGGAATCCACGAAGTCGCGGGCGAAGAATGAAAGTGACATACCGTTCTGGTGGAATGAGAACCAGAAGAAAATAACTATACCCAAAACAGCAAATAACGCGTACATTCTCTGTTTAATTTCTTTAGCCATAGCAGCTTTCTCCTCCGGGGTGTAGTCTACGCTTTGAGTTGTAGCTTTTTTCGCGGGATTCGGGAAAGTCTTTTGTGAAATAAAGAAAATTACAAGAGAGATAAGCATGGCTGCAACAGATGCAATGAATGAGTAGTGAATACCTTCATTGAAAATTTGCAGGTATTGGCTGCAAGATGCGGTCAGGTCGGAAACGGCTCCACCGGCAGCAACCATAAGTTGTTGTAAGTTGGCAAGAGCTTCCGGTGCCATAGCGGCAGCGTTGTTAATATACTCGTGGCAAAGTGCCGGGAGTTGCGCGTTGTAAGTGAATCCGTTTGTTCCCAACCACCATTGGCGTAAAACCGGAGCGATGAACGGGGCAATCAAACCACCCACGTTGATGAACACGTAGAAGATTTGGAATCCTGAATCCCGCTTGTCTTTCGCGATTTTGAGAGCTTCCGGACCTTGTTTGGCGGCGTCTGCCTCGAAGTTATCGTACATCTGACCCACGATAGCTTGCAAGTTACCTTTGAACAAACCGTTACCGAAGGCAATGAGGAACAGGGCAACGCAAGTGAGCGTCAACAACCAAGTCGTGTTTGCCGCGGTAGCGAGGATTGGAATGGACAGGATAATGTATCCTAATGCCATAATTACAAGACCGGTCTTAATGGTACCCTTGTAGTTTTGCGTGCGGTCAGCAATAAGACCTCCGACAAGGCTTAAAATGTATATACCGGCGTAAAAGAAAGAGTAGATAGTACCACTGGCAGCTTCACTCAAACCAAATTTAGAACATAGGAACAACACGAGTACGGCATTCATGATGTAGTAGCCGAAACGTTCTCCCATATTACTTAGAGCCGCGGTAAGCAACCCTTTAGGATGATTTTTAAACATAACTTTTGTTTTTGATTTGTATTGATTAATATTAAAATTATTTCATTCACGCTAACAGCACGCAAATATAATTTATTTTTTTATCTTTAGTCCTTGAAAACGTTTGAACTCTGTTATGAAGAACGAATATAGAAAAATTTTCAAGACATCCGAACTGCGGGAATTGGATGAATATACGATTGAGAATGAGCCGATAACGTCGTTGAATCTGATGGAAAGGGCGGCTAGTTTATTGACACAAAAATTATTGATTTTTTTTTCACGTGGTCATATTTTTAACATTCTGGCGGGGAGCGGGAATAATGCCGGCGACGGGTATGTCGTGGCTAGGTTGTTGAATGAAAAAGGGTTGATAACCAAGGTGTTCGATTTGTGTCCGGGGAAGCAATTATCGCCCGACTGTGCCGTGAACAGGGAGCGTTTTGTACGAAACGGGGGAGTGTGTATCGAGGTGGAAAAAGCGGAAGATTTTCTGCCGGATGAAAACAGTGTTATTATTGATGCGATTTTCGGTGCCGGGTTGAATCGTCCGGTGACCGGATTTTTGGGGGATGTCATTCGAAAGGTGAACGAGTTGCCTAATACAATTGTGGCAATAGATATTCCTTCCGGTTTACTCGGTGAAGATAACCGGGAGAATGACGGGGCTATCGTGGAGGCTGATTACACTTTTACATTTCAATTTCCTAAACTGGCATTCATGTTCCCGGAGAACGGGAAGTATGTCGGGGAAGTAGAGGTATTGGATATTCATTTGCATCCGGGTATTTTGCGGGAACGGGATACTTCTTATTATTTTTTGACCGAGGAAGCGGTGGCTTCCCGTTTGCTGATGCCGGAGAAGTTTTCGCATAAAGGGACCTTGGGGAATACCTTATTAATAGCGGGGACTCCCGCGATGCCGGGAGCCGCCGTTTTGGCGGCAAGAGGAGCCATTCGTTCGGGAACGGGATTGTTGACGGTGCATGTGCCTCGTTCCGTGAAAGAGATGATCCATTTTGCCGTGCCCGAGGCATTGGTGGAAGTGGACTCGAGTGCCTACTGTTTCTCGGGCGTGAACGATTTGTCTAGGGTGCAGGCCGTCGGGATCGGACCCGGTTTAGGGACGAGTGATGTGACGAGGTACGGGATGCGTCGGTTGCTGAAGGCATGGCGGGGGAAAATGGTGATTGATGCCGATGCCTTGAATCTGCTTGCTGCCGACGCAGAATTGTTGAGTATGGTACCCCGGGGAGCCGTGTTGACGCCTCACCCGAAAGAATTCGAGAGATTGGCAGGAAAAAGTGAAAATGATTTTGATAGATTAAATAAATTAAGCACCTTTGCAGGTCTACACCAACTGTATGTAGTATTGAAGGGTGCGCGCACGGTGATAGCCTCTCCCGACGGTAATTGTTATTTTAATATGACAGGAAACCCGGGAATGGCAAAAGGAGGGGCGGGAGATGTGTTGACCGGAATCATTGCCGCGTTGCTGGCAAGCGGACACGAGCCGTTGGATGCAGCCGTTATCGGTGTTTACGCGCACGGTAAGGCGGGTGATCTGGCAGCCGCGGAATTTGGAATGAGGGGAGTCCGGGCGGGCGACATCGCGGATAAGCTGGGGTTGGTGTGGAAAACGTTGGAAACATATAATATTGCTAAGTAGTGATAAACGAAATGAAACGACTTTTATTGATTATCGGGTTGATGGGATTAGTATCCCTGTCTGTTTTAGGACAGAAGAAGAGAGAATTGACGACTCCTGTATCTGTGAATTATGCCTTGCCGAAGATCGGTTATGATATAGTGGTCACGATGGAGTGTGTGGAGGCTGTGCCGGGACCTTTCCGTAAATATGCCATGCAGCAATTGGGGGTGCAGCCGGAAATCATGACGCCGGGAGAGGAATGGACGATCAAGAATATCCGTTTCGTGCCGAAAGCGTTGCCGGATACCAAAGCGATGTACACGCTGAATGCCGCAGGTGAATATAATTCGATAACGGTCAACGTGACCCCGGAAGGTTTTTTGGCCGGATTGGGAAGCGGGGCTACCAATAATAGTCACGACGGGAAAATGGTGTACGCGCCGGATAAAGAAGCCGCGGATGCCGATATTGATTACGTGCGTTTCGGGTTGCGTTCCACGCAAAAAGAGGTGTTGGATTCCAATTTCACGGAGATGGAAGTAGAGGGAGAGATTCGTAGAGTATGGGATCCGATCGAGCGTCATGTGCTGAAGGAAGAAAAAGATTACGTGAGCGAAATCACGGAAGATTTATTTGCCATACGGAAAAAGAGATTGGAACTTTTAACCAACGGAACGGCTACTGCCGAGGCTCTAAAAGCGTTGGATAAACTGGAACAGGATTATATGAGTCTTTTCATGGGTAAGAAGGTGCGGAGTAAAGTTGTTCGTACATTTACCTTTGTACCCGAGAAAGCGGACGAAGCTGTTGTTTTATTCCGTTTTTCCGCGGAAGACGGGATAACGGCTAAGAATAATGTTTCGGCACAGCCTTATATTGTGGAACTTCGTAATTTGTTGGTACGGAAACAAGACGCACCGCAAAAAGAGTCTGCCCGTCCGGTTCCCTCGTTGTTTTACAGAGAGCCGGCAACCGCTGACATTTACCTTTTGAAAGGTAAAGAAGTACTGATGACGGTAAGCGGTGTTATTCCACAGTTAGGCGTGATCAAGCAATTCCCGTTGGATGTGATCAATAACGAGGGGATTGCCCTTGAATTTTATCCGCTATACGGTTCGTTGAAAAGTGTGATAAAAAAATAATTTCAGGTATTTACAATTCTATTTATGGCGGAGGTAAGCGATAAGGGGTTACTTGGGAGATTCTTGGTGTGGCGTGTTCGCAATATTAAGGAGAAACAGTTCATCGTGATCTTGAGTATCTTGGTGGGTATTGTAACCGGGTTGGCGGGAGTGGTGTTGAAAAATATGGTACATTACACTCACGTGTTCTTCACGGAACGGATGCAGGTGGATAGCGGTAGCTTGTTTTTCTTCGTGTACCCTGTTATCGGTATTCTGCTCACGACGTTGTTCGTGAAATTTTTCGTGAAAGAGGGAATCAGTCACGGGGTGACGAAGGTTTTGTACGCTATTTCTCGTCGGAATAGTATGATAAAACCGCACAACAATTACTCCTCTATGATTGCCAGTACATTGACTATCGGGTTCGGTGGATCTGTCGGAACGGAGGCAACTATTGTATTGACCGGGGCGTCGATCGGTTCGAATCTGGCGCGTATGTTCAGGATGAACTATAAGGTAATGACATTGATGATCGGGTGTGGTGCGGCCGGTGCTATTGCCGGAATATTCAAGGCTCCTATTGCCGGAATTGTGTTCACGCTGGAAGTGCTGATGCTTGATTTGACGATGGCTTCGTTAGTACCTTTAATGTTTACCGCTATTACCTCGTATGTCGTGACTTTCTTCCTGATGGGCGACGGTTTCGTGTTCTCGTATCAGATTACCGATAAGTTCGTGATGGCTAATTTCCCGTACTATGTTATTTTGGGTGTTTTTGCCGGGGTATTGTCCGTGTATTTCGTTCGGATGAATATCCGGATAGAGCAGTTGATCGGGCGGGTGAAAAATATCTGGAAACGGGTGGCTATCGGTGGAGCGTTATTGGGAGTGGTGATTTTTATTTTTCCCCCGCTATACGGTGAAGGTTACTCGGCGTTGGATGATTTGATGGCTGGGCATTCCGATAAATTATTGAATAACACGTATTTTTTCGGTTTTCGGGATAGTACGTTGATGTTGATTCTTTTCGTGGTCGGTTTGATTTTCGTGAAGGTGATCGCCACGGCACTGACGAATGGTAGCGGTGGAGTAGGTGGTGTATTTGCGCCGAGTTTGTTCACGGGTGGTGTTGCCGGATTCTTGGTTGCCATGTTGATAAACCTCAGTGGTATCCGTCACGTGGAACCGAGTCATTTCGTGTTGGCGGGTATGGCGGGCACGATGTCGGGAGTAATGAAAGCACCTTTGACGGCGATGTTCCTGATCGCTGAAATTTCGGGGGGATACGCTTTGTTCCTGCCGTTGATGCTGACGTCAGTTATCTCTTATCTGACGAGTCAAGGCATGGAACCTTATTCTATTTATGCCCGTCGGTTGGCTATACAAGGCGATTTACTGACTCACAACAAGGATAAGGCCGTGTTGACTTTGATGAAGTTGAACAAGGTCGTGGAAACGGATTTTAAAACCATCGGGGTGGATGCCACGTTGGGGGATCTGGTAAAAGTCGTATCCAAATCGAGCCGGAACTTGTTCCCCGTGTTGAATGATCGACAGCAATTATTGGGCATCGTGTTATTGGACGATATCCGTAAGGTGATGTTCAATCAGGATATGTATTCCAAGACTTACGTGAGGGATTTTATGACGACGCCTTCCGTGGTGATTGATATCAATGATTCGATGGAGGTTGTCATGAAAAAGTTCGAGGATTCCGGGGCATGGAATTTGCCAGTTTTGCAAGATCATCAATATCTCGGTTTCGTGTCTAAAGCAAAGATATTCAATACTTACCGTAAAGTGTTAATTCACTTCTCTGATGATGAATAGAATTTATATGTAACTATTTAGCCGTATTCCCGTTATTAGTGAGTGAAATATTTTACTTGTAATGTTTCTAAATAATTCCTTCTATATTGTAAAGAGGTTGTATTATTAGAAATAAAGTATATATTCGCGGCAAAATAGAAAAAACTATATAAACGATATAACTATGTATTGGACACTGGAATTAGCCTCAAAATTGGAAGATGCACCTTGGCCTGCATCAAAAGATGAGTTGATCGACTACGCCATTCGCTCTGGGGCGCCTATGGAAGTGATTGAAAATCTTCAGGATATTGAAGATGACGAGGAGATTTTCGAGAGTATTGAAGATATTTGGCCGGACTATCCGAGTAAAGATGATTTCTTCTTTAACGAGGATGAGTATTAATTGATGGTTGTAATGAATAAAAAAGGATTGTCTAAGAAATTAGACAATCCTTTTTGTATAATCTTCCTTGCATGTGTTGTGGGATTCTCCGTGCTTTACAGAACCATACGCTACCCTTGCTTAACCTCAAAGACGTAGCATGAACGTATCATGGACGTAGCATGAACGTAAACTTGCGTTTATGATGTGTTTATGCTATGTAAATATAGCCTCTTTGAGGGTAGGCAAGGGGGAAGAACGGGGCGTGCAACAACTTTGCAAGTGTAAGGTTATTTTTTCAGTAACCGGTGATACTCGTGCAAGAAGTTGGGGGTGAATATGGAGGTGTTGGCAGGATTCTCGATTTCTTCGCGAGTCCAGAAACGTCCTTCGTCAACTTCTTCGTTATGGATGTCTATGGCGTCGTGTGCGGTACAGAGGAACGAGAACACGAGTTCGCGTTCTCGGGGACTTTCCCACACGTAAGAACCGAGGAACCGGGCTTTGAATTTAGTGATTCCCAGTTCTTCCTGTGTTTCCCGTTTTAAGGCATCTTCAATTTTCTCCCCGAACCCGACATGTCCGCCGACTGCTGTATCCCACATACCCGGCAGGAAGTCTTTTTTCATGCTTCGTTTTTGCAGGTAGATATCTCCTTGTTTATTCATGATGTGGAGATGGACTACCGGGTGGAGGAGCATGGAACCGGAGTGTACACTGCGGCGGGTGGCTTTTCCGACAACTTCCCCTTTCTCGTTGACCACGGGCAACCATTCGTCGTCACGTGCCGCTTTGGCTAGAAGACGATTTTTGACAAAGAAGGTCAGGAAGAATAAGGCGAGCAGGATGTATAATAACGGTCCTTCTATAAAACCGTGTACTTCTTCATTACAGAGAAAGGCAGAAGCGAAAGCGACAGCCGTGTGAATGACAAGTAGATAGAATAACAATCCGAGCATCCTGTGCATGGCTTGTTGCTGTTCCGGGGTGATTTGTAAGGTGTTCCGGTATGATTCGGGCAATGTCTTCGTCATGTCGGCTTTCGTGAAAGCGAAAACGCCTAACAATACACACATGGCGGCTTCCACGATGGTTTGTTGTATTCTTTCAAAAGATGTTCCTTCCAATAACACGGCGATTACTCCCAAAGCGATGAAAAATAGGGTATTGGCGAGAGTCGTTTTGTTTATTCTCTTTTCTTTTATCCACGAGTAGAAAAATTCTCCGGCACCAAGTATGATGACGGCAATCAAACCGATTCGCGGGCCAAAAAATTCTTCGGCGATGAAATACAGGATAATCAGTACAAAAGAGGGGAGAAGGGAACGCATAACAATTGAAAATTGAGGATTGAAAATTGAAAATGATAGGGAGTTGCAGGTTACAAGTTAGAGGCTTTGCCTGTACTTGTAACCTGCTAACTTGTGACTATCTGATTTCAGCGTTGAAGAGGTGTTTGTAAGTTCCCATCAACTTGTTCATGATCTTGTCGATCTGTTTGTCGGTGAGCGTCTTTTCCTCGTCAAGCAGGGTGAAACTTACGGCATATGATTTCTTGTCGGCACCTAGTTTTTCGCCCTCGTAAACGTCGAATAAGGTGACGGATTTCAAGAAAGATTTTTCCGTGCGGAAAGCGGTATCCTTGATTTCTTTGAATGTCACTTTCTTGTCCAGTAAAAGGGCAAGGTCACGTTTCACGGAAGGGAATTTCGGTAGCGGCACGAAAGTGACCGTTTGGTTTTTGATCGCTTTCAATATATTTTCCCACGAGAATTCAGCGTAATAGACTTCTTGGCTTACATCCGTTTTCTTCAAGGGTGTTTTGCTCACGATACCCATGGAAACAATATGTTTGTCACCTGCCTTGTAAGTCAATCCTTCGCGGAAGATATCCCGGTCGCTTGCCTCTATTTTCAAGTTATCGGGTTGCAACCCGAGCCGGTTCAATATCATTTCGCAATAGGCTTTCAGGTAGAAGAAGTCTGTTTTGGCTTCTTTGGCGTTCCATGTCGTGATATTTTTATTACCCGTGATGAAAAGAGAAAGCATATTTTCTTCTTTGTATTGCTTTTGAGGATCGTCGGTACCTTCTTTCTTGTGGAAGGTATACGCTTTCCCGAACTCGAACAATTTCAAATTGTGGTTCTTCCGGTTGATGTTGTACGCTACGTTTTCCAACCCGGAGAATAACAGGGATTGGCGCATGGCTCCTAAATCGGCGCTGAGCGGGTTGAACAGCATGACCGTCCGTGTCGGGTCGAAGGAGGTGAGGTCCTCGTAATAGCTGGCTTTGGTCAACGAGTTGTTCATTACTTCGTTGAATCCGTTGGCGGCTAACAGGTCGGAAATGATATTTTTCAATTGGTAATCATCCGGTTTTTCGCTGTAACTTAACGTGGACTTCACGCTATTGGGTACTTCCACGTTATTGAAGCCGTAGATGCGAAGAATGTCCTCGATCACGTCGGCTTCCCGTTTCACGTCCACGCGGTAGGGGGGGACATGTAATAACATACCCTCTTCGTCTTCTTTCACGATCTTCATCTCGAGAGAACGAAGGATGTTTTTGATGGCGGAGTGATCTATTTTTTTACCGATCAGACGGTCGATATGGTCGAATTTCACGGTCACCTCGAAATCTTCCACGGGTGTCGGGTAGATGTCTATCACGTCGGATGTGATTTTTCCGCCCGCTACTTCTTTGATCATCATGGCTGCCAGTTTCAAGGCATAAATCACGATATTCGGGTCTGTTCCCCGTTCGTAACGGAAAGATGCATCCGTGTTCAAGCCGTGGCGACGAGCCGTTTTGCGAACGAATACCGGATCGAAACAAGCACTTTCAAGGAATACGTTCGTCGTGGTTTCCGAGATACCGCTTTCCTGTCCCCCGAATACTCCGGCAATACACATGGGAGCCTCGCTGTTGCAGATCATCAGATCGTCCTCGTGCAATTCTCTTTCCACGCCGTCCAGTGTGGTGAACTTCGTGCCTTTGGCAACACTTTTGACAATCACTTCATCTCCTTTTACTTTATCTTTGTCGAAAGCGTGCAGGGGTTGTCCCAGACCGAACAGGATATAGTTTGTCACGTCCACGATGTTGCTGATGGGATGCAACCCGATCGCTTTCATCCGGTTCTGTAACCATTCGGGAGAGGGTTTTACTTGAACGCCTTCAATGCAGATTCCGGCATACCGACGGCAGGCTTCCGGTCTTTCCAGACGTACCGATATCTTGGCTCCCGTGCTGTCCGGCTTGAAGCCTTCCACGGAAGGAAGTGCGTACCATATGTCTTGTGTCTGTTGCAGGTAGGCTGCCAAATCCCGGGCTACACCGAGGTGTGAGGCTCCGTCGATACGGTTCGGGGTGATATCCACCTCGATAACGGTATCCCGGTAAACGTTGAAATAATCTGCCGCGGGTATCCCGACAGGGGTGTCTTCCGGCAATACCATGATTCCGTCATGCGATTCGCCGATACCTATTTCATCCTCCGCGCAGATCATTCCGTTAGAGGCAACTCCTCTGATTTTTGATTTCTTTATCACGAACTCTTCGTCACCTTTGTAGAGGGTTGTACCGACAGTAGCTACTACTACTTTTTGTCCGGCAGCGACGTTGGGTGCACCGCACACGATTTGCTCCGGTTCTCCCGTTCCGAGGTCAACCGTGGTCACGTGCAAGTGGTCAGAATCAGGGTGTTCTTCACAAGTCAGTACTTTACCGATAACCAGCCCTTTTAATCCTCCTTTCACGGCCTCAAACTCCTCGTAGCCGCCTACTTCAAGTCCGATACTTGTCAGTATTTTGCAAATCTCTTCAGTGCTTTGGTCTATCTTCAAATAGTCTTTCAACCAGTTCAGTGATACGTTCATGTTTTAATTTTAGATTTTAGGTTTATGATTTTAGATTGAACTCCCTCTATCCATTTTAGATTTAATGATTGTAGATTTTAGATTTCTCCCCACTTGCCAACACTTCTTTTATTTCAAATTCTACACTCTTAATTTCTAATCACTATCTTTGACTAGTGCCACTAGCTCCTCCTCTGTTTATAGAGGAGGTGTCAGCTTTGCTGACGGAGGAGTTCATTTTCAATTCTCCATTTTCCATTTTCAATTGATATCTAGCATTCTCTGGATCGGTAACCACGCTCTCTGCCTTAAATCTTCGGGGAGGCGTACCTCGTGTTGTTCTTTTTCAAGGGCGTCGAGGACTTTTTCAAGGGTTACTTTTTTCATTTGTCCGCAGATTGCGGTTGGATGAATGGGGATAAATTCTTTCGTGGGGTTATCCGCCTGTAACTTATGAATGGTTTCCAATTCGGTTGCGATGATAAATTGTTGCTTCGGTGATTCCTTGGCGTGTTTGATGATTCCTGCCGTGGAATACATGAAAGCTCTGGGATGATTCAATACGCGATCGTCGTGTGAACAACTGGACTCCGGGTGTATCAACGCGTCGGCATCCGGGTATTGTTCCAGTTTATCCAATATCATTTGGGCATCGATACGGTCATGCACGCAGCAATCGCCATTCCAGATTTCCATTTCCCGTCCCGTTACCTTTTGGATGTAAGCACCGAGGTTTTTATCGGGAACAAACAGAATCTTTTTGTCTTTCGGCAGGCTTTGTACGACTTTCAAGGCGTTGGATGAAGTACAGCAGTAATCCGTGTACGCTTTCACCTCGGCGGTCGTGTTCACGTAGCTGACGATAAGACCGTCCGGGTTTGCCTTTTTCCATTCCCGCAAGTCGTACCCGCTGACGCCTTCTGCCAGAGAGCAACCGGCTCCTTCTGCCGGAATCAGTACTTTTTTGTTCGGGGAGATGATGGAAGCGGTTTCAGCCATAAAATGAACCCCGCAGAAAACGATAATATCGGCATCCGTTTCTCCTGCCATGCGGGAGAGTCCCAGTGAATCACCCAAATAATCGGCAACGTCTTGAACTTCCGGGCGGGTATAATAGTGCGCCAGAATAATAGCGTTTTTTTCTTTCTTCAACTGTTGTATCCTATCGACAATTTCCTTGTGTGTCATAACCGTGTATTAGTTCATTTTGATGTTCATGCTAATGTCCATTGCCGTGACCGAGTGTGTCAACGCTCCCACGCTGATGTAATCTACCCCGGTGGCGGCAACTTCTTTCAGACGGGGGATGCTCATGTTTCCCGATGCTTCGGTTTTGGCTCTGCCCGCGATGAGTTTTACCGCTTCGGTCATCGCTTCGTTGCTCATGTTGTCGAGCATGATGATATCGGCTCCCGCGTCAAGTGCCTGTTGTACTTCTTTCAAAGTAGTGGTTTCCACTTCCAGTTTGATGCTGAGAGGGAGATGGGCACGCGCTTCTTTCACGGCGTTGGGGATACCTCCGGCAATCTTGATATGGTTGTCTTTCAACATAATCATATCGTATAATCCCATCCGGTGGTTGGAGCCTCCGCCGTGGTGTACAGCCATTTTATCCAGCACTCTCAATCCCGGTGCGGTTTTACGGGTATCTAACAAGCGGGTACGCGTTCCTGCCAGTTCTTTCATGTAACGGGCTGTTTCCGTGGCAATACCGGACATCCGTTGCAAGATGTTCAACGATAATCGCTCGCCTAACAAAAGAGTACGATAGCTTGCTTCGATTCGTAGAATGATATCTCCTTTTTTCACGGCGGTTCCGTCGTTTACTAACGGTTCCCATACGATATCTTTTTCAAATTTCTCGAATACTCGTTTAGCGATTTCCAACCCGGAGATAACTCCGTCGGCTTTTGCCTTCATCTCGGCAACTGCTTTTGCCTGCACGGGAATGATTGCATTGGTCGTGATGTCCCCCGTGGCGATATCCTCTTCAATGGCGAGGTCGATTAGTCTTTCTATTAGCGAGTCGTACATACTATCTATTTTAGATTTCTTGATTTTTGATTTTTGATTTTTGATTCCGACCCACATGTCAACGCTTGTTTAATCGTAAATCGTAATTCATAAATCGTAAATTTATTCGTTTTCCATTTTCAATTGTACCGGTAGTGTCCTGATTTCCTTTTCCTTTTGTTGAATGATGTGACATACAAAAGCATCTTCCGGGTTCGGGTAGTCGGAGCGGAAATGTCCGCCTCGGCTTTCTTCGCGGAAGAGGGCGGAACGGATAATTAATTCCGCCACGGTGAGCAGGTTTTTACTAACCAGTGAATAGTATTCGTTTGCTTCAAAATTTTCTTTTGCTTTTAATGCTTCAAGACGGTTCAAGCCTTCCTGTAATCCGCTTTTGTTTCGGATGATTCCGGCTTCCCGTGTCATGATGTCGGCGACTTCGGTTTTAAGTTGTAGGTAAGCGTCGAGTTTTCGCGCATCCAAATGGAATCGGGGAGTGATCTCCGGAACCGGGGCTTCCCGTCTGTTCCGCACGGAATCTTCCACGGCACGTTTACCGTATACCAGACATTCTATGAGTGAATTGGATGCCAGTCGGTTGGCTCCCATGATGCCGGACGAAGCGAGTTCCCCGCACACGTAAAGGTGGGGGATATTTGTCCGCCCGTTCAAGTCGGTTCTGACACCTCCCACGGTATAGTGGGCGGCAGGTGCGACTGGTATGCGGTCAGTCATGTCGATGCCTAGTTCCGCGCACTTTTCAAATATATTCGGGAAGCGTTTCTTTATCTTTTCCGGATCGAGATGTTTCAATGACAGGTAAACGTAGTCCTGATTGTTCTGTTTCATTTGCAGGAATATGGATTGCGCCACGATATCCCGCGGGGCAAGTTCGGCAAGCTCGTGTTTCCCTACCATAAAGCGTTCGCCCTGTTGATTCAACAGGTGGGCACCTTCTCCCCGGACAGCCTCGCTGACCAGATAAGCCTCTCCCGAGGGCGTGTAGATAGCGGAGGGGTGGAATTGGATAAATTCCATATCCGCGATTTCGCATCCTGCCTCGAACGTGAGAGCCAGTCCGTCACCGATCGTGGTGTGGGGATTGGTCGTGCGTTTGTATATAGCGGAGGTCCCGCCGGAGGTGAGTAACACGTTGTGTCCCGTGAATACCTCTTCCCGGTTTTCGTTAAAATCCCAGCATCTGACGCCGTAGCACCCGTGTTCGTCTTGTAACAGGGCGATAACAGCGTGATTGTCGAATACTTCCACCGAGGGACAATGTTCCACTTTGTCAATCACGAAATTGGTAATCATCCTTCCGGTTGCGTCCCCGCCGGCGTGTAGTATCCTCTTTTGGTGGTGTCCGCCTTCCAGACCGAGTGCGAGTTCCCCGTTCTCCGTGTCGAAGTGCATACCGTCGTTAATCAATTCTTGTATGCGAACGGGTCCTTCGTTTACTAAAACATGAACGGCAGGATAGTCGCACAAACCTCTTCCTGCCGTGATCGTATCTTGGAAGTGAAACAACGGGGCATCATCTTCTCCGGTAACGGCAGCAATTCCACCTTGGGCAAAATAAGAATTACTTTCCCTGATATTGGATTTGGTTAACAATGCTACTTTCCCGTAAACTGACGCACGATAGGCCGTATAAAGACCTGCTAAACCACTTCCGACAATAATATAATCGTAACTACGCATTTTTTTGTCATGTAAATTGATGCGAAAGTAGTAATATTTTTTATCTAAACCAATAAAAAGTAAGGTCATAAGGTTCATAAAGTTTATAAAGTTTATAAAGTTCATAAAGTGAGGGATGTCCTTTGAAAAGGGGGGAGCGGTAACATGAGTTGCCGTGGACAAAAGACTTGCGGGATACGGTGAACTTTATGGATGAGGCGTTGATTAGCGAATGTCGGTAAACGACTTGGAAAACTTCTCGCCGTAGGCATTGAGGTATTCTTTCGTGAACTTCTCGTAGCTTTTCTTGGCAAGGGAGTGTTTGCCTAGGGCGGCGTAAGCGTTTACCCGTAATTGGAGCGCGTATTCGTTAAGTTGATCGCAAAGGGAGATCGAATCGGCTATCTGTAATGCCAGATCGGGTTCTGTCTGAATATTCACGGAAGTTTCCGTGTAACTCACGAGGGTATCGATAATGTAATCCGATACGGTCGATTTGTAGCGGTCTAGCCACTCGTAATCCGTGTCGAACAAGAAGGCGCCTTGCTTGGATAGTTGCAGTAGTTTCAGAATATCTTCCCGGGCGGTTAATTTACCTTTTGCCGACAAGGAGAGATAATCGTAATAGTCCGTGTATATCTGTTCCGGGGCAAGGTTGAGAATCCAACTTCCGGTTTTGTTGCTGACTTCGTTTTCCCCGAGGGTATCCAGTAGGCTTCGTAATTTGCCGATGTTTACCGCCCGGTTGTTTTTGGCGCTTTGTTCGGTCTTGTCAAACCATAGTAGTTCTTTCAATCGCTCGGAGGTGATGCCTTTTTCTGGTGTATGTATCAATAACAACAAGAAAAGTTCTTTCAACAAGGGGGTGAATTTCTTCGTGATATTGTTTCCTTCGGCATCGTAGATATGAAAGCCGCCGAACAGGTAAACGGCGTTTACCGTTTGGGGTATGTGTACCGGGGATTCGTTGTTGGCGATTATAACTTCATTTTCCAGCCGGGATGCTGAAGCGGATTGTTTCCGGCGCAAAAGCCTTTTACGCAATTGTACACCGCCGAACACGAGTAAATCCACGATAAGTATAAAGATAAACCAATACCAGAAAGTAGCGGAGAGTTGTTTGTCCGTGGTTTCGATAAAATGAATATTGCTAATTTGTAATGCCGGTTTGCCGTCCCGGTCGAGTACTTTCTCTTTGTCGGCGATAAAAGCAAATTTATACCCCGCCTTGGGATCGAACCCGAGGTTGTTGATCGTGTATAATGTATCGCCGATTTGAATCGTAAATTCTTTTTTCTGTTGGAACAAGGTCAGCTTTACCTTAAATTCCGGGTTCGGAGAGGAAGAGGGGATAGGCAACTTTCTCAGGTTTTCTCTGGAATACACGATTAATTGTTGTAATTCCCCTTTCCGGTAATCCAGAAAAAGGTTATAGTACTCGTTTTCGTTCGAGTTGATTTGTAGCAACGGGCCGAAATAAGTTTGTTGGTGTGCTTGTAGAGTAATATCGAAATCAATCTGCAACCGTTTCTTCAAGTAGATATACCGGTTTTTGTCAGAAGGTACCGTGTCGTTTTTCTCCGTGTTATTGTTATCCGGTTGCGCGAATAGCTTTCCGGTCGGAAAAACCGACATCATGAACATGAAACTCACGATTATAAGGTGTCGCGGGCTAAAGTGAAAGGTTGTATGTTTTCCGGTGTTTTTCATCCACTGCAAATATAGCATTTGCTGATGAATTATAAAATAATAATTTTACTCCGTATAAACCCTTATGCGTTTTTCTGAATCGAATAGTCCGTGATGCCAAGACTCTCGTAAGTCTTTTTGAGGGCTTCGTCGTCGTCAGTGATCACGAGGAGTTTGTCGCCCGTGTTGAGTTTGGTTTTACCCTTGGGTACGCAATAGGCGTCATTCTTTTTGATAAGGGCTACCAGCGTGTTGTCCGGTAATATTAAGTCCATCAGCCGATCGCCCTTCGTGAGCATGGAGGGGATCACCTCGATTTCGGACATGGCGGTTTTGATCTCTTCGGGTAATTCCACGTTAAATACATTCTTGCGGGTTTCCGGGGTAGACAGTCCGAGTAGTTTAGCCATGAAACTGACGGTTGTCCCTTGCACTACTAACGACAGGATCGTGATAAAGAACACGACGTTGAATATCAGTGAAGCGTGCTGTACGTTCGCGATGAGGGGGTATGTGGCAAAAATGATAGGGACTGCTCCGCGCAATCCTACCCATGAAACGTACACCCGTGCTTTGGTTGTCATCTTCCGGAAGGGGAGAAGACAAAGGAAAACGCTGAGCGGGCGAGCCAGTATAATCATGAATACCCCGATTAAAATACCCAGCGAAGCGATAGGCAATAGTTCTGCCGGGTTCACGAGTAATCCCAGCGTGAGGAACATCACGATTTGGAACAGCCACGTGATACCGTCGAAGAATGTTGTAAGACTCTTTTTATGTATCATCTTCTTGTTGCCCACCACGAGTCCGGCGATATAAACGGCTAGGTAACCGTTTCCTCTCAACAAGTCGGTGAAGGAGAAGATAAAGAATACAAAAGCCAACAAGAGGACAGGATAGAGCGATTGATTGATATTCAGTTTGTTGATGCTGTAAACTGCCAACCTTCCCAACAGGAATCCTGCCACGGCACCGATGCTCATTTGCATCACGAATTGTAACGCTGTATTCACGAGGCTACTTTCCCCGGATTGGATCATTTGAATCAATAGAATCGTCAACATGTACGCCATCGGGTCATTACTACCACTCTCCAACTCCAGCATGGGACGCAGGTTCTCTTTTAGTCCCTGACGTTTCGACCGGAGTATCGAGAACACGGAAGCCGAATCCGTGGACGACATTACCGAAGCGAGCAAGAGCGATTCTATAAAGGTGAGTTTGATAAAGCTATTCTCCAGATTGGTGATATAGTATATGAAATATCCCGTGAGCAGGGCGGTCAACATCACCCCGACGGTAGCAAGTATTATTCCTTGCCCCAGAACGGGTTTTATTTCCGAGGCACTGGTATCCATACCGCCGGAGAACAATATAATACTTAACGCGATAACACCTATGAATTGTGCTGTCTGGGGACTGTTGAACTCGATTCCCAGTCCGTCCGTCCCGAAGAGCATACCTACTCCCAGAAAGAGCAACAACGCCGGGACGCCGAATCGGAAACCGGCTTTCCCGACAACAATACTAACAAATAATAGAATAGATCCAATAAGTAAGATGTTTCCAGCGTCTAAAGTCATAAGCGTTTCTTTTTATCAGTTTAATTTTGTGGGCTTCCGCCTCGTTTGGCATAGTTTTTCTTTTTAACGAAAGAACGGTTACCGGGTTTGCCTCCCCGTCCTTTTGACGATCCGTGATTGAAAGCCTTAGGGTTATACGCGGGTGCTTCTCCGAGGTTGGCGGGAATGGGAATTTTATAGACCTCTTCCCCTATAAATTGTTCTATACGATAGAACTTGCCCTGTTCCGCTTCGGAAACGAAAGTTAAAGCCACGCCCTCGGCATCAGCTCTCGCCGTACGCCCGATTCTGTGGATATAATCTTCCGGGTCATGCGGTACGTCAAAGTTGATAACCAATCCGATATCATCAATATCTATGCCACGTGACACGATATCCGTGGCAACGAGGATGTCTGTTTTATTGTTTTTGAAATTCATCATGACGGCTTCCCGCTCCGGTTGTTCAAGATCGGAGTGCATGGCGGCCACGTTGAATTTTTTACGTTTCAGGGTGAAAGCGAGGTCTTTTACTTTTTGTTTGGAAGAGGCGAAGATAAGTGTTTTGTGTAACACCGGTTTGTTGAACAATTCTTCGATGATCCCCATCTTCTGGTACTCGCGGCAAATGTAGGCGGCTTGCATGATCGCCTCGTTGGGTTTGGATACGGCAACGTTGATTTCCACGGGGTCCCGGAGAACGTTTTGTGCCAGTTGTCTGATTTTCGGTGGCATCGTTGCCGAGAAGAGAATGGTTTGTCGATCCTTGGGCAACTTGTTCACGATCTGCATGATGTCGTCGAAGAATCCCATGTCGAGCATCCGATCAGCCTCGTCCAGTATAAAATATTTTACCTGCGAGAGATCGACATCGCTGTGTTGCAGGTGGGCTATCAGACGCCCCGGTGTCGCGATAGCCACGTCCGCACCCATGCGCAACGCTTTTTTTTGTTGATCCCATAGTGCCCCGTCACCGCCGCCGTACACCACTACGGTGGATACGGGAAGAAAATAAGAGAATCCCTCGAATTGCACGTCTATCTGTTGTGCCAGTTCCCGCGTGGGAGCCATGATTACGGCTTGTACCGCGTCGTTTTTCTTCTCGTCTTTCACCAGTCTGTTCAGAATGGGGAGGGTATAGGCGGCTGTTTTGCCGGTGCCTGTTTGCGCGCAGGCAATCAAGTCTTTTCCCTCCAGTATAACGGGTATAGTTAATTCTTGTATAGGTGTTGTTTCTTGAAAATTCATTGCATCTAATCCTTGCAATACTTCATCCTCTAGTTCCAGCTCGTCAAATCTCATCTTTTTTAACTCTTTCTATGTTTTAAAGTGCGCTCTCGTGTCCCTCGAGAGGCCGCGGCAATCCGGATATTTCTGTGTCGCTTGTCACGTTTAACCTTTCCATCTTGTTGATGCAAAGTTAAGAAAAAAATTGTTTTTATTCCCATTCACTTGTCGAATCTTTCAATTCGGGAATGGAAGATGCTTTAAAGACAATGTTTTTTTTGCTGATACGGCGTTGCCGCTGGTAATCCTGCAAGGCTTTCAGTGCGACTTTACCCAGTAGTACGATAGCCGCGAGATTGATGATCGTCATGATTGCCATAGCGAAGTCCGCCAAATTCCACACGAGATCGAGGGCGGCAATCGAACCGAACATCACCATGCCACCCACGGCGATACGGTATATTTGCAGGTATTTCTTGTTCTTCGAGATAAAGAGCAGGTTCGTTTCGCAATACGAGTAATTGCCGACAATGGAACTGAACGCGAAAAGTAGTATGGCGATAGCGATAAATTGTCCGCCCGCGCTTCCGATTTGGTGTGTCAGTGCCATTTGCGTGAGTTGAATGCCTTTTATCGAGCCGTCCAGCGGCACGTCCGAGAGCAGGATGATGAAAGCGGTACAACTGCATATAATCAACGTGTCGGTAAACACGCTCAATGCCTGTATCAATCCTTGTTTCGCCGGGTGACTCACGTCGGCGGTAGCGGCGGCATTCGGCGCGGAACCCATTCCTGCCTCGTTGGAAAATAATCCCCGCCGTATGCCTTGCATGACGATAACCCCAAGCCCGCCACCGGCGAATTGCTCGAAACCGAGAGCGTTGGAGAATATCATGCCGACCACGTGCGGCAATGTGCCGAGGTGCGTGAACAAGATGTACACGGCGAGCAGGATATACGCGATAGCCATAAGCGGAACGAGTATCCCGGAGATAACGGCGATACGGTGTATTCCCCCGAATATCACGAGGAAGGTAAGTGCGGTCAGTATTATCCCGAACCACATGCGGTTTACCCCGAATACTTCGTTAAAGGCGAAAGTCACCGTGTTCGCTTGCACGGAATTGAATACCAACCCGAACGTGATCGTGATGATGACGGCAAAGAGAATACCCATCCACCGTTTTTTCAGTCCCCGTTCCATGTAGAAAGCGGGACCGCCGATATACGTCCGCTCGCCTTGCGTCTTGTATATCTGTGCCAGTGTCGATTCGATAAAGGCGGAGGCAGAACCCACCAAAGCGATTAGCCACATCCAGAAAATAGCCCCGGGGCCCCCGAGCGCGAGAGCTGTTGCCACCCCGGCGAGGTTTCCCGTGCCTACCCGCGAAGCGGTTGCGATACAGAAAGCCTGAAAGGAAGAAACCGAGTTCTTGTGGCTACCGCCCGTGATGCCGTCACCGAGCAACCGGAACATCTCGCGGATATTTCGAAATTGCACGAATTTACTCTTGAACGTGAAATATAGCCCGATGATGATCAGTGCGGCAATTAATATGTACGTGTAGATAAAGTCATTTACCGATATAATCCAATTATTCAATGTTTCCATGAGCACCTTAGTTTTTATAAAATACGCTTTTTATACGTTAAAATTAGGGATTGGGTTGCCGGACAATTGAAAATTGAAAGTTGAAAATTGAAAATGATTTGTTCGTCTTTGGCGAGTACCCAATTGATTATTTGTGTTAGGGAGTGTATTCCAGCTCCTCCTCTGTTTATAGAGGGAGAGTTGAATTACAGTCTTACTTCGGTAATCATTTTCAATTTTCAACTTTCAATTTTCAATTTCTTGTACCCCGATTTTCCTGCCTTTTCGTTCTTCATCATGAATGCGTATTCCATTCGTTGACGAGTGTGACGGTTCTTGGAATATGCAATTTTAACAATCCGTCGAATCGTTGTTAAATTTTAAACATCCACGAATTGTAGATGTAATTGTTTGATAAAATGGCATGTGTATTGATAAGGAATGCTAATTGTTGTGCGAATATTTATTCAGAAAAAATGTATATATATGAGAAAAAGCAATTCACTAAACTAAACAACTAACGGGATGATTCACTTAGAAGGCATAAACAAAACGTATTACAACGGTGCGCCGTTGCACGTGCTGAAAGGCATAGACCTCGACATCGAGCGGGGGGAATTTGTATCAATCATGGGTTCGTCCGGCTCCGGCAAATCCACGTTACTCAACATTCTGGGGATTCTCGACAATTACGACACGGGAGCGTATTACCTGAACGAGGTATTGATCCGTGACTTGAGCGAAACGAGAGCGGCGGAATACCGCAACCGGATGATCGGCTTTATCTTCCAGTCTTTTAACTTGATCTCTTTCAAGAATGCCATGGAGAACGTGGCGCTTCCGTTGTTCTACCAGAACGTGAGCCGTCGCAAGCGTAACGCGTTGGCGTTGGAATATCTTGACCGTCTTGGCTTGAAGGAGTGGGGGCACCACATGCCTAACGAGCTTTCCGGGGGGCAGAAACAGCGTGTGGCTATCGCGCGGGCGTTGATCTCGCAGCCTCGCATCATTCTTGCCGACGAACCCACGGGGGCATTGGACAGCAAGACGTCGGTCGAGGTGATGGACATATTGAAAGAGGTCAACGACACGGGTATGACGGTCATTGTCGTGACGCACGAGAGTGGCGTTGCCAACCGGACAAACAAGATTATCCGCCTTAAAGACGGCGTGATCGAGGCGGTGGAAGACAACCGTAACCACGACGTGTTGGTGTTCGGCAAAGAGGATCTCATGAAATAAACCGAACGACATGAAAATAAGATTTGACATTTGGTACGAGATTATCAGTACCGTCCGCAGGAACAAGCTGCGTACCTTCCTCACGGGCTTTTCCGTTGCGTGGGGAATATTTATGCTGATCGTGTTACTCGGCTCCGGCAACGGGCTGATGAATGGCTTTCAGAGTAACTTCGCCGATCGGGCGACAAATTCCATCAAGGTATACGGTTCCCGCACGAGCAAGACTTTCGAGGGGATGCAGAAAGGAAGGGTGATACAACTTGATAACACCGATATGCTGAACACGGAAACCAAGTTCCCCGCGCACGTGGGGGTGGCGGGGGCTATCCTCAAGATGAACAATCGTACGATCTCCAAGGGCGACGAGTACGTCGTGTGCAGTCTTGTCGGCGTGGAGCCTTCGTACGTGGAAATCGAGCCGTACCGGGTAGCGGAGAATAACGGCAGGTTTATTAATAAATTAGACCTCGACGAACGGCGCAAGGTGATCGTGATTCATCCGCGGACGGCGGAAACCCTGTTCAAGGGACGGAACGCCGTCGGGGAATACGTGAACGTGAACGGCATCGCTTACAAGGTCGTGGGAGTCTACGTGCAGAATAAGGAACGCAATGACCAAGACGCTTTTATCCCTTTTACCACGGCGCAAAACGTGTATATCAAGGGTGACAAAATCGACCAGATTCTATTTACCACCAAGGGGTTGGATACACGGGAGAAAGGCGACGCTTTCGAGCAGAGCTACAAGGAGGTGCTTGCCGCGCACCACCGTTTCGACCCGACCGACCGTAGTGCTGTCTGGCTGTGGAACCGTTTCACGTTTTTCCTGCAATTCCTTGATGCGCAACAGATCATACAGATCGCAATCTGGGTGATCGGGATATTCACGTTGCTTTCCGGTGTGGTCGGGGTGAGCAACATCATGCTGATCACCGTCAAGGAACGCACGAAAGAATTTGGTATCCGCAAGGCTTTGGGTGCGTCCCCGGCGTCAATCCTGTGGCTGATAATCCTTGAGTCGATCATTATAACGACCTTCTTCGGGTATATCGGTATGGTCGGCGGTATCGCTCTCACGGAATGGGGAGCCCGCCTGTTTGACGCCCAAGCCGTGGCGGAGTCTACCGATTTCCTGCAATTTACCATATTTAAAGACCCCACCGTGGGATTGGGCACCGCCCTTTCGTTTATCGTGCTGCTCGTCATCGCGGGCACGCTGGCGGGATTCTTCCCGGCACGCAAGGCGGTACAAATTAAACCGATTGAAGCACTTAGAGCCGATTAACTATGAGAAATATAATAGACTTAGACCGTTGGGAAGAGATCATGATGACGATCACCCGTAACAAGACACGGAGCATACTGACAGCGTTCGGGGTATTCTGGGGGATATTCATGTTGATCGTTCTGATTGGCGGGGGAAACGGGATGCGGGTACTTATCGGGCGTTCGTTCAGCAGTTTTGCCACCAACTCCTGTTTTGTCAGTTCCCACCCGACAAGCGAGGCGTACAAGGGATTCCGCAAGGGACGTTACTGGAGCCTCAACGTGAAAGACGTCGATATCCTGCGCTCCAACATTCCGGAGATTGCTTACATCGTCCCGATGCTCTTCAGTCGTCGGGGGGATAATAATATATTGTATGAAGACAAGTTTTTTACCGGGGGAGTCAAGGGCGTGATGAAGGATTACGAGAATATCGAGCATCAATCCCTCGTCTACGGGCGTTTTCTCAATGACATCGACGTCAACGAGCAGCGTAAAGTTTGCGTGATCGGTATTCGTATTTACGAAACGCTGTTTGCCAAGGGAGAAGATCCCACGGGCAAGTATATCCGCGTGGATGGCGTGTATTACCAAGTGATTGGCGTGGTCGAAACGATCGACAGTGACATCAATATCGGCGGGAATGCCGAAGAAACCGTTATCCTGCCGTTCACGACCATGCAGAATACCTATCAGACGGGCAACTCGGTACACCTTATTGCCATGACGGGCAAGCCGGGCGTGAAGATTCAGACGATAGAGTCGGCAGCGGAACGCGTCGTCAAGCAGAACCACATGATTGCCCCGAATGACGCGCAGGCGGTACTCCTTATAAACGCGGAGAAGTTATACAAGTTGTACGAGAACCTGTTTATAGGTATCGACCTGTTGATATGGATTGTCGGCTTGGGAACCTTGCTGGCGGGAGTGATCGGGGTGAGCAACATCATGATGATCACCGTGCGCGAGCGCACCGGGGAGATTGGCGTGCGGCGTGCTATCGGCGCCCGTCCTTACGATATCATGGGGCAGGTTATCAGCGAGAGCATGGTGCTTACCGGACTGGCGGGTATGCTGGGTATTTCCCTTGCCGTCTACGTCCTCGAACTGATGAACGTCGGCGTGACTTCTGCCAAGGGCTATTATGCCGGTTTTGAAATCTCGTTCTGGACGGTCGTCGGTGCAACCTTCATCCTGTTATTGCTCGGCAGCCTCGCGGGACTGGCTCCTGCGTTCCGTGCCATGAATATAAAACCGATCGACGCGATTCGGGAAGAATGAAACAATTCAGTGATTTATGATTTACGATTTTAGATTGATGATTCCAGCCGCACAAGCGGCATGCGAATTTAAAATCATAAATCTTAAATCATAAGCGTTAGCAAGCGGGGAGAAATCTTAAATCATAAATCTAAAATCTTAAATATGAAAAAGCTCTTTAAAATCTTTGTGCTACTTTTGATTGTAGCTGTATTTATCGGGACGTTCGGGTTCCTGTACGTGAAGTCGCAACCTAAAAAGAAGGTGTACGAGATAGTCACTCCCGTTGTCACCGACGTGGAGAAAAACACGGTGGCGACGGGTAAGGTGGAGCCTCGTAACGAGGTATTGATCAAGCCGCAGATATCGGGTATCATCGCCGAGGTCTACAAGGAAGCGGGGCAGCCGATCCGTGCCGGGGAAGTGATTGCCAAAGTGAAAGTAATCCCCGAAATGGGACAGTTGAGTGCCGCCGAGAGCCGCCTGCGTATTTCCGACATCAATTACAAGCAGGCGGTGCAGGAGTTCGAGCGCATGAAGACGCTGTACAAGGACGACCTGATCAGTAAAGAGGAGTTCGAGAAATGCGAGGTTGCCCTATCGCAATCCAAGGAGGAGAAGGAAACCGCCGCCGATGCCCTCGATATCGTGCGTGACGGTATCTCCCGCAAGAGTGCCTCGGCGAGCAACACTATGATTCGTTCCACGATCGACGGGTTGATTCTCGACGTCCCCGTGAAAGTCGGTAATTCCGTGATCATGAGCAACACTTTCAACGACGGAACCACTATCGCTATCGTGGCGAACATGAGTGACTTGATCTTCAAGGGAAAGATTGATGAAACCGAGGTCGGACGCGTTCACGAGGGGATGCCTATCAAGCTCACGATCGGTGCCTTGCAGGATATGCAGTTTGACGCCTGTCTGGAGTACATATCCCCGCGCGCAAGGGAGGAAAACGGGGCTAACCTCTTCGAGATTAAAGCCGCTATCACCATACCCGATTCCGTTTACATACGCTCCGGGTACAGTGCCAACGCCGAGATCGTGTTACAGCGGTCGCCGCGGGTGCTGACCGTGCCGGAAAGTTGCGTGGAATTCAAGGACGGTAAAAACTACGTTCATGTCCTTACCGGTACGCGTCCCGATCAGGTATTCGAGCGTCGTCCCGTCACGCTGGGCATCAGCGACGGAATCAAGATAGAGGTAAAAGAGGGTATCACCGCCGACGATAAAGTGCGCGGCACCGAAAAAACGAACACACTATGATGATGAAAGCGAAATTTGTAATCGTGGCGATGCTGGTCAGCCTCGGGGCGGGGGCACAAGAAAAATGGTCACTCCGCCAATGTGTCGAACACGCCCTTGACAACAATATCGAGATCAAACAACGGGAGATTGCCCTCGACCGTCAAGAGATAGAAGTTCATACCGCCAAATTCCGCCGCCTGCCGAACTTGGGGGCGAGGGCGGGACAGTCGTTCAGCTATGGGCGTGTGGCGTCCCCGCTGGATAACACCTATTTCGACCGTAACACCCGTAATACCAGTTTCGAGGCGGCAACCAGCGTGTCCCTTTTCTCCGGGATGCAGATCACTCACAATATAGCGTTGGCGAAACTCAACCTCGATGCCGCGATGGAAGACCTCAAAAAAGCGCGTGAAGATGTCAGTATGCAGGTCACATCCCTTTTCCTGCAAGTTCTTTTCGCGGAGGAAATCAGCAAGGTTGCCGCCGCGCAGTTAAAAGTGAGCGAGGCGCAGCACCACCGGATGAAACGCCTGCACGAGGTGGGCAAAGTTTCCACGTCAGCGTTCTATGAAACGAAATCCCGCTTGGCACAAGATCGGGTGACTGCCGTTCAAGCGGAGAACAATCGTAAACTCGCCCTGCTCGATCTTAGCCAGATACTGGAACTGCCTTCGCCGGAGCTGTTCGCTATTGTCGCTCCCGACATGGAGCCCACGTTCGAGTTGCTCACCCCGCCACAGGATATTTACGATATTGCCGTCGTGTCGAAACCTATCGTGCGTGCCGCCCAACATCGCGTGGCGGGAGCCGAACGGAGTATCCGTATTGCCCAAAGTGCCTTGTACCCGCAGTTGGAATTTGCCGCCGGGATTACCACGGGCTACTATACCGTGGCGAACTTCGACAGCCCCTCGTTCAGCAGCCAGTTCACCAACAACATGAACAAATCGTTCGGTTTCACGCTGACCATTCCTATTTTCAACCGTATGGAAACGCGTGACAAGGTAAAGAGTGCCCGTTTGCAGATGCAGAATCAATCGTTTATGCTCGATGCCGCCAAGAAAGCCTTGTTCAAGGAGATACAACAAGCCTATTACAGTGCCATTGCCGCCCAATCCACTTACCTCTCCAGTGCCACCGCCGTGGAAGCTGCCGAGGAATCCTATCGCCTCACGGAGCGGAAATACGAGGAAGGCAAGGCTACCGGGGTTGAATTTAACGAGGTCAAAACCCTTTTGCAAAAAGCCGTTTCCGATCGTATTCAAGCGAAGTACGACTATCTCTTCCGGTTGAAGATATTGGATTATTACAAGGGGATACCGATTGTCTTGGAATAAAAAAGGGTGTGTTTAACACACCCTTTTTACCACTATTTACTACTAACCCTAAAATTGGAACTACTTCGTGAGTCCACTTTTTTATAACCCATTTTTATTACTTAGTCACATTCAATAGATGCAGGAAATATAAAAAGGTTGCGTTGGGAGGAGAAAAAAAAGTATATTCGCGTTTGATTGTAAAAAATAAAGCGTTATGGCTTGTTGTAATAATAGACGTAAACCGGAATGGTTGAAAATTAAGTTACCGATGGGACAGTTGTCCACGGGAGTTTTAAACATCGTGCGAGGACATAACTTGCACACGATTTGCACGAGCGGGATGTGCCCGAACCAAGGGGAATGCTGGGGAGCGGGTACAGCCACGTTCATGATCGGTGGCGACGTGTGTACGCGTTCGTGTAAATTCTGCAACGTGGCGACAGGGCGTCCGGCTCCGCTTGACCCGCGGGAACCGGAGAATATAGCCAACTCCGTGAAGTTGCTGGAATTGAAACATGCCGTGATAACCTCGGTGGATCGCGATGATCTCGAAGATTTGGGCGCGGGGCATTGGGTGCGGGTGATCGAAGCCGTGAAGAGGGAGAACCCGAACACGACGATGGAAGTTTTGATCCCCGACTTTCAAGGACGGCGGGAACTGGTGCAACAGGTAATAGACGTCCGTCCGGAGGTAATATCCCATAATCTGGAAACCGTGCGGCGATTGTCGGATAGCGTGCGGAGCCGCGCGAAATACGATATCTCGCTGGAAGTGATCCGTCAGGTGAGCGAGTCGGGAATCGTGTCCAAGTCGGGTATTATGCTGGGGTTGGGAGAAACGCGGGAGGAGATATTACAGACGATGGACGATTTGCGTGCTGCGGGATGCAAGGTGATGACCATCGGGCAATACCTTCAGCCGACATCCGCGAACTTGGAAGTGAAAGAGTACGTGACCCCGGAGATTTTCGAGGAGTACGGGCGTATCGGGCTGGAAAAGGGATTCCGCCACGTGGAGAGCGGTCCGTTGGTGCGGTCGAGTTATCACGCGGAGAAGCATGTAAAATGAGTTCATAAAGTTCATAAGGTTTATAAAGTTCATAAAGTCTATTAAGATACCATGAACTTTATGAACCTTATAAACTTTATAAACCTTATAAACTGAACATGAAAAAGACAAAGTTTTTTGACTTGGGTACGGCAAGTTACATGCCGGTATGGAAGAAGCAGGAAGAATTGCACGAGCGGGTGATTGCCGCGAAGTTGCGGGGGGAGGAAACGGAAAACTACTTGCTTTTCGTGGAGCATAACCACGTGTACACGCTCGGGAAAAGCGGAAACGAGGCGAATATGCTGATTGGCGCGATACAGTTGCAGGCGGCGCATGCCGAGTTCGTGAAGGTAAACCGGGGCGGCGACATCACGTATCACGGTCCGGGACAACTGGTCGTGTACCCGATCGTGGACATGGCTAATTTCGGGGTGGGGGTGAAAGACTACGTGGAGCGTCTGGAAGAGGTCGTGATCCGTGTCATCGGGGAATACGGCATCCGCGGGGAACGGCTGGCGGGAGCCACGGGCGTGTGGATTGACACGGGTACGCCCCGTGCCCGCAAGATATGTGCCATCGGGATAAAGTGCTCCCGTTACGTGACCATGCATGGTTTCGCGCTGAACGTGAACACCGATTTGAACTATTTCAATTATATCAATCCTTGCGGTTTCGTTGACAAGGGGGTGACGTCCATCGCTAAAGAGCTGGGACACGACGTTCCGATGCAAGAGGTGAAAGACGCCGTGAAACGGTATTTCATGGAACTATTCGGGATGGAATTTATCGATTCGGTGATAGAGGAATTTTAGATTTGTGAAGAACTCCCTCCCGGCTCCGTCGTACTCTCTTTATAAACAGAGGAAGAGCTAAATACAGTCTTGTCTTCGGTTAGTTTTTCCAATCATAAATCAAGAAATCATAAATCTAAAATTCTTTAATAACCGAATTGACAGGAGCATTAATTTCTTGAATTATTTGCAGGTTGTCGATTATTTCTTTATATTCGTGTTATGAAACGGATTTCGCGTTAAGAAGATTGTAAGGAAATGAAGAGAAATATTGAGGTTGAGGTTTGCACGTTTTCATTGGAATCGTGCATGAATGCCCAAACGGCAGGTGCTAACCGGGTAGAGTTATGTGCGGCGATGTATGATGGGGGGACGACACCGTCGGCTGGGATAATCCGTATGGCACGGAAACTGTTGTCCATAGAACTTTACGTGATGATTCGCCCGAGAGGCGGGGACTTTCTTTATTCCGGGCAAGAATTTGAGTTGATGAAAGAGGAGATACGGCACGTGAAGGAGAGCGGTGCGGACGGTGTCGTGCTGGGAATTTTGAAGGCTGACGGAACGGTGGACGTGGAACATACCCGTGAACTGGTGGAGCTTGCCGCCCCGTTGAAAGTTACTTTCCACCGGGCGATAGACATGACGCGGGATTTGAACGAGGCTTTGGAAGACGTGATTCGGGCAGGATGTTATCGTGTGTTGACCTCGGGAGGGCGTAACACGGTGGCGGAAGGACTGGAGCAAATAAGAGCATTGACCAAACGGGCAGCCGGACGCGTACAGGTCATGGCGGGAAGCGGGGTGAACGCTGCGAATACACGTTCGTTACTGGACGCGGGGGTGGATGCCGTGCATTTGAGCGGCAAGAGCGGCAGGGATAGCCGGATGGTGTACCGTAACCCGGACGTGTCAATGGGTGGAGTACCGGGATTGCCGGAATACGAGCAGTATTACAGCGACGTGGAGAAGATAGAGGCGGTGGTGAAAGAAGCGAATCGATTCTGTGATTTATGATTTACGATTTTAGATTAAAATAACCATTCAATCATAAATCAAGAAATCATAAATCAAATAAAAGGGTAAACTAAAAGCGAAGACGATGTTGCGTACATTTGTAGAGAAAATATTAAACGCGGAAAAAGGAAGTGTTGTGATTCGGGAACCGGATTACGTGATGAGTCATGATAATTCGGCAAGGGTCAGATTCCTTTTCGAGCGGATTCACGGGACGAAGGTACACGACCCGTCGCGGGTGGTAATCGTGCTGGACGGGAAAGCCTCCGGGCTGATGCACGAGTTGTCGTTCGAGTATAACTCGATACGGGATTTCGTGGAGGAACAGGGGATTGAACATTTTTACGATTGCGATAGCGGGATCGGTCACCAGATACTGGCGGGGCTGGTGCGACCGGGCATGCTGGTGGTCGGGTGTGATTCGCACACGGCGACGGCGGGAGCTTTCAACGCGTTTGCCTTGGGTATCAATAAGACGGAAACCGCGGTGTCGTGGAAGACGGGGAAAATGTGGTTCCGTGTGCCGGAAACGGTAAAGATCGTGTTGAGGAACCGTCTGCCGGAAGGTGTTCTGGCGAAGGACTTGGCACTGTGGATTAAAGGTGTCCTCGGGGAACTTGACGTGAACGGGCAGGCGATAGAATATCACGGCGAGGGCGTGGAGTCGTTGACGATAGATGACCGTATGACGATAGCCAATATGTCTACCGAAATGGGCGTGGTGAGTGCCGCATTCCCACCGGACGACACGCTGGCGGATTATTTCAACGAGCCTGCCGTGAGAGGTGTTTGGGCTGACGAGGGAGCCGTGTACGACCATTCGATAGAAATTGATTTGGCGAAAGTCTTTCCTTTGATATTCAATACCCGAAAAGGAGAGATTCGAAGCGTGGATGAATTGGAGGGGTTAAAAATACAGCAGGGATTAATCGGGGCTTGTGCCTCGGGACGTTTGGAGGATTTGAGGCTGGTGTCGATGATTCTCGACGGGAGGCGTATCGCAGACGGCTTCCAGTTGTTCGTGGTACCCGCTTCAAGGGATATTTATTTGAAAGCGGTAGAGGAAGGTATTATTGACAAGATCGTACACTCGGGCGCGATGGTATTGGGTTCGAGTTGCGGACCGTGCCTCGGTGTCGGACATGTTGCCTCGGCAGGGAACAGTCGTTTGATATCGACGGCGAACAGCATGTATATCGGGGGTGCGAATGCCTCCGGCGTGGAGAAATATATCGCTTCTCCCGCCACGATTGCCATGACCGCTTTACGCGGGGAACTCTCGTCGGTGATTCATTTCGAGGGAGCGCGTTACAAATACGAGGTAAAACCCGTTGAGCCGGTGATGTTGGGCGGGTATGATTATCGCAGGGTCAACGGGGTATGGAATTATGCGGACGTGGATAATATCTCGAGTAACCAGATTTTCGCGGAGAAATTGATGTACCGTTTGACATTGGAACAGGTGGAGGAGATCAAGCCTTACCTGTTCGCCGGGTTGGATAAGAATTTTGCCACGGACGCGAAACCGGGTGATATTATCATAGCCGGGGAGAACTTCGGTCGCGGACCGTTGGTGAAACACGCCGCCACGGGGTTGGTGGCTGTCGGGGTGAAATTGGTTATCGTGAAGTCGGTAAACCATGATTTCTATCGTATGGCGATTAATCACGGTTTGCTGATTCTGGTAGACTGGGCTATCGCAGATGCCTATACTTCCGGTGAATCATTGAAATTCGACTGGGAGAATCGGGTGGCGTATTTGAATGACAGAGAATACCCACTCCCGAGAATGGACAAGGAATTTAGTGAAATTATCGGAAAAGGCGGACTCGCGAAAGCCTTTTCATGATTTAAAGATATGATGCGACTGACGATTTTCATGTGTGTGTTGTTTTTTGTTGTATCCGGGTACGCCGGAACAAAGAGAGGGCAATCCTTACGGGTTGCCCTTATTCAAGCACACTTGCAATGGGGTGATGTGGACGGAAACCTGAAAGCGTTCGGGGAGAGGGTGGAGAGATGTGGCGAGGCGGACGTAATTGTGTTCCCGGAGTTGTTTGCATCGGGTTGCGAGATGAAGAAAGGAGGCGGGGATAAGAAAGCTGAGATTGCCGCCCGGTACGGGGATATACGTGAAAAGTTGAAAAAGTGGGCGGTAAGTAAAAAAGCGGTGGTGATGGGTTCGACGATATTTGCGGAAGGCGATCGGTATTACAATCGGTTGATCGTGGCTTTCCCGGACGGGAAGTGTTTGTATTACGACAAGCACAATTGTTTTAAAAAAGGAGCTTTCTCGCCGGGAGAAGGGCAACTTATTTTTGATTACAAGGGATTCAAGATAGCCACTTATATTTGTTATGACTTGCGATTCGTTGAATGGAGCCGGAACACGACGGGGTACGACGTGGCGGTATACGTGGCGAATTGGCCGGCTTCCCGTCGGGAAGACTGGCAGAAGCTGTTGCGGGAAAGGGCTAAAGAAAATAAAGCTCACGTGATAGGAGTAAATTGCGCGGGTACAGATCCGGATGGATTGTATTATGCCGGGGATTCGGGAATTGTCGGCATGGACGGGGAGTGGATAGACCGTTGTGATGAAGGAAAAGACGAGATAAAGGTGGTGAGGATTTATAAAAACTAAAAGTTGGGAAGTAGCCTCAAGCTATCTCAAACTTTTAGTTTTTAACTTTTATCTTTTAGTTTTCTATTGTAATGTTCCTGCTTCTGCTTGTTTAATCATGTTGGCGTTAGCCGTGATGTATATTTCCACCCGGCGGTTTTGTGCGCGTCCCTCGGCTGTACTGTTGTCTGCGACGGGTTGGTCAAAAGCAAGTCCCTCGGTTGTGATACGGGCGCGAGAAATACCGTTGCCCACGAGGAAGTTGGCTACCGCGTCCGCGCGTTGTTTGGATATTCTTTCGTTTACTTCACGGGTACCCGTGTTGTCCGTGTGCCCGTAGATTGTAACATCCGTGTCGGGAGAGTTTTTGAGTGAATTGGCGAATTTCGTCAAAGCATCGCGGGATGAATTGCTTAATTGGCTGGAATTAGTGGCAAAAAGAATACCGTTGTCGAAAGTTACCTTGATCGCTTGCAAGTCATTGGCATCGGTAACTGTTTCTACTTTTGCTCCTTCGATAGCTTCCAGTTCTTTCTTTTGCTTGTCCATCTTCTTCCCGATCAAGGCTCCTGTTCCGGCTCCCACTGCACCGCCGATGGCTGCACCGATAGCCGCACCTTTGCCTTTACCTACCAAGGCACCGATGCCCGCACCAAGTGCCGCACCGCCACCGGCACCGATGGCCGCACCTTTACCCGTGTTACTCATGGAAGCGCATCCGGAAAGAATGATACTTCCGCTCAATACTAAAATGGTGAATAAATTAGTCCTTTTCATATGTGTTTAATTTGAAATGTTGGTTTCACTCGTTAATTTCTCCGCAAAAGTAATACCATTTTAATAATTTCAAAATAAAGTGAAGATAAGGGGATAAAAAAAGAGGTATGTTACAGACACACCTCCTTGTTTTTTATAAACTAAAGTATTAGAACATCGGTAATTGATAGATAAACCCGACTTCTACTCTTTGCGTGTTGTAATTGTTTTGACCGAGTACTTTAGCGCGATCGGTGAAATTGTAGCTACGTCCCACGAAAGTACAAAAGAAGTGCAAATTGGATTCCATCGGGTAGAATTCAACACCTGCCAAGTAACCGTATGAGGTGCGGTATTTACCTTTTTCTACATTTTCGGTAGCTTTGAAGATAGACGCAGTTTCATACATTCCTTTCATGAAAACGTTCCATTTCGGTAAGAAACGATAGTTTACCTTGGCTACCAATGACATGTATTTGGCGTTGAAAGCGTTGTGTTCATCTTCTAGTCCCACGATACCGGTCATGATACCTTTGCGGTCAATGTCCTCGTCGGAATACATGAAATCCACGAACGCGTTTACTTTCTTGGAGAAGGTAAAATCGTTACCTAACGCGTAGTAATACATTTGTTTGTCTTTTGCTTCGGACATAATGGATGCAGACCAACGGGTTTTGTAGAAACCGTCGAATAAACTACCGTTCCAGTTTATGGTATAAAGTAACGGGGCTCTTCCGTCTTCAAGGTTCTTTCCGTAAGTATCTTCAAATGAATTATTACGGCTATCCAAAATTTGGAATTGTATCTGATGATTATCATCAACTTGGTAAGCGATGTTCAATCCGGTCATGAAATTGCTCATGTTCTCGATCATGTCGCTATACTCGTAGATTTCAATAGGATTAAGGTCAAATTCAATACCTCCGTAAGCGGCACATTGTTTTCCCGCGAAGAAAGAGAATTGGTCGTTTAGTTTTACCCCGATACCGGCAATATCGATAGAGGTCGGCATATTGTCAATCGTACCGCTACCGTTATTACCGCGGTTCAAACGTTGCCGCCAGCGATAGGACAACCACGGGGTAATGTTACCTTTTGCCTCGATACGGAATTGACGCATCTTGAAAGCTGCTTCGCTCAATCCGTTCCTGTCATAATTGAAGCTGGCATCGAATGACCCTTGCATATTCAGGTAGAAGTTGAACCAGTCGATTTTTTTCTCGACATTGCTTACTCGTTCAAAAAGTGTTTTTTCCTTGGGAGAGCTTTGCGCGAATGCACTCGCGCCGAACCCCATAACGACTATTAATATGGCTAATTTTTTCATGTTCTGCTTTATTATGGTAGAAGGTCGTGTCGTTATACGCGGCTACGACCTTCTACCTGTATTGTTTTCAGTTGGTTAGTATTCGTTGAAGTATTGTTGGATTTGTTTCCAATCACTGGTTTTCGTCAACGCTAACATTAATAAAATACGGGACTTTTGGGGGTTCAATTCTTGAGAAGCGATGAACTTGTATTGATTGTCATCCACTTCTGCATCAAGGGTGGTAGGACCTGTCGGTACGCGGGTGGAACGAACGATAAGAATACCTTTGTTCCGCGCATTAATCAGTTCCGGGAATACATTCTTGTGAATGTTACCGTTACCCAAACCGGCATGAATGATACCCTTGTAACCGCTGTTAGCCATCATTTTAACAACATCACCTTCCATGTTGGAGTAGCTATAAACGATACCTACTTTCGGAAGCGCGTTCAAGTTGGTCACGTCGAACACGGATTGGCTGGTGTGTTTTTTCAACGTGGCTTGGTTATAGAATACTTTACCGTTGTAGATGTAGCCGAGAGCCCCTGAGTTCGGTGCTTGGAACGTTTGCACGTCGATAGTGTTCATTTTAAGCACGCTTTGCGCACCGATAACGAGTCCGTTCATGGCAACCAGTACGCCTTTACCGATGGATTCTTTCGCTCCGGCAACAACTACGGCGTTGTAAAGATTCAACGGTCCGTCCGCGCTGAGGGCGGTAGAGGGACGCATTGCCCCGACAAGAACGACGGGTTTGTTGCTTTTCACTACCAAATTCAAGAAGTAAGCCGTTTCTTCCATCGTGTCGGTTCCGTGAGTGATGACGATACCGTCAATATCTTTTCTAGCCAATAATTTGTTGATGGTCTTGGCAAGAGTCAACCACACGTCGTCCGTCATATCCTGAGAACCGATTTTCACGATTTGTTCCCCGGTTACGTTAGCAATCTTTTGAATTTCGGGAACGGCTGAAAGCAATGTCCCGATAGCTACTTGTCCGGCAGTGTAATTTGTTCCGGTAGAAGAGGCACCTGTTCCGGCGATAGTACCCCCTGTTGCCAATATGTGTATGTTAGGCAACTTTTGTGCAAACGTTGTTGCAACAGAAAATAGCACCAAGGCTACCAGCAAACTTAAATTTCTAAACATTTTCATAACTTGTGTTTTAAATTTACTATAATATAGACTATTAGAAAATCTGAATAAAAAGCAATCCAAGCCCGACGGCTACAACCGTGGCAACGAGTCCGGGCATCATGAACGAGTGGTTCAGCACGTACTTCCCGATGCGGGTGGTACCCGTTCGGTCAAAGTTAATGGCGGCAACCACGGTGGGGTAGTTCGGGATAAAGAAATACCCGTTTACCGCGGGAAACATGGCGATCAGCATGTAAGGCGATATACCCAACGCGATCCCGAGAGGCATTAAAGCGCGGACTGTTGCTGCCTGACTATACAGTAATATAGACATGACGAACAAGGCTATACCGAACAACCACGGCATCTGTCTTACGACTTCTTCGATGGAAGATTTCAATTCAGCCATATTGCCTTGCAGGAATGTATCACCCATCCACGCTATACCGAAGATAGCCACGACGGCTTGCATCCCTGCCCCGAACACGGAACCTTGCGCGGCTTTCAACCCGTCCGTGCGGGTTACCAGCAAGATAAGCGCCGCGGCAGACAGCATCAGAATCTCGATGATTGCCGGCATATCCAGTAATACTTGGTTCCCGTCAATCATGAAGGAAGGGCGTAAGTTGTCGAATGAACCGAAAAGTACGATAAATACGGTAGCGAGGATAAACACGAGAACGGATAGACTTGCCTTCTTTTGGTTGGCCACGTCCTTTAACTCGTATTTCTTATCGGTGAATACACCTTCTTTCAAACGTTTTTGATATTCCGGGTCATCAACAAGCTCTTTACCCACCCGCATGGAGAAGAATGCCCCTACAAGTACGCCGATCAAGGTGGCGGGAATCGTGATTTTCAGAATATCGAACAACGTAATATCGAAACCGGCTAATAGCCCGAGTAAGGCAACCGTGGCAGCCGAGATAGGACTTGCCGTGATAGCCTGTTGTGACGCGATGACCGCGATCCCGAGCGGACGTTCCGGTCGGATTTTCGTTTCTGTCGCGACCTCGGCGATAACCGGGAGCACGGAGTAAGCCACGTGTCCTGTTCCGGCGATGAATGTAAAGGCGTAAGTCACGAGCGGACTTAAAATAGTCACGTGCGCGGGGTTCTTTCTGAGTAAGCGTTCGGCGACCTTAACCATTAAGTCGAGTCCTCCGGCGGCTTGCATGGCGGCCGCGGCTGATATTACCGCCACGATCATGAGCATGACATCAATAGGAGGGGCTGTTGGTTGCAGTCCGAACACGAATGTTAAAATCCCCAGCCCGATTCCGCCCATAACACCCAACCCGACACCGCCTAGACGCGCTCCGATGATGATTGCTGTTAAAACGAAAGCTAATTGTAAAATCATCTCTTTTCTTTATTTTAATGTTTAATAATGCAATTATTCTAATTTCAACACCCATACTTTACGGTTTTCTTAACAAGAAGGTTTCACATTTTTATCAACAATTAGTTACAATAAAAGGTTTTCTCGTTAAAATAATAATCCGATAATAGATATTATAATGTTTAAAATTAACAAATGCATATAGTCAATTTGTATGCCAAACTTTTAATTTCTTATAAATAAATGATTGCTTTTAGAGCTTTATGGAAGGGGGTATTGAGCTAGGGTAAAGACAGATGGAGTCTATGAGGTTTATAAAGTTCATAAAGTTCATAAAGTTTATAAAGTCACGGGTGTCCTTCGGACAAAGCTTAACGGCAGCGTGAGCTGCCGTGGGCAAAGCGCCCGCAGGGTCAATGAACTTTATGAACCTTATAAACCTTATAAACTTTATAAACTCTACGTCCTTTCTATATTCATCCGAAAGTATTATTTTTGCTATAAATTTTGGAATATATGCAAGATCTGTACCTGTTTAATCCGGATAACGAGATTTCTGTTGCTAACGGCACCAATGGTTACACGCCGAAAGCGAATATCGCTTTGATGGCGGATAATCTTTCTTTTTTGATGGCGTATTTGACGGGGGAAGAGGATTACGTTCTGGTATCCCGGCTACCGGGGTGTGATTTCTTGGAGAGAAGACGGGAAGTATTCGGTTTGACGTGCAAGCCGATTCTTTGGGATAGAGCGTGTTTATTGTCTTTCCGGGAAGTTCGCCCGTGGGGGTGGAGTCCTAGGGTACATAATTTACTGGGCGAGTTGAAAACCCGTTGCGGTGAGCGATTCCGGCAAGGTGTTATGGCGGAATGGAACGATGAACGACGGGAGTTGTATAGCAGGCAAAGGGCTCGCGAATGTTTGGAGTTTATCCGGCAACGGTTACCGTTGGTCGAAGCGACGATTGTACCCCGGCAATGTTTTTCCTTGGATGTCATTCGGGAGATCACCGGCGAGGAAAGTGTAGTGGTGAAGGCACCATGGTCGTCTTCCGGAAAAGGTATATTATTTATACCGCGGGGAGAGTTCACGAAGAAAGAAGAAGAGATTGTGTCCGGAATGTTGCATAAGCAAGGATTCGTGATGGTCGAGAAGCGTTTGAATCGAGTACTTGATTTCGCCATGGAGTTCAAGATGGATGATGATTTTCAATTGCAATATTTAGGATTTTCCGTGTTCGAAACCGGTAAGCGGGGGGAATACGAGGGAAATGTCGTTGCGTCGGAAAGCCGATTGCGGGGCATGATATCGGCTTACGCGGACGAGGAGGTATTGGAACGTGTCCGGGAACTTTTGACGGAAGCCTTGCTCAAACAGTATCGAGGGATATACACGGGATATTTGGGCGTGGATATGATGATTTATCAAGACGAAGAGGGACGATACCGGGTACAGCCATGCGTGGAAATCAATTTACGCTACAACATGGGGATTGTCGCTTTACAGTTACAACGGCATTTGGCGGAGGAAGCGGAAGGTCGTTTCTGTATTCGTTTTTCAGCCAAGGCGGGAGAAATCCGCGGTTCCGCGGAAGAGCGACGGAAAATGTTTCCGTTGGAAATTCATCACGGGAAGGTCGTTTCAGGGTATATCAATCTGACTCCGGTTGATGAAGAAAGTCGCTTCGTGGCAGAATTAATCGTGGAGAAAAAATAAACTTTGTAAACTTTATAATCTTTTATGTAGTAAAATAAAGAAAATTTTATTCTCTTTGTACTTGATAATGAATTACGGATCTGGCAATAAATAGGGGTTAGCATATGCACATGAAAATTAAAATCGAGTGTATTAAGGAACTTTTTATAGAGGATATCCTTCCTACCATGGAAAAGCACGGTTACCATTTTTTAAGGTCAAAGAACTCGTTTGTTCACGAGAACAGGGAATGGAAAAACGAGTGCAATCTGCGTTTCACGGATTGGGGTGACGATCATGTATCATTGCGAACAGAGTATTTTGTGACGAGCAAGAAAGTTTCCCGTTTGTTTAGCGAGGCAACTTTAGAGTCGGGATGTATGCCGACTTGTGGTGTGCTCGACGTGGGATGGGCGTATAAATATCTGGGGATTCCGTTGGAAGATAAGCCGTGGTTTGAAATGAGAATCGCCAAACTCGATTCTATCGTGCAGAAATGGATCGTTGAATTCGAGAGCGTGGGTTTGTCTTTTTTCAAGGAGATGAACGATTACGAGAAGTTGGAGAAGGTACTGGATATATATAACGTGTCCGGTTGTCCGGCTTTGTCGGTATGGACGGGTGAGCGCATTCTGCACGGGATATGCCTGCATTATATCAAGACGAGGGACAGGCGTAGGACATTGGAACTTTTCTCCATGTACCGGAAAAAGGTCGAGGGGATGGATTACTCGTTGATAAAAGACCAGTTTATTCGTTTGGAACAATATTTCAGGAATTTACCGGACGGTTTAAATTGGAAGTTGTGACGAATGTCTAGATGTGGTCGTTTAGTGAAGTATTTTTGACCATCATGGCTAGCCTGTGATGGTCTTGTTGTATCATTATCTCACGATTACCTGTGAAATATTTACATCACATTAATATAATATGTTTATATGTATTATATTATAGAAGTATTGAATTATATTCATTTCCTATTTTAATACTATTTTTTTCTCTTTCATAATAGGAATTGAATAGGAAATAAATGGGAATTGAATAGGAATTGGTACGAATAAACTACAAGTATAATAAAATGTATATTTATATTATCTTGTAGTTAAATACAGTTAACGCGTGGGAATCGGGACGTGATTGCGCGATGATATCCTCGCTCGAAAAAAAAGGGAGCCACGAGTTTGGGAAAGTTGTTTTAGAGGGTGAAAATATCTCGTTAAAAGTTCGATATTCCGGCATATTTTTACTATATTTGTACGTTTTGTGGAAACACAATGGAAAGATTGACGGAGAGGGATTTAGAGATATTTGAAAATATAGAAAACCATTAAATATGAGTGAAGAAATAGAGCAGAACATGAATGAAGAATTAGAGCCGATGAATAACGAGTATTCGGCTGACAGTATTCAGGTGTTGGAGGGGTTGGAGGCCGTGCGTATGCGTCCTTCCATGTATATTGGTGATGTGAACACGAAGGGGTTGCATCATTTGGTGTATGAGGTGGTCGACAACTCGATAGACGAGGCGTTAGCCGGTTATTGTAAAAATATTGAAGTAACGATTAACGAGGATGATTCGATAACGGTTAGTGATGACGGTCGCGGTATTCCCACGGGAATGAACCAGAAAGAGAATCGTTCCGCGCTTGAGGTCGTGTTGACGATTTTGCACGCCGGGGGTAAGTTCGATAAAGGCTCTTACAAGGTTTCCGGTGGTTTGCATGGTGTGGGTGTGTCTTGTGTGAACGCTCTTTCTACCAAATTAACCGCCACGATTTACCGGGAAGGGAGTATCTGGTTTCAAGAATATTCCAAAGGTGTGCCTTTGGAAGACGTGAAGATTATCGGTGAAACCGATCGTACCGGTACGACGATTACTTTCAAGCCGGATGATTCGATCTTTTATGTAACGGAATATAAATATGATATATTGGCCGCCCGTTTGCGGGAATTGGCTTATTTGAACCGGGGTATTCGTTTGTCTTTGACGGATAAACGGGTGGTTGATCCCGACACGAACGAGTTTAAATCCGAAGTTTTCTATTCCGAAAAAGGGTTGAGCGAGTTCGTGGAATATCTGGATGCCAATCGTGAAAAACTGATTGACGAAACCATTCATATCACGACCGAGAAAAACGGTATCCCGATCGAGGTGGCTATGCATTATAACACGGAGTTCAAGGAGAACGTGTTCTCTTACGTGAATAATATCAACACGATGGAGGGTGGTACTCACCTTGCCGGTTTCCGCAGGGGAATCATGCAGACGTTGAAGACGTATGCCGACAATTCCGGCGCGTTGAGTAAATTGAAGTTTGATATTAACGGGGATGACTTCCGTGAAGGTCTGACTGCCATTATTTCCGTGAAAGTGGCTGAACCGCAATTCGAGGGACAGACAAAAACCAAGTTGGGTAACACGGAAGTGGGTACGGCGGTGGCTCAAGCGGTAAGTACGGCTCTGGCCAATTATCTGGAAGAGCACCCGAAAGATGCCCGTTCGATCGTGGACAAGGTGATTCTCGCTGCACAAGCCCGTCACGCGGCTCGCAAGGCACGTGAGCTGGTACAGCGGAAAACGGTACTTTCCGGTTCCGGGCTTCCCGGTAAACTGGCAGACTGTTCGGATAATAACCCGGAGAACTGCGAGATATTCCTCGTCGAGGGAGATTCTGCAGGGGGTACGGCAAAACAAGGACGTGACCGTAAATTTCAAGCTATCCTGCCTTTGCGCGGTAAGATCCTGAACGTGGAGAAAGCGTTGGCTCATCGGGTATGGGAGAGTGACGAAATTAAAATTATATTCCAAGCGTTGGGTATCACGATCGGTACGGCAGAGGACAGCAAGGCCGTGAATCTCGAGAAATTGCGTTACCACAAGATCGTGATCATGGCGGATGCCGACGTCGACGGGGCGCATATCGCTACTTTGATTATGACTTTGTTCTTCCGTTATATGAAACCCGTGATCGAAAGTGGTTATCTATATATCGCTACCCCACCTCTTTTCTCCGTGAAGAAAGGAAAAGAGCAACGTTATTGCTGGACGGACGAGCAACGTTTGCAGTTGATTCAAGAAATGGGAGGCGGAAAGGAGAGCAGTTTGCATATCCAGCGCTACAAAGGTTTGGGTGAGATGACCGCGGAACAGCTATGGGATACGACTATGTCGCCTGAAGCGCGAATCCTGCGTCAGGTGACGATAGAGAACGCTGCTGAAGCGGATCGTATTTTCTCCATGCTTATGGGAGATGACGTGCCGCCTCGTAGGCAATTTATCGAGCAGAACGCCACGTATGCGAATATTGACGCTTAGGGTGTCAATGTTACAGGTTGCAGGTTGACAGGTTACAGGTTTGTGACTGTCCTGCAACCTGTAATTTTAGTATTTGATTTCAATATATCTGGTTTTATGAGAGTTTGTGTGTTTTGTGCTTCTTCTGAAAAGATGGAGAGCGTGTATTTCGAGGCGGCGGCCGAATTGGGGGAGGAGATCGTGAAGAATGGCTGGGAGTTGCTGTATGGCGGGACGAATTGCGGGTTGATGCGGGAGGTTTCGGATGCGGCGAAGAAAGCAGGAGGGAAGGTAACGGGAATTATTCCGCGATGTATCGTTGACCGCGGTGTGTCGGCTCAAGGGATAACGGAATTGATAGTTGCTCCCGATATGAAAGAACGGAAAAGTATGATGCGGGAGCAAGCCGACGCGTTTGTCGCTTTGCCCGGCGGATGGGGTACTTTGGAAGAAATCACGGAGGTAATTACCTTGAAACAATTAGGTGTTCACAACAAGCCGATTGTCTTTATTAACACGAATGATTTCTATGAATACTTTTTTTTGTTCATCAATAATATTCGAAAAGAAGGTTTTGTATCAAATGCTTACGATGGTTTGTACACGGTCGTGAATGATGTTGAAGAAGCCGTGGCTTATATTAAAAAATACAAGGCGAAAGAATTTTCAAGTAAATATTAGGAAATAGTTGTTTTTTTAATATTTATGGACTATATTTACGGTGCTAATATAGCGTATGAGTTGACTATTGTAGTGATACAAAAGTTTGGTTAGTTTAGTTTAGAATGTAAAGGGTGGCAAAAGCCACCCTTTATTTATTCCATTAATCCTCTACCAATCTTTTTGATTTGATTTTTCTCTTTGAGCAAGATAACCACTTTATCCAGTACCCCGTTGATGAAACTGCTACTTTTGGGCGAACAGTAGTTTTTGGATATTTCAATAAACTCGTCCAGAGTAACTTTTACCGGGATAGACGGGAAATATTTTAACTCGGCGATGGCGATGTCCATGATTAATTTATCCATTTCGGAAATACGGTCTAATTCCCAGTTGGCGGTAAACTGGTCGATGATTTCCATGTTCTCTTTCATGTCGAGGATGGATTTCCGGAACAGGGTTTTGGCAAAATCCAAGTCTTCGTCTTCATTGTATAGGGAGATGAAGAAAACGGTGTTTTCCGAGTAGTTTTCTTTCATGTTTTTAACTGTCTTGTAGACGATGCTTAACACCAGTTCGAAATCGTCGTTCCAGAAGATGTTTTTCTCTTCCATTGCCTGCTCGAAGTCTTCGTCAACGGCGATAAGTTCTGAAATCATGTCCAACACGAGTTGCTTGTGGTCGTCATAAGTAACGGTCGGTTTGTTCATGTACTGGTTAAAGAAGTCGGTTTCTACCAATTTGTTGTGCAAGGAAACTACCACGTCTTGACACTCGTTTAATGAAACGAGATTGGTTGAAACGTATGTTTTGAATTTCCGGTTTTCGGCTATTTGGTTGATTACCGGGTTATCGATGAATCGGGTGTTCGGGTTTAAGTCCTTGTAGGATGCAAGCTTTCGATTGCGGGCGGCATCTATTTTTAGAAACGCGTGACGTTGGATCTCTGTAATCAGAAGGAAGACGTGGTAATACAAGTCTGTACTCTTTGTAATACTCTTGAACAAATCCCGTTCCACTTCCGTGATTGTCACTCCCTCTTTCTTCGTGTAAGAATATAAAAGCTGTAAAACTTTAATTCGAATTAATCTTCTGCTTGTCATTTTATAAAGAACTATTGTTATATCGGGCACAAAAGTACGAATTTAATTGAAAATTGGAAATTGATAATTGAAAATTATTCGTTACTTTCGCACGGATTATGCAGTAAAGGATTAAAGATGATACGACATATACATATAGTGAATTACGCTCTGATTGACAAGACGGACCTGGAGTTGGAGAAAGGGTTTACGATTATCACGGGGGAAACGGGTGCCGGGAAATCTATTTTATTGGGGGCTATCGGGTTGACTCTGGGACAGCGTGCCGATGCTTCGGCTATCATGGATAAGGATAAGAAATGTATCGTGGAAATCACGTATGATGTCGCGGGGTATCATTTGCGGCAGTGGTTCGAGGATAATGACTTGGATTATGATGACGAGGTGGTGGTACGCCGGGAATTGAACGCGGACGGGAAGTCCCGTTCGTTTATCAATGATACGCCCGTGAATAATAAGGTTTTGAAGGAATTCGGGAGTTTCTTGATTGATGTGCATTCCCAGCACCAGTCTTTGTTGATTGGTCAGCCGGAATATCAATTGGAGATTCTGGATGCTTTTTGTGGTAATCAGTCTTTGTTGAAAGAGTACAGGATGAAATATGCATCCCGCCAGTCGTTGCTCTCGGAGTTGGAACAGGTGAAGCGGCAGGCACGGGAAGCCGAGCAGGAGGAGGATTATTTGAAATTCCAGTTTAACCAGCTGGATGAGGCGAATTTGAGGGAAGGGGAACAACAGGAGTTGGAGGACGAATTGGCCGTTTTGAATCATGCCGAAACTATAAAAAGTGTCTTTTCCGAGGCTACTTATGCGTTGACGGAGTTGGATGCGTCTGTTATTCAAACGTTGAAAGGTATACGGAATAGAATAGCCGCTTTGGATGAAGTGGTGAAGGAGGCAACGGATTACGGTCAGCGATTACATTCGGTGATTGTCGAGTTGGAGGATATCGCTGATGAGGCGGAACGGGTTGCCGAACGGGTGGAATATAATCCCGGACGCGTGGACGTGATAAATGACAGGCTCGGGGTGATGTATGACCTTCTGCACAAGCATAAAGTGGAACGGACGGAGGATTTAATCGCTTTGAAAGACACTTTGCGGGAGAGATTGAAAGGTATACAATCTTTTTCTACCCGCATCGAAGAGTTGGATACGCGAATTGCCGCGTTGGAAGCGGAAATGGAGGTTCTGGCTCGGAGGATTCACGCTGCCCGGGTGGATTCGGAAGGGAAATTGCGGGAGGAGATGCAGGGATTGTTAGTGGGATTGGGTATCAAGCACGCCTCGTTTAAAGTCGGGATTGTTCTCGTGGAGCATTTTACCCCGACGGGGAAAGATGAGGTTACTTTCCTGTTCTCGGCGAACAAGAATCAAGAGCCGGGTGAATTGTCAAAAGTCGCTTCCGGGGGAGAGATTTCACGCTTGATGTTGTCTTTGAAGTATATATTGTCCCGGACGAAACAGTTGCCTGTTATTATTTTTGACGAGATAGACACGGGTGTGTCCGGCGAGATTGCCCACCGGATGGCTGCCATGATGAAGGAAATGGCTGCCCGTATGCAGGTAATCAGTATCTCGCACTTGCCCCAGATAGCGGCGGCGGGAGATAGTCATTTTAAAGTGTACAAGGAAGATGATCACGCGGGAACTATTTCGCGGATTCGCCGTTTAACAGAGGAAGAACGGGTGACCGAAATAGCCGGGATGATTAGCGGAAGCGTGGTGAGTGAGGCAGCTTTGGAAAATGCCCGGTTATTACGGGAACAATTTTAATTTAATATTTATGAGTTACAATTTATTGAAAGGAAAGAAAGGAATTATTTTCGGCGCGTTGAACGAGATGTCTATCGCTTGGAAAGTAGCGGAGAAATGTTTGGAAGAGGGGGCGCAAATCGTTTTGACGAACACGGAATTATCTATTCGTATGGGAAAGGTGAAGGAGTTCGCGGAACAGAATAATATTCCTTTGATTCCGGCAGATGCTACCAGCGAGCAGGATTTGGAACAATTGTTTCAATCGTCGATGGATTTGTTGGGTGGAAAGATTGATTTTATCCTGCACTCCGTGGCAATGTCTTTGAACGTGAGAAAGAAACGCTCTTACGATAATTTGGATTACGACTTTTTGCAGAAGACGTTGGATATTTCAGCCGTATCGTTTCATAAGGTGTTACAGACCGCGAAGAAGCTGGATGCCATGAACGAGTGGGGTTCAGTGGTAGCGCTCTCGTACGTGGCCGCGCAAAGAACCATGTTCGAGTACAACGATATGGCGGATGCCAAAGCGATGCTGGAGTCTATTGCCCGCAGTTTCGGGTATATTTACGGGCGGGAAAAGCGGGTACGCGTGAACACGATTTCCCAATCCCCGACGATGACCACGGCAGGTAGCGGTATCAAAGGTTTCGATTCGTTGATTGATTTTGCCGAGCGTATGTCCCCGCTAGGGAATGCCGATGCCGACGAATGTGCCAATTATTGTATTACCTTGTTTTCCGACCTTACCCGCAAGGTTACCATGCAGAATCTTTTCCATGACGGCGGATTCTCCAGTATGGGTATGAGTTATCGGGCAATGCACCAGTACAACAAGAGTTTTGAAAACGATAATTCAAAATGAAATCGGATTTCCGGTTTGTGATAGTAGAAAATCATAAATCGGAAATCATAAATCGGATATAGAAAAGATGTTTTTATTTTTTGACACGGAAACGACAGGACTTCCACAACGGTGGAATGCTCCCATAACCGACTTGGATAATTGGCCTCGTATGGTGCAGTTGGCGTGGATTATGTGCGATGAGAAAGGGAATATTATTGAAGAACGGAGTGACATTGTGAAACCGGAAGGATTTTTGATTCCGGCGGAAGCGTCCCGGGTGCACGGGATAACGACGGCGAAAGCGCAGGCCGAAGGTAAAGAACTGCTGTCTGTTCTGGAAGTTTTTTCAGATAAAATAGACGAGGCGTACGCGATGGTCGGTCATAACATCAGTTTCGACGAGTGTATTGTGGGTGCGGAGTTTGAGCGTAAACGAATCATGAGTTCGATGTTTTTGAAGCCGAAGTATTGCACGATGAAATCGTCCACGAAATATTGCAAGTTGCCGGGTGGGAAACAAGGATTCAAGTCCCCGAAGTTGTCCGAGTTGCATCAAGTGTTGTTCGGCGAGGGATTCGAGAACGCTCATGACGCGTTGGCGGACGTGAGGGCTACCGTGCGGTGTTTCTGGAAGTTGAAGGAACTCAAGGTGATGTGAGGAAAATAAATAAAAAAACGTATGGCTAAAAAGCAGGAATATAATTATAAATCATTACAATCGGATTACGGGAAGATGCCGCCGCAAGCGGTTGATTTGGAAGAGGCGATACTGGGTTCTCTGATGTTGGAAAAAGATGCTTTTATTACCGTGAGCGACTTTTTGAAGCCGGATTGTTTCTATAAAGAGGCGCACCAGAAGATATATCGCGGAATCCAGAATCTGTCCTTGAATAACGAGCCGGTGGATATTCTGACCGTGAGCGAGGAGATGAAGCGGTTGGGAGAACTGGAAGAGATTGGCGGTTATTATTATCTGGCACAGTTGACTTCCAAGGTGGCTTCTGCCGCCCACATTGAGTTTCACGCTCGCATTATCGTGCAAAAGTATATCCAGCGGGAGTTGATTCGCGTATGCACGGATATCCAGAATAAGGCTTATGACGATGCCACGGATGTTGCCGACCTGGTGGATATGGCACAAAAGCAGGTATTCGAGATTGCCGAGGGAAACATCAAGAAGGAGACGACGGCTATTAACGCTTTGATTGATGAAGCCATCAAGGGAATCGAGATTGCCGGGAATCGTCCCGACGGATTGAGTGGTGTGCCTTCCGGTTTCACGGCATTGGATGAAGTTACTTCCGGCTGGCAACCTTCCGACCTCGTGATTATTGCTGCGCGTCCTTCTATGGGTAAGACGGCATTCGTGTTGTCTATGACCCGGAATATGGCGGTAAACCATAACCAGCCTATCGCCTTGTTCTCTTTGGAGATGTCTTCGGTGCAGTTGGTCAATCGTTTGATTGCCAGTGAAACCGAGTTGGGCTCCGAAAAGATTCGGAACGGGCGTTTGTCCGAAGACGAGTGGCAACAGTTACACGCGAAAATTAAAGCGTTGATAAAGGCTCCTATATATGTAGACGATACTCCGGCTCTTTCTATTTTCGAGTTACGGGCAAAATGCCGTCGTTTGCAGCAGCGTTATGGTATCAAGGTGTTGATTATAGACTACTTGCAGTTGATGACGGCGGGAGCCGATATGCGAGGAAACCGGGAGCAGGAGGTAAGTATGATTTCCCGGCAGTTGAAGATTATCGCCAAGGAGTTGAATATACCCGTGATTGCCTTGTCGCAGTTGAACCGCGGCGTGGAGCAACGTACGGGAGATGCCAAGAAACCGATGTTGTCCGACTTGCGTGAGTCGGGAGCCATCGAGCAGGATGCCGATATGGTGCTTTTTATCCATCGCCCCGAACGTTACGGGATTATGGAAGACAGCATGGGAAACAGTTTGAAAGGGATTGCCGATATCATTATCGCCAAGCATCGTAACGGTGCCGTGGGGGAGATTCAATTGCGCTTCCGTAACGAGTTGGCTCAGTTCTGCGATCTGGAAGAGGTTTCTCCTTTTGCATCCGGTGGTTCAACGGTAAAAACCGTTACTTTCGGTTCCCGTATGAACGAGGATGCCGCTCCGCAAATGCCGCCCCTCGATACGGATTTCCGGGACGGGGGAAAGAGTTTCGAGAGCGGTGGTAACAGTGGGGCTGCACCTTTCTAATAATTGAAAATGGAGAATTGAAAATTGAAAATGAAAGGATTCCCGAAGACGATAACTATTCCATCTCCTCCTCTGTTTATAGAGGAGGTGCCCGAAGGGCGGAGGAGTTCAATCTAAAATCTAAAATCATAAATCTAAAATCATAAATGGTCAGGTTATTATTTTTATTGAAGTATTACGTGTTTTGGGTCGTGTTCTCGATCGCGGCAAAGGTGATCTTTCTGGTTTACCAGTGGAAAGAAACGGCGACACTCACCGGGTACGATTACGTGATGTTGTTCACGAGAGGGTTGCGTATGGATCTCTCTTTCGGGGGATACGTGATGGTATTGGCTTGCGTGATTATGGCGATAGGTGTGTTCCTGCCGCCCAAATGGTTGAAACGCGTGTATTCGGTAATAACCTTGATACTTTTGGCTATATCCAGTCTGATTGTTGTCGGAGATTTGGAGTTGTTTAAAAACTGGGGCTATCATATGGATGCGACCCCGCTATTCTATTTGAAAACGCCGGGAGAGGCAATGGCTTCGACTCCCACGTGGTTGATATTGGCATTGGTCTTGCTTTGCGCGGTTATGGTAGGGGTATTTTATAGCCTTTATCGCCGTTGGGTGGCAAATTCCTTGAAGCCGGTCCGGAAAGCGGCTTGGAAGAGCGTCGTTTATCTCCTTTTGGGTGGATTGATGATTATTCCGGTGAGGGGCGGTTTCAACGTGGCTCCGATGAATGTGAGTTTCGTGTTTTTTAATAACAAAAATATGTATGCCAATCAAGCGGCAGTGAATCCGGTATGGAATTTCTTGTACGAGGTGGCACACGTCAACAAGATTAAAAGCGACTTCGTTTTTATGCCGGAAGATAAGGCAAGACAGCTGGTGGACAGCGTGTACACGGAAACGGGTACTTTCCCGAGTGTGTTGAAAACGGATAAACCGAACGTGGTGGTGCTTTTGCTGGAAAGTTTTACACTGAACGCTTGGGACGCCATGCCTAATTTGCAGGCGGTGGCGAAAGAAGGCATTTTCTTCTCGAATATATACGCCACGGGAAATCGTTCCGACCGGGGAATACTGGGGGTTATCAGTGGTTTTCCCGCCCACCCGCAGGTGTCCATGCTGAAGTACCCGAATAAAACGTATCTTCATCCTCGTTTCCCGTTGGATTTTGAGGCTAACGGGTATAGTACCCGGTTTTATTACGCGGGGGATTTGAATTTCGGGGGATTTCGTTCCTACGTGACGATGAGTTTTCAAGGTAGCGTGACGGAGAATGATTTTTCCGGGGAAGCTATCGAGAACCGCTTCAAATGGGGGGTACATGACGGTTATATGCTGGAGCGGTTGTATGAAGATTTGCGTGTGGCGAAAACTCCTTTCATGTATATGGCATTTACCATGAGTAGTCACGAACCGTTTGTCGTACCCATGGAAACAAAAATTCCGGGAAGTGATACCGGTTCGAAGTTTAAAAATGCCATTGCTTACACGGACCAGTGTTTGGGTGAATTTTTTGAAAAGTGTAAAAAGTCCGGGATTTGGGATAACACGTTGTTCGTGTTGATTGCCGACCACGGGACTCGACACGTGGGAAACCTGCAACCTCATGCGCCGGAAACTTATCGTATACCGATGATATTTACCGGGGGGGCTATGAGTGTGCAGGATTCGGTGGTGAATACCTTGGGTTCGCAAACAGATATGGTAGCTACTATGTTGGCACAGTTGGGAATAGATGCTTCGGCTTATCATTACAGCAAGAATCTGCTTGACCCGAGTGCAGTACCTTTTGCTTTCTATGCCTTTACCAATGCGGCAGCCGTGGTGACAAGCAATGGAGCCTATATTTATGATTTGAAGTCTAAAAAGGATATTGGGGCGAATACGAATCCCCGGGATGGAGAGTTGTTGAAGGCCTATTTACAAATTATCGATCAAGACTTCAAGGAAAGGCATTGAGAATATAGGTTTATTCGTGAGTTTGACAAAATATGCAATTAATATGCTGATTGTTGCAAATAAAAGTAATGTGAATAGAGTTTTGTTCTTGTATCAAAATATTTTAATTGTGAAAATTGCGAATTTGCAATAAATTTTATATCTTCGTAACAAAGAAATACTAACTATTAAATTGTCAAGTTATGAAGAAAATTAATCAAAACTTTTTTAAGCCATGCATGTTTATTTGCGTGGGCTTAATGGCTGTAATGCTTATGGGGGCAGCAAACCCGTATGATCCTCCTGGAGCACCCGGAAAACCCGAAATGGTCGACGTTGGGAATGATTGGTGTACAATTAAATTTACTCCCCCAACAAGTGACGGGGGGTCTCCTATAACCTCTTATCTTGTTGATTATAGAGATATAAAGGGAGGACGTTGGGTACGGGGGGCTGAAACAGATAAATGCAAAGTAACAGTTCGTAATCTTAAAGAAGGTACTAAAGTTGAATTTCGTGTTAGTGCTGTAAACGAAGGAGGAGAAGGTCCTCATTCTGAAGCCAGTGAAGTTATCTTAATCAAAGAATAGAATAATTTTTCAAGATTATAGCATAAAAAGCCAACTATGAATTAGTTGGCTTTTTATATTATAATCTTCCGCTTAAACCTACCTACTCACTTTCACCCATTTCATGGCATCTGCCACTACCAACTGAGAGTACTTTTCTTCACCCCATTTCTCTGTCACCTCAAACGGGGGAATACCCCTATCATCTAAGACGACACGGGATTCTCCTGCTGGTAATTCAAATTTCCCTAATGAAATCCACTCATTGGTATCGTCCCCAGTCCTCTCGATCACGATTTCTTCGCTTCCCTTCGGGGTATAGACTGTATAGTAATTCTTCATTCCCGGATAATTTGATTCACACCTCATCCCCTTAGCTAGTTTTTTAATACGAGATTGATAAATAAAAATCTCGTATTTGCCCGCTTCCGGAAGATTCGCTATCCACTCTGCCTTACAACTTCCGTTCCCGGAAATCTTGATAAAGGCACTCTGCACCTCATCCCCGTAAACTCCACCTGGGTCAAGAAATGGTCTTCCCCACGTGCTCTTCTTGAAATCAAGACCAATTCTATATCCCTCCTTGTCTTCTTCCGTCAATCGATCTGCTAACCGCTTAAACCTGTTTCCCGACGAATCGATTAAATGAAAATCTTCGTCCTCGTTATCAACTATAATCTCCCCGGGAGGATAAAACTGATTTTTGTCAAGGGATTCGACACACTCTGCTGGAATATCCCCCTTCCACAATGGGGTACCATGACCGCCCAACATAACTCGTTCTGGTACGCTCCTTGCGAAATTAGTAGATACAAAAAAATCTGTCCTATTAGTCTCGTGGGCAATAATCCGCTTGTATTCTCCCGGTTTGACCAAGTAGCTCCGCCAATTGTCAATAACCCATTTCCCGTAATCATCTTGATAACTACTGATTACCGAAATCAAACCATCCACTTTACCGATATTGCCAACCTTGAAATCAACCGACTGCATATCCTCCGTCTGCCGGAATGTCAAATCCCTTATCGCCAACCTCGGTACATCATGCGTCGTGTACCAATCATCCACAAATGGTTTGATGTCCTGCCCGAAACGCTCGCGGAATCCCTCCATGAACACGTCAAAATCCACCTCTCGGAAACGGGCATTCTCGTAGAACTCCCGTGTGTAAGCGCACACCGAATTCCAACTGGTAATTGTTGTCAGGTAGGCGAGTAACTGCGAAACTTTTATGCTAATCAACTTATTGTATCCATTCGGATACTCTCCCCGGATTATTCTTTCCAATCCCTTTGTCGCAATGCTATCCAGCATCGGAGGGAATAAAATAAACTTGTCAAGCGTCGGGTTTGCTATTTTACCGAACAACATGTCTATCCCCGCGTACCTCTCGGAAGCAACACTCCAGTGGAAATCCGAGAAAAGCCGTTCTGTATGCATGTTCCTAAGGAAATAAAAAAAATCATTGAATAATATATATTCCTGTACATTCTTTTCTCTCAGTTTATCAGGAGAAATGTCGCCTGGTTTATTGTATTTATCTATTATCCGTTCCCCGAAAAATGCCATTTCCGGCTGGATATGATTATGGAAATAATAACCATTAAGGAAAGAGGAAGGTGCCTCCACGAATTTTAGAAGCTTGAAAGGATACGGGTTAGGCATAGTTCCTTCTATAAGGTTACGGCACTTGTTTACCAATTCCTCCCAATACTCCTCCGCGTTCGGATACCCCGCTATTTCATCTATCCAACCGTCAAATGGCTTCAAGTAAAAATCATTTCCCGGGTACGTGTAGAACTCCAACGTGATGGAATCCGCCACCACCGACCGCTTCACGTAATTGCCCATGCAAAGCGACAATCCGGTTAGAGCCTGTAAATTGTGGAATGTCACTTCGTCCTGTCTCTCCTCCGGTATGCCTTGCGATAACACCATCTGCCCGTCGGGATTCTTCACGTGCAACGTGTAATCCGTGAAATTTGTTTCTTTCGACGGTTGCAAGGCTACCGGTGCCACTGCCGCCGGGTACCATAGTACCTCCGGTATAAGCAGCGTGTAATCCCCTGACACGAATGCGGAACGTTTGCCGTATCGCTCTATCTTCCCCGATTGCCGTACGGGAGCGAAATACTCATCATCATCGATATTCATCTGGTAAATATCCTCGTCAATATAACCGGTGTACTCCATTTCCAACACCACGCTATCCCCCGGAGTCAATGACCGCTCTACGACAACCACTTGTTTGTCCCTCTGAAAAGGTATTTCCCGTCCCTCAGACTCCAGTCGGCTGATTTTTAGTCCGGGATTCAGGAACAGGAGCAACTTTTCCATGTTCTTTGCTTTTCGATTCACCACCGCCATCCGGCTCTTCGCCGAGAAATTCTTATTCTCGGGCATATAGGTGATGTCATGCGTCAAGATTCTTGCCTTGGGATACGCCTCGTACTGCGAGAATATATCCCGGTACGCCTCCCGGTTCTCCCGGCGGGTCTGGAACTTATCGATGTAAATATATCCCATCCCCACGGCTAATACCAGTAACAGACCACCTGTCGCGTGATAAAACGCTTTCCGTCCCGGCACGTTGGGTAACCGCCTCGTGAAAGGAACTGCCAGACATAGTAATCCCAGCCCCAGTAACAAGAAGGTCCCCCGTTGCAATAGACACACGCCGGAATGCATAAATCCCACGATCGAGGAAAAAGCTTCCGGCAGCAGGCTTCCCCGGAAATCCAGAATCCCGTGAAGTGGCTTCGTCAGGTAAAGATACGATATGCAAAGAAACCCGGTCAGCACGAACCAGCTCACGAAAGGATGTCGCAATATCCTGTTCACCAGTAACGACATCCCCGCCACGAACACGAACGTCGGCAACACATCTCTCAACAAGAAGGACAGATACACCCACGGGTTTACCGGCGAATCCGGAATAATCAAATTAATAAATAGCCAGAATGCCATGAAAATAACATCCACGACCAAAAAAGGAATGACCAGCCCCGCTAATTCCGCCCCGAAAATCTGGCTATTACTTAGTGACCGAATAGAGAGCACTTCCCGGCTATCCGCTTTCTTCCGAGCCCTCGACCTGTCGCAAGCCAAAAATACCACGACTAAAGATTGGAACAAATTCAAAAAATAGACTCCTCTCACTGGGATAGAGGACGCGAACACGATGTTCGCCCACGCCTCCTGATGAATGTCCCATGGGATTAGAAACGCCAGAGTGTAACCCAATACACCCAAGATAAAAAGACGGAACAACCAGTTCCTCCTTACTAACTTACTCTCGTAAGTAGTAGTAATTTGCCATCCTGCCATACACAACATTTTTTATTAGTACACATTTTAATAAATACTTGAATATTCTTATCTCATAAAACTTATTTTATTTACAATTGTTCGTTAATTCTATCAGCGTGATTTCCGGTCGTTGACCGATGCGTCCGGCAAAGCCGAGGTAGCCTTCGCCGCGGGAAACGTATAATTGGCGTCCATTCGTTTCGTACAATCCGTTGTATTCGGGGTAGATGTATTTTGAAGGACTCCACCGGAAGCTACCGATTTGTATCCCGATTTGCATGGCATGGGTATGGCCTGCCAGCATGAGAGCCACGGGATAGCGGATTACCTCGTCCCGCCAGTGTGACGGGTCGTGGGAGAGGAGTATCACCGTGTGTCCTTCCGTGCCTTGCAGGGCTTGTGGAAGGTTCCCGAAGCAGGGGAAAGGTGGACGTCCGCAATTCTCGACTCCGGCAAGATAAATCGTATCGGTACCGATAACGAGGGGAACATTGGTGTTGTTTAGCATGTGGAAGCCTGCCGCTTCCATGTTCTTGAAGAATTGTTTCAGGTTATCCGCCTGTTCTTCCCGGGTAGCCCATCTCACGTATGTACCGTAGTCGTGATTACCCGTGGAGGAGTAGACGCCGTATTTAGCTTTCAGTTCTTTCAATTGGTCAATCCACGGGTTCATTTCCGAGGCAAAGCTATTGACCATATCCCCGGTAAACACGATAAGGTCGGGGTTCAGTGCGTTGACTTCTTCCACGAGTTTTTTTATACCGGGATAATGCTCCCCGTAACTTCCCAAGTGCAGGTCGGTTAGTTGCACGATACGATACCCGTTGAAATTGTCGGGAAGTTCTTTAATGCATACTTGCTGGCGTTCTATTTTGTAGTTGCAGCGTCCCCACGTGATACCGTAAAAAATGACTAAAAAGGAGAATAGGGCGATGCCTAAAGCTGTTCTGCTTATAATATGGGCAGCCGGAATGCATTTAAATTGTCGTAACAGGATTGCAAACGCGTTGATAATGATATATAGTGTTTTCGGGGTATAAAAAAGTAAAATCACGGAAACGCCTTTGCCTACCCAAAAATAGGCTTCCGGTCCTTTCAACGTGGGAATAAAAAAATGGTACACGACAATACAGGCCATGAAAAACAAGGAGTGTGCCCAGAATAGACAAGTGTAAATTCGTTTTCTCAAGTAACGTCTGATTTGCAAATAGAGTAGCGAGTCATTCAGTAACACGCAGAGAAGTCCGGCGACGAGTATGAACAGTCCTGTTTTCATGTCAGTTTATTTAAAAATGAGTGTACCGAAATGTTCCGGTTGGTGAAAGTCCGGTTTGGGTGTTTTCACGGGGTGCCATGTCACGAAATGCGGGTGTGGCAATTTGTTACCGCATTTGTGGATATTACCTCGGATGGTAGTACCCGGTTTGGGTTGGAATTTATGTCTGAAAAAAACGGTGTATGGTATTTTCACCATGAGCGACCATTGATAGTAGGCTTCGTCCGGGTTCTCGTTGTTGAACTTTATCGTGGAGTCACGGAGAATATCGCTATCCAGTCTGCGGGGTATGGGTCTTCGTTTCTCCCGGCTGGTGCCGAAGGCTCCCAGTACCGTGCCGATAGCGTTGAGCTCGATGTTGTAATATCCCGTGCATTTTTCCGGTTGTATGAAAAATTCGACGCATGAGTCTTCCCACACGGGAGAGCAAGGCGTGAGCGCCGTGGCACGAAATTCATATTCCTGCACGTCGAATTTCAAGAAAAGATGGTGTTCATTGTAGGCAATCCGGAAATAAACTTCCGGCTTGTATGGATATACATCCGGCCAATTGATTTCCTTCAAGTTTATTCGGTTACATTCTCGGTCTAGGTGATAGCTTAGAGCCTGTAATGTTTCACTACTCGCTACTTCCGGAAACTTTTTTATTTCAATGATATCCATGATATGAGAGAAAATAAGACGTGTCAGGCAATTTTCACCTGACACGTCGGTATAATGTTTTAGAACAGGCCGGTAATTTTACCGTTGTTGTCAATATCTATTTTTTCCGCGGCGGGAATATCCGGTAAACCGGGCATTCGCATGATACTACCCGTGATCGGTATGATAAATCCTGCTCCGGATGCTATCTCGATCTGGCGTACGGTAACCACGAAATCTTTCGGGCGTCCCAGTAATTTCGGGTTGTCCGAGAGTGATTTTTGTGTTTTGGCGATACACACCGGAAGTTTGTCCAGCCCGAGATCCATTACTTTCTTCAGGTCGGCTTTGGCCTCTGCCGAGTAGTCTATCGCGGCGGCACCGTATAGTTCTTTGGCAATGGTTTCAATCTTTTTCTCCACACTCCAGTTCCAGTCGTAGAGAGGTTTCATGCTGCAAGTGCATTGCTCTGCCACCTTGGATACCAGTCGGGCAAGGTTTTCGGCTCCTTCACCGCCTTTTGCCCAGACTTCGGCGACTTCCATGGGTACGTCCAGTGCTTTACACGTTTCGGCAAGGAATGCAATCTCTTCGTCTGTGTCTGTCACGAATTTATTGATCGCAACAACGGGGCAGATGTTGAATTTCTTCATGTTCTCGACTTGTTTTTCCAAGTTGCCGATACCTTTCTTCAAGGCTTCGAGGTTCGGTTCTTTCAATTGGTCGAGTTTCATTCCCCCGTGATATTTCAAAGCTCTCACGGTAGCCACCATGACCACGGCACTGGGTTTCAATCCTGCTTTCACGCATTTGATGTCGAAGAATTTCTCAGCGCCCAAGTCAAAACCGAATCCGGCTTCCGTGACCACGTAATCGGAAAGAGTCAAGCCCATGCGGGTGGCGATGATAGAGTTCGTTCCTTGCGCGATATTGGCAAAAGGACCACCGTGTATAATGGCGGGGTTGCCTTCCAGAGTCTGCACGAGATTGGGTTTGATGGCATCTTTCAACAAGGCTGCCATAGCCCCGTGCGCGTTTAAATCACGGGCGTAAATCGGTTTCTTGTCAAACGTGTAACCGATGAAGATGTTCCCGAGTCTGTTCTTCAAGTCTTCAAAGTCGTCCGACAGGCAGAGGATCGCCATTACCTCGGAAGCGGCAGTGATGTCGAATCCGGTTTCACGGGGAATACCGGCAGATGTACCGCCCAATCCCACGATGATGTGGCGTAGCGAACGGTCGTTCATATCCATTACCCGTTTCCATGTCACCGTGCGCGGGTCGATGTTCAACGAGTGGGTTTTGCTCTGTATGTTATTATCAATCAAAGCGGACAGTAAGTTATGGGCTTTCTCGATAGCCCCGAAATCGCCCGTGAAGTGCAGGTTGATGTCTTCCATGGGAACGACTTGTGAATATCCGCCCCCGGTGGCACCTCCCTTGATACCGAATACCGGACCTAGCGAGGGCTCGCGCAACACCACGGTGGCTTGCTTGCCGATGCGGTTCAATCCTTCCGTCAGACCGATGGAGATGGTCGTTTTTCCTTCACCCGCGGGGGTGGGGGAGATAGCGGAAACCAGTACCAGTTTTTTCCCGTCGATCTTTGATTTATCGATCAGGCTTAACGGTAGTTTCGCTTTATATCTTCCGTAGGGTTCCAGTAGATCCCTATCGATTCCTAACTTATCGGCGATCTCGTAGATCGGCTTTATCTGTATGGAATTGGCAATTTCAATATCTGTTTTCATACGTGTGTAGTTAATGTTATTTTAATATGAATTTTGTTGTCCCGATCTGTTGGTTGTCCGAGAACAAATCGGCAATGTATTCTCCTTTTTCCAGACTGCCGTCATTCGGCCAGAATATGGCGATTTCCAGTTTTTCGCCCTCGTACTCTATTTCGCGTCTGGCGGAATAGGTCAGCGTGGCGTTTTGGTATTTGAAAAATGATTTACTGGATGCTGCCAATACTTGTCCGTCCGGGCGGGTAATCCGCAGGTATATCATCCGGGGACCTCGTTTGGCCGTGATATTTCGGGCAAGCGAGAAGTCTGCTTTCAGTTGGAAACATCTTCTCAAGTTGGTTTCTTTGTCATTTTTATTGACGCAGTACACTTTGAAGTTTTCAACGGATAGCGTACTTGCTTTTTCGAGGGTTTCCGCCAATTGTTCGGTTTTCTGTTCCAGTGTTTTATTCCTGTCCCGAACCCAATCCATTTGTTTTTTTACCTCGGTGTTTTCCGCTACCAATTTCCGGTTCAGTTGGTTCAACGAGTCGATTTGCACCACGTAACTTCTTAGAACTGTTTTCAATGTCCCGATTTCTTTCTTGTACCGGTTGATCTCGGCGTAAGAATTATTACGAAATTCTTTCATTTTCTCCATGAGCGAGGCTATTTTCTCCTGCTCATGTGCCAATTTGTTGTTCAGTGTATCGTTATCTGTTTTTAAATTGTCGTAGTGATGACTCAAATCCGTCAATTCTTGTTGAAGTTCTTCCTTTTCGGCCGTGATGGCAACCATATTTTCCCGGTTTTCTTTTTTCTCGATCATGAAAAAGACAAAAAGGACGATCAGTATAGCGGACAGAACGCCGATGACGATGAGTAACGTCTTATCTTTCTTGCTTTTAATGAGTTGTTTTTCTTCCATATTTATATTCGGTTTTATGTTATAACAAAAGCTTGGTTATTCATTTCAACAAATATAGATATAAAACGTTATAGAACGGAGAAAGGATTAGATTTTATAAAAATTTAGCACTTGTTTTTTTGATTAAATTTTTCTAATATTGTAATCGGCGTTTTGAATATTATATTTTAAACCCTTGACAAAGCTATAATTTTAAACAGGGAGTTACTATGACGGAAGAATTTTTGCAATACGTGTGGGCGAATTCTCTTTTCACGAGCACGAGATGCCTTTCAACGAAAGGAAAAGAGGTGGAGATTTTGAATGTCGGTTTACAAAACCGGGATGCAGGACCAGACTTTTTCAACGCGAAGGTGCGGATTGGCGATGTCGTGCAAGCGGGAAACGTGGAAATTCATCAAAAAGCGAGTGACTGGTTTCGGCACGGGCACGAGAAAGACACGGCGTACGATAACGTGATTCTTTCCGTCGTGGCGGATGCCGACATGGAAGTGCGTGATTCTAAAGGCAGGGAAATAGACGCGATTACCCTTCGGTATGACGTGCGGTTATGGGATGAGTACATCTTTATGCAGGGTGTTCCCGTGGAACCTCGTTGTTACCGGAATTTGCGTCGTGTTGATCCGGTGCGTATGGATATGCTTTTCACGGGATACGCGATCGAGCGGCTGGAACGGAAATGCGGGGATATTAAACTGATGCTGGATGAAACACGGAATGATTGGGAAGATTGTTTTTACCGGATGTTGGTTCGTTACTGGTCTGGTAACGTGAATGCGGAGGCGTTTGCCCAGTTGGCACGGGATTTATCCTACAAGAAGATAATTCGTTGCAGTGATAATTTGTTTCGGGTAGAAGCCTTGTTACTGGGGTATTCCGGGTTATTGACGGGATTGGAACAAGAAGACGATTACACGATAGCTTTGCGGGAGGAATACGAGTATCAAGCGGCTAAGTTTCATCTGACCGCGATGGAACGGGCACGATGGAAGTATATGCGGATTCGTCCGACTTCTTTCCCGACGGTACGGTTGGCTCTTCTGGCGTCTTTAATGATGCGCTTCAATTTTTTGCTTTCCGCCGTGCTGGAAGCGGAGCATTTGCCGGAGGTGTATAAATTGCTGGACGTGCAGGCTTCCGACTATTGGGACACGCGTTATAAACCGGGTGTACCCGCCGCGAGGCAAGTAAAACGATTGGGAAATAGCATGAAGACCGTTATCGTGATCAACGCGATTATCCCTTTCCTTTTTATTTATGGCAGGGAGAGAAAAGAAGAGCGATATTGCGACAAGGCTATTCAATGGTTGGAAGAGTTGGAAGCGGAACGCAATCACGTGACTGAGGCGTGGACGAAACAGGGTGTCGAGTTGAAGTCCGCTTTACAATCGCAAGCGTTGCTTCAAATCAAGCGGGAATATTGTGACGCTCACCGGTGTTTGCATTGCAAGATTGGTGGAGAGGTGTTTCGAAGTGTCGTGAAATAATCAGCCGGGATACAATGGCTAGCCTGCCCTTGAACTAGGGGAAGTCTATATTTAGGGGTGGGTTTAAGGTGACTGTTAGGTGGCTTTTAGGCGGCATCGCCTACACTTTGCCCACACTTCGCCTGCGCTTCGCCCACGTTTTAGTAAACAATACGCTTTTTTAACATTCACGGGTGGTAATGTTTCCCGCGAAACAGAAGAGCAAGGGGATGTCAGTTTGCAGGTTACGCGAGGGGTTGATTGTAGGAAATGTATAATTGTGGGGTTGCCTGTCCCCGGGTTTTTCAAGGTATGGAAAAGGGAATGACCGATTTGTCGTGAGGTCATTCCCTTTGTACAGTTTATATATATGAAGGTGTTATTTCAACCCTTTTCTTTTCAATAGAGGCTCGATGGACGGTTCTTGTCCCCGGAAGCGTTTGTATAGTGTCATGGCGTCTTCCGATCCGCCTTTTGCCAGAATATTTTCCCGGAATGATTTTGCTTTTTCGGGATTGAAAATGTTTCCGGTTTCCTTGAAAGCCTCGAAAGCGTCGGCGTCCAGTACTTCTGCCCACGTGTAGGCGTAGTAGCCGGAGGAGTACCCGCCCGCGAATATGTGCTGGAAGTAGGGACTGCGGTAACGTACCGTGATTTCGGGAATCAGCCCGATCTTATCCAGCGTGGTTTTCTCGAATTCATTGGGGTTCACGAGGTCTGTCGTGGTACGTGTATGGTAAGCCATATCCAACAGGGCGGCAGCCATAAACTCGGTGGTGACGAAACCTTGGTTGAAATGTCCGCTCGCTTCCAGTTTGTCAATCAAGGATTGCGGGATTGCCTCACCGGTTTGATAATGGCGGGCGTATATTTTCATCACTTCGGGATCGGAAGCCCAGTTTTCCATGATTTGCGAGGGTAGTTCCACGAAATCGCGGGGAACGGATGTTCCGGATACCTTATTATATGTACATTGAGATAACAACCCGTGAAGCGCGTGCCCGAACTCGTGGAAGAGGGTTTGTGCCTCGTCGAAACTGAGTAGGGCGGGTACGCCTTCCCCGGCAGGTTTGGTGAAGTTGCACACGTTTGTGATGACGGGGGATATTTTTTTACCCAGAGCTGATTGTTTCCGGTAGGAGTTCATCCAAGCTCCAGAACGTTTGCTTTCTCTCGGGTGGAAGTCCATGTATAGGATACCGATATGATCGCCGTTGGCTTCTTTTACCTCGAACGCCAGTGCGTCGGGGTGGGGAACGGGAATATCTGCTCGTTGCGTGAAGGTGATGCCGAATAGCTTGTTGGCGGTGTAGAAGGCTCCTTCTCTCACGCTTTCCAGCGGGAAGTATTGGCGGAGTTCGTTTTCATCCAGCCCGTACTTGCTCTTTTTCACTTTCTCCGCGTAATAACGCCAGTCCCAAGGTTGTAATTTGAAGTTTTTACCTTCCTTACGAATCATACGTTGAAGTTCGGCTGCCTCTTTTTTGGCAATCGGTAGAGCCGCTTCCCAGATTTGGTTGCACAAGTTGTAAACGTTCTCCGGGTTTTGTGCCATGTTATTGTCAAGGATAAAGGCGGCGTGGGTGTCGTAACCCAGCAATTGCGCTTTTTGTACCCGCAAAGAGGTCATCTTGGCGATGATTTCCTTGTTATCGTACTCGTTGTCGTTGTTGCAACGATTAATGTATGCCTTGTAGATTTTTTCTCTCAAATCACGGTTGTCGGCATATTGCAAGAACGGGATCATGCTTGGGTTGTGGAGCGTGAAAACCCATTTGCCTTCCAGTCCGGCGTTTTTCGCTGTTGCCGCTGCCGTGGCTATCACGTTGGCGGGAAGACCGGATAGGTCTTTCTCGTTGTCGATAACCAGTTTGAAGGCGTTGGTTTCGTTCAGGAGATTTTCGCCGAACTGCAGGCTTAACACGGATAACTCGCTGTTCAAGCGTTTGTATGTCTCTTTGTCTTCGGGGGAGAGGTTTGCACCACCTCGCACGAAGTCTTTGTAGTATTTATCCAATACGGTCAACTGTTCCGGGGTGAGATTTTCTTTGTTCCGGTTTTCGTACACGGTCTTGATGCGTGCGAATAGCTTGTCGTTCAAGTTAATGGCATCCCTGTGAGCGGTTAGCTTCGGGGTGATTTCCTTGGCGATGGCTTTGATCGAATCATTCGTGTTGGCACCTTGCAGGTTCCCGAAGACGGAAGCTACCTTGTCGAGCATCTCCCCGGATGCCTCGAGGGCGTCAATCGTGTTTTTGAAAGTGGGTGCTTCCGGGTTGTTGATAATCGCGTTGATTTCAGCTTGTTGCTGTTTCATCCCTTCCTCGTAAGCCGGAATGTAGTGTTTGTTTTTAATTAAATGGAAGGGCGGAACCTCGTGAGGGGTTTCGTACGCGTTGAAAAATGGATTTTCATTCTTCACTTGCCCTGATTGGCAGGATTGCATAGCCAATCCCACGCAACAAACTAAGTAAGTGATTTTCTTCATTCGTAAAATTTTAATTGGTTATTGATTAAGGTTTGCAAATTGTCATTTGCAAGTTACAGGTTGCAGGTTGGCAGGTTACAAGTTATTGTGTGACTTGAATTGACTTGCTACTTACAAATTGTAACGTCACGCGTTTGCGTGCGACAAATATAATAAAAGTTTGCAAATTATCATTTGCGGGTTATAGGTTACAAGTATTATGGAATACCTTTTATTAACTTGTAACCTGCAAACCTGTAACTTGTAACGTCACGCATTTATGCGTGACAAAATATACAAGTAAATGATTTTCTCGCTATTTTTGTGTGCTTAATAAGATTTTGATGTTATGAGTGTAAAAGAGAATGTAGCAACATTTGTCACGAAGTTGCCTAAGGTTATATTATTGTGCGTGATTGTTTATTTGATTTCGTTGAATTTCAAGAGCGCGGAGGAGAACAAGGGAGAAGATGTGAAGACGGAAACAGAGGTTGTTCCCTTGGATGAAGTGAAGAAATATTTTCCCGCTTGCACGGGTATCGAGAAAGTCAGTGAGGTGCGTTATGACGTGAAGAATAACGGGGACGTGATAGGTAAATTGATCGTGACGACGCCGATAGCCGACGATCTGATCGGTTATTCCGGGAATGTACCTTTATTTCTGGCCGTGTCCGGGGAAGACGTGATTTTAGGACTTACCTTATTAAATCATAGTGAGTCACCCGGTTTTATCCGTCAGATAACGAGGAAAAATTTCTTCTCGTCATGGGACGGTAAGACATTGGAGGAAGCGGCAGAGATGAACGTGGAAGCCGTTAGCGGTGCCACGATGACCACGGATGCCGTTCGGGGAAGCGTGAAGAAAGCGTTGAATTTTTATTTTGAGCGTGACGGGGGCGGACGGCATACGGATTGGTTGAAACTGGTTCGTCATGCTTTGGGGGGATTGGTAGTGCTGTTGGCTCTGGCCAGTATGTTCTGGGGAAGCCGGATGAAGAAGTGGCGATTGCCGTTACAGGTGGCTTCCATTCTGGTTCTTGGTTTTTGGAGCGGGTATTTCGTTTCGTTCGAGTTGTTGTTCAACTGGTTGTTGAACGGGATTCCTTGGGGGGCGCGTGTTTTATTGCCCGTGATCGCCGTGTTGGCGATAGTATGTCCTTTGTTTTTGAACAAGGCGTATTATTGTGCTTATCTCTGTCCGTTCGGGGCGGCTCAAGAAGTGATGGGAAAAATCCGCAAGAAAAAAATCGTCCCGAAGGGTATTTGGAAAAATATTTTCAAATATACCCGGGTTACCTATTTTATGGTGATCATCGCTTTGTTATTGTGGGGAATCCCGCTGGAATTGGCGTCTTTGGAACCTTTTTCCGCGTTTCTGTTGACGGCGGCATCGAGTTGGGTGATCGCGCTTGCCGTGGTATTTTTAATCTTGTCAATATTTTTTTCTCGCCCGTGGTGTAATTATTTTTGTCCCACGGGAGAGTTGTTGGATATTTTGAGAAAGGGCGATACAAAGGCAAACCCGGAGAGATGGAAGAAGGTGTTTCGGGAATGCTTGGCGTTGGTGATTTTCTTGGGAGTATTGTATTTTATCTTACAGTAAAAAAATATTGAAACTTTTTTATCAAAACACTTGATTGTTTGAATTAAAAGTGCGTAATTTGCATCCTGTTTGGAAAGCGTTTATAAAATATTGAGAGAGATGTCAAGAATTTGTCAAATAACTGGAAAGAAAGCGATGGTTGGTAACCATGTTTCTCACTCTAAGAGAAGAGTAAAGAGAACATTCGAGATCAACTTGTTTAAGAGAAATTTTTATTGGCCGGAAGAAGAAAGATGGGTACGTTTGAATGTATCAGCTGCCGGATTGCGCCTTATCAACAAGAAAGGTATCAATGCTTGCTTGAGAGAAGCTACTGCCAATGGTTTAGTTAAGAACGTATAAAGTAAGAAGAGATGGCAAAGAAGAGCAAAGGAAATAGAGTACAGGTGATTTTGGAGTGCACGGAGCATAAAGAATCCGGTATGCCGGGAACTTCTCGTTATATCACTACCAAAAACAGAAAGAACACACCCGAGAGAATGGAGTTGCGTAAATACAACCCGATTCTGAGAAGAGTAACTTTACACAGAGAAATTAAATAATTAAGCTATGGCAAAGAAAGTTGTTGCAACATTAAAAACAGCAGATGGTAGGGGATTCGCGAAAGTGATCAAAATGGTAAAATCTCCGAAAACCGGTGCCTATACTTTTAAGGAACAAATGGTTCCCAACGAACAGGTAAAAGATGCCTTGAAAAAGTAAGATTTTAAATCTTCATATATGAAAGGAGCGTCGTGAGATGCTCCTTTTTCTGTATATAGATAAAATATTTGTTCCCGTTGGAAAAAAAATTCGGTAAAAGAGTAACCTATTTGAAATCTCCCCGTAAAAGAACACATATTAGCGATCAAGACACAAGAAATGATTGCTAAAATTGAAAGAGTTAGTTTGAAAGATTGAAAAAATAAATTTCCTCGATTTTTTTTCGGGAAATAATGAAACCTTTCTTTTTCGGCGACGTTAAAGAGAGTATATTAGATGATGAACTTATGATTTATTTTTAGCTGTTATTAGATTGAATCATCTAGCATAAAAGAGAGGGGATAGCTTTGACTATGGTTTAAGCTGATTTTCTGAGAGAGTTCTTAATGGTACTGGAATATGTTCTACGGGACACCACGCACACACACCACACACACAGACGCACGCACACACACACATACAACATCTTTTCGTCAGTCCCAATATATTCCATTTAAGACTTACAGGGAATCCCTCCTTTTTTATTTATGATTTTAGATTTATGATTTAGTGTGTATATAACCCTTTTGGATTCATATAATTTTTAACCTTTTCATTTCCAGTTTTCGGTATTTCCAATGTCAATTTTTAGTATCTTTGTAAGTCAGTTTTTAAGGCCAAGGAAAATTCATGGATTACAGAGAAGAAGATAGCAATATAGCCATATATGGTGCCAGAGAGCACAATTTGAAAAATATAGATTTAACGATACCTCGCGATAAGTTGACGGTAATTACCGGGTTAAGCGGTAGTGGTAAATCGTCGTTGGCATTCGACACGATTTATGCCGAGGGACAACGTAGGTATCTGGAAACCTTTTCCGCTTATGCCCGTCGTTTTTTGGGTGGAATGGAGCGTCCTGACGTGGATAAGATCACGGGATTAAGCCCGGTGATCTCTATCGAACAGAAGACGACGAACAAGAATCCCCGTTCTACCGTGGGTACAACCACTGAAATTTACGACTTCTTGCGTTTGCTGTATGCCCGCGCGGGAGTGGCTTATTCTTATGCCACGGGAAGCAAGATGGTGAAATATACCGACGAGCAGATACAGGAGTTATTACAGAAAGATTTCGAGGGGAAGCGTATTCTTATATTGGCTCCCGTGGTGAAGGGACGTAAAGGACATTACCGGGAGTTGTTCGAGAATATGCGGAAGAACGGGTTTATTTCAGCCCGCGTGGATGGAGAGATACGGGAAATCACGATCGGGATGAGCGTGGATCGTTACAAGATGCACGATATTGAAATCGTGGTGGATAAAATCGTGATGGAGCAAGTTGACCAGAAGCGCTTGAAAAACTCCGTGGCGACAGCGATGAAGCACGGTAAAGGGGTGATGACGGTAAAAGATTACGAGAGCGACGAGATAAAATATTACAGCCGCCATTTGATGTGCCCGGACACGGGTATCTCTTATAAAGATCCGGCGCCCCATACTTTTTCTTTTAACTCTCCTCACGGGGCGTGTAAAAAGTGTAAGGGATTGGGATACGTCAATCAAGTGGCGATGGATAAAATCATACCGGATGATTCGCTTTCTATTTATGCCGGGGGTATCCTGCCCTTGGGGAAATATAAAGGATCTCTTATATTTTACCAGATTGAGACGATATTACGGAAGCATGGTGCGGATATCAAGCAACCGATTCGGGATTTACCGGAGGAGGCTCTGACAGATATTTTGTACGGTTATCCGGGACAGTTCCGGTTAGAGAATGCCGAGATCGGGGTATCATCCAATTTCCTGACGACTTACGAGGGAATTTTGAAGTACGTGACCATGCAGGAAGAGAATTCCACTTCCAAGAAAGCCAACAAATGGGCGGAACAGTTTATCTCCGTGGCGACTTGCGATGTTTGTAACGGGCAACGGTTGAATCAGGAGGCTTTGCATTTTCGGATAAACGGGAAGAACATTGCCGAATTGGCAAATATGGAATTATCCGACTTGTACGAGTGGATTTGTGACGTGGAGGTACATTTGGAAGAGAAACAGAAACAGATCGCCGGGGAGATTTTGAAAGAGATTCGTACCCGCTTGAAATTCATGTTGGACGTGGGATTGGAATATCTTTCTCTGAATCGGCAGTCGATGACGCTTTCGGGGGGAGAATCCCAACGTATCCGTCTGGCAACGCAAATCGGTTCGCAGTTGGTGAACGTGCTTTATATTCTGGACGAGCCGAGTATCGGGTTACACCAGAAGGATAACCGGAAATTGATTCATTCCTTGCAGGAGTTGAGGGATAACGGTAATTCCGTGATTGTCGTGGAACATGACAAGGAGATGATGGAGAATGCCGATTATATCGTGGATTTAGGTCCCAAGGCAGGACGGAAAGGGGGAGAGATTACGGCTATCGGAACTTATTCCGACGTGCTGAAAAGCGATAGCCTGACGGCGCAATACTTGAACGGGGAGAAGGTGATTGCCGTGCCGGCGGTTCGGCGTGAGGGGAACGGGAAGAAGATTACCTTGAAAGGTTGTACCGGGAATAACTTGAAAAACGTGAGTGCCGATTTCCCGTTAGGTAAGTTTATCTGTATCACGGGTGTGAGCGGTAGCGGTAAATCATCTTTGGTAAACGGTACGTTGCACCCGATATTGAGTGCTCATTTTTATAATTCGTTGACGACGCCTTTACCTTACGAGTCGATCGAGGGGATAACCAATATAGATAAAGTGGTCGTGGTAGACCAGAGCCCGTTGGGGAAGAGTCCCCGTTCGAATCCTGCCACTTACACGGGACTTTTTACTGATATTCGTAAGATATTCGAGAAGTTGCCGGAATCACAGATTCGGGGATACACGGCAGGGCGTTTCTCGTTTAACGTGAGTGGCGGACGATGTGAAGAATGTAAAGGGGCGGGGGTGAAAACGATCGAGATGAACTTCCTGCCGGACGTGTACGTGCATTGTGAAGCCTGTGACGGTAAACGTTACAATAAAGAAACTTTGGAAGTCCGTTACAAGGGAAAGTCGATAGGTGACGTGCTGAATTTAACGATCAATCAGGCTGTCGAATTTTTCGAGAATCTGCCTCATTTGCAATTGAAGTTAAAAATGTTGCAGGATGTAGGTTTGGGATATATCAAGATCGGACAGCCTTGCACGACATTGAGCGGGGGAGAGTCGCAACGTATAAAACTGGCCACGGAATTATCCAAGAAGGATACGGGAAGAACCTTGTATATACTGGATGAACCGACGACCGGGTTACATTTCGAGGATATCAATATTCTTTTAGGGGTGCTGCAAAAGTTGGTGGATAAAGGGAATACCGTTATCGTGATAGAGCATAATCTCGACGTGATAAAAGTAGCGGATTATATTATCGATATGGGTCCCGGTGGAGGTAAAGCAGGCGGTACAATAGTGTGTACCGGAACTCCGGAGGAAGTTGCCAAGAATAAAAAATCGGAAACCGCTCCTTTCTTGCGGGAAGAATTCGGTTCGTGATTCATTTTATCTTCTTGAAAAAACGGCGCCACACGTAATCTTTCGTGTACGGGTCTTTCGAGGTGAGAATGAAAGAGGCTTTGCCCACGATGAAATCTTCGGGGATGGGACCGATGTAGCGGGAATCACGGGAGTCGAAAACTTTATCACCGGCGATAAAATACCAGTTTTTCCGGAAAGTGTATTGTCGGATAAGGCTGTCATCGAGATAGATTTGTCCTCTTCTGATGTAGAGAGGGGTTTGGGTTTCGTGGGTGATTATTCTTTGATACAGGGAGTAATTGGACGTGTCGATCGGGATGGTACTTCCCGCGGCAGGGATGTAAAAGGGACCGAAGTTTTGAATGTTCCAACCGTGACGGGTATCGAAAGGAAAAGCGCGGTAAATTCCGTCGGCATAATCTCCCCGGTAGCGGTGCAAGCGTTGTTGATCCTGCATATTGCCGTAACCGCTTTTGCCGTTCACGAAATTGATGCCTTCCCGGATAGACAGCGTGTCGCCCGGCAAGCCGATACAACGTTTCACGTAAAAAGTTTGCGGGTCCATTTCCCATTCCCCGTGTTGATTATACTTGGGAAAGTTGAAGACGATCACGTTGTTTCTTTCCAGAGAACCGTATCCCGGAACCCTTACCGTTTCCGGTCGTGCCCCTTCCAGAAAATCGAAGTTTTTATAGAAGCGTGCTCCCATGTACAGCTTATTCACGACAATAAAGTCACCCGGCTCGATGGTCGGGTACATTGAGTCGGAAGGAATACTGTAAAAATCCACGATAAAAAACCTCATGATAGCGGCAATCACGATAGCTAACAGGAATGCCCCGACGTATTGCAATATGTTCTTGACAACTTTTTTCATTTTACCTCTTAGTAGTTCCGGATAAGTAAACGCATATCTCTTTGCATTTCCTCGACGGCGGAGGAGAATACTTTCGGTTTTTTGTTGATGACGAGGTTGGCGGTGATGATGGCTTTATCGATTTGTCCGCTTTCGGCGTACATTTTAGCGAGAAGGTAGAGGGGGTAGATTCGGTTGGGAACCATGCGGGATGCCGTGAGGAAGGTGGCTTCTGCCAAGTCGTATTGTTGCATTGCCTGATAGTTTTTTCCCATGATATTGTAGATCATCGGGTCGGAGGAAAGAACGGCAGCTTCACGAAGTACCCGGTTACTTTGGTCCGGGTTGTCCGTGCGGGAGAGGCATTGCCCGTACTCGAACAGAAAGGCGGGATGATCTTTCAGAATGGGGTATATCGCCCTGTAATTGTCCACGGTTCGTTTGAATATCTGCATGTTAAAATAGATTTGTTCGCTTCTCCAGCGTTTGAATGCTTCTACGCGTTCTGTTTTTCCCGAGGTGAAGTACCACACGGGAACAAGTAAAAACAGGTAGAATATTCCCACTATCCATCGGGGGGACGGGGCGGAAGACGATGCCGTACATTGTGCCGTGAGTAGCGAGAACAGGATGGCTAACGGCAACACGTTGAACGGGTAGGAGAAACAGGAGAAGATGAGAAAAGCGATTAACGCTCCCACGTGTCCCGCTTGTTTGTGTATTTGGGCTCGATAGGCATTCCGGATGGCGGAGGCGATGATGCCGAGAAAAAGCAATAGCCCGATAAGGCCGTTTTCCACGGTGATTTGAATAAACTCGTTGAACGCGGATTCCGGGGCATCGGCAACGAGTTCTTCTTGTGGCGTGTAGTTGTCTTGCGTGAAATAGGCTTCCTGCGCTTTCCCGTAAGGTCCGGCGAAGTTCCCGAAACCGGTTCCTGTTACCGGGTGTGAAGTTATGATGGTTGTGGATACTTTCCAAATTAAAAGACGTCCGTCGGCGGAGCTTTTTTTCATCATATATGTACCGATCATTAAAATGCCAATGACCAGAAAGATGACAATCGTGGCGACAGGGGTAATAATGGGATGCGCCCGATAGAACGCGATGCATTGCTGACGCAGGTGATAATGGTATCCCACTACAATTGCACACCCGACGATGGCTGCCACCCATGCACTCCGGCTCATGGTAGCGGGCAGGACGAGAAGGAGGGCGATTACCACGCCGATAGAAATGATATGAGGCCATTTGTGTGTCGTGAGGGCATAGTGTAAGGCCAGAGGAAAGATAGCGACCAGAAAGCCGGAATAGGGCCCCGGGTTAAAGAATGAACCTGTCAGGTCGAACTGGTTATGAAATGAAGGAGTGAGCCCGTATAGCTGTGCCGCGCCCCACAGCGCCTCGATAAATCCGACAGCCAGAAGGGCGACATTGACGAAGTTTCCGGAGGAGAAGGAGGTGAGTATCCTGAAAAGGAAATAGGTAACCCCAACGAGCACGAGGATTCCCGCCCGGGCGTGTATTCCTTGCCCGAAGTAGTGCAGGTTCAGCAGGCTGTACGCTATATAGAGAAATACAAGTAGATCCGTGAGCGTGAAACGGAAAGGACGGATCAATGCCAACAATACACAGGGTATTGCAACCCAAGGAAGTATCGAGTAGAACCAAAAGATTTTCGCTATACGGTTTTCCAGTTCCCCTCCCGTGATGAATGTAGAGGACAACAATAATAGCGATAAGATGAAAACAATTGTTCCTAGCGTGTAAGTCTTAATATTCTCCTTCAATAGCATTTTACGTCGTTTTATGCAAAAGTAGGAAAATATATATAATATGTATAATGGAAAGTTGATAATATTCTAAGAATTATCGCTTGCTTCGTCTTCTTCCTCTTCTTGTTTAGGTGGTTGAGGGGTGTTGAAGATATCGTATTTATCGAGGGGTTGCAGGTATTTCAACCAACGGAAATCTTTCAGACGTTCTTCTCTCGGGTCGACAAGGAAGAGGGGAGTCAGGTCACCGTCGGGTTTGTTTATGAAAATGATATCTGTTACCCGTCGTTTCTCTATCATGATACGGATGTTGGAACTGGTGGCACGATTGACACCGATAATAGCACCTTGGTCATCCGGGTAGTAAATGGTTTCGCCACTCCCGTCCACGTATACCATGTATAACTCGTTATCCTTGAAATACCCGGTCATATTTCTTCCTTTGATCTGGTCGAACATTTCGGTATCCCATCGTCGTCCGACCATGAAGGCTTTGTTGTTCAAATAGAATTGTTTGATTTGCCCGTTACCCGTGAGCAGTGATATTTTTTCGGCAGTCATCTGGTAACCGGATGCCCATGTAACGGGTTCATTGTACAAGGTTACGGTTGAATCTGCGGTCAGGTATACCATAGAGTCACATACGCCTTGTATATCTTGGCTAAAGAATCTGACCTTATGAAACGCACGTAGTATTTGATTCTTGGCGGAATCTTGTTCCATATACAGGGTATCGCCGTGCAGGAACAGGGAATCCTGTTTGCTGCAAAGGATAAGTAGGGCGCTGTCGGTGACGAATGACTGGTTGGTTTCCCGGTTCATCTGGGCGTAATGTCCTTTCACGATCACGTCGTTGACCGAGTCTATCAAAGTGATGTTCCGGTACAGGTTTGCCATGCCGCTGATACTGTCAATTATCATGGTGTCGCCGTATCCCGTGTAAGTAAGGTGGGTGAGGCGGTTATTTTTATACAACTCGGCATGCCCCAAGTTGGAGTCGTACCATCCGTCTTCGGAGTAGAGAGTGTTGTTGTCTTCGCCTTTGCCGTAAATATTGGTGGGACCGAGGATGTACACCAGTTTCGTCTCGGTATTGTATTTCAATGTATCGGAATAGATATCGTAATCGGGGGAAACCACTTTCACGCTATCCTTGAAGAAGGCGAGCTTGGATTGCGTGAAGTAGGTGCCTTGTTTGCTATCCAGCGTGTTTACTTCATCTTTCAGGTTACCCCAGTTGAAATAGTACCCGATGTCGAAAATCCCGTCATAATCCAGATAATTGGTCTTTAGCGTGATTTGCGGGTCTTTGAGGGTTACGTTCCGGCGTACTTGTATCATTTTTTTGTTCGAGTCATAATACATGTAATCCCCTGTCATGTGGATACTGTCATTCTTTATGACCCGCACATGCCCGAAGGCTTCAAGGTAATTGGTATCCGGTCGTTCTACTTGATAAAGACTGTCGCACCACATGAGTACATCATCGTGCTTCATGTGTACGTTCCCGATAAATTTTCGCAGGCTATTCTGGGTATCCATGCTGAAATTATCGGAATTCAGAATGTTTACTTTCGACTTTTTTACTTGTGCCATACCGTTTACGGGGAATAATCCCCATAACACGCATAACATTCCAACCCAAATACCTGCTCTTGCCATGAAAAATAGTCAATCTTAGATCATCAATTATTTAATCCAACCGTCGTAGTGGAATTTGATGTTTTTGTATTCATCGTCGATATGGATATAGGTATTCGCTTGTCTTTCCTTGATCCATTTCTCGATAACTTCCTGTTCTTTTTTTCTTTTCAGCCCGTTCTCGAAACTCATCCAGTCATCTTCAAGATTAGCCGTGTGAGCGGGGTAATACGCTTTTATTTTGATGATTTTGTACTCGTCGCCTATTTCTGTTCTGTCGAGGAAGGGTTCGGAGATTTCACCTACTTGCAAGCTGTTTACCTGACGTGCCATATCTCCTTTGATTAACTCTTTCGGTAATTTGGAATCCGCGTCGTATGCGTTGAAAAGGAGTCCACCATTTTTACTGGTTTTTTTATCGGTTGATACCCAGAAAGCGGCTTCTTCGAATGTCCATTCCCCGTTTTTGATGGTAGTCACCAGACTGTCCAGACGTTGAAGGGCTGCTTCACGGTCTTTTTCTTCAATTCTGGGACGTAACAAGATATGACGAACGTTTACTTTATCTCCTTGGCGGTCGATGTATTGGATAATGTGAAAACCGTATTCCGATTCCACGATTTTGGATATTTTTCCCGGTTTCAAGCTGAATGCCGCTTCGGCAAATTCCGGTGTCAATTCGTTCTTGGACATATAACCCAATTCTCCACCTTTAGCGGCGGTTCCCGGGTCTTCCGAGTAGAGTACTGCCAACGTGTTGAATGATTGTTTGCCTTCAAGGATGTCATCGCGGTATTGTCTAAGCAGGTTCCGGATACGTTCTTTTTCCGTGTCGGCAATTTTGGGTTTAATCACGATTTGTTGTATCTCGTATCTGTCGCCCACTTCCGGTAAACTGTCTTTGTTGAATTTGCGGTAGAAATAACGTACTTCCGAAGGGGTAACCCGAACGTTTTCCACTATTTTCTGTTGCATCCGATTGGTGATCATTTGTTCCCGCATCGGGGTACGCATTTCGTTTTTGATTTCCTCGTATGATTTACCGAAATAGCTTTCCAGTTTCTCACGTGAACCGATGTTTCTCACGTATTCTTCCAACTGAGAGTTTAATTGTGCTTCTACCTCTGTGTCGCTAACAGCAATACTATCTATTTTGGCTTGCGCCATCAATAGCTTCTGAACCAGTCTGTTCTCGAATATTTGAGCTTTGGCATCGGCTTGGTTAGCGATTGCGCTTCGCGTCTGTTCATGTAAAAAATCGTTCTCGATGTCTGATTTCAACACGATTTCTTCTCCGACCACAGCGATAATCTTGTCAATCACGTTCTTTTGTGCTGAAGCATAACTAGCTAAAAATAAAAGTATAAGCAGTGATAAATATCTCATAATCCTTTAATAAATTTATACTCAATAAAAACGCTCTAAACTAATACTTTTTCTTCAAATCTAAGAATAATCCGTTCGTTTTCGCTTTTTTATTTTTAATTTTCAAATCCTGTTAATAAATTTTGACGTAATCTTTACGTGTTCCTTCTGCGTTTATGTCTTTCTCTAGGTTTTCCTCGAAGGCTATTTTGCGTTTGTTCAATAATAGTATTTCGATTTCTTTTTTCACGTACCCGAGGGGAGCAGTTTCGTGTTCTTGGCGAGTTTCGTATATTTTCAGGAAATAGTAATTCTCGTCATTTTCCGTTTCTATCAACTCTTTGTTTTTATATTTGGCTTCCCAATCACTGCCCGTGATGGGCAACAGGTTCAATATATCGCGCAAGGGTATCCATTGGTCATTGAAGTTATCGTATTTTTTAGCCGAAGTAATGCAATACTCTTCCAGTGCCGCTTGATCTTTGGCATCTTTCGAGCGGAACCATTTCCGTACGTTGTCAATATTGATAGCCGATTTCGGCAACACGATAAACAATGCCCGCACGACGGGAGTGTTGAGTATAAAGTTGAACTTGTTGTTGTCGTAATATCGCGCTATCTCGGCATCGCTGATACCCCGGTCGAGTTTTTGAGCCACGAGTTTCTCCTTGTATTTATGGATGAGGATGGACGAGGAGTAATCTTCCACTTGCTTGCGGATGTTCTTTTCTTCATCGCTTAGATTCTGGATTGCCTTGTGGAGCAGGAGTTCCTTGGTTATCCAGTTTCTCACGTAACTTTGTGCCATGATCGTGCTGTCTGCCGAGGGGGTGCCGGCGGGGATGATACTATTTACTTCCGAGAGGAATAAATATTTATCAAATGCTTTGGCAACGGGCTTTTCCTCTTCGGGAAAATTTTCTTTACACGCGCCCAGAAAAAGGGTTATCAACAATATATATTGTAATTTCATCATCTCGCTTGAATTATATTCGGGCGAAAATAATAAAAAGCGATTTAATTCTATCGATTCGTGGCAGTTTTTTCGTGTATTTTGTATTTTTGTGGAAGATTTCGAATGATGACCCGCGATATAAAGGATATATTGAAAACGTACTGGGGATATGATGAGTTTCGTTCCCTGCAAGAGGATATTATCCGCTCCGTGATGAGCGGGAGGGATACACTTGCCCTTATGCCGACGGGCGGGGGGAAGTCCCTTACTTATCAGGTGTCGGGATTGGCGATGGAGGGCGTCTGTCTGGTGGTGACTCCTTTGATCGCGTTGATGAAAGATCAGGTGGAAGATCTGAAAGGGAGAGGGATTTCGGCAGAGGCGATTTATACCGGGATGAAGACGGAACGGGTGGCATCTATTATTAATAAGTGTATTTACGATACGGTGAAGTTCCTTTATGTTTCTCCCGAGCGTTTGTATTCCGAGCGTTTCCGTGAAAAATTACGGATGATGAACGTGTGCATGATCACGGTGGACGAGGCTCACTGCATATCGCAATGGGGATATGATTTTCGCCCCGCGTACTTGCGAATAGCGGATGTGCGGGAATACTTCCCCGGGGTGGTTATCCTCGCCTTGACCGCCACGGCAACCCCGGCAGTGGTGAAAGATATCCAGCAACAACTTCGTTTCGAGACTCCCCGTGTCCTGTCAAAGAGTTTCCGTAGAGAGAATATCTCGTACGTGATTCGGGAAACGGAGGCGAAACCGCTCGAACTTTATAACATATTGTCCAAGGTGTGGGGAGGGGCTATCGTGTACGTGCGTACACGGGAGAAAGCCTCGTCCGTGGCCGCTTTCTTGAATAAATCGGGAATAAAATCCGATTTCTATCATGCCGGTTTGTCTTCTTTACAGCGGGCACGGCGTCAGGAATTATGGAAGAACGGGGAAGTACCCGTTATCGTGGCTACCAATGCTTTCGGAATGGGGATTGACAAACCGGATGTGCGGGTAGTGGTGCATTACGATATCCCGGACAGTCCCGAGGCATATTTCCAAGAAGCGGGACGAGCCGGACGGGACGGGAAGCGGGCGTATGCCGTGTTGTTGTCTTCTCCCCCGGCCGTGGGTGCGTTAAAAAGGCGTATAGAGGATGCGTTCCCGTCGAAAGAGTATATTAAACGGGTGTACGAGGCTTTGTTTAACTATTATCAATTGGGTGAAGGCGAGGGCGAGGGGCTCGTGTCGGAATTTAACCCGGATGTATTCGTGACAAATTTCAAGTTGAACTTGGCGAAAGCGATGTCTGCCATTGAAATATTGGACGTGGCGGGATATCTGACTTACACGACCGATTTGAATACTCGTTCCCGGGTGATGTTTATCGTCGTGCGTGATCGTTTGTACGATATTGACACGGGTAACCCTTTAATGGAGAAGTTATTGGTACTTCTAATGAGAAACTACGCGGGTATTTTTGTTCAAGATGCTTATATTGACGAGGGCTTTTTAGCGGATCAACTGGGGATAAAGCGGAAAGAGTTGTATGATGTTTTCGTTACTCTGGCTAAACGCAAGATTATCCGTTACGTGCCGGGGGACACGAAACCTTATGTTATTTTCCACCGTCCCCGCTTGCCTCTGTCATACGTGTCTATCGGTCGGGAGGCTTACGAGGAGCGCAAACACGCGTACGCGAGTAAGATCGAGGCTATGGTGCGTTATTGCGAGGACAAGGAAACGTGTCGGCAATTGTTGTTGATGGAATATTTCGGGCAGAAGGAAAGCGAAGCCTGCGGTATATGTGACGTGTGTATCAGTCGGAAGAAAGCGTCGGTAAGGGAGAAACCTGTCGGGACGGACGAGCGGATACTGCAATTGCTCGCGGGGCGGGATGTTCCTGTAAATGAATTAGTCCGTGGAATAGGTGTGTCACCGGAGGTGGTCGTCGAGCGGATTCGGGCATTACTGGATGAAGGGAAGATTCGATATGTCACTCCGTCTGTTCTTGGATTGATAAGTCGGTAAAGTTTACCTGTAACTTATGTATGGTAAAGGGTTCGTTATCCCTTACACAACCCTTTCGCTACCTCATGAACGTAGCATGAACGTATCATGGACGTATCATGAACGTAATCCGTCGTTTATGCTGCCTTTGTGGTATGTTAAACCAGTATTTTTAAGGTAAAGTAGGGGTAGAGGATAATATAGGGAACACAAAACTAAAGATATATTTCGAGTTTTATTTAGTGAAAGAAAAAAAGTTTTAGAATCATCGGTACCTTTTTTCTCGTGAAGTGTTATAAGGGAAATAGCGATAAGATGAGAAAAGAGAATGATGATATTATTCGTTTGATTGTACGGAGTCTTCGGGGGGAATTGACCCCGGATGAAGAGGTACTTTTTATATCGTGGAAATCTTGTTCGAAGGCCAACGAGGAGATGTACCGACGTTTGGAACGTGAATACAAGGAACATGCGGAGTACGCGCTGTACAAGCAATTTGATACCCGCAGGGAGTGGGCTGTCGTGGAGAAAGGTATTCGGAAAAGACGTTCTGCACATCGTTTGTATCGTGTGGCAATTGCCGCTTCGTTCCTCGTTTTGGGTATTGCTTCTTATATCTTGCTCGCTCCCGAGAAGGAGCCTCCCCGGCAGTTGGCAAAAGTCTTGCCAGTCGGCGAGTATTCTTTCAGCAAGAAGGCTTCTTTGATTTTGCCCGGGGGCGATACGTTACAGATTACACCCGTGATGACAGACACACTAATCGAGCGATTGCCTTTCGTGAGTAATAACGGGGAGGCGTTGGTGTATCACGAGAGTTCAGGTTCGGATACTCTTGTGTATAATACCTTGGAGATTCCGCGGGGAGGGGCTTATTCCCTGCAACTGGCGGACGGAACGAAGGTCATGTTGAATTCCGAATCGCGGTTAAGGTTCCCGCAGGCGTTTAACGGCGATACCCGGGAAGTATTCCTTGACGGGGAGGGATTTTTCCAAGTGGCTAAAGACGCGGAGAAACCTTTTATCGTGCATTGTACCGATTACAAGGTGAGAGTACTGGGTACGACGTTTAATATCTCGGCTTACACGAGTGACGACGTGTCTATGACCACGCTGGTCGAGGGACGGGTGAACGTGGAGCGGGGGGACACGAGGGTGTTGCTGATTCCCGGTGTGATGGCCTCGGTGACACGTTCAGGTATCACCACGCGGGAGGTGAATGTCGATTCGTATATCTCGTGGACGAAAGACCAGTTTAGTTTTAGCGAGGAACGATTGAAGGATTTGTTAAAAAAGATATCCCGCTGGTATGACGTGGATTTCGTGTTTGACAACCCGGAAATCGAAGAATACAAGTTCTCGGGATTTATTCCCCGGTACGAGAATATAACAGCCGTATTGCAAATCATGGAGCAGGCTGCCGACGTGGTATTTAAAACAAGTGATGATAAGAAGATTACGGTGTACGATAGTCATGAGAAAGTACACTAAAGGTATAGAGTGAAAAAATAAGTTTGGTTTAAATTTTTGAAATGAAAAGATGGATTACCTTAAGTATGGTGATGCTATTTGTATTGCCATGCCCGGAGCTAACTTTTGCTTCCGCTAGAAAGAAGAAAAAAGCCACCACGGAGGTGAAGAAAGAACCCGTGAAGCGGCAGAGTAAGTATGACAAGCTGGTGAAGAATAAGCTGTGCGTGACGGCACGGGGCAATTTTGTTACCTTGCATAAGGTGGACGGGAAACTTTATTTCGAGATTCCCGCGAAGTACCTGAACCGGGAAATGTTGTTGGCATCGACGATTTCTGAGGCGAGTGACAATAACCTGTGCGCTATCGGGTACAAACCGAAACCGCCTATGCATATCAAGTTCACGAAGACCGATAGCACGATATTCATGAGAGAGGTGAACGTGACGGCCACCTGTAACGAGAACGAGGGACACATGAAAACCGCGATGGAGCGGAGTTTTATGGACCCGATTATCAACTCGTTCAAGATTTATTGCTACACGAACGATAGTTCTGCTTTTCTGGTCGATATGACCTCCCTGTTCACGGGGAACGTGGAGAAGTTGGCGCCGATAGCCAATTCGGGGGGAACGGTGGAGATCACGGCGGCGTTTAATAGTTCCGGGTCTATTCTGGATGATATTAAAGCGTTTGACGATAACGTGACGGTGAAATCATACCTTTCTTATTCCGTGACGGCGAAGATGTTGGGTATACTTTTATTGAAAAGGAACGAGCCGTTGACGGTGAAGGCTACGCGCACGCTGTTGTTGTTGCCGGAGGAGAAGATGCATCCCCGTGTCAGCGATTCCCGCGTGGGGGTGTTCCTGACGAACGCGAAACAGCATATCTCGACCGATCAGGATAAGATTCAGGCCTATACTCTGGCTACCCGTTGGAAGTTGGAACCCAAGGATATGGAAGCCTACAAACGGGGCGAGTTGGTGGAACCCGTGAAACCGATCGTGTATTATCTGGACGATGCTTTCCCGGAAGCGTGGAAGGAGCCGATGCGTCGGGGTACTTTGCGTTGGAACAAGGCTTTCGAGAAGATCGGGTTCAAGAACGCGGTACAAGTGTTGGATTTCCCGAAGGACGACCCGAATTTCGATCCTGATAACTTGAAGTATTCCTGCATCCGTTACGTGCCGGCAGCGATATCCAATGCCATGGGTCCCTCGTGGACAGACCCGAGAACCGGGGAAATTATCAACGCGTCCGTGATTATTTTCAATGATGTGGCGAAGCTCGTGAACCAATGGCGTTTCTTGCAGACTTCACAAGTGGATGAATCCGTGAGAGGGAAGAAGCTACCGGATAACGTGTTGGCGGAATCTTTGGAGTATATTATCGCTCACGAGATTGGTCATACGCTTGGTTTGATGCATAATATGGCTGCTTCGGCCGCCTATCCCGTGGACTCGTTGCGGTCGGCAACTTTCACTCGAAAGTATGGCACGACTCCCTCTATCATGGACTACGCCCGCTTTAATTACGTGGCGCAGCCGGGAGATAAAGGGGTGAAGTTGACTCCGCCCGATCTAGGTGTGTATGACGAGTACGTGATTAAATGGTTGTACACGCCACTACCGGGACTTAGCCCGAAAGAGGAGGCAGCCGTGTTGGAGAGTTGGATAGACGAGAAAGCGGGCGATCCGTTGTACCGCTACGGGAAACAGCAGGTGATAGAGCGTTATGACCCGAGTGCTATCGAGGAAGATTTGGGGAATGACCCGATTAAGGCGGGGGAGTACGGGATACGGAATCTGAAATATATTTTGTCACACTTGAACGAGTGGATTCAGGATGATGCGGACGGCGCTTACAAGGAGCAGATGTATAACGAGTTGGGGAACCAGTATTATCGTTATTTGCGCAACGTGATGTATAACGTGGGTGGTATTTACCTGTCGGAAGTGAAGGCGGGAACACCGGGTAAGACGTACCAATCCGTGCCGAGAGAGGTGCAACGGAAATCTTTCTTGTGGGTGTTGAATCAATTGAAGAATAGTGATTGGCTGCACAACGAAACGTTGACCGACCAGTTCTCGTTGCGGGTTGCCTTGCCTCCGATCGTGCGCTATTACACTGGAACCGAGTTGTTGGGATGTTACAAGAACGTGATGCTTTCTGCCCATGTATCCAAGAATCCCTACACGATGAAAGATTATTTTGACGATATGTACGCCCAAGTTTGGGAAAGTGCTATTAAGAACCGGAAGCCGACCGAAGGGGAGAAGATCTTGCAACGTTTGTCGATAGACCAGTCTGCCGACGTGATCACGAAGAAGTCAAAATTGGTGAAAGTGTTGACTGATGAGGATGTGCCTGCCGTGGGGAACGAGGCGTATATGCCTTCCGTGGATGAAATTGTCACTTACGGTCTGGACGAATCCGGTTTGGTGAGCGTGTTCCGGGATGAATTGCGGGAGATAGAACGCGAACGGGGACGCGGCTTCGTGGCGAAACAAATGGCTCTTAATTCTTTCAAGTACGGCTACGGGTGGCAATACCGCGTGAATACCCGCACTATCGATGATTCCAAAACCCGTTTCCACGCTTACGCTATTCGGGTGAAGAATTTGTTGAACAGTAAATTGTCTTCGGCAGATACCGAAACGAAGGCACACTACCAAGCGATGCTTTACACGTTGGATGAGGCGTTGAAAGCGTTGAATGAGAAATGAGTTCATAAAGTTCATAAAGTCTGTAAAGTTCATAAGGTTTAGAACCTCGTCACTTTATAAACTTTATGAACCTTATAAACTTTACGAACTAACTTAAATATGTTGAATATGAAAATGAATCTGTCTTTGAAATCCGGTGACAAGCCGCGGCGAATGTTTAAGGTTTGCCTGTCGCTTTGTTGCATTCTTCTATTCAGTTTTTCCGGTTTCTGTGATTCGTTGTCCCGGAAATACGACGAGAAGACACCTCTGAATTTGAAATTCGAGAAAGCCACGATGTTGCAGGTGCTGAATACGTTGAAGAAGGAAACCTCGTTGGATTTTGTTTACAACCACGAGGAAATTAAGGGAATCCCTTTGATCACAAGAGAATTTAAAAATGCCACTATCCGGGAAGTTCTTGATTATTGTTTGAAAGATACACCATACACCTATTCATTTGTCAATGACGTGGTGGTGATCAAAAAGCGTCAGGAAACCAAAACCGTGGAAAAGATCACGATCACGGGAGAGGTAAAAGACGAGGAAGGAACCCCGCTCGCCGGAGCCACGGTACTGTTGAAAGGTACGACTTTGGGGGTGGCTACCGATGTGGATGGAAAGTACAAGTTGGAAATCCCCGTTCAGAAAGAAATGGTGTTGATTTTCAATTTTATCGGTATGTCGAGCCAGACTTTCACGATCACGAAATCACAAGAGTTGAACGTGGTGATGAAAGAGGACACGAAGGTGTTGGAAGACGTGGTAGTCACGGGGTATTACACGCAGTCGAAGAACGCGTATACCGGTGAAATCACGACCGTGAAGGGGGAGGATTTGTTGAAAGTGTCTTCAACCAACGTGATACAGGCTTTGGCTGCCTTGACTCCGGGGTTGAGAATCATGGAGAATAACGAGCAAGGCTCAAACCCGAATGCTATCCCCGAGATCTTGATTCGGGGTGCCAATTCTATCATGACGGAGAATCAAGCGGACGTGAATACCCCTTTGATAATGCTCGATGGGGTGGAAATCTCGATAGAAGAGTTGTATGACTTGGATATTCATGATATAGAGAGAATAGACGTGTTGAAGGATGCTTCTGCCGCGGTATTGTACGGGGAGAAGGCATCCAACGGTGTGATTCTAGTAGAGCGTTCACGGGTAAAAGGAACGAAGCCCCGGTTCAGTTATAATTTTACACCCAATTTCAGTTATCCCGATTTAACTTCCTTGCGATTGACTAATGCAACACAGAAGTTGGAATTGGAACGCCTTGCCGGGTTGTATGATAACGTGGATGGTAGTCTTGATCCGGCTTATTATTATAAATTGGATAACGTGCGGCGGGGAGTAGACACGGATTGGCCTTCCAAACCTTTGCGTTGGGCTTTCTCGCACAATCATTCGGTGAATCTGTCCGGTAGGGGCAACGGGATCGAGTACAAGGCGAACGGGAGTTTCGGAGATTCTTACGGTGTGATGAAAGGGGATAACCGTAGAAGATACGGGTTGAATTTCACTTTCGCTTATCATTTGAGCGATAAGTTGACTTTCACGTATCGTTTCGCTTTTTCGATGACGGATAGTAAAGCGAGTCCTTACGGGGATTTCTCCACGTACACGAAATTGAACCCGTATAACCCGGTATATGATGAGGACGGGGAATATATCAAACTTTATTATTTTGATCCGTTGTCCGGTAGTTCTTCAGATTCTAAGAATCAAGGCAATCCGTTGTATAACGCGACTCTATCCAGTTTTAACAAGGGGAGAAGTAAGTCGTTCACGAATTATTTGAGTATGCGTTGGGATATTTTCAAGTCTTTCTTTATCACGGGAGATATGAACGTGAAGATGACGGAGTCGTGGAGCAAAGTGTACGTGTCGCCGGATGATTCTTCATTCGAGGGGGCTACCTTGAACAAGCGGGGAACCTATTCTTTCACGAATAACGAGGGAACCAGTTGGGCGGGCAAGTTCGTGTTGAATTATCGTTTGCCCTTGAATAAAGACGGTAACACGGTGTTATCTTTGAACGCGGGTGCTGATATCGGTATTAACAATTCTTCATCAATCACGACGAAAGCGGAAGGATTTCTGAAAGACGGGATGACGGATATTAAATTTGCATCGCAGTATGCCAGTACTCGTCCCTCGGGAGGGGATAAGAAATCCACGGAGGTAGGTTTTTTCGTGAATGGTAGTTTCGAGTTGTTGGGACGTTATTTTTTGAACGGTTCTTATAAGTCTGCCGGCTCATCAAAGTTCGGGAGCGAACATCGTTTTGCCCCGGTATGGACGGCGGGTATCGGTTGGAACGTGGATAAAGAGAATTTCATGAGTAATGTCAGTTGGTTGAATATGCTACGTTTACGTTTCAGCGTGGGTTCCACGGCTAACGTGACCTTCTCGCCCTATCAAGCGATGACGACTTACGAGTATAAGACCGATTTGATACATTACGCGGGAATTGGTGCCGTGCCTATCACGATGGGAAACCCGAATTTGAATTGGCAGCTCACGACGAAATATAATTGGGGTTTGAGTGCGACGTTGTTGAACGAGCGTGTGAATATTGATGCCAGTTACTACAAGAATAAGACGAAGGATGCTTTGATGCCGATCTCTTTACCGTGGTCGGTGGGTGTGTCTTCGGTGCAGGTAAATATGGGTAAGCTGGAAAATTCGGGATACGAGTTTTCAATATCGGGACAAATCATAAGACAAAAGGATTTGTATTGGATGGTAACCGTGAACGGTTCGCACACGATGGATAAATTGACAAACGTGTCCACTGCATTGAAGGCTTACGAGGTAACCCAGTCTTTGGGGGCACGTCCTTCTCTGAGATTTGAAGAGGGAGGTTCACAATTCGCTATCTATGCCATGCGGTCGGCAGGTATTGATCCGGCTTCCGGAAAAGAAGTTTTTATCACCAAAAACGGGGAATATACTTTGGATTATGATACGGATGAACGGGTAGAAGTGGGCAACACGAACCCTATTCTCGAGGGAAGTATATTTACCAGCCTTACTTACAAGGGGTTCACGTTGAATATCACGACGGGGTACAAGTTCGGGGGAGATGCCTATAATAGTACGCTTGCCGATAAGGTAGAAAATATTAACCCTTGGGAGAATGTGGATCGCCGGGCTTTTACCGACAGGTGGAAGGAACCGGGTGATTTGAAACGTTTTTTGGGAATTCCGGAAAGCAAAAGTGATGCTCAACGTTATTCGGCACGTTTCGTGGAACGTGATAATTTATTCGAGATCAAGAGTATTTCTCTTACTTACGAGTTTAAACCGGAATGGTTGAAGCGGATTGGTGTCAAGCGTTTGAACGTGGGTTTCGGGATGAGCGATATCGCGCGTTTCTCTTCCATGAAGTTGGAAAGAGGAACTTCCTATCCTTTCGAGAGGAGTTTTAATATCACGTTTAGACCGACTTTTTAGCAAACTGTAAATAGAAAAGAGTATGAAAAAGATAATGATTCTACTGTGTATATCGTTTTCCTTCTGCTGTTGCGACAGTTTTCTGGATGTGAATCCGGATTCGGAAGTGATTAATGGCGATATGTTCAACTCGGCAGACGGGGTTGAAGATGCTCTCTACGGTGTGTACATGACGATGGTAACCAAGGATATGTACGGTCGGTTGATGTCGAATATGATACCGGAGATATTGGGACAGAATTTCGTTTCCACCTATTCGTATCTGCCTTATCTGGGGCGTTTGGAGTATGACCGGAGTGAAACCCGGGGAATGTACAAGAGTATTTGGAAAACGGGATACTTGACGATCAGCTACTTGAATAATATTATTGAGAATCTGGAAGGAAAGAGCGAGAAGGATTTCCGTTATTATGATTTGTACATGGGCGAGGCTTTGGGATTGAGGGCTGCTATTCATTTCGATTTGTTGCGGTTCTTTGCCGTGCATATCAATTCCTCGAACGAGTCGGCGAAAGCGAAAGCTATCCCGTATGTAACGGAATATGATTTCAAAGTAACGCCTTATTCTTCCGTGGCGGATGTTTACGGGAAGATTATTGCCGATTTGGAGAAGGCGGAAACTTTGTTGGCGGATGACGAAACGTATATGCCTGCCAATAGGGTCGGGAGCGAGAAAGGTTTTACCGGGGCACGGGTATTGCATTTTAATCTTTACGCGGCACAGGCTATGTTGGCTCGGGTGTACTGGATGAAAGGTGATTTGGCAAAAGCCAAAACGTATGCCGATAAGGTGATTCGTTCCAATAAATTCCGTTTTGCCAATAAGACGAACTTGAGTAGTTTTATGCAGAAAACAATTTCTTTGGACGAAACGATTTGGGGATTGTATAATGCTGAAATATATTCCGACTGGTACACGCAACATATCAATCGGCAAGGATTGGGTGAGTTGTGTGATGGTTTCGCGGATATTTATAAAGACGCGGGTCCCGCGCCGGGGAGCGATTACCGCTATTCGGCTTGGTTCGAAACTTACGAGAAGAGTGGGGTTAGTAGGGATATATGCGTGAAAATGATGGGACGGGTATCCGATACGACTTCTACAACCACGAGTTATGGCGGTGGTCCTTACTTGGGAACCAGTATGGTGAGAATCCCCGAAATGTATTATATTATGGCAGAGGCTTTGTTGGATGAAGGGGATGTAACGGGTGCAACGTGGTATTTGGATACGGTGCTCAGCGCCCGCGGAATGGTGAAGTTCGAGAATCGTACACCTGCTGTTGAGATCACGTTGGATGATATCATGGCGGAAAGAAGAAAAGAGTTGTTCGGGGAAGGACAATGGTGGTTCTGCTTGAAACGATTGAACAGTTCGGTAAGATTGGCGACTTCTTCGGCCGTGATTCCCGGTAGCGATAAAATTTATGCTTTGCCGTTACCGACAGAGGAAGAAGATTATCGCCCTAATGAATAACTATTAAAGTGAGTCGTTATGAAAAATAAATATTTGATATATATCGGAATAGTCCTTTTCTCGGGAATATGGGCTTGCAGTAACGATGCTGTTTATTATGACGCAAACCAGAAAAGGTCGATTTATTTCACGTGGGATAGATTGCATGCAGTCGAGAAGACGGCTAATGATACCGTGTTTTTCAGTTTTGCCTTGTACAACGAGTCGGAAATCGAGTACAAGATTCCGGTAAAGGTGATCGGGATGCCGATGAACGAGGAACAGGAGTACGAGGTGGAAATGGTGGCGGACTCTTCGACGGCCGTGTTGGATAAGCACTTTAAATTTGGCAAGTTGGTTATCCCCAAGAATGAAGTGGATGGGGAATTGTCGCTCGTGTTGGAACGTACGGATGATATTATGGATAGTCCCGTGTACATCTACTTGCGGTTTAAGGAAAACGAAAACTTCCAACCGATAGCTAAGAATTTTTATCGATTGGCTGTTGTGGACGGGGCATTGCCTGCTCCCCAGTGGTGGGCAGCCAATTATTTAGGTGTTTACGCGCAGAATAATGACAGGTTGTACCGGAAGATGTTGGAATATTTCTGGCAGTTGGAGGAGTTGAAACCGGTTTTCTATGCCGATGCGGTGAAGGAATACGGGCTTTACTTGGAGGATGCTCCAGCCGGATTTTACCAAAGGGCGGGTAATATAATCTGGATCAATTACGTGTTCAAACCGGCTTATGATTTTTATAGTGATCCGGCGAATACTTACGAGGGATTTGCCATGGTAAATCCGGATAGGTTTATTCGGTAGTAAAGAAATTAAAAAGAATATGTTATGAAAACAAAATCTTATATAGTTCTGTTATTCTGTATCATGGCAGGAATGTATTCCTGTTATGATGACGACTCAACCTTGGGGAGGAATAATGTATCGAAGGTTTCTATTTCGGCGGCTTACGACACGCTTACCACTTATTTCGGGGAAGAGTTAGTGGTAAATCACGTGAAGGTGGAACAGTCGGGAGAGGAGTTGCCGTTGACTTACGAATGGGCATACGGGGAATTGAATATGTCGAGTGGAGCTTTAAAGCCTTATCCGATCAAAGACACGCTTCATGTTGTGTCGACAGAATTGGAATTGAATTATGCTTTTCGGAAATTGGGGACGTTCGGTTTAAGGTTGAAAGTGGATAACGGTGAAACAACCGAATTTAAGTATTTCGTGTTACAGATTGACACGGAATATGCCGAGGGGATCACGATGCTTAGTAAGAATAGCGAGGGAAAAGGTCGGCTTTCGTTCATGAAAACCTTGACAAGAGAGGAGATTAGTGCGGGGAAAGAGCCTTATTTCCAAGATGATATTATGGAGGTTTGTAACCCGGATATGGAATTAAAGAACGTGACCGACATGATACAGCATGACGGACGCTTGATGATTAGTTCCGGTAGTGACGCGAGAATATATAATATGGATTCCAGAACTTTCGGTATCGAGATGGCAAGTTCCTTTGCCGCGAGATTCCCGAATGCCGCTCTTCAGCAATTTATTGGAATTTCGAGTCAGGATAATATGCACGTGTATTCTTCCGACGGAAGGGCTTATGTTTATGAAACGATGCTGGATGAATTACTCGTGTTGGATGCTTTTGCGGATTTGGATGTTGATGCGGGGATTCCCTATAATAAACCCGTGTTCGTGAATTACGAGAATTCAACGTATTATATTGCCAGTACATCAAAGTATATTGTAACGAGTGGAAGTAATTTCGCAGATTTGGATATTATACAGACTTGCTTTATCGGTACGAACTTGTATATATTTGCCACACGGAAAGATGATCCTTCCAAGGTATATATCGGTCGTACAACTTCAAGTAGTTTTGGTAAACCAACGGCTGCCAATATGAAAGAATACACGGTTACGGGAGAGATATGTATGGATCGTAATTCCATACTGGTAGGAGTAAAACCCCATACTTGTGTATATTACACGTATAAGAATGCGATTTATAGATATAAACCTTACGAGGAGTTACCCACGCAACCTGTTATAACGGTGCCGGATGGAATGGAAATAAAGACTCTTTCTTTGGATCCTGACCACGGTTATCTTTATGTCGGTGTGTACGAGAAAAATAGTACTGAAACCTTGAAAGGCAGTCTTTATATTTATGACACGGAAAATAGTCGCTTGGTGGAAACGCACAAGAATATAGGGGATGAACCCGTGACTGTGATTTATAAAGAGAGAGTGTAGGAGATTTTGGATTTAATGATTTTAGATTTAAGATTCCTGTAATCTGATTTAAGTATTCCGGCTCTTTCTCTGTTTGTTGAGGAGGGGTTGGAATATTTTCTAATGACAAGGAGTACATGTTGAAAAGAAGCCGTGTGAGCGAATCATTAAACCTTCGATTATTGATATCCAAATATAGTAAAAATCCAAATCTTTTTCAAATAACTAAAGAGATATTTAATAGTTTACAATCAATATTTTAACACTGTATATTGTTTTAGTCGTGTTAGTTTTTTTGCACTCTCTTTTAACGAACGTTTATTAATACATAAGTAAATTTGTATGTTGATGAAACAAAAAGCGTTGTATGATGGTTTTGTGAAAGGTGACGAGAAAGCCTTGGAGATATTGTATGATCAATATTTTGCCACGTTGGGGGTTTACGCGAGTCGTTTCTTGCGTGAAGAGGATATGTGTGTGGATGTCGTGCACGAGAGTTTTATAAAAACTTGGGAGAAACGCGGGCAGTTTACTTCTTTTCAGGCGATTATCGGGTTCTTGTATACTTGTGTCCGAAACGCTTGTCTGAACGAGTTGCGGCATTTGGATATAAAAAACAAAGCATTATTACAGCAAGCTTCTGTTTGTGATATTGAAAACGAGATTATTGAAAATGAAGTGAAACGGATTATTTGGGCGGAGATAGCCAGATTATCCGGTGATTATCGTGATATTATGGCCATGAGTCTGGAAGGGTATTCCACGAAAGAGATATCCGAAGAATTGAATCTTTCCGAGCAGACGATTAAAAATAAAAAGGGGGAAGCTTTAAAGCAACTTCGTAAGAATATGGGCCCCTATCAATGGTGTTTGCGCTGTTTTTTCTAGTCTTTTTGCTATGTCCGGGTAGCAAATTACGAAAAAAGTTTCCCTACCTTTCGTTTTCCTCAATAAATAATTTTTTGCCTTCTTTTTGTTGGTGAAATTGCAATTTCTTTTGCCGTCTTTTCCTGATGCAGTAAGTCAATGAAATAATTTGTCAGGGGAATTGACGGTTCTTAATTATTCTATTACTTTTGTTCGCTATGTTGTAAAATACATGTGTTAAAATGTAAATTACGGGAAATGATGGTATATTTTTGTGGTACATTTGCATGTGTTTTGAATGTTGACACATGGTGATGCATATTGTTTTACTATATATTTAGATGTATTTGGGTTGATTTTTAAGGTATTGGATATACCTTAGCGGTTTATCGGAAGTTTTTAGTTATGGTAGAAGTGTATATTAGATACAAGAATTTATAAAATAGTAAACGAAAGGAAACTTTATTATAGGGTTTAAATAAAATGTCTAGAATTTTTTGTTCGATGCTTCTGATCATTTGTTGCGTGTGTCTGTTCCGTTTTCCGGGATTCGGAGATACACGTTCGGGGAAAGTTGTAGTTACCGGAGAGGTGAAAGGAGAGGAGGGCGAGCCGTTACCGGGAGTCACGGTTGTGGTGAAAGGAACCTCATGGGGATGTGTCACGGACAAGGATGGAAAGTTTAAACTGGACGTGCCGGATAAAGATGATGTCATACTCGAATTCAAGTATGTCGGGATGAAGACTCTGGAGATGCGGGTACCGAAAACCCGCGTGCTTGAAGTGGTGTTGTCTAAAGATACGAAAGAATTGGACGATGTGATTGTTACGGCGTATTACACCTTGCCGAAGAATGCTTTTACCGGAGAGATCACCACGTTGAGAGGTGAAGACTTGTTACGGGTTTCCCCGAACAATATCATTCAAGCGCTGGCAACGTTGGTTCCGGGATTGCGGGTTATCGAGAATAATGAACAAGGGTCTAACCCGAATGCCGTTCCCGAGATACTGATTCGGGGTGCTAGTTCGTTAGTGTTGAATGATCAGTCGGGAGTGAACACGCCTTTGATTATTCTGGACGGGGTAAAGATAACGATTGAAGAGTTGTATGATTTGGATATTTATGACGTGGAACAGGTGGATATTTTGAAAGATGCTTCTGCCGCCGTGCTATACGGCGAGAAAGCTGCTAACGGGGTGATTCTGATCGAGCGTACATGGGTGAAAGGAAATCGACCGAGGCTCAGCTATAATTTTACCCCTATCTTTAGTTTTCCCGATTTAAATTCCTTGCGTCTTTGCAACGCGGAACAGAAACTCGAGTTGGAGCGTTTGGCAGGACTTTATGACAAGGCGGACGGGAGCCTTTACCCGTCTTATGCTTATAAACTTGAAAACGTGCGTCGGGGTGTCGATACGGATTGGGCTTCCAAACCGTTGCGTACAGCTTTTACTCACGGGCATTCGGCATCCCTTACCGGACGGGGCGGGAATATAGAGTACAAGGTTGCCGGTCGCTTTACCGATATGTATGGCGTGATGAAAGGTGATTTCCGAAAGAATTACGGTGTCAACTTCTCGTTGGGATATCGCCTGCGTAAGAAGTTATTGATTACCTATCGTTTCGCTTACACGATGACCGACAGTAAGAATAGTCCTTACGGGAGTTTCGCGCAATATACTTTGATGAATCCTTACAATTCGGTGTATGACGAGTCCGGTAAATATATCCGGAACTACGATTTTTACCCGCTCGGCGAGAAGGGAAACGTTCAACAGAACCCGTTGTACAACGCTTCGCTATCCAGTTTCTCGAAGAACCGGGGCAAGAATATAACGAATTATTTATCTGTGCGTTGGGATGTGCTTAAGTCTTTGTTCGTTTCTGGTGATTTGAGCGTGAGTCAACGGGATAGCCGGAATAAAGTGTATGTTTCACCGGAGGATTCCCGCTTCGATTCCGAGGTGCTTGCCAACAAGAAAGGAACTTACACGGAAACCCATGGCGAGAGTACGGATTGGAGTGCCAAGATGGCGCTGAACTATCGTTTGGTATTAAACGAGGCGGGAACGACTGTGGTTTCTTTGAGTGCGGGAACAGATATCGGGAAATATAAATCGTCCGCTTCGCAGTTGAAAGCGGAGGGCTTTCTGAAAGATAAAATGACCGATTTGAAGTTTGCCGCACAGTACGTGAACACCAAGCCGACAGGTGGTGAGCAGGAATCGGCGGAAGTCGGATTCTTCGTGAATGGCAGTTTCGATTTGTTGGGGCGTTATTTCGTGAACGGTTCATACAAAACGTCGGGTTCCTCGAAGTTCGGGAGCAATCATCGTTTTGCGCCGGTGTGGTCGGCGGGTATCGGGTGGAATATACACGAGGAGGATTTTATGGATTTCGATTGGTTGAACGTGTTACGTTTGCGCTTTAGCGTGGGTTCCACGGCTAACGTGACGTTCTCCCCGTATCAAGCCATGACGACTTACTTGTACGGGAATGATTTGCTTCATTACGGTGGGCTTGGTGCCGTGCCGATCACAATGGGAAATCCCGATATGAAGTGGCAGATCACGAACAAGTATAATTGGGGATTGACGGCTGCTTTATGGAATGAAAGAATAAACGTGGCGGCGAGTTACTATATCGAGAGGACGAAGGATGTACTTATGCCTCTTTCCTTGCCCTCGTCCGTGGGAGTATCCGAGGTACACGTGAACATGGGTAAATTGCGAAATTCCGGTTACGAGTTCTCGATTTCTGCCGAGATATTGAAAACGAGAGATATGTCGTGGCTCGTGACTGTGAACGGTTCACGCGTGATAGATAAATTGACACGGATTTCGGATGCGCTCCGGGCTCAGAATCTGGCTGCTTATTACGGGGTGAAACCGCAACCCATGTTCGTGGAGGGTGGTTCGCAATTCGGGATATATGCCATGCGTTCGGCAGGGATTGATCCTGCTTCCGGGCAGGAGGTGTATATCAAGAAGAACGGGAAATACACGTTTACTTATGATTCGGAAGAGCGGGTAGAGGTGGGGAACACGAATCCCACGTTGGAAGGGAGTTTGTTTACCGGTTTCGGGTATAAGGGATTTTCGGTGAATGTGTCGGCAGCTTATCGTTTTGGCGGTGACCTGTATAACACGACGTTAGCGAATAAAGTGGAGAATATTGATCCTTTTGGTAACGTGGATAGACGGGCTTTCACGGAGAGATGGAAAAGACCGGGTGATCTAGTGCGTTTTCTGGGGATTCCCGAAAACGAAACGGTTGTTAAACGATATTCCGAACGCTTCGTGGAACGGGATAATTTGTTGGCAATCACGAGTGTGATGCTGAATTACGAGTGGCAAGCGGAGTGGTTGAAGAAAGTCGGTATCAGAAGGATGAACGTGGGATTCGGTATGTCGGACATTGCCCGGATTTCATCCGTGAAACAAGAACGAGGAACGGAATACCCGTTTCAGCGAGGGTTTAATTTTACGTTGAGAACAACCTTTTAAATGAAGAAAGTATGAGAAAGATATGGTTACTGTTGTGTATGTCCTTCCCGTTCTTCGGTTGTGAGAACTTCCTGAATATAAATCCTGATTCGGAGGTGGTGAACGATGATATGTTTAGTACCCCGGAGGGAGTGGAGGATGCTTTGTATGGCGTGTATATGTCAATGGTAAAGGAGGATATGTATGGTGGGAAGATGTCGGTGTTGATACCGGAGATTTTGGCGCAAAATTTCACGACAGGAGATTTATCTTATTATGATATGTCATGTTTGAATTATGAAAAGAAACCTCTTCTTTATACAATAAAAAGTGTTTGGCAAACGAGTTATTCGGTAATTAGTTATTTGAATAATATTATAGAAAATTTGGAACGTAAGAGTGAAAAGGATTTTCCGTATTACAAATTATATCGTGGAGAAGCCTTGGGATTGAGGGCAGCAATTCATTTTGATATATTACGCTTGTTTGCAGTGCATTTAAATTCAACAGATGAAAATGCAAAGAAAGGAGCAATTCCTTATGTAACGAAATATACTTTTAAAGTTACTCCTTTCTCTTCTGTTGAAGAAGTATATGATAAAATTATTGCTGATTTGAAAGAAGCTGAGGTTTGTTTAGTTGAAGATAAATCTTTGATGCCTACTGTACGGAAAGGAAGTGAGTCCGGTTTTACGGGAGCCAGAGAATTGCATTTTAATTATTATGCGGCTCAAGCCATGCTGGCACGGGTATATTGGATGAAGGGGGATTTGGAGAATGCGAAGAAATATGCCGATAAAGTGATTCAATCCGGTAAATTCACTTTTGCCATTAAAAGTACGCTGGGAACTTTTATGACAAGACGGGTTTCTTTGTCGGAAACAATTTGGGGACTTTACACGACGAATATCAGTGCTTACCTGTATGATAAACAAATGAAAAGTAACGTGCTAAAACTTCCGTCAAATTGGGCAAGTATTTATGAAGAGGATGATCCGCGTCTTAAAAAATGGTTTGTGACAAAAGAATTTGAAGGAGGTGTTAAAGAAGTTTGTGTCAAGATTATGGATGAAAACAATGATGCTTCTCCATACACGGGTGGCGGATATTTGGGATTCAGCATGATTCGGATTCCGGAGATGTATTATATTATGGCGGAGGCTTTGTTGGCGGAAGGGGAAGCCGAAGAAGCAAGGGTTTATCTGGATTCCGTGGTGGCAGCCCGGGGACTGGTAAAGTTTGCCGACCGTGATTTTGTTCGAGATATAACGATAGATGATATTATGGACGAATGGCGTAAGGAATTTTACGGGGAGGGGATATGGTGGTATTGCTTGAAACGGGAGAACAAGGATATTTTCGTACATGAAAGAAATTCGGTCATTGCGGGAAGTGATAAAATATATACCTTGCCGATACCTGCCGATGAATTTGAATACCGTGACGAATAATTTCAAAAGTCAATGATGATGAAAGATAAACGTGTAATCTGGTTGATATTGTCAATGCTGGTTTGTGGATGGGCTTGTAGTGATAAGACCATAATCTATAATCCGGAACAGAAAAGAAGTATCTATTTTTACAAGGATGTTAATAGATATGCTTCAGGTGTCGTTCCGGATACGATAGAATTTAGTTTTGCGGCATTGGAAGAATCGGAATACCGTTATGATATTCCGGTGAAATTCATCGGGATGCCGGTAGAGGAGGAGGTCGAGTGTGAGGTGGAAGTTGTTGCCGACTCTACCACGGCGGAGGCGGGAAAGCATTATGATATGGGGAAGATTGCGTTTCCCGAAGGAGAGGTAGAGGGAATATTGTCGCTACGTTTGAAACGGACGGAAGATATACAGAAACATCCCGTGATGATTTATATGAGATTGCGGGAGGATGAGAATTTTGTGCCGATGGAGAATGAATGTTATCGGTTGTCTGTGGTGGATGGGGTTTTGGTTGCTCCGGGATGGTGGATAAGTGAATATTTCGGTGTGTATGCCAATGATAATTATAAACTTTACCGAAAAATACTGGAATATTACTGGGAATTGGAAGAGTTGAAACCCGTGTTTTATGCCGAAACCGTGAAAGAATACGGGAGATACTTGGAGAAAGCACCTGCTGGATTTTTTCAACGACCGAATAATATCGTGTGGATCAAGTACGTGTTTAAACCTGCTTACGAGTTTTACAGTGAGCCGGAAAACATGTATGACGGTTTTACCATGGTTAATCCCGATCGTTTTATTCGTTAGGTAATGAATTTACAAGGAGGAAAAGTGTTTATGAAAACGAGAATTTGTATAGGTATCTGGCTTTTGTTACAGTTTGGGATATATGGTTGTCTGGATGATCATACTTCCGTTGGGGATAAGGAATTGTCGGAAATCACAATAACCGCGGAACATGATACATTGGTTGCTTACTTTGGTGAAGAGTTTATTCTCGATCATTTGAACGTGGAACAATCCGGCGAAGAGTTGCCCTTGTCTTACGAGTGGGGATATGGTAATTTGAAAATGAACGGGAATGAAATAGCGGAATACCCGATTCGGGATTCTTTGCGTGTTATCTCGCACGATCCGCAACTTCGTTATACCTTTCGGGAATTGGGAACATTCGGGTTGAGTTTGAAAGTCGAGAACGGGGAGTCTATTCGCTTTAAATATTTCGTTTTACATATTGATACGGAGTTTTCGGAGGGAATAACTGTTTTAAGTCGTGATGAGGCGGGAAAAGGACGGTTATCTTTTATGAAAACGCTCACGAAAGAGGAAATCGACGCCGGGGTGGAACCGTTCTTCCGAACGGATATCATGGAAACCATCAATCCCGGAATAGAAATGGAGGATGTAACCGACATGGTACAAGCGAATGAAAGATTGTTGGTTTCTTCCGATAACACGGCACGGATTTATAATATGGATGTTCGTACTTTTGATGTGAATGGCATGACTTCTTTCCGGGGAACTTATCCGACTTGTTCTTTTCGCGGTTTTGCAGGGATATCGGCACAAAATAATATGTATATATATTCGGATGACGAGAGTGCTTACGTGTATGATTATGTGGTGGATGAACTGATACTAACCCGTTATTTTGAAGACGTGGTAGCGGATGCTTTTTGTATGGGAGAGAAGCCCGTGTTTGTCAATTACGAGAAGTCTGTTTTGTATTCTCCTCGAAGTGGTGGGCTTAATGAATCCGGAGAGAGATTTCTTGCTTTTGATATTCATGCTGTTTGTTTTGTCGGCTCTAACTTGTACATGGTGAATACCATGAAAACAATGCCGACGCAGGTTTTTTTGGCATTGACAAATGCTACATTCAGTTCCTTAAGTACTGTAAAGTTCTATCCGTCCCCCGAAGCGATTAAGATAGATCGGGAATCTATTTGCGTGGGGTGCAGTACTTTGAGTTGTATATTTTATACTTACAATAATGCCGTGTATTGTTGGAATGTGACAAAGGAATTGCCGACCGAACCTATTGTTACCCTGCCGGATGGAATGGAAATAACTGCTTTGTCGATGAGTGCTGATGAAAATTTGTTGTACGTGGGTTTGTACGAGGAAAACTCAGTCCATGCTTTAAAAGGGAGTCTTTACATTTATGACGCTAAAGATTATAATTTGGTTAAAACTTATCCCAACATAGCAGATAAACCGTTGCGTGTGATATATAAAAAACGAGTGTAGAAAAAATATTCGAGTGATAGACATTGGATATTAAATACAATTCTTAACTTTGCTACGCACGTGTAAATGCGGTATATTAATATTAATTAAAAAATAGGTGCATGAAAAGAATGTTATTGCTTGTTCAGATATTGATTCTGACTATTTTTGTTTCTACCGGAAGCAACGAGATCGATACCAATAGAAGAGATGTTCCTTCGCTTCCGGTGCAAGCAGTGGATCAGCCTTATTATAACCAACTTTCCAAAGGTGGAAATTGTTACACGAAAGATCATCATTGGTTAAAGAATGGAAGTGGGCATATTCAAGTAGGAATGTCATATTTTCTTGTAGAGGCAATGGGAAATAGTGTTACTTTTATTTCTCCTGTAAAAATGGTGGATGAAACTTTTGTAAAAGGGGATTTATTGGCTGAAATAGAGGGTATTGCTGGAAATCACGAACTTCGAGCACCTTGTGATGGTAAAGTGATAGGTATAAACCCGCATATTGAAAATCCTTCGCAAATGGCACCTAATCAAGTATGGGTTTATAAATGTGAATTAAAAAGAGATCAGTTGGGAACTTTGATGGATGATCAAGAATACGCTAAGGCTATTCAATAGGATGATTAATGTCTACTATCACACCCTTGAAAAAGCATTTAAAATAGTCTTTTTCAAGGGTGTCTTGTATTTGGGTATTTATGATACAGGACGTGTTCCTATAGAGAACCCTATGTAATCCTATCGAAGACCTAGGGTAATAAGTACATAGGGGCGGTGCTGTTCTGTTTTAAGTCCCGTGATTCTATAATGGAGATAATAGGATCTCCACAGGATAAACGGAGGAAGAACGAAGGAGGGGTATGATTACGGTATTATTTGGGTAGGATTACAGTGGGTTCTCCATAGGAAATGGTTATTTTCAAACTCCTTGTTTGTTCCCGAAAAGAGAGATATGTAATCGGTCGCAGTAGCGCCAGCCATTCCGGATGCAATGTTCCAATGTTTTTGGGATGGTTAGTTTTAGTTCTTCGGGAGTGGCACCCATGGGCATAAGCAGTATGTCTTCTTTTTTCCAGTCTTTTAGCCGGGCAAGCAATTGTTTGATTTCCGTGATGTCGGACTCGTTGGAGTAAACGAATTTAAGTTGGAAGTCTTTCCCGTGTTTTCGGGCGTGCGTGATAAAAGATTGTATCGCTTCCGGGTTTAGGCGTATCGTGTTATGTCGTTCGGCGTGAGGGGGAGGAGGGACAGAGCCGGATAATTTGGGCGACATGCTAAAGAAATCGAGTTCACGGGCACAGGCTTCGTCAAAAATCGTGGCGTTCGTTTCCACGGTAATATGGAATGGAGTCACGGACTTTAGTTGACGGCATAACTCTCCGACAGCTTCCGCTTGCAGGAATGGTTCGCCGCCCGTGATTACGATATGGTCGATGTTTCCCCGGTTATGACCAATGATGCGTACGGCTTCTTCTATCGCTAAAGTGAATCCGTTCTCGACACGATACGCCGCGTAAGCCGTGTCACATTCACACGTGCCACCCGCGGGCGTGCGCCACGTGCAATGAAGATTGCAACCTGCCAAGCGTACGAAAAGAGAGGGGATGCCGTTTAATTTTCCCTCGCCTTGAATGGTGCCGGGTACAAGTAATCCCGAAGCAGGCAATTCTTTCAATAATTCACCTTCTTTATCTCTCGTGACGGGGAATATACCGTCTTTGGCAAGATGCAGATTCATTTTACTAATTGTTTCCACCATGCATCATTTTTCCACTCTTCCCGAATAGCCTCGGAGAAGCGTATGTCGTGAATGTCAAAATCGACTAATTTCATGTCCTCGCGGAAGGCTTCGGCGTATCCGGTTGCCGTTTCGTGTACCCGAACGGAAGAGAGTTGCACGTTGCCCTCGCCATTCTCGTGTGCCGTGTTCTGGAGAATCTTGTCTATCAAATAGAATAAAAGCAAAGCGTACCCTTCGGCTGACGGCGAAACGGGAATTTCCGCTACCCGGCGGTTGTATTTGTACACGAATGATTTCAGTTCTTCGGATTCTTCCCGCCACAGTGAATAGGTATGGTCGAAACTGTCCACGAGTTCTTTTACCTTGTCGAGCAGCACGAAGTCCATTACCATATAGCCTCTGTCCAACTTATCGGACGTGATAAATACTTCCACGATATACGAATGCCCGTGAATATTCTCCCGACACCGATGTGATGAACAGTTCCGAACAATGTGCGCTCCCTCGAATTTGAATAACTTTCTGATAAGCATGTAATGATTTTAGATTTAATGATTTTAGATTTTAGATTGAACTCCTCCGCCCTTCGGGCACCTCCTCTATAAACAGAGGAGGAGATGGAATAGTTATCGTCTTCGGGAATCCTTTCATTTTCAATTTCCAATTGTAAGCGGGTCTTTTATCCCTGCTTCCTCGAATGCTTTGGCACGGAGGAGGCAACTGTCGCATTTGCCGCATGGTTTTTCGCCGCCCCGGTAGCAAGTCCATGTAAGACCGTAGTCTACTCCAAGACGGGTGCCCCAGCGAACCTCATCGGCTTTGGTTATGTGCATGAAAGGCGCGTGGAGGGTGATTTTTTGTTTTTTTTCTGCCCCGAGAACTGTTCCCAGATTGATGGTCTGTTCCATGGAACGGATGAATTCTTCCCGACAATCCACGTACCCAGAGTAGTCCACCTCACTGACGCCGATAAAGATATCGGCAATATCCAAGGCATCGGCGTAAGATGCCGCCACGGAAAGAAATACCATGTTACGTGCCGGGACGTAGGTATCGGGAATGGTTGTACGGTTGATATTCCCGTCGCCGATATCCATTTTCTCGTCCGTGAGGGAACAACCGTCCCACTGGTTCAGCATCAATTGCACGAATTTATGTTCTTTTACCCCTGCCGCTTTCGCCACGGCTTTGGAGGCTTCAATCTCCTTGTCGTGTTTTTGCCCGTACTCGAAAGTAATGGCATACAATTCATCAAATCCCTGCTCTTTCGCGACATATAAAGCCGTTGACGAATCCAGTCCCCCGGATAATAAAACAAGCGCTTTCTTCATGATTTTCTTCTCTTGTCAATTTACACGACAAAGGTAAATATATTTCAGACATTGAACAATTCGGACGGGTCGGAAGAGAGAAATTCTTCAAAAGAAATTCCATCCGTTCCCCCGATAAAGGTTGGGTTTGGGTGATAAGTTTTTTTATTTAAGTAAGGCTAATAGATTATTTAGAGATAGCGAATAAAATTTGGAAAAATATGTTTTGTTAGGAAAGAGGTTTGTTTCTTCTTCTATTTAGTAAATATTTAGTAAATTTGTAATAATGCACTTTTAGGCAAGAGGCGGCTCGTTGGTAGTAATTTAATACGGAAGGTTATGAAAAAATTCAATGAAATGACAGAAGAAGAAATGTTTGAACGAATGCTTGAGATTTTTGAGGCATCTGTTCGTGCGACACATGATTTTTATACAGAAGAAGATATCGAACGTCATTTGTCGATGGTTAGAAATTCATTATCATGTCCTTGTCATTATTTTTGCATAGATAAGGAGAATGGGAATATCGTTGGGTTCGTGTCTTTAATTGGTAGGTATATTGATATGTTGTATGTACATCCGGATTATTTTAGCATGGGGTATGGAAGAGAATTGTTGGATATCGCTTTGAATGAATTTCGGGCGGACACATTGTGTGTTCTTGAGCAAAATACACGTGCGTTGGAAATGTATAAGAGAAGAGGGTTTGTGGTTGAAAGGAGAATGGAAGCGGGTGAAGAAGACGAGCCTTGCCCGGTTTTATATATGCGAATGGAGAATCCTGCGCTAAAGATGGTGGAAATTGACCCGAGTAGGGACCAATATGATGAGTTTTTGAGGTGCGGGAATTATTCGTTGGAAAAGAGGTGGTATTATTTGCAGGATTGCGAGATGTTTGGACTTGAACTTGATGGGGTGCCTATAGGGGTTGTTGTCGTGAATCAAGAGTGCCGGATAATGAATTTTGCTATATTGGAGGAGTATCGAAAGAAATGTTTTGATGTTTGGGTAATAACTTTTTTATTAGAACGTTATTGTAAACGTTTTCATTGGTTAAGAATAGCAGTGAGCGGGGAGCAAGTTCCTTATTTTAAATGTTTGGGTTTTAGGCGAGAGAAAACTGTAAAAGATTATTACCGGCATCTATATCTTCGTTCAAGAAGGATACACAGAAAACGATACGATCCGTGGGATTTAGTATTTATGCGATTGAAAATCGGGAAGTAGTTCTTTTTTATTTGCATTGTTAATAAAAAGGTATAATTTTGTGAAGGACATTATAGGAATGGGCATAACGGGTGTATGGTTATAACTCGTAAATGTTATATACATGCAGAATAGAAGAGAACGATTCTTGCAACAGATAAATACCAAGGAGGCGGAGGCTTTCAAGGAATTGTTCCGTGTATTTTATAGTACACTGGTAGAGTTTTCTATGAATTACGTGGGACAACAAGATGTGGCGGAAGATATCGTGCAGGAGGTATTTGTTTCCGTGTGGGAAAAAGACACGCGATATCCAACCTATAATGCTTTTCGGAGTTTTCTTTATAATTCGGTGCGAAACGGGAGCTTGAATCACTTGAAGCATAAAAGCGTGGAGGAAAAGTATCTGGCTTCTTTGGGCGGGGAAGTGGACGAGGATGATGCGGACTTGAAGATTATGGAAGAGGAGTTGTACCGCTTGTTGTTCGACACGATAGACGAGTTGCCGGAGAAATGCAGGAATATATTTTTGTTGCACTTGGAGGGTAAAGGGAACGAGGAGATCGCGCTTCTTTTGAAATTATCCGTATTGACCGTGAAAACCCAGAAAAAGCGGGCGATGCAGTTTATTCGGGAACGTTTGGGGACCGCGTATTTTTTGTTACTTTCTTTGGGGATGATTTGAATTTTTCGGTATTAATTTTCCAAGGTTTTTGCTAATATTGTGATTTGATAATTAGGCAAATAAGGTGTTTTTTGTTATTTGTTAAAGGCGTTCCTGTAAAAAAAATCATTTTTTTTGTACCTCTTTTTAAGTGCCTTGTTGTTTTAAGTGTAGAAAAGAATAAAAGGAATGGATGATTGTAAATTTAGAATGGTTGAACTGATGCATCTTTATTTGTCCGGGGTGATAACGGACGAGGAGACGCGGGAGTTACAGGAGTGGTTGGATGCCGCACCTGAAAACAAGCGAATGTTTGATAAAGTTCGTGCCGGAAAAGATATTGTATACAGGTATAAAATGCATAAGAAGGTGGATCATAAAGCCGCGTACGGGCGTTTCGAGAAACGGGTAGGTATAAAGAGAAGAATATTTCGCTTGTGCCTGAAGTATGCCGCTATATTACTTCTTCCGCTAGGCGTGATCTTTGTTATGTTGAGAACGAATCGGCAGGAAACTCCCGAGGTCGTGACCGTGGCAGATATATTACCGGGAGAAGCAAAGGCCATGTTGATTCTGGCTGACGGGAAATCAGTATCGTTACAACATGATACGGCACGTGATATTACGGTCGGTGATGGAGTGAACGTGACAAATTCCGGTAACGGTATCGTGTATTCCGGCAGGGGAAAAGGGATGGGGAATTTGCAATATAACACGCTTCGGACTCCCCGGGGAGGTGAGTATAAAATTACATTGTCGGACGGTTCGACTGTACAGTTGAATTCCGCGACCCAATTGAAATTCCCTGTAATGTTTGATTCGGAGAAGAGAGAGGTGTATTTGTCGGGGGAGGCGTTTTTTGAAGTGGCGAAGGATTCGGAATGTCCTTTCTACGTGATCGCGGACGGAGTCCGGATTCGGGTATACGGTACTTCGTTTAACGTGAATACGCATGACAAGGAGCGCGTGCGAACGGTTCTCGTGGAGGGTGCGATCGGGTTGAAGGCGGAGAATGGCGGGCAGGAATACCGGATGAAGCCTTCGCAGTTGGGCGAGTTTCGTCGGACAGATGCATCTATTGACGTGAGGACGGTAGATATAGAGCCTTATATCGCGTGGAAAAACGGTTTCTTCGTGTTCGAGAACCTGAGTATGGAGCAGATCATGAATACGCTTTCCTTGTGGTACGATGTTGATGTTATTTACGCGAATGAGCAATTGAAGAAATTGCATTTTACAGGTCACGTGAAACGGTACGAGAAGATAGATAATATTTTGAAAGCTATCGAGAGCGCGATTGGAGTCACGTTCTCGGTACAGGACAGAACAATTATTATTTCTAAATAAAAAACACCGGCAGGTGTTGGAGCACTTGCCGGTACGTGTTTAATAACCCTGATAAGTCGATGTTGGAGCATCTCTTATCAATAAAGTAAAATTTATAATGCTCAAAGTTATGAAAAAAAAATCAATTATGTCCTTTTTTTCACGAGATGGAGGACAAAAAACTGGATTGATTATGAGATTGACAGTATTATTGATGTGCGTGTTTTCGTTTACCCTCGTCGCGAACACGAATGCACAACAGGAGAGGGTGGATTTGAATTTGAAGGATGTGTCGATCCGGACGGTGTGCGGAGAGATACAGAAACAGACTAATTTGTCTTTCGTGTATAACGTGGAGTTGACCCGGAATTTAGGGCATTTCACGGTGAAAGCCAGACAGGAAACGGTGGAGAGTGTGTTGAACAGGATATTGGCTGATACCGGTTTGACTTATAAATTCGAGGGAGATATTATCGTGATACACGAGGCCGTTCCAGAACCCGCTCAACAGGAAAAGAAGGAGATCACGATCGAGGGGGTGGTCGTAGACGGCAGGGATTCTCTTCCGGTTATCGGGGCGACAGTAGTTGTAAAGGGAACGAGCTTGGGAGTCGCTACCGACATGGACGGAAAGTTTAAATTGACGGTTCCCCAAGCGCAGAACGTGGAACTAGAGTTCTCTTTCGTGGGTATGAAGAAGCAAATCGTGAAAGTGAACGGGATGTCTAATCCTGCGCCTTTAAAGATTGTGATGGAAGAAGAGGCTGTCGGCATGAACGAAGTGGTTGTTGTCGGGTATGGAGTTACGGCTTCTAAGGATTTGACAGGACAAGTGGCTTCTTTGAACGAGGAACAATTGAGTAAGAAAAATGCGACGAATGTTGAAACGATGTTGCAGAATGCGGCAGCCGGAGTAGTTGTTTCCTTGGCATCTTCTAATCCGAATGAAAAAATTCGGGTTAGGGTACGCGGAGAGGCTTCTTTGACGGGGGAGAATGAACCGTTGTACGTGGTAGATGGTATACCCGTAACTTCCGACGTGATGAGTGCTATTTCTCCGCAGGATATTCAATCGATGGATGTGTTGAAAGATGCTTCTGCCGCTGCTATTTACGGTTCACGGGGGGCTAACGGAGTGGTTATCGTGACAACCAAACGAGGTAAAAGCGGTAAGCCGGATTTGAATGTGAGTTATGCTTTTAGTGTAGATTCGAGGATCAATAATTTTTCCACGTTAAACGGGGATGAATTTCGTGAATTCGTGCGCTATATTGCCGAACAAACGTTAAAAGTGGATGCTTCCAACACGACTGCAAAGAGTATACTTGCCGAGGGAAGTACAGTATTGAAAGATGGAAACACGGATTGGTACAAAGAATTGAAACGTCCTTCTCATCGCCATGATTTGAATTTATCCGTTCGAGGCGGGGGAGAACGTTCAAATTACTATATTTCTTTAGGGGTATTGGATTATCAAGGGATGGTCGAGCACGATGATTTTACCCGTTACACGGGACGTATCAATCTGGATTACGATATTACCGATTTCTTGAAATTCGGAACGTCTACCACGTTAGGATACACGGATGTGAGTTCTCCGGGTACTTCGTTGTACACGGCTGTCGGATTCCGTCCCGATTTTCCGATATATAACGAGGACGGGTCTTATTATAAAGAAGGAACTTCTTATAACCCGGTAGCATCGAATAATGCCAAAAGTTATAAGGATAATTATAGTATCTTATCCGCTTCTTTCTTGGAATTAAGTATATGGAGGGGCTTGAAATTGAAGACTTCCTTGTCTATAAACCAGAATATGTCTTATTCGGAAAGTTACACGCCGACCTATTTGACTGCGGATGAGAAAGGTGCCGGTTCGGAATCGACGAGTCGTTCGTTTACCACGGTATTTGATAACACATTATCTTGGAACGGGCGTATTAATGATGCTCATGCTTTGGATGCCGTGGTCGGTATTTCATTTGAACGTACTAAAACACGTAGTTTCGGGGTGAGAGCTAAAAATTACCCGATGGATGAGATTTTGACGGGTATCACGAATGCCAGTGAGATTGTAAGTAAAAGCGGAGGTGGTACCGTGTATGGATTACAGTCTTCTTTTGCCCGTATCAATTATCGTTTGCTGGATAAGTATTTGTTCACGTTTACTGCACGTTATGACGGTTCTTCTTCCTTCGGAACGAATAATCGTTACGGGTTCTTCCCGTCGGGAGCTATCGCATGGCGTATCAGTGACGAGAGTTTTATGAGGGGACTGAAGTTCTTGGATGATTTGAAAATTAAATTTAGTGTCGGTAAAACGGGCGTCCAGAATTTTGACCGGGGAAGTTACGCGAATAAAGATTTGTATTCTACCGGAGATTATTTGAATAATCCTTCTATATATCATAGCCAGTTGGGAAATCATGATATTAAATGGGAAACCACGATGCAATATGATTTGGGTATTGATTTCTCTATCTTGCGCTCTCTTGTGAGCGGTAGTATCGCATATTATCGCAAGAATACGGATGATTTGATTTGGACTTACACTCCGCCTTCAAGTTTGGCCGTGGATCCGATACCGACAAACGTGGGTTCCGTGCGGAATCAGGGTATCGAGATATCTCTTCGTGCTAATTTATTGCGAGGGAAAAAAGATTGGAGTTTGGAATTAGGTTTGAATGCCTCTCATAATCGGAATAGGGTATTAGAATTGGTTGAGCAGGGAGGAAGTGATAATGGAATGGGTATAACCGTACAAGGTTCCGGAAACCAAGTATTGGCAGAAGGACATGCGATGGGGTCATTCTTCGGTTATCAATATGATGGGATTATCCAGAATCAAGCTACTATAGATAAGTTGAACGCGAAAGCTACAGAGGCTAAAGGTAGCACGGCTTACTATAATGGATCCGGTTTACGTCCGGGGCATTTGTTACTTCGGGATGTGGATGGAAACGGTTATATTGATAATAAAGATCGTATGATTATAGGTTCTCCGGAGGCAGATTTGATTGGGGGTATAACTTCGACTCTGACTTACAAGCGACTGAGTTTATACATGCATTTCGGTTTCCAAATAGGGGGAGAGAAGTTGTATAATAAGACGTTACAGAATTTGCCGAATCAATTGACCGGGTTGGTTGATTACAATTTGCATAATCGTTGGAGCGATGAGAACCGGAATGCAAAATTGCCGGCCATGTATATAGGTGATGCTGTTGCACCCAATACGTCTTTATCGTTGTTTAGCACTTCCAATCTCCGTTTGCAAGAACTTCGTTTATCTTACGATATTCCGAAGTTATGGAGAGGTAAGTATTTGAATTCCGGAGAGCTTTATTTCACGGCAAGTAATCTTTTCGTGATCACGAAATACCCGGGACAAGACCCCAGTACAATAGGTTCGGCAAGTTCGAATTATGGTGCGAACTACGAGAATTGGAATTATCCGTCTTCACGTACATTCTCTTTTGGTGTTAAACTTAATTTCTAAAAATTGTGAGTATGAAAAAAATACTGATTGTATTTTCGATTATAATAGGTTTTACCAATTGTCAATTGGTAGACGTGTTGGAACAAGATCCGATGTACGAGTTGGATCTGGAGAACGCGATAACCTCGCCGAAAATGGCAGAATTAGCTTTAAACGGCGCGTATTCCTATTTGCCGTCCACTAGCACGAATTATTTGTTTGCCGCGTTAAGTGGTAGTTTTATGTCCGGGGCTATGTTACGGCAAGATTTTGTTACCTCGGGGAATGCTATCTATTATTCCGAGAGATATTTGAATACTTTGTCTTATAGTTCTTTCGGGGATGGAGAGTGGAGTGATGATTATAATATAATCAAGAATGTCAATTATTTGTTGACATCATTGGAGGGGATTAATGATAGTGAATTTGAAAAGGGAAGAAAAGAGGAGATTGTCGGAGAGTGTCATTTTCTAGTGGCTCTGGCTTATTTCAGGTTATTGCGTCAATTTGGCGAATATTGGGATGAAAGCAGTAATTACGGGGTACTTGTTCGGGATGAAATACCATCGGTTGCCAATGCCGTGAAGGCACGTACCACGGTAGCTAAAAGTTACGAGGAAATTTTTAATCATTTGGAAATAGCTTTGGCTCAAGCTCCCGCATACACGACTCCCACTCGGGCATCCGTACAGGCGGCAAAAGCGCTGAAAGCGGTTGTGTTGTTTTACCAAGGGAAATATAGTGAAGCGGCCGTTGCTGCCGATGAAGCTATCACGTCGGTGAATCCTTTAGACCCAAGTTATTCTAATGTGTTCACGAATACGGAAACGTCGAAAGAAGTTATTTTCTGCCGGGCATTTAGCACGGATGAGGCATCCGATGTATCTTATCTTATGGAGAAGGCTTCCGGGGCTTCCGGGTTGTGGGGACCGACCGAAAGTTATATGAATTTGATTGAAGGGGATCCTCGGAAAACATTGGTTACTGAAAATAAAAATGTTACTTATAACGGAGTGACCTACAATGTAAATACGGTAAAAAAAATTTATCGTCCGAATGATGGTGTGCCGGTAATATTCTTGCGTACAGCTGAATTGTACTTGATTAAGGCAGAGGCGTTGGCTCGTAGTAATAGTTCTATTGCTGATGCTTGGGCTCCGATCAAAGAATTACGCGGGCGTGTGGGAAGTACGAATTTAACAGAGCCGGCAACTCGTGACGAGTTAATGGATGAAATATTCAAAGAGTGGTGGATCGAAATGGCTTTCGAGAATTGGCATGAATGGTTTGCCGTGCAACGTTTTGATCGTTTGTTGGAAATGAATCAAAGTTTGGCTGAGCAGTTGGAAGATGAACAAGAGAAAGACGAGGAAAATAATACAGCTAGTTTCGTGGAGGCTTTCATGCAAAAGTTGGAAACCAGAAAGATTTATAATATCCCTACCGGAGAGATTAATGCAAATTCTATTTGTGAACAAAATCCCGGATATTAAAAATAAAGATTATGAAACATATCGTGTATATAGTACTTCTTTTATTAAGTATGAATGTCTCTGCCCAAACGGAACCGAACTATGGTATTCAGTTTTATCATGGAACATGGAAAGAGGGAATAGAGAAAGCTAAAGCGGAGAACAAATTGATATTCGTGGATTTCTACACTCAATGGTGTGGTCCTTGTTTAAATATGGCGGAGAGTGTGTTCACTCTCCCCTTTATCGGGGATTTTTATAACACGAAGTTCGTGAACATGAAGATTGATGCCGAGAACGGGGAGGGAGTGGAACTTGCCAAACGCTATAGCGTTAATTCTTACCCGACTTACGTGTTTGTTGATCCGGCAAGCGAGGAGGTGGTACACCGGAGTAAATCCCGTCAGTCTGCCGAGCAGTTTCTTGCCACGGGAAAAAGTGCTTTGGTACCGGAATTGCGTTCCGGTTATTTGACTGAGGAATTTGCTAAAGGACGTGATGACCGGGAATTTCTAAAGAATTATATCAATTACAATGCTTCTATCTATGAACGGGAGAACGTGCAGAAAGCATTTGATATGCTGATGAAGAAGGGGGCGAAGTTGACGGAACCGGACGTTTGGAAGATATTTAAAGCCAATATCACGGGGGTGAATAATCCTTATTTTCAAGAAGTTGTACAGGGGTATGACAAGTTCGTAAGCGTATTGGGAAAGGATATAGTAGACAACAAGTTGTACATGGAAACCCGGAATGCTTCTTTGGAGGAATTAAATCGGTTGCCGGAATTTAAGGGTAAAGATTTGAACAAGTATCTGGTACAAATCAATGCTTTGGTAAGAAATAAAGAGTATGATAAGGCTGATGTGTTGATTCGGCGTGCTATGGCGGATACCTCCATTAACCAGCAGGATTTTATCGAACAGTTCCGGTTTACCGTGCGCGGCAGTTATTGGGACCCGGAAACCCCGGTGGAGTGGTTGAGCAGGTGTGCCTCTTATTTGCAGTATATCGCTTATAATAGCGACAACCGACAGGATCCGTACATCCATCAAGAGTACGCGGCATTGCTGGAACGTCTGATTCGTAAGACCCCGGGAGCTGAAAAAGTTTTTCCCGCGTCTATTATGGATAAACCGGAAGTCGGAGCCAAAGAATACAGTATGCGTCCGAAGAATCTGGCACAGAAACCGACACGGAAGAAAAAATGATATTTTAGTGTGTGATTGTTTTAATTGTGTGTAAGAAGCGGAATCCTGTCATGGTTCCGCTTCTTTATTTTGAAAGAATATAGATAACTTTGTCGAACAATAGACGTGTAAATTAGATTAGTAACATTATATTTGCATGGTTATTAATGTTGATGCTCGTGGATTATTCAGATGATAAAGAATTATTAGAAGTATTGAAATGTGGCAAGATATCAGCTTTCGAGTATATCTATACCACATACTATGATTCTTTGTTGAATTATGCCGACCGTTTATTAAATGATTTGGAAACCGCCCGGGATGTTGTCCAACAAATGTATTATAAAATATGGGAAGGGCGTGAAGTACTGAATATTTCTCTTTCTGTAAAAGCATATCTTTTTAAATCGGTTTATCACGCATGTTTGAATACTCTGGCTCATAAAAAGAATATTCAAAAGTATGAGCGGGAACAATTGGAAGACCTTTATTTTTCTAATGTTATTCAATCGCCGGAGGCTGAAATGGAATTGTGGCAGGCTGATGTAGCCAAAGCGTTGGACGAGGCAATAGCTTTGTTGCCGGAAAAGTGTAGAGAGGTATTTGTTTTAAGTAAGGTAGAGGGGTTGAAAAATAGGGAGATTGCTGAAAAATTGAATATTTCCGAGAAAACGGTAGAACGGCATATGACGATAGCTTTGAGTAAGTTGCGTGAGGAATTGGATTGGTTGCTGCAGATTATTTTGTTTTTTTCGGTTTCTCATTGGGGGTAAAACATGTTTTGTCTGTCTTTAGTGTATAAAAGGCAGGAAAGATGGAAACAGAAACTTTCAATATAGATGAATTACTGATTCGTGTTTTGTCGCATCAGGCAGAACAAGAGGAAATTGTATATTTTTCAGAATGGATGAAGGATGAGCGGAATCGACTTTATTTCGAGAAGTTTAGAAAAGTGTGGAATCTTTCCTCTGGAAGACATGCAGACCGGGAAATGGTTGAGGTGGGACTGGAAGATTATCGACGGTTTATGCATCGGTCTTTAAGTCCGAAACATAGCATGAAGCGTGTATGGAGAATGATCTCGGCTGTAGCCGTGGTGATGATTGGTGTTTTTGCTTTGCTGCGTTTGTATGAACCGGAAAAACAAATTGTCCCCGAGGGGAAGGAAATTATTTATAGCAAAGGAATATTGTTGACTCTTTCCGATGGCAGGAAAGTAAATGTTCTTTCCGATTCTTTGGCTTTGTCCGACGGAATGAAAGATGATATCAAGATAAGTAAGATCAACAACCGGGAGATTGCTTATGAACTGAATGATTCATTGGCGGGGGCTGGGGATTTTGAATTGGCATACAATGAAATTATTGTCCCTGCGGGAGAGCGTTTCTCTCTTCGGTTGTCGGACGGGACAAAGGTTTGGATAAACTCGGAGAGTTCGTTGCGTTACCCGATACGTTTCGGTAAAGAGAGACGGGAAGTGGAGGTACGGGGAAACGTGTATTTTGAAGTGACACGGGATACAGCTTGTCCATTTGTTGTTTCGGGGAGGGAGTTGGTGACTGAAGTACTGGGAACTTCTTTTGAAGTGAACCTGTACGGGGATCGGGATGAGGCCAGTGCTACTTTGGTGGAAGGAAAAGTGAGGGTTCTGGCGGGGAAATATTCTGTCGTTATGAAGCCCGATGAGCAAATCGTGTTTAACACGAAGAGCGGGAACGTGGAAGTAAAAAAGGTGGATGCTGCTAATATGGTAAGATGGAAAGATGGAGTACTCGTGATAAATAACGAGCGGTTTGATGATGTTGTTTGGAAATTGGAGCGTTGGTACGGTGTGGCTATTATTAATGAGACAGGAAAATCATTCACTCAGCTTTTTAGCGGAGAATTTGACCGAGAGGATGTTCAAACGGCTATTGAAACGATATGTGTGAATCTGGGTATTCAATACAGAATGAATGAAGACAGTATTATTTTACAAAAATAAAAAAGGAGATCCGTGCGACCAACACTTGGGATACTCCTTTTAAATTAAGCTTTATATAATCATTTAAAACTTACATGACAAATCTATGAAAAAAAAACAACATTTTTTATCGTTGTCAGTATTATTTCTCAAAAGAGTGGTTTTACTGACGTTGATATGGGGGGGTATTTGTTGCAGTCCGGTTCGGGCTGCCGATGCGGGACAACCTCGAAAGGTGACCTTGAATTTGAAAGGGGTGTCACTTTCCGTGCTGTTTAACGAGATAAAAAAACAGACTTCTTACAAATTCTTCTATAATGATACTCAAGAGAAGAATATCGGGAAGGTTACCGTTTCCGTGACGGACGAAACCGTTGAAAACGTGTTGAAACGAGTATTTGAAAATTCAGCCTACACGTTTCAAGTCGTGGGTGAACAGATTGTGATCACGGATAAAAAAATGGAAGATACAAGACAGAAAAATGTCCGTATCACGGGGCTGGTTACGGATCAACACAAGATCCCATTGTCCGGTGTGACCGTGGTCGTGAAAGGAGTTCCGATTGGAACTGCCACTGACGTAGACGGTAGGTATGCATTGACATTACCCGTGATGGAGAATATGGCTTTAATATTTTCGTTTATCGGAATGGAAACTCAAGAGGTGAAATACACGGGACTGGACACGATTAACGTGATCTTGCAGGAGCAGGCAGAAACCTTGCAGGATGTGGTAGTCACCGGTATTTTCAAGAAAAACAGGGAGAGTTATACGGGTGCCGTGCGGGTGGTGACGGCTCAGGAGTTGAAAAACTTCAAGGGGCGTAACCTGATTGCTTCATTGGCAAATATTGATCCGGCATTTAACCTGATAGCGAATAATGACTTGGGTTCTAACCCGAACCGATTGCCGGAAGTACAGATCCGGGGTGCCGCCAGTTTGCCGAACGTGGGAGAGTTGCAGGATAACACGAGTGCGGATCTGAACACGCCGTTGATTATTCTGGATGGGTTTGAAACCACGTTGCAACGGATGATGGATTTGGACGATAACGAGGTTGCTTCCATCACGATTCTGAAGGACGGTTCGGCCACTGCGCTTTACGGCTCACGCGGAGCGAATGGTGTCATCGTGATTACCACAAGAGAGCCGGAACCCGGTAAATTGAGATTTTATTACAAGGGGGAGATGAATATCGAAACACCAGACCTGAGTGATTATCACGTGTTGAATTCACGGGATAAGTTGCGTTTGGAGGAGATGTCCGGATATTATCATACCACGACTTTGGGACCGGATTGGGAGATCAGATTTCAGGAATATCATAATGCCGTACTCGCTCAAGTGGAAAAAGGGGTAGACACGGATTGGCTGTCGATACCTTTACGCACGGGCGTGGGACATCGTCATAACTTAAGAGTAGAAGGCGGAGATGCCAGTTTCAGGTATTCGCTCTCCTTACAGTATAATTTGACCGAAGGGGTAATGAAAGATTCCAAGCGGGAGAATTTTAACGGAGAGATCAATTTGTCATATAAACATCAACATTTGATATTCAGCAATCGCTTGTCAATCGGTTTGAATAAAGCGAGTGAATCGCCTTATGGGGCGTTTTCCGATTACGTGAAATTGAATCCGTATTGGGAGCCTTATGATCAAGAAGGAAATGTGCGGCGATATTTTGCCCCTTATAATTGGGGATATTGGGCTAATTCGTCAGGTGTCGATAGCGAGAAGGGGGTACCTAATCCATTGTATGATGCGACATTGAAGACATATGATAAGAGCAATTATACGAATATCACGAATAATTTCTCGATAGAATGGACTCCGATTCCAGAATTAACATTTAGGGGGCGTGTCGGTATTTCCGGACAAATGAACGAGTCGGATGTATTTAGACCGTCGACACATTCCAGTTTCGTTTCTTATACCGGGGAAGATGTTGCACGGAAAGGAAGTTACCAGTATGGTACAGGAAAGGATTACAGGTACGAGGCCAGTTTCACGGCAAATTACAGGAAGTTGTTTGGCGGGAAACATTTGGTTTATGCCGGAGTGAATGCTGAAATGAGCGAGTCGACGGGACGTTCATATACTTTTAAAGTGGAAGGGTTTGCGGACGAGTCTATCGACTTTTTGTCCATGGGGCTTCAATACGAGAAAGAGGCTAAACCTTCAGGTTCCGAATCTAAATCCAGAAGAGTCGGTTTAGTGGGAAACGTGAATTATTCTTACGATAATCGTTATTTTATGGATTTCAATATCCGGACGGATGGTTCTTCTCAATTCGGCTCGTCAAAACGTTTTGCACCTTTCTATTCCGTGGGATTGGGATGGAACGTGCACAATGAAGAGTTTTTCCGAAATAATATTTATATCAACAGATTAAAATTGAGAGCTTCTTATGGAGTTTCCGGAAGTCAACAGTTCAGTTCTTACCAAGCGATGGAAACTTATTCCTACTACGTGGGGGATCGTTACAATATATGGATGGGAGCTTACCAAATGGCATTGGGAAACAAGAATCTGGAATGGCAAACCGTGGACAAATATAACGTGGGGTTTGAAGGAGAGTTTCTGAACAGTCGTGTGAGTCTTGATTTGGATGTTTATTTAGAGAAGACTTCAAGCCTGTTATCCTCTTTGGAATTACCTTATTCGAATGGTTTCGACAGTTATACCGAGAATATCGGGTCTGTCGAGAATTCGGGATTTGAATTGAAAGCGAGCGTGTGGTTGTTACGAGATACGGAGAAGAGGTTGATGTGGTCTGTCACAGGTAATATCGCTCACAACAAAGATAAGATCACGAAGTTGTCGGAAGCGATGAAGGCTGCGAATGAGAAATTAGCCCGGACAAGCGGCTCCAATCCCAATCGGATATTGCGGGAAGGTGATTCGCAAAATGCGATCTATGCTGTTCCTTCTTTGGGGATAGATCCGAGTTCGGGAGAAGAGATTTATCTGAAAAAGAACGGGGAGGTGACTAAACTATGGAGTGCGGATGATCGGGTGAAATGTGGTGTCGCCCAACCGAAATATAGAGGAAACTTGAGCACGATGGTACGCTACAAGGATCTTTCACTGAATATGTCTTTCGGTTTCCGGTGGGGAGGGCAACAGTATAACCAGACTCTGATCGACCGGGTGGAGAATGCGGACAAGCGATATAACGTGGATGACCGGGTGTTTAAAGACCGTTGGCAAAATCCGGGAGATAAAACATTCTTCAAGGGTGTGAACGTGACAAGACCATCTTATTATTCTTCCCGTTTTGTTCAGGATGAAACGTCTTTCTGGTGCCAGAATATGAATCTGACTTATGAATTAAGAGATTGGGCGTGGATGCGTCATTTGGGAGTATCGGTAATTAACGCGACGGTGGGAACCGGAGAGTTGTTTTATCTGTCAACGATCAAACAGGAAAGAGGGCTTTCTTATCCTTTTTCCCGACAGTATATCATGTCATTGTCCGTTATGTTTTAAAAAAGGTGATTATGAAAAAGATATTTATAATAGCAATAGTATTCGCGGGAATTGTTTTTTCCGGTTGTAATGATTGGTTAGACGTGAATCCCCGTACGCAGATTAAAAAAGATGTCTTGTTGGAGACTCAGAAGGGATTCCGGGATGTGCTTACCGGAGCTTATATTCGCTTGAAAAATGATAATCTTTATGGTGGTGAAATGATGTGGGGGGCTATCGAGTACTTGGGGCAACATTGGGAAACTACAGCCGGGTACACGGATTATTATATCCAGCAATATAGTTATACGAATAGTTCGGTGAAAGACAGATTCACGAATATTTTTAAAACATATTACCAAGCGATAGCTGACGTGAATAGTATTCTTGAGGTGATAGACGGGAAGAAAGATATTTTCACGAAAGGGAATTACGAGTTGATCAGGGGAGAGGCTCTGGCGATACGTGCATTTTGTCATTTGGATGTGTTGCGTCTTTTCGGTCCTATGCCTGCAGGCGAGATTTCAGGAAATAAGATATTGCCTTACGTGAAGACCGTAACTAATGAAATACATGATTATTCTACTTACGGGCAATTCGTGCAATTATTGTTTGAAGATTTGAACGAAGCGGAAGATTTACTAGGCAAGGTAGATCCGATATTGAAATACTCGATAGACGAATTGAAAGATGAAACAACATGTGACGTGGAGGATGATTATTGGACTGACCGCCATGTGCGTATGAACTATTACGCGATATTAGCTTTGAAAGCCAGGTTGTATTTCTGGACTCAGGATATGACAAATGCAGCTCTTTACGCAAATAAGGTAATTGGGGCAAAGGATGCTGCCGGTAAAAAGATGTGGACTCTGGCGGACGGGGTGACAATGGAATCGGGAGATTTGGCCTGTACCTCGGAAGATATCGTGGGGTTGAGCGTGTATAATCTTGATACAAAGGCAACTGATGTTTTTGATTTGACCGGGAATGGGAAATACATGGAGTGGAAATTCACGTATTACGTGTTCCCGACGAACGAGAGTACTACAGATATCCGTCGTAACAAACAATGGCAGAGCGTAACGAAAAACGGATCGGATATCTATATTTGCAAAAAGTATTATCAGCCGGATCGGGATGCGAAACGCGAGATTCCTCTGATTCGTTTGACGGAGATGTATTTTATCGTGATGGAAGCAACTTCTTCGGTGGCGGAAGCAAATAGCTTGTATAAAGAGTACGCGTCCGCGAGAGGAGTGAGTAGTGGTGTTGATTTGGCATCTGACCGGGTGAACAAATTGAAGAAGGAGTTTAATAAAGAATTTTATGCCGAGGGGCAAATGTTTTTCTTTTATAAAAGGACAGGGGCAACTCAATCTCTTGATTACGTCACGCTGAAACCTGAGGTTTACGTGGCTCCTCTGCCCGAAAGAGAAATAGTGTATAACAATAAGTAATTTGATGGATATGAGAAGTATATATATATTGACGTTGTTACTTTTATCTATGATCGGTTGTAGTGAGGCGGATTTGAAACTTTATAGTGATGAGTCCAGAGTTTATTTGGGAGGGTACACGAGGGCTTCCTCGACGACGTTTTATTACGATACGGATGACGTGACGAGGGATACTCTTTACGTGTACGTGGAAACCATGGGAGGTCCGAGAGATTACGATCGTGCAGTGACTTTTAAGCAAGTTACGGTATACGACATAGAGTATACCGTGGAAAATGGGATGAAAGTGGATTCTGTTGTTACGGAAAATCCTTACAATGCTATTGCGGGTAAACATTTTGTAGCTTTTGATAGCGAAGAGGCCAAGAGATTGATGGTGATTCCCGCTAATAAGGTGAGTGCCCTTATTCCTGTTATTTTTTTGAGAGATCCGTCGTTGAAAGAAAACGAACATTATTTGACGGTGCAATTGTGTGAGAACGATGAGTTTAAAATCGGAGGGGTGAAGGAAGATGTGGAGTATGCTTTTACTTGTGCGGACAAATTAATAAAACCGAATTTTTGGGGAACGAACCCTTTTGCTGGCGGGTTTTTAGCGTTTGGTGATTACAGTACCCGGAAACACGAATTCATGATTGAGGTTTCGGGAGAAAGAATTGACGACGAATGGTGGAACACGAAAGTAAATAGCGTTGCTGGAGCTCAGAATTATTATAAAGCAAAGTTTAAAACAGCATTGGATAAATACAATAATGCTCCTACGAATATCGCTAGCGGAACGGCGCCTATGAGAGAGATCGAAGAGGATTTGTCAAGTAAATTAATAACGTTTAAATAAGGTGATGATGAAAAATATAAATATAGTTTGGCTATTCCTAATGAGCTTGTTCCTAGTGGCTTGTTTCGAGGATGATAACAAATATGATTATACCGAGTTGGATAATGTTATCATTGAGGGTATCGATGAAAAATACACGAGAGTATCACATCAGGATATTTTATCCATTACACCAACCGTGACAACGGAAGCAGACGTGGAATATGTTTGGGAACTTTGGACTTCCGTCCGAAAAGACGGAATCATTTATCGGCCGGATACAATAGGACACTCAAAAGACCTTCGTTATGAAATAATGGAAAAACCGGGTTCTTATTACTTGGTATTCAACGTGAAAGATAAGAAGGCGGGGGTGACAACGATGTACAGAAGTACGTTGGATGTTGTAACTATTAATTCTATCGGGTGGTATTTGTTGAAAGATGAGGGTACTACCGAAAAGTACACGGATTATGATTTTATTTATGACGGAGGACGTATTGATAACTGGATTGCTTTTTATAATGATGGAAAGAAGTTGAAGGGGGAAGCCGTAAGAAGTATTTTTTCGTCCCAATACTCGGATCTGGCTACCGGAGGCGAGTATAATTATATAGATGTATTGATACCGGTCGCTAAAGAAGAGGTAGCTGTAATGGAAGTTAGTAGTGGAAATATTAGACTTCCTTTTGAATCTCTGTTTTTTGAATCTCCTGAGGTAAAGAATTTTCAAGATATTTGCATTGAGAATGATGGTGTTAGCGTGAAATTGGTAAATGATAATATGGTTTATAGTATGTCGACACGTAATGCTGCATTATTCTATCGTTTATATGGGAATTATAGCCTTTCTAAAGGGTTGAAAGGTTTGCAAGGGCCGACCTATTTTGATGATTTGAGTAAATCATTTGTATATGTTGGGTTTAATAATATCAATCGTTACGTAGAATCCTCGACGGCTCCGGCAAGTTGTAATAATATGAATGCTGACATGTTATGGGGAAGTGCTGTTAGCCATAGAATACAATCAAATAGTTTTTTTGCTTATGCTTTAATGAAAAAGCATTCAGAACCGGATACTTGTATGATGTTAAAATTTTCCTTAAATGGCTTTGACAATTCCAATTGTATAAAAAAAGTGGATACGATTCCATCGACACTTGGTATAGTAACGGCAGAAATGCGAGCTGTAAATGCAAACTACGGGGTTATTTATTTTGTAAAGAATCAGAAATTGTACAAGTATATCATAGATTCTCAGCATGAAGAGGTTATTTTGGATCTTCCGGCAGGTGAAAAAGTAACTTGTATGCAGCATGTTGTTTATCCGAATTTCATGTCAGATGATTATGGTTCCGAGATAGATTATTTTGCTATCGCTACTTATGAGGAAGGAAAATATAAAGTGTGGCTACATGAATTTGATGCTGATAATTTAAAACCATTAAGCAAGCCTACATTTGAGGGGAACGGTCGTGTGGCTTGTATAAATTATGTGGCTGAAAATTCTTCGAATTTCTTGTTTTAACAGTAATACATAACTCAAAAAGGTGTTGTTTTGTATCTTTTTAATAATAAATATTTTGTATATTGCAATGTTTGAATATTAACTAAAATATTGAATTATGAAAATTAAACAAGTGATTTTTTTTATGGTATTGTTTAGCTTTTTGAGTTGTGAGAAAGCTGATGACCTCTTTTTTGATGAAGAAAACATGTTGTTATCTACAAGGAGTTTATCGCAGGAACTTCCTCCGGAAGCAACTAATAATTTCTGTGTTCATATTACAGATTCTGTAGGAAATCCGTATTTAGCGGCAGTGGAAATTTTTATAGGAGAATCTTGGCAATGGAGGTCTCCTCTTTTTGTAGGCTTTACGGGAGATTCTACAATGTCTTATCCTGTAACTAAAACTAAAGTATATTTTAATTTACCATTGGATATGGGGGTAACTTTTACTGCAAAAGTTACAGATGTTAGAGGAGCTGTTTATATGAGTAATCCTATAATAGCTACTCCAAGTATGCAAACTTGGCGCGTATATGTAGGTGATTTACCTCCAACAGACCCAACAGACCCAACAGACCCAACAGACCCAACAAATCCAACAGACCCTGGAGATCTCAGTGGTGTGCGTTATATGATTAATGTGTATGGAACAAATCAGATTGTACGGGTTCAGTTGTGTTTGGAAGATGGAACTGTAATTCATTCTAAACCCTATTCTAGTAATCTTTATTTTAATGTTCCTCCAGATATAAGATTTAAAATTATGGCGATTGATATTCAGGGTAATATGGGTTTTTCAGCTGTTTATCTTTCGGGCGATACTCGTACTCCGGAAATGATAACTGTAGCCCTTCCTTAGAGGTGAACTTTTATTGAAAAGAGTAGGAATGAGACTTGTATAAATGATATTACAAGAAGTTTATAGACTTTCTTGTTAACGGAGAATCTATAGTGAAGAGGCTGTTCGACAGTCTCTTCACTATAGATTGCAATTAGAATTAAAATCTATTTGATTTATATGAAAAGTATATTTTTAATTATAACCCTTCTGTCACAATGCTTTTCGGCATTCAGTCAAGGAGGAGTAAATTTCGAGCATCTCACATTTGAGGAAGCTTTAGCTAAGGCCAAAGCGGAGAATAAACTTGTATTCATGGATTGTTACACGAGCTGGTGTGGTCCTTGCAAATACATGACGGATAATGTTTTTCCGCGGGAGAAAGCCGGAAATTTCTTTAACCCGAAATTTGTTTCAGTGAAATTTGACATGGAAAAAGGAGAGGGGAAAGAGTTATCCAAGAAATTCCATATAAAAGCTTTTCCGACATTTTTCATTATTCGTCCCGACGGTACCGTACAACATAAAATTGTCGGTGGCGGAGATCTTGATAAAATTATAGCAAGGGTAGAACGGGGATTGAACCCGAAGACTTCTCTTGATTACTTGGAAAAATTGCACGAGCAAGGGAAAATGAATAAACACCAATTGATGCTTTATCAAATAGCATTGAACGAGGCTTTCGAAAAAGAGAAAAGTGCAGAGGTCGGAGAGAGATTGAATGCCATGTTGACCCGGAAAGATAAAATGAAAAAAGAGTATTGGCCGATTCTAGAGAAGAGTGCATACGGCACCACGGATTGTCAGCTTGTTTTAGACCACATTTTCGTTTTTTATAAGAATATTGGTAAAGAAAAAGTGGATCAATATTTGGTTAATACATTTGCCAAGCAATTGCGTTTTTCGATGGATTCCGTGGAATTGCTGAAACAAATGCAAGGCGAACTGACTCCACTTGATTTGCCGGATAAGGCACTTTTAACCCATAATCTGGAATTGATGCTGGCTAGTGCAGAGCGTGATGTTGAAAAAGTGATTGCTCTGGCGGGGGAAGTCGAAACAAATGAAAACGGGGAACTGTGGGCAACCATGAATGCGATTAATGCTATCCGGGGGAAAGCAACGAAAGAAGATTTGAATCGACTTATTCGCTTGGAGGATAAATACATGAATATTGCCGCCGGAAACAGTACTGATTACGTGGCGAATTATTTCGAGTCACTAAAAATAGCGGCAAGCGTGGGTGTTTATTTTCAGAATCTGAGTTACGAGGAAGCTTTAACGAAAGCGGGACGCCAAGGTCGTAAACTGTTCATTTACGGTTTTATGAATAACGACAATTTGAAAGGGAAACTGATAGAATCAATGCTTGAACAAGAAAATATCAGTGACTTGTTGAACCGAAATTTCCTTTGTTTGAAATATGATGTAGAAAAAGAAGAGGGGCTTAAATTAGTTAAACAGTTTGGTGTAGATGTTTTCCCGACTTTTATCATCGTGCTCCCGGATGGTTCTGTTCGTCAGAAAGTGGAGGATATTCATGAAGTGGAAGAATTGAAATCAGTATTTGCCGAATGAAGAAGGAACTGTGAGCCTCACGTCTTTACGGGGGATATACGGATATTTTCGGAATTATCTTTTGAAAGCTGTTTCATTTTTCGTATTTAACGTTAAATTTGTCAACATTGAATATTGAAAATGTGGATACATGCAATTATCAGAAGAGCAGATTATTAAGTTAGCTCCTGATGCGGCATCCGTGAAAGCCGGGAAGGGTTTGGCTTCGGCGGCGAAGTGGGTGTTGCGGGGGGCTAGTGAACGGGCGTTATGGGGACATTGTCAGGGAAGCGGGGCGAATCCTTACCAGACACAGGTGGATTTGCAGAATATAGCTTTCAAATGTTCTTGCCCAAGTCATAAATTTCCTTGTAAACATAGTTTGGGATTACTGTTTCTATATGCCTCACAACCAAACTTGTTTTCGACCGGGGATGAACCCGCGTGGGTGGCGGAGTGGTTGAATAAGCGGGAGAACAAGGTGGCGGAGAAAAAAGAGAAGAGCGATAAACCGGTGGATGCGGCGGCACAAGCAAAGCGTCAGGAAGCGAGGCATCGGAAAGTACTGGGAGGTGTCGAGGATTTGCAGGGTTGGCTAAAGGATTTGGTGCGGAACGGTTTGTTGAACGTGCCGGAACGTGCGCAGGCGCTGTTCGAGGGGATAGCGAAGCGCATGGTCGATTCACAGGCTCCGGGATTGGCGGGGATGATACGGCAGTTGCAGGAAATCAATTATTTCGGGGAGGATTGGAAGTATGAATTGACCGCTCTATTAAGCAAGGCATACCTTGTGGCGGAGAGTTACAAGCATTTGGACGAATTGCCCGATGATTGGAAGGACGAGATTCGTACTCTCGTGGGATACCCGCAGGCTAAAGAGGAGGTGCTGGCAAAGGGGGAAACGGTAACGGATGATTGGTATGTCGTGGGTACCGAGTCGCTCGAACAAGACCGCCTGACGGTAGAGTATAATTGGTTGTACGGACGACAGAGTAAAAGATATGCGCTGCTTTTACAGTTCATCATGGCGGGCTCGTTGCCGGAAGTGGCATTATTACCCGGTACGGTCGTTCGTGCCGATGTCACCTTTTACCGGGGAGTGAATCCTACTCGGGTGCTGGTACGTGAACAACGGGGAAGCGGGGAGTTATTCCGCCTTACGGACGGAAACGCGGGGTATATGAACCTGACGGAAGCGACGCGGAGATTCCGGGAAGTGCTGACGGTAAACCCTTTTACTTACGAGGTGCCGATGATCGTGAGCGGGGTGCGCTTCGTGGTACACGAGGGACAACTTTGGTTGCAGGATAGCGACGCCCGTTTGCTCGCCTTGAGCGTGGGAGAAGCCGGACGCTTGAAAGGGCTTGCCGTGACGGGAGGTCGTGAATTTACGGGTTTCTTCATGGCGGGGGAGCGTAGGTGGAGAGTGTTATCGTTATGGATAGATGATAAATATTACACGTTGAATAATGAGTATAACGGATAATATAATAAATACAGCCCTATTGGGTACGGCAAACCGGGAGTTGACGGAGGGGGAATTGCCGGAAGATTTGAGCGATACTTTGTTGAAGGTAAAAGAGAGTGCCGCGGACGGGGAAGAAGTTTTTTACAAGACGGCTGCCGTTTTGTTTGCTTATTATCGTTCCGGTTTGGAACCCTTGAAGTTGAAGGAGTCGGTTCCGGTCATGGAAGCGGAGCCGGAAACAATGCCATACGCCGGGAAGAAAGCGGCGGCTCTTTTAGGAATGTTATTGGGGGAGAAATACTCCTACATGCTACTGTTATGGTACAAGACCGCAGCAAAGCACGGTTATCTGATTCCGGCGGAGTATTTGCCGGGGGTATTGGGAAGGGTATTCTTGCCCGGTAGCCAGACGGCAAAGCGCGAGAAACAATTCTTGCCTTCCCTGATTGGTAACCGGGGACGGTGGTTATTGCCGTTGATGAATTATCCGCCTTTGCAGGAGGAAGGAAATGAAGATTGGGAAACGGCGACTCATGCTGACCGGAAGCTGATTTTGTCCCGCGTGAGGAAGGACAATCCCGCCCAAGGTCTTGAATTATTGCGGGCGGAATGGAAGAACGAGTCGGCACAACATCGTGCGGAATTATTAGCTTGTTTGGAAATCGGTTTGTCTAAATCGGATGAAGAATTTCTGGAAAGCGTACGTGCCGGAGATCGTAGTAGCACGGTAAAGGACTGTGCCTTAGATTTGTTGCGGCAAATACCCGATTCCAATATAGTGGAGTTGTATTCCCGGACATTGAAGCAGCATTTGCGTTACCGTCGTTTGCTCGGCTGGGCTGTTGAACCGATTGCGTATTCCGAGGAGTTGAAAAAAGCGGGTATCAGCGAACTTAGTAGTAACAAGGGCGAGAGTGACAGTGATTACATATTAAGGCAAATGGCTGAAAATGTGCCTCTCTCTTTTTGGTGCGAACTGTTGGAATGTGACGCTGAAACCGCGGCACAGCGGTTGCGTAAGTCCCCGCCTTTCTCCAAGTATATTTGTTTGGAAAACGCTATTTTCAATTTCCATGACCGACAATGGGCTTACTATTGGTTGAAAGGAGAACGGGTATTGCAATCCCCGGAGTTGACATCATTAGTACCTCTTTTGCCTGTCGGGCAACGGGAAGAATTGAATCTGGAGGGAAAAGTACAGCAGAACTTTTACGTGACGCAATGGTTGGACGATACGGACGAGGAGTGGGGAGTGAAGTTTTCCCGAGGGGTATTGAGAATACTCTATTCCATGACATATTGCTATTACGACCGTCCGACTTGTGAGCAACTGGCTCTGCGTATACCCGCTTCATTGTTAGGCTATATCGGGGAACTGGGCGCAACGAAAGAGAATAGCAACAGCCATTGGGAATTTACCGTTCGTATGCAGCAACTACTGCAAATCAAGAAGGATATAGAAGAAAGCCTGATTAATTAAATGATTTAGTGATTGTTGATTTAAGATTCCAGCCGCACGGGGCTGACGTTTTTTGATATTAACTTTTTTATAACTTGAAATATGGGTTTATTATTAAGACGACACGCGGAACAGCAGTTCGAGGAAGAACTACACGAGTTAAAGAAGAATGAAACAAATAAGGTTCCGGAGAACTGGCAACTATCTCCGCAATCCGTTGTGACCTATCTTATGGGAGGTACATTGAAAAACGGGTTTGAAGTGAGTCCTAAATATATTGGAAATCGGCGGTTGATAGAGATTGCCGTGGCAACACTGGTTACGGACAGGGCTTTGCTGTTGTACGGTCTGCCCGGAACGGCAAAGAGTTGGGTGAGTGAGCATTTGGCGGCAGCCGTATCGGGTGATTCGACACTGATAGTGCAGGGGACCGCGGGGACGGGGGAAGAAGCCATTCGCTACGGTTGGAATTATGCCAAGTTACTGGCGGAAGGTCCCAGCGAAGGGGCTTTGGTGCAAACTCCTGTGATGCGGGCGATGAAAGACGGGAAACTGGCTCGTATCGAGGAATTGACCCGCGTGGGGTCGGATGTGCAGGACACGTTAATCACGATTCTTTCGGAAAAAGCTATGCCTATTCCTGAACTGGACAGAGAGATTCAAGCTATACGGGGGTTCAACGTGATCGCTACTGCCAACAACCGTGACAAGGGAGTGAATGAATTGTCGAGTGCCTTGAAGCGTCGTTTTAACACGGTAATTCTTCCTTTGCCCGATACGATTGACGAGGAGATTGATATTGTCCGTCGTCGGGTAGAGAGCTTCTCCGGCGTGATGGATATACCTGCCGAGAAACCGGCTTTGGAAGAGATTCGCCGGGTGGTAACCATTTTCCGCGAATTGCGGGGCGGGGCTACCGAGGACGGTAAAACAAAATTGAAGACACCGAGTGGTACGTTAAGTACTGCCGAGGCTATATCCGTGGTGAACAATGGTTTGGCTATGTCCGGTTATTTCGGTGACGGTCGCCTGAATGCTATCGACCTCGTGTCCGGTATTATCGGTGCTGTCGTGAAAGACCCGGTTCAGGACAAGGTGATATGGCAGGAGTACTTGGAAACAGTAGTGAAGGGACGCGACGGATGGAAAGACATCTACCGTGCTTCTCGCGAAATGCTGTAATTATCTTTTAGTTTATACAATGGTTGATGGAATACATTTTTTAGGTATACGGCATCATGGTCCCGGTTCTGCCAAAAACGTGAGGGCGTATCTGGAAGAATTGGAACCGGATATGATATTACTGGAGGGACCGCCCGAGGCGGAGGCTTTGCTTCCGGGGGTGCTCCGCGAGCAGATGCAACCACCCGTGGCTTTGTTGGCTTACCAACCCGACGAACCGAAGCGTGCGGTTTTCTATCCTTTTGCCGAGTTTTCCCCGGAGTGGCAGACGATGCGGTTTGCCATGAAGAGGGAAATACCTCTTCGGTTTTTCGACTTGCCTTTGATACATCATTTAGCGTTATGGAAAGAACGGGAAGAGCGGGTTGAATCCCGAGAAGCGAGCGAAGAACAGGGGGAAACGGATAACACGGGGGACTCGTCACCTTTAGCCCCCGAAGAAATGATACATGTCGATCCTTTTGCGGCTTTGGCAAAAGCGGCAGGGTACGATGATCCGGAATTGTGGTGGGAAGTGAATTTCGAGAACCGTCGGAACAATGAAGAAATCTTCCTTGCCGCCAAAGAGGCGGTGACCGCCTTGCGGGAGGCTTTCCCGAAAATAGACCGGGAAACGTCGTTGCGGGAGGCATGGATGCGGAAGATGATTCGGGCGGTACAGAAGGAGGGATACAAGCGCGTAGCTGTCATCTGTGGAGCGTGGCACGTGCCCGGGTTGGAGAATATGCCGAAGCAGAAAGAGGATAACGAGATACTGAAAGGTTTGCCCAAGGTAAAAGTCGAATGCACGTGGATCCCGTGGACATACGATCGCTTGTCTTACCGTAGCGGTTACGGCGCGGGGATTGTTTCTCCCGGTTGGTACGACCACGTGTGGGATTACCCCGATGACGACGGAACCCGCTGGATGAGTAAAGTGGCATCCTTGTTTCGTTCGAGGGGAATGGATATTTCCGTCGCCCACGTGATTGAAACGGTACGTTTGGCGCAAGTCATGGCGGCTTTACGCGGTTTATCCCGTCCGTCGTTGGAGGAGTACAACGATGCCGTTACCACGGTAATGGGTTTTGGCGATCCCATCGTTCTGCAAATCATCCGGGAGGCTTTGGTAATCAGCAATCGCATGGGAAATGTACCCGACGATGTTCCTAAAGTGCCTCTACTCGTGGACGTGGAGAAATTGTTGAAGCGTTTACGTTTACCTTTAAGCACGGAGATTAAGGAGTACAACTTGGATTTGCGCAAGCCGAACGATTTGGAGCGGAGTATCGTTTTCCACCGTTTGAACTTGTTGGGAATACGTTTAGCCCGACCGATAGCGACCGACGGGAAAGGGACTTTTAAAGAGTCTTGGTCTGTTTATTACGAACCGGAACAGACATTGGCTATTATCGAGAAGGCCGTTTGGGGGAATACACTGGCGGAAGCGGTGGTGTCGTATAACGTGCACTTGTCGAAAGATATCTCTTCCATTTCCGAGTTGGTAGACCTCTTGCAACGGGTTATTCCCGCCGACCTGCCCGATTTGGTGGAGGAAATGACGCGACGTCTGGACGTGCTGGCGGCTTCCGTGATGGATGTCGTCGAGATGATGAAAGCCATTCCCGGCATGGTCACGGTGGTGCGTTACGGTAGCGTGCGGAATCTGGATTACGGCAAGGTGAACGATATGCTCTACGCCATGATGGCCAGAGTATTGGCGGGGGGAGTACTGGCGTGTGCCAATATAGACGAGGACGCGGCGTCCGACCTTATGGAGAAGTTTGTCGCCGTGGATTATGCCGTTGCCACGGCAAACCAACCGGAATTAACGTCTATGTGGATGGAACTCGTGCAAAAGGTTCGGGAGGCGCGTAGCAGTCATCCCTTGTTGTCCGGTTATACCACCCGTTTATTGCGTGATAAAAACGTGTTAGGATACGAGGAAACGGCACAGACCTTGCAATACTATACTTCCCGCGGGAATGCCGCTTCCGAAACGGCTTTCTGGTTCGAGGGATTCCTGAAATCATCGGGAACTATCCTTTTATTGGACGAGCAATTGTGGGATCTCGTGAATGGTTGGCTGGCTTCCCTTGGTGACGAAACCTTCATGGAATTGTTGCCCATATTGCGGAGGACGTTCAGCGAGTATAGCGTACCGGAACGCCGGAAACTGGGGGAGAAGGCCAAAGGAACTTCCGGCGTGAAGCGTGTAAACATGCAGGACGAAGCTTTTAACGCGGAAGACGCGAGAAAGGTAATTCCTGTGGTGTGGCAGCTAATGGGAATAAAGTAACCTGTATTTTCAATTATTAAAGTAAATATTATGGAAGAAACCCTTTTAAAAAGATGGCGGTTGATACTCGGGGGTGATGCGGCGGACGGCACGGGAATCTCGTTAAGTCCCGAAGAGTCCCGCGTGGACGATGCTTTGCACGCCTTGTACGACAGTGATCGGCGGGGAGGTTTAGGTGGTTCTGCCCCTAAAGTGAGTCGTTGGCTGGGTGATATCCGGGAATTCTTCCCGCAATCGGTAGTACAGGTGATACAGAAAGACGCTATCAAGCGGTTAAACCTCACCTCTTTACTTACCGAGAAAGAGATGCTCCAGTCCATTGTGCCGGACGTGCATCTGGTGGCGACGCTTATGTCCCTGAGTCGGGTAATCCCCGAGAAGAACAAGGCGATAGCCCGTGACGTGGTGCGTAAGGTCGTCGACGAGTTGATGAAGAAACTCTCCGCGCCGATGCAGCAAGCGGTGACGGGTGCGCTGAATCGTTCCAGCAGGCGTCGCAATCCCCGCTATAACGAAATCGACTGGAAAACCACGATAGAAAAGAACCTGCGCAACTACCAACCGGAGTACAAGACAATTATCCCGGAGGTGCGTATCGGCTACGGGCGGAAACGGCGGGCGCTGAAAGACATCGTGCTTTGCCTCGACCAGAGTGGCTCCATGGGTGCCTCGGTCGTTTATTCGGGGATATTCGGTTCCGTGCTGGCTTCCATTCCCGCGGTGCAAACCCGCATGGTTGTCTTTGACACGTCCGTGGTCGATCTGACCGATGACTTGCAAGACCCCGTGGATTTGTTGTTCGGTGTACAATTGGGCGGGGGTACGGATATCGACCGTGCTTTGGGGTACTGTCAAACGGTTATTACCCGTCCCTCCGACACGGTGCTGGTCTTGGTTACCGACCTTTACGAGGGCGGGAACGAGAAAGAGATGCGCGAGAAGATGATTTCCCTCGTGCAGAGCGGGGTACAACTCATCGTTTTGCTGGCATTGAACGACGACGGGGCGCCTTTCTACGATAAAGAAAATGCCCAATTCCTAGCCGAATTGGGAGTTCCCGCTTTTGCCTGTACGCCGGATAAATTCCCGGATTTAATGGCGACCGCTTTAGCGAAACAAGATATAAGTATATGGTTATCAAAAAACACATGATGATTAAAGGTAAGAAAAGTATAGAGCTCATCGAGCGTTGCGCGGAGATATGGGAGGCCGCGGTACGGGCAACCCACCATTTCGTGAAGGAAAGCGATATCGTCTTCTACCGTCCTTACGTGCGGCAGAATTGCGACAATCTACCCCTTTTGTTGCATCACGAGGGGGACGAGGTGGTGGCGTTCCTCGGTTTGGATTCCACGTATATAGATATGCTGTTCGTGCATCCCGATTACCGGGGAAAGGGTATCGGGCGAAAACTGGTACAGAGGGCGGTAGACGAATACCACGCCGAAACGCTTACCGTCAACGAGCAGAACGAGCAAGCCCTCGGTTTTTACCTGAAACTGGGTTTCGAGGTGCAAAGCCGCAGCGCCCTCGACGGGTTCGGCTTTCCTTATCCGCTCTTGCACATGCGCTTGAAGAATCCCCGCCAACGATTGGTAAAAGTGACGGGCGACAAGAAAGCCTATCTTTCCTTGCTCTTGCTTGCCGATCCCTCGGAGGAAATGGTCGATCGTTACCTGCCCGATGGCGAGATGTTCATTCTCGAACGGGACGGACGGGTAATCGGTGAGGCGGTAGTGGATGCCGCGGGCGAAATAAAGAACCTCGCCGTCGATCCCGACTACCAGAGGCAGTATTTCGGTAGGTACATACTGGCCGCGCTGGCTGAACACTACAAAGACCGTTTCGATTATTTATGGGTAGGTACCAGCGATTACGGCACGGTGTATTACGAGCAATACGGTTTTGAATGCGACCACGTGGTAAAGAATTTCTTCACGGACAATTACCCCGAACCAATCATCGAGGACGGCAGGCAATGTGTCGACATGGTCTACCTCAAGCGGAAAATACGGTAGAATAGGTTTCTATTCTACCAACCACTTTTCAATATTTCTCGTCTTTTTGGAGAAGTTGATTCCTATTTTAAATAACTCGCAGGAATCAGCCTCAAAGGGTAGGGCGTAGTGCTTTTCATTGATTTGCTTTAATGCCTCTTCCGCCGATCCTTCCAGTTTAAATTCCATCACGTAGATATATTTGTCTGTCTGCAAAACCAGATCGATACGTCCTTCACTGGTATGATATTCCGCTTTGACATAGAAACCTATCAATTTGAAGACAATGAAAAGTACGTTTTGGTAGTGTAATTCAACATCTTTCGCCAATTCATAAGGTGTGTCGGCAAAGAAACTTTGCAAGCGTCGGAAGAATGCGTCGTAATTACCCGTGCAAATCTCGCCGACAAACTGTCGGATGGCAAAAGGTGAATCTACCGCGTTCGTGTTAGCGTAGAAAGGAAGCAGGAATTGAATGAACCCTTCTTCCACCTCTCGGTTGGGAAATCCTAACGAGTAGAGCCCGAACACCTTGTCGTATCCTTTGATGGTTAAGTAACCGCTCTGGTATATCACCGGGATAGCACTCCCGTCGTTGTAAATACTGTTCAGCACGTCGGCACTGGTTTCCACGTTTTCTATCTTTTCCAGATTATAACGATTCTGTTTCAGTAGTTCCACCAGATACGTGGGTGTTCCCGTTTCGAACCAATAGTTGCCGAATTGCATCTTTTTGAATGTATTCAGCAGGCTGAACGGGTTATAGATACCTTCCGAGTTTGCCGTGAAATGATAACCGTCGTAACGTTCCTTCATCTCTTTGCAGGTTTCCTCGTAGCTCATGCCTTGCGTGGCTGCCAACTCGTGCAAGTCTTCCTCGAAACCGGTATGCAGTTCGTTGTCCGTGATTCCGCACAAGCTCACGTATTTCCTGTCCATAGATATATCTTCGAGGTTATTCAAGTCACTGAACACGCTCACTTTGCCGAATTTCGTCACTCCTGTCAGTAAGGCAAACTTGATATACCCGTCCATGCTTTTAAGTACACCGTAAAAGGCTTTCATCGTGTTACGGTACGCATTCTGCAATTCCTCGTTGTCAATCGCTTGCAGCATAGGTTTGTCGTATTCGTCAATCAGGATAACTACATCCTGTCCCTCTTTTTCACGAGCCCTGCGAATAATACCTTTAAAACGCAGCGAGGGACTGACCTCCGTTGGTCTGCTCCCGTACAATTCTTCCCATTCGGCTAACCTGTCGTTTAATATGTTATCCAGACTATCGGGTTTGTCGTACTTTTGCGCATTCAAATCCAAGTGCAGGATAGGATATCTTTTCCATTCCTTTTCCAGTTTTTCCATGGCAAGCCCAGTGAAAAGCTCTTTTCTCCCTTGGAAATATGCTTCCAGTGTTGAAATCAACAGACTCTTACCAAAACGGCGAGGGCGGCTTAGGAAATAATAACGTCCGGACGATACCAGTTCATAAACCAATGCTGTTTTATCAATATAAAGATAATCATCATTGCGTAGACTCTCGAAATTCTGAATACCGATAGGATATAGTTTTTTCATGGCTTGTTTATTTCATTGTGTCGGACTATGACAAAGATAGTATAAATCACGGTAACAGGAAAGATATTTTATGAAATTCCCGCGGATACCTCCCTGATTATTGTATATTTGCCGTGACTAACGTTTGTGGTGCATGGAAATAATGACGGAATTCCCCGCGGGGATAAAATTCAAATACGAGTGGCGGAAGTATCAGGCGCGGGTATTGGGTGAACTGGAGGCTTATTTGTCCAACGGTTCGCTCCACGTGGTGGCTCCTCCCGGTTCGGGAAAGACGGTATTGGGGTTGGAGGTTATGCTGAGGCTTAATCGTCCGACGTTGATACTGGCGCCCTCGCTGGCGATACGGGAGCAGTGGATAGATCGTTTCCGGGAGCTGTTTTTACTGACCGATCGAAAGCCGGAATGGATATCAAGTAATATACGGAAGCCTGCTTTCGTGACGGTCTGCACGTACCAAGGGGTGCATGCCGCGTATAATAACCTGCCGGATGAAGAGAAGAACGGGGATGCACCCGCCTCGAAGACGAATATCACGCGGGAGTTAAAGCGGTTGGGGGTAAAGACGGTCATACTGGATGAGGCTCATCACCTGAAAAACGAGTGGTGGTATACCCTTGAGCGTCTGAAGAGTCACTTGTCGCCCGTGATTGTCGGGCTGACGGCAACCCCGCCTTACGACGTGACGTTTGCCGAGTGGCAGCGTTACCTTGAATTGAACGGAACAGTAGACACGGAGATTACCGTGCCCGAGTTGATACGCGAGGGGGATTTGTGTCCACATCAGGATTACGTGTATTATTCTTTGCCTTCGCCGGAGGAATACGATCGCATCAACGCGTTCCGGCGGGATGTCGATACGCTCTTCCGGGAGTTACAGAAAGACCCGGTGTTGATCGAGGCGTTCGCGAATCACCCCGCGTGGGTGGATCCCGCGGGACACTTGGAGTGGATATTCGACCATATGTCTTTCTATTCCGCCATGTTGATATTCTTGTATCACGCGGGGAAAGAGATTCCGCCTGTCCACCTGCAAGTGCTGGGACAGGAAAACATACAGGTGCCCGTGTTGGATTACGCGTGGATGGAGGTATTGTTGGAGTTTTATTTGCAGGGAGGACGGGATACTTTTATCGGTCGCGAGGAGCATCAGGTATCTCTGGAAAACAAGTTGGTGCGGAATGGTGTCACGGAGAAGAAACAGATCAGTTTCCGGTATAACGGTCGGTTAACGAGGATGCTGACGGCGAGTATAAGCAAGTTGAACAGTATCGCCAACATCGTTTCTTTCGAGTCCCGGCAGTTGGGCGACCGTTTGCGGATGGTGATATTGACGGATTACATACGGAAGGAATGGAAAGTGGCATCACCCGCGAACGACCTGCCTTTGGATAAAATGGGAGTGTTCCCCGTGTTCGAGAAGTTGCGGCGGTCGGGTACCGGTGGAAATCGTGTCGGGGTGCTGACGGGTTCAATTGTGGTCGTACCCCGTGCGGCGTTGGGGGTACTGGACGAGGTGACGCGCGAGATGAGGTTGGGAAAGGCGTCCGTGAAACCCCTGCCTTATGATGATTCTTACGCCGAAGTCGCTTTAACCGGGACGATAAAGGACGAGATAACCCGCGTTGTCACCTGTATGTTCGAGCGGGGGGCTATCGAGATTCTGATCGGTACAAAGTCATTGTTGGGAGAGGGGTGGGATGCACCTTGCATCAATACGTTGATACTGGCGAGTTTTGTCGGTTCGTTCGTGCTGTCGAACCAGATGCGCGGGCGGGCTATCCGGGTAGAAAAGGGAAATGCCGCCAAGACGGGGAATATATGGCATCTGGTGTGCGCGGACCCGACTTCGCCCACGGGGGGTGACGATGTGGAGCTGTTGCGACGCAGGTTCAAGGGCTTCCTCGGGATATCCGACCGGGAGGGCGAGAAAATCGAGAATGGCGTGAAGCGCCTCGATATTCCCGCGACCTTATGCGATAGGGAAATCATTGAACGGAGGAATCAACGTACTTTTGAAGAAGCGGGCGGCAGGGAGCGGTTGCGGGGGCGTTGGGACGCGGCGGTGAGGCAGGGCGTGCATCTCGTGGAAGAGATCAAAGTACCGTATCCCGGGGTGGAGAAGTTTCAGGAGGTGAAACGGTTGTATTTGCAGAAAACGCTCAAGTACTTGTTCGTCGAACTCGGTTTCATCGTGTCCTCGGTTCTTAACGTCATGTTCTATGATTTTGCCCGGATGAGTTCGCGAATGCATTCCTCGCGCATGTTGTTTACCGTGCTTTTAGTCTTTTTGGCGGTCGGTTTTTGTGTTATATTACCCCCGGCGGTGAAGGCATTGCGTCTTTACTTGAAATATCGCGATATCTCGAAGGATATACGGAAGATAGGGTGCGCTTTGCTACGGACTTTGCAAGACGAGAAGGTGATACTTTCGCCACCGGGGGAGGTGAGCGTGGAGGCGTACGGCGATGATTCCGGTGCCGTGTACTGTTACCTGAAAGGCGGTTCCAATTACGAGAAATCGGTATTTATCAATGCCTTGAAGGAAATTATCTCACCCGTGGATAATCCCCGTTACGTGATCGTGCGGGAGAGCAGGCTATGGAGTCGCTTGAAGCAGGAGGATTACCATGCCGTCCCCGAGCTCTTGGGGAAGAGGAAAGCCTCCGCCGAGTGCCTGCGGCGGCATTGGGAGGAGGAAGTCGGGGCATGTCGTCTGGTGTTTACCCGCACGCTGGAGGGGCGTAAGTTTCTGCTTCATTGTCGGGTGAATTCTCTGGCTACCAAATTATCCGATGATATCGAACACGTGAACGTGTGGAGGTAAAAGTTCGCAAATGGTAATTTGCAAACTTTTACTATATTTGTCACGCGCGACCTGTAACTCGCGAATGACAATTTGCAAACTAAATAACAATATACTATGGGATTTTTAGGTAAAATATTCGGTGGTGGCGGTAATGGCGGGGAGAAGAAAGAGAGTTCGGCGGATAGGATGTTGAAGATTATTCGCGAGAGGACGACAATGGACTACGCGGAGCTTGTTCCCGCGGACGAGCAGACCATGCCGTGGAACAGTAAGATAGGGGGTATTCCTTATATGCCAGAGGGGTTCGTGTACCCGTGTGACGAAACGGATTACACGGTACAGGCGGAGGGAAGCGTCGCGCCACAGCCGCGAACGGCTCCCTCGGATGTTCTTCTGGGAGGTACCGGACAACCGCGGGTGGAGAACCCGGAGATTATCGCGGGGGACACGGCGCTAGCGGAGGTTGCCGAACCCGCCGAACGGGAGAAGAAACCGTTGCGTTTCCTCGGGCAGTTGAACTTTGCCGAGATGCCCGCGTTGGAGGGTTTCCCGCGGGAGGGAATATTGCAGTTCTATATCAGCGGGGAGGATTCCCTCGGGTTGAACTTCGAGAACCGGACAGACCAGAAGGGCTTTCGGGTGATTTATCACGAGCGGGTGACGGAGGATACTTCCCGTTTACTTGCCGAGCTGCCGACGACCGGTATGGAGGATGCTTTCCCGTTGTCGGGAGAGAGAAAGTTGAACTTCCGGAAAGCGTCTATGGCTATGACTTCATGGGATTTCCGTTTCGAGAAATTGTTACTGGAAGTCTACAATCAAACTCATCCGGACGCTACCGTGCCTACTTTAGACCGGGTGGACGAGTCCGTTTTCGACGAGGTGTACGCCCAACTGGAGGCGGGGGGACACCGTGTCGGCGGCTATCCTTCTTTCACGCAGCTCGACCCTAGAGAGTATGACGAGCGTATCCAAGAGCATACCGTCCTGCTTTTCCAACTGGATTCAGACAGTGACAACGGCATCGCGTGGGGCGACAGTGGCGTGTGCAACTTCTTTATCCGCCCGGATGATCTGGCGAAGCGGGATTTCAGTGGGGTGTTGTATAATTGGGATTGCTATTGAGTTTATAAAGTCTATAAGGTCCATAAGGTCCGTAAGGTCTATAAGGTCCATAAGGTCAGTAGACCCCTGCGGGGCGTTATATCAACGGCAGCTCAAACTGCCGTTTTAACTCTGTCCGAAGGACACTCGTTACCTTATGGATTTTACTGACCTTATGGACCTTATAGACCTTATGGACTTTACGCCCCTTTCCCTTCCATCCATTCCATGTTTGTCGGGTATTGGAATACTTTCAGTTTGAATAGCGGGAGGATAGCGAACAGGTGGTCGAACACGTCGGCTTGCGCTCTTTCGTAGACGAGCCATTGCGTGCTTGCCGTGAAGCAGTAGATTTCCAAGGGGATACCTGTCGCCGTGGGTTGCAGTTGGCGTACCATGTGTGTCATGTTCAAGTTGATATCAGGGTTAGCGGTAAGCCACGCTTCCATGTATTCGCGGAAGGTGCCGAGGTTTGTCAGGCGGCGTCTGTCCAGCGGGTTGACCACTTTGGCGTTGTATTCGTTAATTTCTCGTTGTTTATTCTCGATATAGTTTTTCAGCAGGGACGATTGTTTCAGGTTTTCCAAATCTTCGTCCGAGAGGTAATGCACGGAGTAGATGTCGATGTTTACCGAGCGTTTGATGCGTCGTCCCCCGGCTTCCTGCATTCCCCGCCAGTTAGTGAACGATTCGGACACCAGTTTGTAAGTCGGTATGGTGGAGATGGTTTTGTCCCAGTTCTGCACTTTCACGGTGGTGAGGTTAATCTCTATCACGTCGCCGTCGGCGTTGCTGCCGGGCATCACTATCCAGTCGCCGATATTCACCATGCGGTTGGAAATCAATTGTATTCCCGCCACGAACCCGAGGATGGCATCCTTGAATACCAACATCAGCACGGCGGACAAGGCTCCGAGTCCGGCGAGCAGTGTCGCGGGATTCTTGTCGAGCAGGATACTGATGATTATAATCGTGGTGGCACAGTAGAAGAATATCTTGATGACTTGGATAAATACTTTAATCGGTCTGTTTTTCGCCACGGGGTAACTCTCGTATATGCGGTTGATACCGTCCAGTACGCTCGATATAATGAGCAGGAAGGAGATGGTAATCCAGATATTAATACAAATCATCAATATATTGATTCCCGTCCAGTCGTACGCCCTGAAAACGATTAGGGTAACAATCGGGGAGATTAGCAGCCCCAAGCGGTTGAAGAATCGTTGGTCGAACATCAGGTCGTCCCAGTTGGTCGATGTCCGTTTGGTCAGTTTCATCACGATACGCGCCAGCCATTGCCGGGTGAGCACGTGGACAATCCACGTGATGATACCCATGATAATAACTAGCGCGAGGAAGTAAAGCAGGTCTGAGAATCCTTCCGAATAGACGTGTAGATGCTGTAATCCGGCATCGATGTACTCTTTAATAGTCATGTTAATATGTTTTAGTTGGTTTTGCACGGGGCAAAGATAGGAAATAAGTTTATAAGGTTTATAAAGTTTGTAAAGTTCATAAGGTTCATAAAGTAACGGGTGTCCTTCGGACGATATTTTCGGCAGCTCAAGCTGCCGTGAACAAAGCGCCCCGCAGGGGTCCAAAACCTTATAAACTTTATGAACTTTATAAACCTTATAAACTAATAAGTTACCACCGACGTCTGTTTCTTCCCGTCCATCCACACGGTGAGGGGGGCTTTGAAGCGGACGTGGCGGGAGTATTTAAATTCCTCGACCACTTCCTGTTGTGCCAGCACGTCGAAGTTGATGAAGGCGTTCGCGTCTTGGAAGGGGATGGCGAAGTAGCCCACGTTCATCGAGGTGACGTTGTGGAAGAAGTGGGAGCCGAGCGATGCGTCGAGCGGGAAGTCGGGGAGTCCCTGTTCGACGATGACTTTGGCGTTGGCGATATCCGACCATTGCACGGGGATGCCCGTCAGCGGGTCGCGCGTGCCCCAGCGACCGGGGCCGATAAGCAGGTATTTCTCGCCTTCGCGGGCGATGTCGGCGTTATGGCGTTTGATTTCCTCGGCGATCTCTTCCGTCCGCAGGCGGTCGAATTTCTCCGGGTCGACGTACACCACGTCCCGTATATATTGCAACTTCCCGTTGCCCATGCCCTTGTCGGCACGCAGCAGGACGTGTTCGGCGTCGATGGCGTCGTTTTCTATGTCGATGTTATACTCGTTTTTTATCAGCGGTTTGATTTGCAAGAGGTAGAACACGGGTTTCCCGCCCTCGAAGTTGACGCAAAATTCGATTTCCACGGGCGAACCCATCGCCTGCGAGAAGATGTCGAGCAGGATTTGCAGCGCGGGTGCCAGCGGGAAATAGTCGTATTGCAGTATCTTCGAGAAGTCGACGACACGGGGACCTCTCGTGGAGAAGTCGTACGTGATTCGGTCATTCATGAAGTCGTAGACGGACGCCGTGTATTCCAGAGTCCCGTCCCGTTCCGCCTCCGGCATGTCATACGCTTTTATGGCGGCGTTTTCCCCGTCGCGGTACAGGTCGTATTCCTGCCGTTCGAGGTCGATGGCGTAGAAATAGCGTTGCGATGCCTTTATTTTGTCTTGTATGGAAGCGAGTTGCAGTTTCGGGTACGCGGGGCTGAAGCGGTGGGTTTTCTCGCCGCCCACCACGTAGGCACCCAACCCGACGGCGGTAACGGCGAACCCGTCTTCCGGCTTGATGTAGGAGAAGGGATAGAAGTTGTACGACTGTGCCACGCCGCTGATTTCCGGGTAATAGCGCCCGTTATGCTCGTTGCCGACTACTTCCTGCAGGATTACCGCCATTTTCTCTTCCTCTATCATGTAGTCGATGGCGTTGAAGTACGCCCGCGACTCGGGCGAGAAGATGGAGGCGTACACCAGCTTGATAGCGTCTTCCGCGTCCCGCGCCCGTCGCTCGAAGTCCGGGTGATTGTTGGGCAGGAGGTAGGTGGAGTACACGCCGGCAAAGGGTTGGTTGAGCGAGTCCTCGAACAACCCGGAGGAGCGTACCGCCAGCGGTTTGGTCATCACGCGGAGGTATTCCCGCAGTTTTGCCCGCAGTTTCTCCGGCAATCGTGCCGTCCGGAAGGCGTCGATGATGTGGTCGTATTGCTTGTCGGCGTAGAGGACGTCGTAAAGGTCGTTCTCCTCGATAAAGTTGTCAAATTCATCGACGCCGATCACCGCCGTTTTGGGTATCATCACTTGCAGGTCGGGAATAAGTTTTTTAAGGTACACGTTCTCGATGAAGTTGGAGAGGAACGCCAGCCCGCGTCCCTTGCCGCCGAGCGAGCCTTTGCCGAGGCGGGTGATGTAGCGGTTGGAGTCTACCAGCGACGGGTTGAAGTTGATGATGCGTCCCCGCAATTTTTTCAGTTCCGACGCCTCGAAGACGTTGGCGATGAAGCGGCGCGTTTCCTCCGCGTTTTTGAAATAGCTGAAACTGTAACGGCGCAGTTTTTTGGCGAGGTTGATTTCCGCCCGTGCCATGAGCCACGTGGAGATGCCGTTGCGCTTGGCGTGGTATTCCAACGACTCGTCCGGCACGGTCATCAGTTTGCGCCGGAATTCCTCGACGCTCGCTGCCCGATCTATGGGTAGACCGTTGGCGTCGCGGAAAATAAAATCGCCGAACCCAAGCTCCCCTTTGATGAAGTTGCGTATATCCCTCGAAAGGGTCGGGGAGTTTTTGACTATGAAATTGGCTTTTGTTTCTTGGGCCCGGCGTAGGTTTTCGCGTTCGTGGCTTTGCAGCAGGCAGGGAACGTGGGTATCGAACGCGCGCACGTGGCGGATCAGTTCGATTCCCGCGTTCTCGTCCTCCACGCCGCCGCGGGGGTAACGGACGTCGGAGATAACGCCGATGATGTTGTCCCGGTACCGGTCTATGATGTCGACGGCTTCCTCGAACGTGCTGACGAGTATCACTTTCGGGCGTACCCGCATCTTGAGTATCACGCCCATCTCGTCGTTCGAGGGTTCCTCGTTGATGATCGCCTGCGTTTGCGTCATGACCTCGGTGTAGAGCAGCGGCAGGTAGCGCGAGTAGTATTTGACGGAGTCCTCGACCACGAGAATCACCCGCGTGTCGGCGAGGCGGGTGTCGACGTCGAGGTTGATTTTGTCTTCAAGGTATTTCGCCATGGCGAGAAATACTTTCGTCGACCCGTTCCACACGAACACGCGTTCGATGGATTCCCGGGTTTCCGCTTCCACGCGCCGGAAGTGGGCGAGGTCGGCGTTGTTGTTCACGAGCATCAACTGGTGGATGTCGGGATACAGGCGTTTGATGGAGCGGCTCGTGGCGACGGGTGTCGTCTTGTCGATTCCCGCCATGATGATGATGAGCTCGAAATGCTTGTTCGCCAACGCGCGCAGTGCCGCTTCCTCGTTCGCCACGGAGGTGAAACGGGGGGCGGTGTAGAGGTTCAGTTGCAGGTATTCGCCGAATATCTTGTCGGAGAATTGTCCCTCGCGCTCGATGGTGTACGAGTCGTAGTAGTTGGCGATGAGCAGAATTTCCTTTACCTTGAAAGGCATGAGCTCTTGAAAGATGTCACGGTCGCTCTTTTTCCGCTTGTATATTTTGTTCAAGTTTATTTTTTCCATAAGACAAAGATACAATTGAAAATTGAAAGTTGAAAATTGAAAATGAAAGGACTACCTCCCCTTGTTTCTAAATCTCGCGCGGAAGGGGGAAACGACTTGTCGGATCGTTTCTCCCCCCACGCGGAAAGAAATTTGGAGGGGTAGTTTTTGGCATTTTCAATTTTCAATTTTCAACTTTCAATTGTTACCGTGAGGTAGATGGAGTTGGAGGTCCGTTTCCCGTTGGCGGTTTTAGCGTAGACGTAGACTTGGTAGTCCGCGAGCTCGATGCCGTCGCCGGCGGGGATGAATTCGGAGGTGGCACCGCCTTCACCCCTGAGGCGCAGTTCTTTTTGCAGGCAGAACCCGTTCTCGGGGTTGTAGATGATAGCGCGTACGAGGTCGTTGTTGTAGGCGTAAGCTTCCTCGATAGCGTTGGGCGTTTGCTCGAATTGTAGCTTGTAGCCGGTAGCGTTGGCGTCGACTTTAACGGCGTCAATCTCCTTGGCGGACGCTCCCTTCAGGGTAAGTTGCTCGCGCTTGAATTCGAGTATCTGTTGGGCGTTGACGGGGGAGGCGTTGACGGTCACGACGGGTTTCCACAGGGGCCCCTGTGCCATGATGACTTTCGACCAGTCGATTTGGCTGGCAAATTCCTCGTTCGACTTTTTCTTCGGGTCGACGGGGGTGTCGGGGTCGATCTTGGTGGTGGTGATCACTTCCGCGTTCTTTTTGTTCACGCTCGTGAAGCGGTTCGCCCACTTGACGCCCTTGCTGTCCGGCGGGAAGCTTTGGCGCAAGGCGAGGTTGAGGAATTTCACGTGGCGGTTCAATTCCGAGAATCCCGACGCGTTTTTTTTCTGGTCTTCCTGCAAGGGGGCTTGCGTGGTGTTTTCCATGCGGACACCTGTCCAACCTTTACCGAGGGCGGAGTAGATTTTGTTCCCGATTCTTCCCGTTACTAGGGTGTAGTCGGGTGATTTTTGTCTAGCCATTTTTGTAATGTATTTAATTTGTAACTCAAACGCCTTTCCATACTCTTCGTGGAAAGCTCTTAACAAATGTAGAATCATATTTTTTTATATCCAAGAAAAATTATAAATATTTTTAGAATAAATTAACATATACTCTCGGTGTTCCGGGTTTACCTTCCCCGCGGGGTGGCAATATGGCGTGAAACGCCCGTGATGGCGGGGGATGGCGTAACTCTTCCTTCAGTTTAATATCCATAAGTGTTCCATAACTCTTCCATAAGTTATCCTTGTTGGCATGGTATAAAGGTAGCTGTGGTATGGGTAATTTGAGGAATATTTATTAAATTTACAGTTAAGGTGGAATGAAGGTGCGTCGGGGGAGTATTAACGGTAAAAAGGAGGTTAATATGGCGAATTTGAAATCAAAAGGTAAGGACACCGGGCGGCAACGTTCCGGGGGTAAAACAAAGTATCACAGGAAAGGTAAGGAATGCACGTGCGACAGCAAGCGCACTCCCGCGACGACAGAGGCGCGGGACAAGGCTCTCGCCAAGCGCACGGATGCGCAACGGGACAACTCGGATTGGTTCACCGCGGCGACACTGGTGGAGAGTGCCGCGTACCGGGTGCTGGAGGATTGGAACATGTGGAACGATTTCGCGCGGGATTTGACGGTCACGGGGTGGAACCTGTGCCACATGGTTAATGGCCCGTATTGTGACGGCAGCGGGGTGATCAATTTCCCGGCGTTCGTGTTCAGCATCGGGTGGCTTGCCAACCCGACGTACACGCTCGTGAAGCGGGAGGGATGGACCGTGACGTTACAGTGGACGAGTACCGCGAGGCAATTGCGCTCGGGGGGGAGGGACAGGCTGATGGTCGGGTACTTTCACGCCGCGCGTCCCACTTGTCCCCAGTTTCTGGAGGACACGGGAGCGAGGCGGGAGGACGGGAAGGTAACGCTGACTCTGCCGCGGCATGACGCGCCGGAGGGGGACGTGTTGCACGTTTACCCGTTTTTCGTGCGGCGGAACGGCACGGATTTCTCGCGTTCGCTCTATTTCCGGGTGGCGGACGGGATGGACGGGGAAGTTTGAATAATTGAAAGTTGAAAATTGAAAATTGAAAATGTAAAAAACTATCCCTTCAAATTTTCTTTCACGTGGGGAGATAAACGCTCCGGCGAGTCGTTTCCCCCCTTCCGCGCAAGACAAGAACTAAGGGGAGGTAGTCCTTTCATTTTCAATTTTCAACTTTCAATTTTCAATTTTTTTGCTTGTCGAGTAATACCAAAGAATAGTTCGGGTATTCTTATGGTGTTATGGATAAAGATAGAATATATATAGTATTGGATTTATTTCTTAAATCTTGGAACGGGACTCTGAATCGGGCGGAAGAGGAGGAGCTGGGGGCGTTGTTGGCGGAGCCGAGATGGGCGCGGTTGAAAAGAAATCTGGAGAGTGACCGTTTTATAATGGCGAGGTTCAAGGAATACGGGAAATATAATTCCGCGGCGGATTTCTCGATTTTCCTGAAACAGGTCAGGAGAAGGGAGAAGTCGCGACACGCGAACACGTGGTGGCGGCGGGTGATCGCTAGCGCGGCTTGCGCCGCTATTTGTGTTGCCGCGGGATGGTGGTGGTCGCGGGAGGCGGGTGAAGAGGCGGCACCCGGGTTCATGGCGGAGAGCGCGGTGGAGCGGCAAGGCGCCGACCGGAACAGCGTGCGTCTGGTGTTGTCTGATAATCAAGTAATCACTTTGTCGAAGAAGACGGAGATTATCCCTATCTCGCGTCTGGATTCGATCGGGGTTTCGCGGTCGGCGGGTGTGCCGACGCTGGACTACACGCGGTTGAAAAAAGAGCTTTTGACGGACACTGTGGTCTACCACACGTTGATCGTGCCGCGGGGGGAGATGCAGTCCGTGATTCTTTCCGACGGTTCGCGCGTGGTGGTGAACGCCATGTCCATGCTGAAGTACCCGGTCGTGTTCCCGGATTCGACGCGGGAGGTGTACGTGGAGGGCGAGGCGAAGTTCGAGGTGGCTAGGGATGGCGGGAGGTCTTTCGTGGTTTCGGGCAAGGATTTTCAGGTGGACGTGCTGGGGACGGTGTTCAACGTGATGAGTTACGACGAGGAACCGGTGTCGCTGGTGACGCTGCTTGAAGGGAAGGTCAGGGCGTCGTCGGGCGACAGGACGGTAATATTGAAGCCGGGAGAGCAAGTGTCCATCACGCCGGATCACGATACGCGGGTGAGCGAGGTGGACGCGGAGGCTGTCGTGGCGTGGGTGGATAAAAAGATTAATTTCGACGCGGAGAGGTTGGACGCGGTGATGAGGAAATTGTGTCGATGGTACGACGTGCGGGTGCTTTACGAGACGCCCGCCATGAGGGAACGGCGTTTCACGGGGATGATGATGTACGATGTCCCGTTGGAGATGTTTCTCGAGTGGCTGAGCACGACGACGGATATGCGATTCACGTTGAGTGACGGGGTGATCGTTGTTGCCGCGAGCGGTAAGTTACATACGCCGTAAACGGCGGGTTACAAGTTACAAGTTGCATTTGCCGCGGGGCGGCAAGTTACAGGTTATGGCATTCGATGAATGGCCAAGGGGGCATGCTATGCTTATTCTACAAATCTGACATACAAACGATAGTGGAGCCCGCGCAAGCGAGGTGATGGGACACGAGAGCGAGCGCGGGTTTTCATCTTTTATGAAATCTAAAACTAATCTACATGAAAAAGAAGAAGTCTAATCTATTGATGATGAAGAGGAAGACGGGCATCGTGTTGATGTTGGTTCTCTTTCTTCAATCTTTTAACACCGGGGTTTGTCGCGCCCAATCGGCGGACGAACCGAGGTTGACCGTGGAGTTTAAAGAGACTCCTTTCACGGGGGTGCTGGATTACATCAAGCGTCACACGAAGTACGAACCCCTGTACAATAACGAGGAGATGAAGCGGATTCCTGCGGTGACGCACAGTTTCAAGTCGGTGCCGTTGTCGGACGTGCTGCGGGCTTGTCTGGAGGGGACGGAGTACACGTTCAGTTTCTACCAGAACATGATCGTGATACAGAAGCGGCAGCGGACGGTGACTCCCGTGACGATACGCGGTAAGGTGCTGGACGAGCGGGGCGACGCGTTGCCGGGTGCCTCGGTGGTGGTGGAAGGAACCACGCTCGGGGTGAGTGCCGGGGAAGAGGGTACGTTCACGTTGAATCTGCCGCGGATGGATACGATCTATCTCGTGGTGACTTTCATGGGTATGCAACCGAACAAGGTGGCGGTGACGACGTTTGACAAGGAGATCGTGGTGCGTATGCAGCCGGACACGCGCGAGATGGAGGAGGTGATCGTGACGGGTTTCGGGACGGTGAAGAAATCGAGCTTCACGGGAAACGCCGTGGTGGTGACGCGGGAGGAATTGTTGCAAGTGTCGAAGACGAACGTTATTAAGGCACTGGAGGTGTACGACCCGTCCTTCCGCGTCAAGACGAACAATCAATGGGGGTCTGACCCGAACGCGCTGCCCGAGATACAGATACGGGGGCAGTCCAGTATAGGTATCAAGGATCTGGACAAGAACACGTTGTCCAAGTCGGCGCTGGAGAATAACCCTAACCTGCCGATTTTTATACTTGACGGTTTCGAGGTTGCCATCAACAAGATTTATGACATGGATCCCAACCGGATCGAGACGATGTATATCTTGAAAGACGCGGCAGCCACGGCTCTGTACGGTTCGCGGGCGGCGAACGGCGTGGTGGTGGTGACGACGGTAGCCCCGAAGGTGGGAGAGGTGCTGATCGATTACACGATCGTGGGGAGCGTGACGATGCCCGATTTGTCGGATTATAACCTGATGCACGCTGCCGGGAAGTTGGCGGCGGAGATCCCGGCTGGGATTTTTCTTCCCGTCGGGAATAACGATACGCGCCACGATATGGATCAGGAGTATAACCGGAAGTTGTTGAACGTGCTGAGAGGGGTAGACACGTACTGGATCGGGAAGCCGGTACGCTCGATATTCAATCACAAGCACAGCCTCTCGTTCGAGGGGGGAACGGAAGTGATGCGTTACGCGTTGGACTTGCAATACAACAATGACAACGGGGTGATGAAGGGATCGTACCGCGACCGTATCGGCGGCGGTTTCCTGTTCATGTACACGGGCGGTAAGATTGAAGTGCGTAATTACGTGTCTTACGGGGAAACGAGGGCAAAGGAGTCGCCTTACGGGGATTTTAGCCAGTACACGAAGCTATTGCCTTATGATACTTACAAGGACGAGGACGGGAAGTACTTGAAGGAGTTGCCGTACTGGACGGGACGCGAGAGTCTGGTAAATCCCTTGTACGAGGCTAATCTCGGGAGTTATGACCGGACGCACATGACGGATTTAACGGATAATTTTAACTTGAACTGGTATATTACCCCGCACATGTACGCGAAGGGGGAGGTTGGCGTGACTCACACGACGGAAGAACGGGAAGTGTACGTGCATCCCGATTCCGAGACGCAGAAGGGGACGGAGATGAACGAGGATAACCTGTATGCCGGGACGTTGGGGAAATCTACGCGGAAAGCGACGTCGTGGGAGGCGAAACTGACGTACTCGTACAGCCAGTCAATGGGGGATCACGACGTGAATTTCACGGGTGGTGTCAATATGGTGACTTCGCGGGATAATAGCGCGAACGCGCGGTACCGGGGGTTCCCGACGGGCGGCGACTTCGTGTCCGTGAATTTCGCCAAGGAGATCGTGGAGAAACCTACCGAAAGGGAGAGCCGGAAGCGTTTGTTCGGTATACTGGGAGTGGGAAACTACTCGTACAAGAACACGTATTTGCTGGACGTGCTGTTCAGGTATGACGGGTCGTCGCAATTCGGGTCTAACAAGCGTTGGGCTCCCATGTGGGGGTTCGGGGTGGGTGTGAACCTGCACAAGTACAGTATTTTCGCCGATTTGGGTTGGGTGCAGTTGCTGAAGGTGAGAGGGTCTTACGGGAGAACGGGAAAGACCGGTTTCCAGTCTTACGAGGCGATACCCACGCACGAGATTAATATCGAGGAGTGGTACGTGACCGGGGCGGGTGCCTCGCTGGTGAACACGCGCGGGAACCGGAATTTGAAGTGGGAAACCACGGATAAGTTGGATGTCAGTCTGGAATTTGATATTTTCAACAGTTTGCTTTACGTGGAGGGGAATTATTATTACGAGGTGACGAAGGGGGCTATCACGGACGTGACGTTGCAGGCGTCGACCGGGTTCAAGACTTACAAGACGAACATGGGCGAGGTGTTGAACGAGGGGTTCTCTATCCAGTTGAGAAGCACGTTATATCAGGATAAGGATTGGTACGTGGCGGTTTACGGTAATATGGCGGGCAACAGGAACACGTTGAAAAAGGTGTCGGACGCGTTGAAGGAGTACAACGAGCGGGTGAACGATTATTATAATGACGCGAATAATGATTTGGACCGCATGTTGACGAAGTACGAGGAGGGGGTGTCCATGACCGCCAAGTACGGGATGAAGTCCCTCGGGATAGATCCCGCTAACGGGAAGGAATTGTTTATTTATCGCGACGGGACGGTGAGTTACGACTGGGCTGCCGCGGAGATGGTGAAAATCGGTGACGAGACGCCGAAAGCACAAGGTTCGTTCGGGGTGAATTTGCGCTACCGTAATTTCACGCTGTTCACGAGTTTCATGTACGAGTTCGGGGGTGATATGTATAATTCGACTCTCGTGAACGAGGTTGAAAATGCCGATATGGCACGCAACGTGGACAAACGCGCGGTGACGCAACGCTGGTACCAACCGGGGGATATTACCACGCTGAAGGATATCAAGGATCGTAACGTGACGACTCAGCCGACCTCGCGTTTTATGCAACGGAATAACACGTTGACGTGGAATTCGGTGAACGTGGGGTACGAGTTCACGCGGGCGAGGAAGAAGATGGGACTGAGGTTGGCGCGCCTTGAAGTGGGGGCGAATGATCTGGTGCGTTTCTCGACGATCAAGACGGAGCGCGGTACGTCTTACCCGTTTGCCCGTACCGTTAATTTCTCGTTGAAGTTGCAATTCTAATGTTATTAAAACAGGAAAAAATGAAAAGGATAATATATATATTGGGTTTACTCGCGGTGACGCTCTCGGCATGCGAGGATTGGTTTGACGTGCAACCGAAGGAGGAGTTGAGCAGCGATATCCTGTACTCGACGGGAAACGGGTACCGGATGCAATTGAACGGTATTTACATGACGCTGTCGAAGGCGGATTTGTACGGGCAGGAGTTGTCGTGGGGATTTCTGGACGCGGTGGGACAGTATTACAGCAAGTCGAAGATGCCGCAGAAGTATCAGGACGCGAATGATTTGCTTTACGGTACTTCCGGGGTGAAGTCGACGATAGAAACGATATGGAATAATATGTATCACGCCATCGCGGATGCCAATAATCTGATAGAGCATGTCGTGAAGGAGGATTCCTCGCGCTTCGAGTTGGGCGACCGGGAGAGAAAGCTGATTCATGGTGAAGCGTTGGGATTACGCGCTTTCATGCATCTCGACCTGTTGCGATTGTTCGCCCCGGCTCCCGCGGCAAACGAGAGCGGCAAGTGGATTCCTTACGTGACGAGTTCCGAGTCGGTGACGAATACCCCGCTGACGGTGAAGGAAACGATGGAACGTATCCTTGCCGATCTGGACGAGGCGCGCCGGTTGGTGGCGGTATCGGACTCCATGGAGTTGAATGGCGACAGGGATAACTGGAATTTCCAAGCCCGCGGTTCCGGGTTGCCCAAGTTCTTTCAAGCCCGGCGGGTACGCATGAATATGCACGCGGTGATGGCGATACAAGCCCGCGCTTACATGTATAACGGGCAGAAGAAGGAAGCGCACGATCTGGCGAAGGAGATTCTGGGTGAAGAACCGGACGAGTGGGGCGGTCCGGCTTGGAATAGTCTTTACCGGTTTACCGACGAGTGGGATTTGATGGGCGATATTTATAACCGGGACGTGAAGATGTACAGTGACGTGGTGATGGGATTCGCCAACTCGAAGTGTGCCGATTTGTACGAGCCTTACTTGACGTTGGATCGTAATCTGGCGATACGCAACGTGAACAGTTTGTTTCAGGATAAAGAGATGACGAACGATTTCCGTTACGTTTACCTGATCACGGATATCGAGGGCGGTGCGGAGGTGTCGATCAAGAATATACGGGGAAAGTTAAATTCGGGGGGAAGTCAGGTAGCCGCTTTTCTTCTGCCGATCATCCGCCACACGGAGTTGAGTTACATGATGGGTGAATACTTGTGCGAAACGCCGGGCGGTTTGGACAAGGCGATCGAGATACTGCGTATGGTGCAACAGGCACGCGGGGAGTATCGCGAGATTCCTATCACGAATAGCGCGGAGTACATGAACGCGCTGTTGAACGAGGCTCGCAGGGAGTTTATCGGCGAGGGGCAGTGTTTCTACATGTACAAGCGTCTGGGCTTGCCGCTGAATGACGGCGTGGGGAATATTGATTACGGGACGAAGGTTTATTTGCCTATCCCGGATAGTGAAACCGTAATACTTTAAGTTATGAAATATTGTATTGTTATAATTGTTCTGTTTGTGATGTTCGGGGCTTGTTCCACGGACTCGTTGGACACGTACACGGCTGACCGTTACATATACTTCTCGGGTAAGAACGCGGAGGACAGCGTGAATACCTCGTTTTTCTTCTATCCCGGGGCGACGGAGTTGGACGTGCCGATCGAGATATCTTTCGCCGGACGGCCTATCACGACGGACACGGAGTACGAGTTGGTGATCGACGAGGGTATGACGACTGCCTCCGGGGCGGATTATTCGGTGGAAACGAAAAGGGTGTGGAAAGCGAACCGGAACCGGGACACGGTGAGAGTGACGTTGCATAAAACGGCGGCACTTGACAATCAAGTGGTGCGGTTGGCGTTGAGGGTAAAGGAGAATGATAATTTCCGGGTGGGACCGTTGTCGAACGCTCTTTACCGCGTGGTGTTTACTTCGCTGGCGGTGCGTCCCGTGTGGTGGACGGAGCGTATCGTGAACGAGTACTTGGGTGCTTACAGCGAGGCGAAGTATCAACAGTTGATTATTGCCACGGGGGTGAGCGACCTGTCGAATAAGACGGCCAGTGAATTGAGATATTATTCGTTGAAGCTCAAGTATCATTTGCAGCGAGAGAAAGATAACGGGAACACGATTATGGACGGGGAAGCGGAGATGTCGGTACCGGTAAAAGGTTAATTTAAAAGGAATGTTATGAGAACGAAAAATTGGATATACGCCGTGATTTGCTTTATCTTCATGTACGGGTGTTATGACGATAAAGGGAATTACGATTACGGGGATATAAATGTGATCACCGTGGAGAAATACTTGACGAACGCGGATCCCCGGTTTTATAAAGGTGATATGGCGGAGATTACTCCGGTACTGAAATTCAGCTTGGACGAGGAGATAACGACGTTGAAGTTTCGCTGGGAGTTGAGGACTTCGGAAAAGGAATACAAGACGTTGGGACACGAGAAGGTGTTGAACTGGGAGGTGGATACTGCCGGGTGGTTGCAGTTCGTGCTGACAATCACGGACACGACGAACGGGTTGCAGTGCGTGGATCTTACCCGGCAGTACGTGATGGATAATCTGGCTTACCCGAGTGGCGTGTGGCTGGTTTTGGATGAGAAGGATAACGGGGCGGAGTTGGCGATGTTGGATTTGGACAGGAGATTGGATGAAGCGACACAAGAGTATGTCACTTATCTTGACGTGTACGCGGATCTTTACACGTTGGAGAACGACGGGCAGAGGTTGGGCGGGAAGCCTTATTTCCTTCAGGAAGTGTTCGCGGATTGGGATTCGCCGAGCCACGTGCTGATATTGCAGGAGGGGGGAATAGGTCCGGTGTACGTGGACGGTAGTTCTTACAAGAAAACGATTTCCTTGGGCGAGGAGTTCACGGGGGGCGCGCTACCCGCGGGACAGGTATTTGTCGGGGCGGCGTATCACCATAAAGGGGATATTCTGATGTCGAAGACAGGGGATATTTTCGTGAGGCGGAAGACGGACGAGGAGGTATTTTACTCGGGTATGTATCCCGATTTCCCGGCGTATTACGAGAAGGGACTGGAGGTGACGCTGATGTGCAAGACGCGGAGCGGTATCTCGACACTGGTGTACGATAACAAGAATCACCGTTTCTTGGCCGTGAATGACGGAAACGTTTATTATGATGACGAGATCGGGGAGTGGGTGACAGACCCGAACACGGCGGCTATCCTGCCGGTGTTCCCGGAGAGGATGGAGGGGGTGACGCCCTTGAATAACATGGGGAACGTGGAGATGTATTTCTGTGACGGGTACACGGACGGGGATCGGAAGTTCTGGTGCGTGTTCAAGAATAGAGAGGACGGGGTGTATTACATGCAGTTCTTCTATTATGACGAGTGGAACGGGTATAAGGTGATTCCACAATATGAATTGCCGTTCCCGCATCAGGATTTGCTGGACGGGACGAACAAGTTCGAGTTGACGACGGATTCGCGGGAGTTCCTGTTCTTTACTTCCAACGGGACGTCCGTGGCGGGAGCGCCTCACGATAAATTGTACGCTTACCAGCACGCGAGAGGACGGGGGGACGCGAAATTGTTGTACGATTTCCAAGGAAGAGGAATCGTGTCGATGCTTGCCTCGCAGAGAAACAATGCCGGCGGTTATCTGGTTGTCGGGTTGGATTCCGGCGAAGTGTATTTCTTCGCGGCAGGTACCACGAGCATTTTTGCCGGTGGAACGATCGAGTACGCGTATAAGACGGAACCGGTTTTCGGACGGATTGCCGATATAAAATATCGATTCGGCGGTCAAGGATCGATTGTGGATTAACAGTGATTGCTGTTGCGTGGGCAACGCTTCATTAATCACTAAATCACCGAATCAATAAACTCCTCCGTCTGCTTCGCAACCACCTTCTCTATAAACAGAGGAGGTGGTTGTGAAGCCGGGAGGGAGTTTTGAGAATCACGGAATCACTGTATTTTTTGATATTTATTATTTAAAAAAGTATGAGAAACAAAACGATTTATTTACTGGTTATCGTTCTGTTGCTGCCTTGTGTCGGGATGGCGAGGAAGAAGAGGGAGGACAAGAAAGCGAAGGAGGATACCCCTTACGAGCGGCTTTTCAAGGATAAGGCCGCCGAAACGATGAAAGGGCTTATCACGATTCACCGAGTGGACGAGAAGGTATATTTCGAGATTCCTTTCGGGGTGTTCGGGCGGGAGATGCTGTTGGGATCGACGATCACGGAGATCACGAGCAACCTGTTCGGGAGCGTGGGAGAGAAGCCTTTTGAACCCCTGCACGTGGTTTTCATGCAGGACGATTCGGCAAAGGTGAGTTTGCGGCAGGTGAACGCGATTCACTCGACAAGCACGGAGCGGTACCGGCAGCGAATCAAGGAGAGTACGGTGCCCGGAATTATCGAGAGCTTCGAGGTTAGTGCTTACTCGCCGGACAGCACGGCGGTGGTGATCGACGTCACCCGTTTCCTGATGAGCGACAAGGAGGAGCTGGGGCCGTTCACGCCGTGGATGCCGATACTGTCGATGAGCCGGGATATGAAGATGGAGAAACAGTTTAAAAACCAGCAATCCCGTATCGGGACGGCGAAGGCGTTTGATGATAATTTCAGCGTGCAGTCTTCCCTGACTTACGAGATGTCCGTGCGGGACAACCGGTTTTATTATTTATACAAGTTGCCGTTCACGGTAGTGATGACGCGGAGTTTCGTGCTTCTGCCCGAAGAGCCTATGCGCCCCCGGTTTGCCGATCCCCGTATCGGGATATTTATCGGCGGCAGATACGCTTATGACGAGGGAGAGAAGACGAGAATTAATTACCATATCAACCGCTGGCGCTTGGAACCTAAGGACGAGGCGGCGTACCGACGGGGGGAACTGGTGGAACCCGTGAAGCCGATCGTTTTTCACGTGGACAACGCGTTCCCCGAGAGCTGGAAAAAGCACGTGCGCGAGGGCGTGGAAGAATGGCAGGCGGCTTTCGAGCGCATCGGTTTCAAGAACGCGATTATTGCCGTTGACTTCCCGACCGATGATCCGGAGTTTGATCCCGATAACCTGAAATATTCCTGCGTGCGCTATTCTCCCTCGCCCGTGGCGAATGCCATGGGTCCCTCGTGGACGGATCCCCGGAGCGGGGAGATTATACAGGCGAATATTTCGGTCTACCATAATCTGATACAACTGGTGCGTGACTGGCGATTCCTACAAACGTCGCCTGCCGATCCCGCCGCGCGGAAGGTGGAGATGGACGAGGAGATGCTGGGAGATTGTATCCGTTACGTGATTTCCCACGAGGTGGGGCACACGCTGGGATTCATGCATAATATGGCGGCTTCGGCGGCTGTGCCGACGGATTCGCTTCGTTCTCCTTCATATACCCGGACATACGGCACGACGATGTCTATCATGGACTACGCCCGTAATAATTACGTGGCCCAACCCGGTGACGCGGAGCGCGGCGTGAGGGTGACCCCGCCCGCGCTGGGGGTGTATGACTATTTCTTGATCCGGTGGGCGTACACGCCCCTGTTGGATGCGAAGAGTTCGCGGGAGGAAGTACCCGTGCTGGACAAGTGGATTTCCGAACGTTCCGGCGACCCCGTGTACCGCTATGGCAAGCAACAGTTCTACGGGTACCTCGATCCCTCGTCGTTCGAGGAAGATCTGGGGGACGATGCCGTGAAGTCTGCCACTTACGGGGTGAAGAATCTGAAATACGTGTTGGCGAACCTGCACGAGTGGACGGGAGAGGACGACAAGGATTTCTCGTTCCGCCGGAATATGTATAACGAGCTACTGTACCAGTATATCCGCTATATGAACCACGTGTTGGTGAACGTGGGCGGGATACACGTGAACGAACGTTACGACGGCGACGGTCTGCCTTACTTCTCTATCGTGCCGAAGGAGAAACAGCGGCGGGCGCTCCGTTTTATGCTGGAACAGACGCGGGACGCGGAGTGGGTGGACGACAAGGATTTCCAAGCCCGTATGCCGATCATGGGAACGTACGCGCAGGTGTTGCAGGATATTGCCCTGAAAGCGATTTTCAACCGGGCGGCTCTCGTGGCGTTCGGCGCGAAATACACGGGGGAGGAGAGTCCTTATACCGCCGAGGAGTATTTCGAGGACATACACGGGTTCGTGTTCGCTCCCACGCGGGAGGGCAAAGAATTGTCCGGCGCGGAGAAGAAGTTGCAAATGGCTCTGCTGTCGGAACTGATTTCCGGTTCGGGAGTCGAGAGCGGTAAGATCGGGGGCGGCGGGAACGTGGGAATCAGTGATGCCTACCGGATAGCGGTGCCCCGCGAGATTGCGGAGAAGAGTCGCGCCGCGTACGGTTTGGTGGGAGAGTTCGACACGGAGATGACCCGTGCCCGTTGGCTGCGGCAGGCGGAAACATGTCCTTCTGCCAAGGTGCGGGGATTCGGCTGGCGGGTGGAATTGCCAATCATGAATTATCCCATGGAGCCGCTTTATCTCTCGACGTTGAAGAAGACTCACGCGCTGTTGAAGAGTAAGGCTGATACAGGCTCGGATGCCAATCGGCGTCACTACGCGCTGTTACTTCACAAGGTGGAACAGGCACTAGGACAATAACATGTAAAACGAGTAATTATGAAGAATATAATATATATACTGTTTCTTCTTTCGTTGCTGCTGCCCGCTTCCGCGGAAGCCGATGCGTCGGGACGTAAAAAGAAAAAGGATAGGAAAGGCGGGGAACCGGAGAATGTCGAACCCTCGACTCCTTACAGCGAATTGTTCAAGGGTAAGAAGGTGAAGACCGCCAAAGGATTGATGACGATACACCGGGCGGACAAGAAAATATACGTGGAGTTCCCGCTCCGCCTGCTGGATAAAGATATGCTTTACGCTTCGGTTATCCGGGGTATTACCGATAACGGCGAGGGTGCCGTGGGCGAGTTCGTGGGTGGCGATAATGCCTTGCGTTTCACGCGACGGGATTCGGTGTTGCAAGCCCGGATTACGGTGCAGGTGGACTACCCGCCGTTGCGGGCGTTCAACAGTAGCGGTGACGGGGCGATAGACAAGGCTTTGGAGAAGGCTTCGCAACCGGGTATCTTCGGGACGTACAAGATAGAGGCATGGACGCCGGACAGTACGGCGGTGGTGGTGGATATGACGTCGTTGTTCACGAATTATTCGGCGTACACGACTCCTTTTGCCGCTTACGCGCCGAACGCCATGTTCGGTTTCGTTTCCCGGAAGCACGATATCCGCGAGGAGCGGACGACGCTGAAGGATGTCGCCGCTTTTGACAATAATGTCACGGTTACTTGCGAGCAAGGGTTTAACGTGGATTATTTCATGATGGGATTCCCGATGGCGAAGGATGTGAAAGTGACGGTGACGAGCGACAAGATTCTGATGTTGCTGCCGGAGGAACCGATGATGCCCCGCTTGGCGGATTACCGCGTGGGGGTACGTCCTTTCATGCAGGCGGATTTTAGCGACCCGCTACGAGGACTGGAACGCGTGTTTTACACGCGGCGGTGGCGACTGGAACCGACGGACAAGGCTGCCCACGAGAGAGGTGAGGCGGTGGAACCCGTGAAACCGATCGTTATTTACATGGACACGCTTATGCCCGCCGCGTGGGCGAAATATATAAAAGAGGGACTGGAGGAGTGGAATACCGCTTTCGAGAAAATAGGGTTCAGGAACGTGGTGCAGGTACGGGATTTCCCGCGGGATGACGCGGGGTTCAATCCTTTTGACGTGAATCATTCCGTGATTCTTTATTCTCCCGTGTTATGGTACTCGGCAATGACGAATCAACTCACGGATCCGCGCACGGGCGAGATATTGAGTATGTCAATCTGTATACCGGACAACTTCACGAATATGTTGTACAATGACCGCGTGTTGATGACGATGAATGCCGATCCTTCCGTGCGGCGGGCGAAGCTGAGCGAGGAACAGATGGGGGAGTTGATTCGCGCGAATATGGCGAACTGCATGGGGTGGAACTTGGGTTTGTTCCTGAACGCTTCCGCTTCTGCGGCTTACCCGGTGGATTCGCTGCGTTCCCCTTCGTTCACGCGGGAACACGGGTTGAGTCCTTCGATTATGGACGTTGTACCCTGCAACTATATCGCTCAACCGGGTGATGCCGAACGCGGCGTGCGGATGACGGCGAAAGGGGTAGGACCGTACGACGATTTTACCATCCAATGGCTGTACAAGCCGATAGCGGGGGCGAATGTGCCCGCGGACGAGAAAGCGACGCTCGACAGCTGGATCAAGGAGTCGCGCGCGAATCCTGCTTGTCGTTATCACTTGTTCGACGACTGGGGGGCTTTCGATCCTCTGGTGGCGGTCTACGACTTGGGGGACGATCCGGTGAAAGCCTTCGAGTATCACGTGGCTAACGTGAAGGGTTCTTTAAAGAACTTCTTCGAGTGGTACCGGGAAGACGACCGCGATATGGCTGTCCGTCAAGGGATATACGAGGGGTTGTGCTCCGTGTTGGGTGCAAACCGGTTGCCGCAGTTGGCGACTTACGTGGGAGGTATCGTGATGAACGCGGCGAATGCCGACGAGGGGATCAGGCAATACGAGTTTCTACCGAAGAAACAGCAACGGGAAATGGTGCAATACCTGTTGAACTTCTCCCGTGACCTCGATTGGTTGGAAGACCTCGATTTGCTCCGGCAACTGGGTCCGGGACGTATGCCCATGAAAGAGGCGATGCGGGCAACCGTGCTGGACGTGTTGTTCTCCCGCTACGATCGGTTGAAATGGTGCGCCGCCAAATCGGACGATGCCTATAAACCGAGCGAGTTGTTGGATGATATCTACCGTTTCGTGTGGGAAGGTACGCTGAAGAACCGCTCCTTGACGAAAGAGGAAATGGGATTCCAGACTTCTTATCTGGCGATGATATTGCAATCTTCTACCGTGGGGGAGTCGGCTTCCGCGTTACAGGTGTCCGCCCGGCGGGACGGTGTTGCTGATTTCAGCCCCGCGAACTTATACTTTATTAATCGCGGAATCACGGAAGCGAGAAATCCCCAATCTTACAATGCCTCTTTCGACCTGCCGTGGTGGGTGAGAGTCCCCGGTAATCCCGATGCCCACGAGTTCTACGGCATGGTGCTTCGCGTGCAGGGATTGCTGAATAAAGCGGTGGTGACGAGCACGGGCGATACGAAGTTGCATTACGAGTATCTGCTCCACAAAATCAAGAAGTCGTTGGAAAAGAAATGAGTTCATTTAACGAGAATATTATGAAACGAAACAAGATAGTATACCTGTTTATCATCGTGTTCCTGCTTCCCGCTTCCGGGTTCGCCAGAAAGAAAAAGAAGGACTCGAAGGAGGACGGGAAAACGGAGAGCCGTTACGAACAGTTGTTCAAGGATAAGGCTCGCGAAACGAAACGGGGGCTGATAACTCTCCACAAAATGGAAGGAAAGATATATTTCGAGATACCGACGGCGGTGATGGGACGGGAGATGTTGCTGGGTTCGACGATCGCCGCTTCCACCGATAATCTGCTGGGCGGGGTGGGTGAGCGCACGCATACCCCGTTGCGGGTGGTGTTCACGCTGAAGGATTCCAACAAGGTGAGTTTGGGCGAGATACAGACCGTGTACACCACGACCGACGATAATCTCCGGGAACGGATGCGGCGCGGTAATTTGCCTGCGGTAATCAAGAATTTCGAGGTGCAGGCATGGTCGCCGGACAGCACGGGAGTGGTGATTGACATGACGGATTTCCTCGTGAGCGACAATGAAATGCTTCCGCCGTTCTTCCCGTGGTCGCCGGTGGTGTCGATGACGGAAGGACGGCTTGACAAGAATTTCATACAGGAAGGGTCGCAGGTGTTGGAAATAAAAGCCTTTGAAGATAACGTCAGCGTGCAGTCGCGACTGGCTTACCGGGTGACGGCGGAAACCTTTATGGGAACTTATTGCAAGAACAAGCCGATAACTAATGTTCTAACCCGCAACTTTATCCTCTTGCCCGAGGATGCGGCTCGTCCCCGTTATGCCGATCCCCGCATCGGGGTATTCTTTGACGGGAAATACGATATCGGTCACCCGAGAAAGAATATCGACGTGTTCTATCACGCCAACCGCTGGCGTCTTGAGCCGAAAGACGAGGAGGCTTACCGTCGGGGCGAGTTGGTGGAACCGGTGAAACCGATCGTGTTCTACGTGGACGACGCGTTCCCCGCGAGTTGGTTGCCTTATATACGTCAGGGAGTGCTCACGTGGAACGAGGCTTTCGAGAGGATTGGCTTTAAAAACGTGATGCAGGTGCGGGATTTCCCGTCCGATGATCCGGATTTCGACCCGGAGAACTTGAAATACTCCTGTATCCGCTATTCCCCTTCCGTGGTGGCGAACGCCATGGGACCGTCGTGGACGGATCCCCGCACGGGCGAGATTATCAACGCTTCGGTCTACGTGTATCACAATCTGGTGGCGATGGTACAGGACTGGCGTTTCCTGCACACGGCTCCCGCCGACCCGTCGGTGCGCAAGGTGAAGCTGGACGAGGAAACTTTCGGCGATTGTATGCGTTACGTGATTGCCCACGAGGTGGGACACTGCCTCGGTTTGATGCACAATATGTCCGCATCGGCGGCAATACCCACCGATTCGCTGCGTTCACCGTCCTTCACCCGGAAGTATGGAACCACGCACTCGATTATGGATTACGCCCGTAACAATTACGTGGCGCAGCCGGGCGATGCCGAGAGGGGAGTGCGTATGACGCCGCCTAATCTCGGGCTTTACGATTATTACGTGATCGAGTGGTTGTACAAACCTCTGCTCGACATTCCCGCGGCGAAAGACGAGATACCCGTGCTTGACCGCTTTATTTCGGAACGTTCCGGTGATCCCGTTTATCGCTATGGCAAGCAACAGTTCTGGAACGTGTTAGACCCCAGTTCCATAGAGGAAGACTTGGGCGACGACCCGGTGAAGTCCGCCACCTATGGCGTGAAAAATTTGAAATACCTCTTGGCGAATCTCAACACGTGGGTCGCGCACGAGGATAAAGACTATAAGTTTCGTACCAATATGCTGAACGAGGCTCGTTTCCAGTTCTTCAGGTATTGCGTCCACGTGCTGAGAAATATCGGTGGATTCTATTTTAACGAGATATACGAGGGGGACGAATTGCCCGCTTACAGTGTGGTGTCCCGTGAAAGGCAGAAAGAGGCTTTGCGCTTCCTGTTGGAACAAGTGAAGGACGTGGCATGGTTGGATAACGTGCCCGGTTTGCCGCCGGGGCGTGACGTGGGAGCGGAGATACAAGAGGAGATGATGCGGGGATTGCTTCGCGCGGGTCCGGTGGTGGCAATCAACGAGAAGCTGACCACGGATAGTAAACCTTTCACCCGTGACGAGTACATGAATGATATATACGCCTTTGTCATGGCACCGACCATGCAGAATAAGGTGCTGACGAAGAGTGAACGTTCCTTTTTGCAGGAGTTCGTGAACAGCTTGATCGAGGAAACCGGGGTCAACAGAAAGGACATGGGAGCGGAGCCTTTCCGTTTCCGTTCGGGGGTGTCGGTACGTGTGCCGGAGAGTATAAAGGCGAAAAGCCGCGAACGTTACGGCGTGCTGGGGCATGACGTGTTGGGGGTTTTCTCGAACGCGGAGTATCTGCCGATAAATGCGGCGGGAGAGGTGTCCGGGTTTGGCGAAGTCAATCTCTGGTATCGTCCCTATCCCTCGGAACCGGCATGTTTCAAGATGTTGCAACGGGTGTACACTCTTGTCAAAAGCAAACAGAACACGGGGAGTGCCGAAATGCAACGGTATTATAAACTTATGGCCCGTCAGATCGGGAATATCCTCGATAATTGAACGTGTAAAAATTGAATACTATGAGAAGAATAATCTATATACTGCTTCTTCTTTCTCTCGCCGCGGGGGTCAATGATTCCTTTGCCGCCGGACGGAAAAAGAAAGACAAGAGGAAAAAAGAGCTTACTGCCTACGAGAAGGTGTTTGACGGGAAGAAGGTGCAGACCGCCCGCGGGCTGATGACTTTGCACAAGATAGACGATAAAGTGTACGTGGAATTTCCTCTCGCCCTGCTCGGCAAAGAGATGCTTTTCACGTCGACGATAGAGGGAATCAGTGACAGCGGCGAGAGTGCCGTGGGGGAGTTCTCCGGTCAAGGTGTGCCCGTTCGTTTCACCCGTGCGGACTCCGTGCTGCAAGCCCGTCTGGTGGTGTTGGGCGACCTGTTGAACCTGTCGGGTGATGCGTCGGTTGACCCGGCAATCGCACGCTCCGGTATGCCGGGCGTGTACGGTAATTACAAGATAGAAGCGTTTACTCCCGACGGTGCGGCGATGCTGGTGGATATGAGTTCGCTTTTCATGACGCATAGCATTTACACGACTCCTTTCGCCGACTATGCCGGAAACTCTTTCTACGGGTTCGTGATGCGGAACCATAAGTTTCAGGAGGAACGCACTTCCTTGCACAGCGTGAAAGCGTACGCGAATAACGTGGTTGCCACGTGTGACTTGGGGTATGATGTGGAGCATATCTTCTTCGGTATGTTCCTCATGGCGAAGGATATGAAAGTTTCCGTGCTGGCGAACCGGATTCTGATGCTGTTGCCGGAACAACCGATGATGCCCCGTCTTGCCGATTATCGGGTAGGTACGGAAGTGCTTCGGGCTTCCGCACTCAATGCCTCGATGGAAGAGGTGAAACCGATTCACCTCGCTTACCGTTGGCGTTTGGAGCCGTCCGATCCCGTGGCGTATCACCGGGGTGAACTCGTGCGGCCGTTGAAACCGATCGTGTTCTACATGGATACCCTTATCCCCGAGGCGTACCGTCCGCACGTGGCGGCGGGAGTGCTGGAATGGAACAAGGCTTTCGAGGCTATCGGGTTCCGGGACGCCATACAGGTGAAGGACTACCCGCGGGATGAGCCCGGTTTTGACCTTGCCGACGTGAGTCATTCCACGATATTATTTTCCCCAGTGAAGATGTACGAGGTGAAAAGCCAGATGTATTCGGATCCCCGCACGGGTGAGATATTGTCGGCTTCCATTTTTATTCCCGTGGGGTATGATCCCGGCTTTTCATATAAGGCCTACACGCTGGCGGCAGACCCGCGGGTGCGGGAACAGTATTTGCCCGTGGAGATTTACGGGGAACAGATCAGAAACGACGTGGCGAGGGAGATGGGAAAATGTCTGGGGTTTGCCGAGAATCAGCTTGCCTCGTCCGCTTATCCCGTGGATTCCTTGCGTTCGCCTTCTTTTACCCGTGAATACGGTTTGAGTCCCTCGATTATGGACCGCGTGCCTGCAAACTATATCGCCCGACCGGGGGATATGGAGCGGGGGGTGGCTCTGGTGCAGCATGGTATCGGGGGATATGACTATTTCCTCGTGAAGTGGTTGTATCGTCCCGTTCCCGGGGCGGTTACACCGCGGGAGGAAACTGCCGTGCTAGACCGCTGGGTGGCGGAATCGAGAAGTAATCCTTATTTCCGTTTCGGGCGTTTCGTGTGGGGGATGCTCCGTCCGGTCAACGATCCGCGAATGCAGGCTTTCGACTTGGGCGACGATCCGGTGAAGGCGTTTCGCTATCGCCTTGACAATATAAAATATATCATGGAGAATTACGGGAGCCTCACGTGGGAGGACGACAAGGAAATGACCGCTCGTGTCAATTTCCGTAACGTGCTCACGGATGCGGTATCCGCGGAACTTAACCGGATGCTTTCACACGTGGGCGGTGTGTATATCAACGAGGTACACGCCGACGAGGACATTCCCGCGTATACCGTTGTCCCGAGGGAACAACAGCGTGCTATCGTGCGCTACGCCTTGGAACTGGCGAAGAGTTTCGACTGGATGGACGACGTGGCTTACATGGAACGTTATAATATCGGCATGGGAAACCTGCCCGGTGAAGAGATGTACTTGACGATACTTGGCGGATTGCTCGGGAAGATGGGCGATTTACGGCTTTGTGCCGCGAAATCCGATGATGCCTACACGCCCGATGAATTGATGGACGACCTCTATACTTATATCTGGGACGGTACGATCGGGAAACGGGCGTTGGACGAGGACGAGCGTTTTATGCAAAGGGCTTTCGTGGCGGGTATCATGGCTACTTCTGCCGTGGCGGAATCCGCTTCCGCTTTCGAGAAACCCGAACGCCGGATGCCTTTCATTGCTGACACGAAACTCGTGTCATGGTCGCCCGATACCCGTTCCCTGCACCGCGAGGAACAGCGTCTGGCGGCAGCCCGCCTGTCAGGTACTGTACCGTACAGCGGTTTTGACGGGCATTACGCCGCGGTAAAGGGCTACAATGCGGCTCCTGAATTTTACAGTATGCTGTTGCGTGTACGGGACTTGTTGAAACAGAACCTCGCCTCTTCATCCGGCGATACCCGCGAGCATTACGAGTATCTGCTGTACAGGATAGGGAAGGCGTTGAGTAAAAAATGAATCTAAAAGAGAATATTATGAAACAAACCTCGATAATCATAGTGTTGGTTGTTTTGTTGTTACCGGTTCTGGCGGAAGCGCAGGGCAGAAAGGGGAAGAAAACTAAACGCGACGTCAATAGCGAGATGCCTGCGCTTCCCAAGGAATCGGCTTACGACAACCTGTTCAAGGATAAAGCCTGCGAAACCGTGAAGGGGCTGATGACGCTTCATAAGACGGACGGGCGTGTCTATTTTGAAATTCCGCTCGACCTGCTGGGAAGGGAGATGCTGATCGGTTCCACGATAGCGGAAACTACCAGCCATTACTTCGGCAGCGTGGGAGAGAAGCCGCACGAGCCGTTGCACGTGGTATTTACCCGTACCGATTCGTTAATTAACCTGCTGGAAGCAAATGCACTGCACGTCACGGGTAACGAGCGGATGCGTAAAAACGTGGATAAAAACGCCTATCCCGCCGTGTTGAACAACTTCGAGATCAAAGCGTGGTCACCCGACAGCACGGCGATTGTCATCGACATGACCGATTACCTGTCCGGCGGGGAGAACGAGGCGCTTGCTCCCTTTTCCCCGTGGATGCCTATTTTATGGCAATACGGTGGCGGGGAGGAAGGACAACTTGAAAAAGAATTTAAACGGGAGTTTACCCGAATTGGGCGGATCGCGGCGTACGAGAATAACGTCAGCGTGCAGACATCACTGACTTATGACGTGAGCGTGCAGGCGCAGCAATGGTACTGGATATACAAGATGCCTTTTACCGCCTTGATGACCAGAACATTCCTGCTGTTGCCGGAAACTCCCGCGCGTGCCCGGTTGGCAGACCCGCGTATCGGGGTATTTTTCGGGGGAAAATACCTGTACGAAGAGGACGAGAGGGGCGTGGAAGTACGTTACCATACCCATCGTTGGCGACTGGAACCCAAAGATTTGACGGCATTCCGACAAGGACGCCTCACGGAGCCGGTACAACCTATCGTTTTCTACGTGGACGATGCTTTCCCGGAAAGCTGGAAACCTCACGTGAAGGCGGGTATCGAGGAATGGCAGGCTGCCTTCGAGAAAATAGGCTTTAAAAATGCTATCGTGGCACGGGATTTTCCCGCTGATGATCCGGCTTTCGACCCGGAGAACCTCGCTTATTCCTGCGTGCGTTATTCCCCCTCTCCGGTGGCGAACGCCATGGGACCTTCGTGGACAGATCCCCGGAGCGGGGAGATATTGCAGGCGAACGTTTCCGTGTATCACAATATGGTGCGCCTCGTGCAGGATTGGCGTTTCATACAGACGGCTCCTGCCGACCCGTCGGTGCGGGGTGTGAATCTTGACGAGAAAACACTCGGGGACTGTATCCGTTACGTGATCGCCCACGAGATAGGGCATTGCCTTGGTTTGATGCATAATATGTCCGCGTCAGCGGCTATTCCAACCGATTCGTTACGCTCGCCCTCGTTCACGCGGAAGCATGGAACCACACATTCGATCATGGATTACGCCCGCTTTAATTACGTGGCGCAACCGGGGGATGCTGCTCGCGGGGTACGGATGACTCCGCCCGAACTGGGACTGTACGATTATTACGCTATTCGCTGGTTGTATACCCCGCTACCGGACGCAGTGACTTCCCGTGACGAGGTGCCTGTACTCGATAGCTGGATCAGCGAACGTTCCGGCGATCCGGTTTATCGTTACGGTAAACAGCAATTCTACGCTCATCATGATCCCTCGTCCTTTGAAGAGGATTTGGGGGACGATGCCGTGAAATCGGCAACCTACGGGGTAAAAAACCTGCGCTACCTGCTTGCTAACTTGAATGATTGGACACGTGACGACGATCCGGATTTTTCGTTCCGTGAACGGGTGTACAACGAGATTGTCAGCCAGTACGTGCGTTACCTGAATCACGTGGTGGCAAACATCGGCGGCATTTATCTCAACGAACGTTACGAGGGGGACAAACTGCCTCATCAGGCTTTCGTGTCGAGAGAGAAACAGAAACGTGCCGTTCGTTTCCTGCTCAACCAAGTGAAAGAAGTGCAATGGCTCGATAGTCCCGCGTTCCAGAAGGAGATGCCTCTCATGGGAATGGTTTCCCGCGAATTGGAAGATAAAATCATCGCTGCCGTTCTGGGACGTCTGGCTCCCGTGTCTTACAACGCCGATAAAGCCCCGGCGAAACTGGCTTACACGCCGGACGCGTACATGAATGATATTTACGATTTCGTATTCACGCCGACCATACAGGGACGCACGCTCTCGGCAACCGAGAAAAAGTTGCAGTTAGCCTTGCTTTCCCGTGTAATCGGCGGGGCAAACGTGGAGAAAACATCCGCTAGCCGGGGAGGTTTTCGTATGCTGATTGATGTGCCGGAAGCGGTAAAAGCGAAAAGCATAGCCTATTACGGGGATCTTGCTAATCTGTCCCGTCCGCTCGCCGAACGACAGGGATTCAGCTATTACGTTGACATAGATCCCAAACAAGCCGATATGGCTCCCTATTATTACGATTTAATGAAACGTGCCCGCCAACTGTTGCAGGGAAAAGCCTCTTCCGGTTCTGCGGATACACAACAGCATTATAAATTTCTTCTCCATAAACTGGAGCAAGCCATGAGGTGATGAGTTTTCCCTTGTTCCTCTCCGTCGCCGTCGGAAACTTTCCGCGGCGGCGGGACAGGAGGAATTAATGATTTAGTGATTTATGATTGTAAATCATATAAAATAAAAAAATTCAGCTTTTAGAGTAATACCAAACCTCGTTTCATGTATTTATAGTACGGATGAGCGTGAGATGTGGCATTGTGAGTGAAGCTAACTATAATAAACAAACAAATTGTGACAAACGAGTAGTACGGGACAAGGGAAAAATTAGAGTCTGAATTAAAATATCTGTCGGCATTTATCCGGTAGATTTTGCAGGGAGTAAGTACGGGAGCTTTGCAACCGACAGTTCCCCGGTACTGTCATTATGTCTTCAATTGATTGTTTACACTTTATGAAAAACTGAGAAGTTTAACAAGAATAAAGATGGTAAACCTTGAATCTATTTTACCGGGGATAAACGGCAAGGACGAAAGATGTTGGGAACAACTTTACACTTCTTGCTACGCTGCGATGTGCGTTTACGTCGAGTCGATCGTCAAGGATATGGATTGTGCGAAAGATATCGTGCAGGAGCTGTTGGTGAATCTCTGGCATTCCAATGTGCAATTCGCTTCCTCGAAAGAGTTAATGGGGTACCTGTACAAATCTCTGTATCACAATTCATTGTTATACATCCGCAACAAGAAGAAAAGAGCCGCCATACTGGATAAGATTGACAAAGAAAAAGAAGAGGAGGATTTTGCCGCGGATTTCCTTTTGGATACGGTACAGGAAGAAATAGTACGCCTGCTCTACATGCATATCGGTGATTTACCCCGAATGAGAAAACAGATTATCAAGTTGAGTATAAGCGGTTTTTCCGGTAAAGAGATTGCCGAGAAACTAGGTATCAGCGTTAACACGGTGAAAGTCCAAAAGAACAAAAGCATCAAATATCTTCGTGATCGCCTTATGCATCGCGGGAGAGAACTCGACCTTTGAAGAGCCGCGGCAAACAAAGTGTTAAATTTAAGATTTTTCTAACGATTCGTTTGGAAAATGAAAAATAATGTTATATATTTACAGTGAACGATGATAGAGATGAGGGAAGAGAGTTTGGTTTGAGTTAGTAACTTTAAAATGAAGACGGAATGAAAGCTAAATGGAATCAAATGGTAATCGTAGCCCTTCTACTAGTTGTAATCACGAGCATCGTCGTATACACTTGGATAGGGATAGCAGAGATCATTCATTATTTTGATCATCTGGCGTACGAGTCCTTCACTACCGTGAGAATACTCGGTTTGTGACGGGGAACAAGGAACAACCGGTACACGATCCGGTAGACATGGTACTTAATTTTTCACAAGAGTGTCGATAACCCGATGATTATTGTTATTTTTGTAGGGACGGAAAATGAATAAAATAACAATTGATGACTTCTAAAATGATTCGGGTATTATCGCTGTTTTCTGGATGCGGGGGAATGGATTTGGGACTGGAAGGCGGATTTTCAGTTCATAGAGATTGTATTAATCAAAAAATGAATCCCGACTTTATAGAAAAGAACGGACGGAACGGGTGGGTAAAGTTACAATCAACCCGTTTCCGGATTGTTTTCGCCAATGATATACTGAAGGAAGCCCGGACGGCGTGGACACGTCATTTTGCCAAATACGGTTATTCCGCGGAAGTGTACCGCCAAGAGAGTGTTGTAGACCTCGTGAAACGCCACCGCGCGGGGGAAAAGGTATTCCCCGAAAAGGTGGATGTCGTCACGGGAGGATTCCCTTGTCAGGATTTCAGTCTGGCGGGGAAACGAGGTGGATTCAATTCCCATAAAGACCATAGGGGAGAGGTTATCAACGGGGAGATCGCTTCGGAAGAAACCCGGGGAAAGTTGTACATGTGGATGAAAGAAGTGATCGAGATCACGAAGCCCAAAATATTTATAGCCGAGAACGTGAAAGGACTGGTAAACCTCGCGAACGCGAAAGAGATTATTCAACGCGATTTCGCGCGGGCGGATGGTGACGGGTATCTGGTATTGGAACCGAGGGTGTTGCATGCCGCCGATTACGGGGTGCCGCAATCCCGCGAACGCGTGATTTTTATCGGTATCCGTAAATCGGCATTGACTCCGGAGGCACGGGAGATTTTGTCGGGAGAAGTGATTCCGGCAGAATACTGTCCTTACCCTTTGCCGAGTCACGGTTATCGTGCCGCGGGAGAGGGGCTGATGCCCCCGCAGACTCTCGCGAATGTATTTGCCGGGTTGGAAGAACCGGAAGCGAGCGCGGATCCGTCGCAAATGTACTACTCCAAGGCAAAATTCTTGGGCAGGCATTGTCAAGGACAGATAGAGGTCGATCTCACGAGTATCGCCCCGACGATCCGTTCCGAGCATCATGGAAATATAGAATACCGCCGGCTCTCGAAAGAGCATGGCGGAGTCATTGATTCTGAGTTGATGGCGGGTTTGAAAGAGCGTCGATTGACTCCCCGCGAGTGCGCGTTGATACAGACCTTTCCCCCTGATTACGAGTTCGTCGTGCCTGACGGGGGAGGGGGTAAATACAAATTATCCCCCTCTTCGGCGTATAAAATCATCGGGAACGCTGTCCCCCCCTTGCTGGCATACCATATCGGGAAACGCATGGAGAGCTTGTGGGATTTCTACTTCGGGAAGGAGCCGCTTGTTTAATTTTACAACTTCAACCGGAAGATATCAGAAACTTGTTTAAACCCGTGATGCTCGAAAAAGCGGTGGGCGGAGTGGTTATTCACTCCCGATTCGAGATAGCAATCCCGTATGCCTTTCGCTTTAAAGTTCTCCGTCGCTTCTTGCAGGAGTTGTTGACCGATACGTTTTCCCCTGTATGCGGGATCGACACTAAGGTCGAAAATCACACCGTAAGGAAATGCGCCGTCGTCCGTGATACCGAAGAGGACAAAACCGATAATATCTTCATCTTCCAAGTAGAGTAATAACGTGTTGGCGGGATCCGCGACTTGGCGGTCGAGGTATTTTAGCCACATTTCCTTGTAATCCGGAGCCAACTCGTTACTGTCGAGTGCAATACCCATTTGTAACTCACCATGTGAGATATAAGCCTTGTGATTCTCGATAATGCGGGAAAAAAATTCGCAAAGGCGTGTCCTGTAATCTGTGGAGTACGTTTTTATCATATACGATGTGTTTAGTTTCTTGATTTCTTACTTATACGTTTCTTTCTTAAATAATGGATAATTACCCGAATCAATACTTTCATACTGAAATAGATTCCGATAGACGTGATTATCACGAGAAGCACGGCGGTAAATACGCCGAACTCCTTGGATATCATCGAGAACACGGGTGCTTCTCCGTTCCCTTCCAGCAACACGCCGAAAAGCGAGGCGATGGAGATAAAGAGAAGGATGTTCTTCGTGCTGTTCGCTTCTTTGAGATCGGCGATATTGTTGGCGTTCGTGAGGGATTTGTCTACCCGCTCGGTAATTTCCTTTAATTGGCGTTCGTCATCCTCGATACGCAATCGACGGCTGGTTTCATGGTACATGTGCTTGTGTGACATGTAGCGAAGGTAACGCACCGAATCAAGTTGCAGGATGATATCCGACAGGCTGATACTCAAGCGGGCGTTTTGCTCGATCATGTCCAGAATCTTGTCGTTGATAATGGTGAAGCCCTGTTGTCCGTCTTTGGAGTCCGTCCTACTGTTTTCCCTGATGGCTTGACGGGAGTTGAAGATGTATTTGTTGAGGACGTAATTGATCGTGTGTTTCTTTGCCAGCAGGATTTCGACCAACACGAGGTATTCCGGCCAACTGACGTGATAACGGTCCCGGCGGGCGAGATGCTTTTTCCAGTCGGTGGGAGCCTCTTTGCCCCGGTTGCCGTACGTGCCGACCACGAGGCTCATGGTTTCGTTCGCGAGCACGAGATCGTCCGTGTCGATGGCAATATTCTTGCCGCACACGTCCTCGAAACTGGAGTCCATGCGATACGGCCATTCTTCCGGGTAGAGCGTCATTAAACCCACGAGTTCCGCTTTGTGACATTGTTCGATGTGTTCGATGACCTGATCCTCTCGCATCCTGTCGAAACGGATACGACCGGAGTGACTAATGGATTCCCAGATGTCGAGGAATATGTAATTGTGATCACCGTATTCGAATTCTTTCTCTTCCTTAGGTTTGTCGTGGTCTTTACACGGTTGCCTGTCAAAGAAATAGCGGTAACGTCGTTGCACTTCCTCGAAGGTAATTCCCTTTGTCCTCACGGTTGTCGGGTGGAAGTTTGACCGTTCGTCCAGATGTAGATCGTTGATGGTGACTATCTTCAAGGAACCGTCTATTTCCTGTCCTTTCAATTTCTTGTTGTACACCCAGTGTTCCACGTGCTGCACGATACCTGCCACGGCGATCAATTGATCGGTATTGAAAGGAACATCCGTTTGACAGAATTTGGAACCGTTGATTCTTCCCGTTTTCGTCACGATAATGCGATAGGATATCTCTACCGTTTTGTTGAAAAAGACGGTAGCCCGCACGTGCACGTGTCCCCACAAGCGTGCGGGTGTCAATCCCCCGATATCGATACAGATATCAAAACCTTTCAAGCGATAGCGTTCGATCTTGGGACCCGTGCGCATTCGATCGTGGGGTGTACCCTCGTCCCACGGGTGGCGCGGGCAGGTGTTGGTAAATAGTTGATTGTCAAAGTTTCCCTCGTTGTCCTTTTTAATAAAAGACTTGACTTCAGGCTTCTCCGAATCGGGAATTTCGATCCCAGGAGAGGTAAAGGTCTGGATCAATATAATGGAAAACTCGTTATATACAAGTCCACATTCACATTGGTTGTAATTTTTCATAGCACCTAGGTTTCGTGCAAATGTAATTATTTCTTGTTGTTTGAAAAAATAATAATGACCGGGAGGTGGGATTGGATTAAATTTCTTAACTTTGTTAAGATATAATGATTTGATGTTGAATAAAATATATGAATATGATGCTAGGAGGTTTAATCGGAATATTTATTACCGTGATTTATATGGCGCTATTCGTCGGGTTTATTATCTTGGGTTGGAATGCTTATCTGGCTCTACGGATATATATCCGGAAAAATAGTGATACAGGAAATAAGACTGACGAATAATCGTCAGCCTTGTACCAGTTCTTGCACGAAAGGCGTTGCCGGGTGGTTTCGAATATTGTCGGGCGTGTCGAATTGTTCGACGTGTCCCTTGTTCATAACCATAACCCGTGTGCCGAGTTTTAACGCTTCTTTTATATCGTGAGTGATGAACACGATAGTAACTCCCAGTTGCTCGTGTATTCGAAGTATCTCGTTCTGAAGCATTTTGCGAGTGATTTCATCGACGGCACCGAACGGTTCATCCATGAGCAATATGTCCGGGTTGGCGGCAAGGGCACGGGCTATGCCCACCCGTTGGCGTTGCCCGCCGGAGAGTTCCGATGGGTATCGGTCGAGCATTTCCTGTTCAAGTCCCACGACATCAATCAATCGTTCCACGGCACGGCGTGTTTTTTCCTTGTCCCGGTGATTTAACAGGCCGGGGACATAGGCAATATTCTTACGGACAGTCATGTGGGGAAACAGTCCGATGCCCTGTATCACGTAACCGATGTTGCGGCGTAATAGAGTCTGGTCTTCTTTCGAGATATCCTTTCCGTCCACGTAAATAATCCCGAAAGTGGGAGATATCAACCCGTTGATTAGTTTCAGAACCGTGGTTTTCCCCGAACCGGAGCTCCCGATAATGGTCAGAAATTCACCTCGTCGGATTTCCATGTTAAAGTCATTCAGAATCTCCCGTTCCTCGTATGACTTCGTGACGTGTTCAAAACGAATAGCTATATCATTTCCCATGGTTATCTTGTTTTAGCAGACCTTTCTTTTGCAGAAATTCGGCGGCAACTTCCCGTTCGGAACGATGTTTCACGTCCACCTCGTGGTTCATACCCGCCATTTCAGAATCGGTCAGTATACCTTTCATCTTTTCTAAAATACCTTCCAGTTCGGGATGTTCTTTCAGGGTTTCTTCCCGTACTACCGTGGCGCAATAATAGGAGGGGAAGAAATGTTTGTCATCATCCAGCACGGTTAGGTTGGCTCCACTCAATTGACCGTCGGTGGTGAATATGTTCATGACATCGATGTTGCCCGACTTGATAGCCTCGTATTTCAACCCGATATCCATATCCAGATTCTTTTTGAACTTTATGTCATAATAAGCGCAGAGGTCGGTGTAACCGTCGTTGATCTCGTAAAAGTCGTACTCCGCGCCGAAAATAAACCGATCGGGATAACGTGCCAGATCGGAGAAGGTTTTCAAGTGATATTTTTCCGCCGCGTCATTGCTGACAGCCAGACTGTAAGCGTTGTTGAAGCCGTAGGGAGCCACCCATTTCAACCCGTACTCCCGCGAGTATTCTTTTTGCAGCTCGGCGTATAGCTCGTCCGGTGGCAGCAGGGTGTCTTTTTTCAGAATCACGAGCCATCCCGTACCCGTGTATTCCGGGTAAAGGTCGAAATCTCCCTTGACTATCGCCGGGTGAATATTGCTCGTGCCGCCGCCTACGCCTTTGGTAATCTTCACGTGAAGGTCTGAATTTTCTTCGATCAGCAGCGAGAGCATTTCTCCGAGAATGAATTGCTCGGTCATGGGCTTCGTGGCGATATAAATGGTATCTTTTTTCTGCCCGCATCCCCACGGTAAGACTAGCCCGATAATCACCGCAAGTGAATAATATTTCATGTATCTTTTCATATTAGTTTACGTTTTCTTTTTATGTATTTTTCATAGCGTCCCACGCTCCAGTCCGCCAACAAGGCAAGCAGGGCGATGAGCAAACTTCCGGCAATGGTCATGGCGGAATTGTTCGTGGTGATACCCCGGTAGATGGCAACGCCCAATCCGCCCGCCCCGATAAAAGCGGCAATACCCGTGAGGGCAATCGTCATGACGACCATGTTGCGTATCCCCGACAAAATCACGGGGAATGCCAACGGTACCTGTATCTTGTAAAGTATCTGGAACGTGGTACTTCCCATGCCCCGTGCCGCCTCGATGATCTCCCGGTCAATACCCGTGATGCCCGTGTAAGTGTTATGTACCATGGGCAGGAGGGCGTATATCGAGAGAGCGATAATGGCTGTCATGTTGCCGATGCCCGAGAACGGGATCAGAAACCCGAACAGGGCTATCGACGGTATCGTGTAAATAAAATTCGTGAGTCCCAGTATCGTGGACGAGCTTTTCCGGTAAAGGCTGATCAATATACCCAACCCCAACCCGATAATGGCGGCAACCGCGATGGATACCAGTGATATCTGGAGGTGTTCTCCCGTGAGGCTCAAGAAAAAACGCCAGCGCTCGACGTATAACGTGTAAATCTCTTTTATCATCCTGTTTTGTTTTTGTTATTAAAAATAGTAACCCACGTTCACGTTGAAACGTGCATGCCACGAGTTACTTTCACCTCCGGCACCGAAACCGTTCCAATCGGGTCCCAGCCACCCGTGATTCTTGCCCATGGCGTAATCAACGTATATGATGACAGGATTACAGTCCAACATTCCCCCGGTGACATTCTGGAAACTGTCCTTGAAATCGTTGTTTTGTTTTTGCAGGCACCCGAAGTCGTTGTATATTTGTATTTTCTTTAGAAACTTGCGGTTTACGGGGAAAGTATATCCGGCACTCAACATGTAGATGTTCGCTTTCGCGGCAACGAGGTAGGGTGCCCCATAGGCGGTCATGGATATGACCTCATCGTCATCGTCCGCGGCGTTTTTAGGGTGCATGGCGTAGGTCGTTACTTGCGCTTTCAGGCTTACCTGTTGCCATAGCAGTTCGTAATGCAAAGCGAGAGCGTAGTGCGTGCCGTTCTTCCGTCTGTCGAGGTTGTAGAGTTGACCGAACTCTGCCGAAGCTCCCAGTCGTTGCCGGGAGTTTTTCCCGAATTTATAGAATGCCTGCCCGTTAAACTGGTTTATCTCCTTGTTGCGTCCTGCCACGTCATAACCGTAACGGTCGTCCGAAGTTTCGTTGTCCGAGCCGAAAAGCAATTCATCGGCATTCTTGAAAAAGGCAAAAGCGAGATCCCAACGCTCGCCGGTGTGGAGATATTTGATACCCATGTCCGAATCATCTTCCAGACCGACATAATAGGCTATCTGCAAAAAGAAGTTATGGGAGGCTACGGGTTGTATCCCGAAAGGTACGCCTGTCAGACCGACTTGTATCTGGTTATTCGCGTTAAACCGGTAACCGATCCACCCGTATTTCAGCATGGGACCACCGAAATCTTTGCTGTAAAAGCGATAGTCGGCACTCAAAATAATATCGCGGTAAGAACCCGTCAATTTGAGGTATAACACGTCAAACCCGAAATCCCCGCCCCGGTCACGATGTCCTGCTTTCCAGTCACAGAAATTGTAGTTAAAGCGTAAAGCCCCGCCTAATTTGAATTTCGGGAGTTCCCTTTCTTTTTCTTGCGCGGGAAGTGAAACCGCACTAAACAGTATCCATATTATCAGTAAGAGTTTTTTGTTTTTCATTACACCCATCTTTTATCGTTTTTGGTGTATAACGGAAATTAAGTGAATTAGGTTTGCTTAAAATTATACTTTGTTTGCATAGTACTCGTGAAGGTAACCAAACAGCAGAAAAGTAAAACCATTTTAGGGTATTCCCGTTAAAGGAACAAGAACAGGGAGGGAAATAATACAATTTATGACCTGTGACTTTAAGATAAAATAGAAGATTATGGATAAGAAATTTTTGAATTACACGGATTGGCAACAGACAGCTGACACGGTACACATGTACTTGCAAATGTTGGGTAAAGTGAAACTCGTGCGCTGCCACCAACGTCCGGAATGGGCACACGTGCGTTTATATCTCTCGATAGAAGGACTTTCCACGGGAATTATCCCCGGGGACGATTCTCCTTTTGAGATACAGGCTGACTTCATGAAACACATGATTATTTTCCGCAACGGGAACGGGAAAACGGTGCATTTTGATTTACACGACGGGCTTTCCGTGGCTGAATTTTATAAACAGTTTATGAAATCACTGGAAGAGATCGGTTCCCCGACAACGATCAACGTGAGAGCGCAGGAATTTTACGATCCGGTAGATTTCGACAAGGACACGAAACACCACCATTACAACAGGGAAGCGGTACATTTGTGGCATCAGAACCACCTTTTCGCTCACGAGGCATTACGGGGCTTTCTGTCCCGTTTCCGGGGGAAAGTGGACGGTCCGGCGTACTATTTCGGTACGATGGATCTCACGGGTATCGTGTACAGTGGCGAATCGGCTCCTTTTGGTATGAACAAACCCATTTCCGATCATGCTTTCGACGAACGTTATTTCGAGTGCGGCTTCTGGCCGGGTGATCCGAATTATCCCCGTCCCGCTTTTTACGGCTTGCCTTACCCGTTTATCAGTGATTTGAGAGGTAACGATCATTTGATTCGTCCTGCTATGGCAATCTTCAAACCCGGTAAGAAAGAATTTTTCTTGACACTGGAAGATGCTTTGGCCTACGATGATCCCTTTGATGCCGTGCGGCAATTCCTGCAATCGAGCTTCGATATCATGCAGAAGATTCACCCGTGGCAACATTTGGACTGGATAACGACACCACTAACATACGCTAATTAGTTCTTTTCCCGAGGGAATCCTTTCTTGTAACGAGAAAAGATTGGTTTTGTTTGTTCCGGATTAAAAGTTTACCTTCGCGGAAAAGGTACGTTTATGATAGATCAATCCGTGATATGTGCAATAGCAACCGCCCCCGGCATGGGAGCATTAGCTGTGATCCGGCTTTCGGGTAAAGGTAGTATTGAACTCTGTGAGCGGCTGTTTGTTTCGCCATCAGGGAAACGACTGGCGGCAGCACGCCCGAATACCGTGCATTTCGGCAAAATCATGGAAGGAGAGGAGATGATCGACGAAGTTCTGGTTACCGTTTTCCGTGCCCCGCACTCCTTCACGGGTGAAGATTCTATCGAGATATCCTGTCATGGTTCCGTCTATATCCAACAGCGTCTGTTGCAGTTGCTGATTACTTCCGGAGCCCGTTTGGCCACTCCCGGGGAATTTACGCAACGGGCATTCTTGAATGGTAAAATGGATCTGTCACAAGCGGAAGCCGTGGCAGACCTGATTGCCTCGTCCTCGTCAGCCGCCCATAAAATGGCACTAAACCAGATGCGGGGTGGCTTTTCCGACGAATTGATGAAATTGCGTATGGAACTTTTGCGTGTTACTTCATTGCTTGAATTGGAACTCGATTTCTCGGAAGAGGATGTCGAGTTTGCCGACCGCTCCGAACTACGTTCCATTGCGGTGGGTATCGATACCTTGATTTCCCACTTGTGTGATTCCTTTTCTTTGGGTAACGTGCTCAAGAATGGTATTCCGGTCGCTATCGTCGGGAACACGAACGTGGGGAAAAGTACCTTGCTGAATGCCCTTCTTCGGGAAGACCGGGCTATTGTTTCCGATATCGAAGGAACCACCCGTGACGTCATCGAGGACACGATCAACCTGCAAGGTATCACCTTCCGTTTTATCGACACCGCGGGTATCCGCCATACCGACGATAAAGTGGAAGCCATGGGAATCGAGCGCACTTTCTCCAAAATAGAACAAGCCCGCGTAGTGCTACTTCTTGTCGATACGACCAAAGATATCTCGAACTTTGTCCCGTATTATACCCGTGTCAAAGAACGTCTGGCTACCGATGCCCGCCTGCTGATCCTTCTCAACAAAATCGACTGTTTCCAAACCTCGGATTCCCTCGTGGCTGAAATTGCCGCCCTCTCTTCCGGTGAACCCATTCTGCCCATCTCCGCGAAGACAGGGTACAAGATCCCCGACCTAGTGGAACAGCTTGTTGCTACCGTCAACATCAACGCCCTTTCCTCCGGCGACGTTATTGTCAGTAACGCCCGCCACTACGAAGCCCTATCCCGCGCCCGCTCCGCTATCGAACGTGTCATTTCCGGTCTGGACTCTCACCTTAGCGGTGAATTTATCTCCCAAGACATCCGCGAATGCCTCCATTACCTCGGCGAAATCACCGGACAAATTACAACGGATGAAGTGCTGGGGAATATATTCAAGAACTTCTGCATCGGGAAATAAACCCGTATTATTAACGATTATCATCGATATCATAGTTATGAAAAAGTGTAAAATTACCGTTATGAGAATAGCTTGCTATCAAGATTTGATGGCAAAGTATGAGAATCCTATGGAACATGCTTGTGATATGAAAGAAGGACAAATTTTCATAGCTAATGGTTGGAAGAAGCCCGAAGGTATGTGCGATAGTGCTTGGGAGAGCATGTCTTCTTTTGTAATGACTTTAGCGCATGGCGGAGGTAATTTTTATAACGGGTGGATGAAAAATGAGAAATCAGCCATGATATCGTGCAATGACGGTTTTCGTCCTGTTAGTTTTTTGATTGAGGCATTGGAAGAAGAGGCCGAATGAGGGGTATTCAAATGGATTTCAAAACTAAACTATCTCGGCGTGTCGGAATGGATGATATTCGTGAGATTCTTTTTCTTGTCGAGAGTGATGACAGTCAAAAGCAGAAATTGTATGATTTAATTATCGGTGATGATGGGGTTATCGGTTATCACGCGGCGTGGGTTTTTACTCATTTTTCACCGGAAAACAGAAAGTGGTTGTACGGGAAACAGGATGAATTGATAGATGAAGTATTAGCTTGTAAACATGGGGGAAAACGGAGGGTAATTCTTTGTTTGCTCTATCAGATGCCACTAACAAATCCGCCAAGGGTGGATTTTCTTGATTTCTGTTTGGAAAAAATGATGTCGTGTCAGGAATTACCGGGGGTAAGATCGCTTTGTATGAAATTGGCTTATGAATTATGTCTTTCAATTCCTGAATTGATGCGAGAATTAAAAATGGCACTTACGATAATGGAAGTTGATACATTACCATCTATGCGAACTGTTCGAAAGAATGTGCTGAAAGCGATGGGGAGAGGGAAAAGTTTGCAAACTTTCTGATTGAGCAATTTGTTAGTAAGCTAATTATCTTGTGATTGTTATCAGGGAACGTTTTCAAGAACGAACATATCATTCATTGCTTTTGTGCTTAATTATAGTTCTGTTATCAGTATTGATAACCTTTTCGGCTCAAATGCAAGTAAAATTTGATAAAGTCAGCTCAATTTAAGTCGATAAATTTACAAGAATATAGCTAACTAGAATAAAGTCGCTGATATTCAGCGACTTTACTTATAATGTAAACGAGTGTGGTAAAATCACCGAATTACTCCACGTGCGTGTACCAACTACCGGAAAAATCAAGTTGATTTTCCCCGGCAAAAAAGATATACACGTGTGCCGTGCAGCCGATAGATTCGTCAAGAGTGAATTCCCCTTGCAAATCTCCCCGGCAGCCATTCACTTCCGGGGCTAATCGGGGTGAGCGTGTCAAGTTGTCGTACAAGACGCCAACTTGCATTTTGTCCGTTGCCGCCGCGGTTTTCCACTCTCTTTCTTCTTCCCATGTCACGAGGAAACGATTGCCTTCCCGCTTTATTTGTAAATCACGGGGCAATGCCAGTTTCCCCACGGTGAACACGAATCCCTCGAAGTCCGTGATTTCGCCTGTTCCGTCAAAACAACGGAAATTGGTCGAGTTGAACAAATTGGGGGCTATTTTCCCTTGTGCCTTGGCGGCAGTACGCCACACGGTAGGGGATACCTGTTTCATGTATTCCTTGTAAAACAGTTGTACTGCCTTGAAACGGGTGATTATCTCCTGTTGCTTGGGCGTGTGCCCTTCCACTTCCCATTTCCTTTTTTTCCCGGGAATGGCATATCGTTTGACGTGCGTTTCGCCATTCCACGTGTAATAAATCATGTTGCCTCTTCTGCCACGGATTTTGCCGTTAAAAAAATCGAATATTTTCATAATAAGATACTTGATTTTGTTAGTTGTCTTCATATTTCCTCCTCCGGTTCCAAGTACTGTGCTTGAGAAACTTCCGTTTTATCCGCTTTCGTCGCGAACGTGTACACGACTAAGTCTTCTCGCTTCACCCCATATTGCAGCGTCATGAACACAGAACCGTATTCTTCCCGGTTACGAAGCTGTATTAATTGCCAATCACCTGATTCTTTTTCCAACAACACGCCGTACACTAAATCATCCGCGTAAGCATTTTTCTCGTCTTCCATTCCTGTTTGCGTGAAAACAAGCTTGTTTGTCATGCTGTTGTAGCTAAGCGTCACATTCGGAACTGCTAATGTTCCATTCGTGCGAAGCAGGCGTTTGTAGTCAGCCATAACCGTATCCTCGTCCGATTGACGGAGTGCATTCGTGAACGAGAAGGGGAGTCCCGTTTCCGGAACTCCCTTTTCAACATTCGTCATGCTTCTTCCTCCAATTCTAAAAACTGTGACTTGGAAGCTTTCTTTTTGTTTGCACTCAGCGCGAACGTGTACACGATCAGGTTTTCTTTCTTCCACCCTTGCGGTAACGCTGCAGAAGTGGAACCTCCTTCACCTCGAACGCGAAGCTGCACCAATCGGCAAAAGCCTTTTTCTTTCTCCAGTAACACGCCGTACACGAGGTCATCTGCGTTGCAATTCACCTCTTCCTCCATGGCTGTTTGCACGAAGGCAAGTTTGCTATTTGCGGTTTGGTAGCTAACTGTCACATCCGGAACCACGAGTTGTCCATTTGCGCAGAGCAGGTGTTCGTAGTCAACCGTGATGATGTCGCCTTCCACCGTACAAATGTCCTTGTTCAGGTGATGGAATGCATTTCTCGCTAAAAGTCCCCTTTTGCGCTGCGGAAAACCGATAACGATTGCCGGTTGCAGATTTTGTGTTAATTCTACTAACATTCCGAACCTTTTCCGTTGTTCAACGGCGGCAGGAGAATCGGAACTTTTCCTCTCCGCACCTTTTCTTCTCGCGATATTATCGCTGTATCGCATATAATACGATACTTTACCTACGGAGCCAATAATGGCACCCAAAAGGTCTGTGAATATTTTAGCTATAATAAATAAATTTTAGCTATTAATACTACCGTGATAACTCATTTCCTTTAGAGCGGATAAACTGTTTTCACGATAAACAGCCTCAACGCCATTTAAGTAATTTTGAAGACAAGCAAACGGCACAAAGTAAAAACCGTTTTAATATCACGCAATAAGCAGTTATCGTCTTCAGTAGTAAATCGCCAAGTATTTTGCTAAAGGCAAAAGGGCATTTTGTATTGACTCAATAATATGAATCAATGTTGATGGAGTATTTTTCAACGTGACAAAGATCAATAAAAATAATCACATTGCAAAGAAAATCTGGTATTATTTTAAAAATAAATTTTCCAATTTCCCTTCTAGTAGGTCGAAGTATTTGATTACGTGCATCGAAGTCCGTATCGTGGTAAAGAGTTTTTCCGGGGAATTATACGCGTGATTGATTTGGGAATATCCCGGATTTTTCCTAATATTGTGTCGTTAATAAAATAAGTCAAACCAAAACATCAGGAAGGAAGAAACAGACATTTGAACTAAAATATTGTTGAACGGACAGGATATTATTCGATAAAGCAAAATCTGGTAAATTTTAATGACTATGAATAATAAGCCGAATCACGTTCCACACCCGTTCGGGCGTGGACTGTTTTCGCTTTTATAGTCATAGGTTTACCAGAACCTTGCTTATCAAGAGTGCTAGCAGTTTCACGCTCTCTTTATGTCCTTCCACTTAGAAACGTTATAAACAGTACCGGAAAGTTCATCTAGGACAGCGGTTTTGCAATAAATTACTACTTTTGTTACACGGCTACCCCGATGAGCGTTTGATGGATTCTGAAAATTGATTACATTTGTATAATTATTCGGGATAATACCCGGGTAACGAAAATGTGAAATATTTGAAGCGTTTAGTTTTATCCTTGTTTTGAAAATCGCCAATTTACGAAGCAGAAGGGTAAACAGTACAAACGTTCATGCTTGCCATATAGAAATCTACTCTATATTTGGTTTAGCGTGGGGTAGCTGTTTATTTCTGCAAAGGTGTTTGGCGATACCTCAAAACAAATAAACTGAAAGTTCCCACGCTTCTCTTTTATTATAAATTTACCACAGGGAACGTTGGTATGTAAAAATCGCAATTATGGCAACTAGAAAATGTCCTTACTGTGGTAAGATTGGTGATGCTAGAACTTCCGTGTGTCACTTTTGTAAGGGAAGGTTGACAGGCTCACCGGAATCTGAATCTAGTCAAGATCACGTTTTACAACTTCCACGGGTTTATTATGATTGGGGATGGGTATTATTACTGATATTTCTGATCGCCTTAGTAGTAACTAGGATTAAAGGTGGACTGGAAGTTACTTCTGCTTTGTTACTTTTTATAGTTGGGTGGAGATTTGCTTTGTTGGACAAGTACATATATAATTTTCAACAAAAAATTGGAGCGTTGAAAGCATTTCCTTGGTTTTATTGGTTGTTGGGTACGTTAATATTTATAACAGATGGAAGAATTTTGCAAGATGGTATCACAGCCATAGATGTACTTGTTATCGTATCAGGAATTGGAAGCATTGTCTGTGGTTTTATTGTCAGTTGGCAATTAATAAAATTCAAATATGACATTACTGGAGGTATAAAAGCTTTAGGGTACTTTCTTTTTGTAAGTAACTTCATTTCTTTTTTAGTACTATTTTTATTACTAGTACAATATTTTGTCAATGAAGACATTACCGATTTTGATAAAATTATACTGTGTAGTTATATATTTCTTTCTATGGGTACGATTCATTTTATTATGAATATTTTTTATAAAGCACGTTGTTACAACAATAATGAGTATTCCCGAACTACATTTTTATAACGAGTAGTTGATAATTAAGACAACATAAATGTTGTATGATTATATTATTTGAGAACGTTTAAATAACTAATAGCAATTATGGAAACTAAAAATTGTCCTTACTGTGGTGAAACAATCAATGCGGAAGCTTCTAAATGTCGTTTTTGTAAGGAATGGCTGACAGGCTCACCGGAAATATCGGTTTCTTCTGAGATCGAATCCCATTACAATCATTTATTGCAACTTCCTCAAGGCAGTTATTATTGGGGATGGGTACTAGTACTGATATTCTTAATCTCCCTCGTGGTAACCAAAATTGAAGGTGGACTGGATATTACATCTGCATTATTACTTTTCCTTGTTGGATGGGGATTTGTTCTGCTAGACAAATACATGGATAATTTCCAGCAAAAAATTGTAATATTGAAAATACTTCCTTTTTTTTATTGGGTAATGGGTGTATTAACTTTTATATCGGCTGGAAGTACTTTACAAGATGATACTACAATCATAGATATGATTACTATTGTAGTAGGGATAGGGAGTTTGGTCTGTGAGTTAATCGCCAGTTGGCAGTTAATGAAATTCAAATATGATATTGTTGGTGGTATAAAAACTTTAGGAATCTATCTTTTCATCATTAATCTTATTTTGATCTTCGTGTTACTTCTATTGTTGTTGTTATCTTCATTAAATGAAGATGTAACTGATTTTGTCGAAATTAACTTATGGTGTGGTATATTTTTTTCTGTTATTACAGTATTTTTTATTATGAACATTTTCTATAAAGCACGTCGTTACAACAAAACTGGGTTTGATGATGATGGGCATCCTCGACCTAAATTTGTACAACGAAATATTCGAGGAAGTAATAAAAAGGGGGTGGCTGGTTTTGTTTTGGCTCTGTTTGGATTATTGATAGGTTGGGTACCCGTGCTGGGGTGGATATTATGGATTCTAGGACTAATCTTCTCTTCTTTGGGAATGTCGAAACAACCTAAAGGTTTGGCTGTAGCTGGGTTTGTTATTTCTTGTATCGCTGTGATTATTATTATCGCTGTGAGTAAAAACTTACATTAGTTTTGGAAATTATCAATAATATATAGCTCATATTTTGTCATTCGAGAACGTTGATATTTAATAAATTGCACTTATGGAAATAAAAAAATGTCCTTATTGTGGTGAAACAATTAACGCAGGAGCTTCCAAATGTCGCTTTTGTATGGAATGGTTAATAACCCCCCAGGAAGAATTGATTTCACCAGAAATTTCATCTCACCATAATTATTTGTTGCAACTTCCACAAGGTAGTTATTATTGGAAATGGGGATTATTAATGATATTCTTGGTCCCTTTTATAGAAGGTGGGGCGATTATTGTATCTGCTATGTTTTCTTTTATGCTGGGATGGGGATTTTTCATGTTAAACAAATATATGTGTAACTTTCAACAAAAAATCAAGATGTTACAGGTACTTCCTTGTTTTTATTTGTTGATAAGTATACTAATATTGTTAATAAATAGAAATATCTCGGGAGGATTACTTGTTGTCATAAGCGAGATTTCTATGATATTGGGGATTGGAGGCATGGTCTGTGGGCTTATTGCTGGTTGGCAATTGATGGAATTTAGGCATGATTTTGTGAAAGGTATGAAAAGTTTAGGAATATTTATTTTTATAAGTAATCTCATTTTAATTTTCATATTACTATTGTCATTATATATGACAATTAATTACTGGAAATTATATAATGAAACGATATATTTAAGTGGTGCATTCTTTTGTATCACGGTACTTTTTATCATGAATGTCTTCTATAAAGCACGCCGTTACAATGAAACAATAAATACAGAAACGGATGAAATTGAAAAAACATGAACCTCGGGCATTATCATGTTAATGATTAATAAGGAAAAGAGAAACATTATTTTATCATCGATACAATCTTGTTCGTAGTGTAACGGCTATTTATAAATACAAAATAATACATTGAGATTATGAAACGCTATCTTGTTATTTTTATTTCATTAATGGTATTACCATATTTTATTTTCGCGCAGAAAAATGAAAAAATATATCGGAATAATATTTCGTTACTCACACGTACGCCACTTGTTCGTAACGGTGTACAGGGTACACAAATCCTAATAGAAAAATACAGTAATTTCCACATGAATTTTGAAGAAATTGTCATAGAGAATAATCGTAATGTGGCATATTACTCTTACGAAGGCAATCGTATTTTATGGGATGTCAATATCTTTGATGCGACGTTGACTTTGTACTTCTATGACTCTAATAATCTTTTGTACAAGGACGAATCCTATTCGTTAAAATCCACACTATTATTAAACGTCGTGAATAGTATTTCGGCGATGAGTTCCTTGAAAAAACAAAAGATTCGTCAATACAATTATAACGCTCAACGACAGGTAACAAGTATCGTTTCTATTCATCCCAACGGGAACAAGCGAATAGAAACTTACAAGTATGATAACAAGGGACGCCTCTCCGCCGTACTAGAGGACGGAGAAACAATTCGGGAATACAGGTATGATGAAACTGACAATCTTACGAGAGAAACAGAAATATCCCGAACTTCTTATAAAGACCAGACCGGGATTTACAGGGGAGGAAAACAGTATTTTTATAAAGGCGGGCAAATTGTAGAGTCTTGCAAAACAAGTCAAGCCACGTTATGGGGTAAAATAACTCAAATAAGAGCATCGAAATCATCAACTCTTTTGGCGGATATGATTGGTAAGCCTTTTCCTATAACGTCAGAGGGAGCACTCGGAGAGTTAATAGCGAATAGAATGCTTATCGGAGAAGTGGATATAGACTATAAAATGGTAGTTACTCGAAAAAATAATGAGCCTGAAACCAAAGAAGAGTTTGTTACATACGAATATGAAATGAATTCTCACGGTAATTGGGAAACACGTTACACACGATCTTCAACCGATGGCAAAATACAGAAGATTGCCAAAAGGGAATACCGTAGTTTATCTTCTGTACAACAAGAGATACAAGAACAGGAGAGAGAGAAGCTAGCTGTCATAGAACGAAAAGCCCGGGAAGATTCTATCAGGCAGGCTCGTCAAGATTCAATAAAGCAAGCAAGAATCCGAGAAGATTCTATAAGTCTAGCTAGACAGAAGCATATAAGTGATTCTATAAGATTAGCAAAAAGTATTCAGCGTATTCAACGTGCGGCATTGTTGGAGTTAGTTAAAAATATAGAAAATGGTGATAAAGAGCTTCAGCAATTATACAGTAATAGAAATATACTCGTCGAAGGTTTTCGGAATAGTGATGGTTCTCTCGTTCGTGCCAAGAATAAATTATATAAAGTCTATAATGCAATATACCAAGCAAGTGAAGTGTGTCGTAGAAATGCTCGTAATAAGAATTTTGCTGGTGTAATAGATGAAAAATTCCTGCGAGATGTTCAAATTATTCAGCAAAATATGAGAAAGTTTCGGAAAGCAAAAACTAAGTTGGTCGAGAAAAAATTGGATAACATGGATTCTTTAGAAGATGAAATAGAATTTTTGAAAAAAGAGGCCTTAACTTTGCTCCCGAGTGAATAATATTATTGGATTCATCATCCCTCACCGAGGAATTGAAAATTTAATTTCGTTGATAATCAAAAACTTTAATACATAAAAGAATTGAAGCTATATTTTCATGATAACGGGGAAAATAAAATATTTATACTATTCTCTCCGTATATTATGGCGACCAACTCCTGACTAGGTTCTGACTAAGTCCTGACTAACTCCTGTATAGACAGGACTTGGTCAGGACTTAGTCAATACTTGGTCAATAGGTAAGTGCCATGAAACACGGAGAATACTCTTTTCAAAGCATAGTTTGTTATGATTATTTCAAGAAATTTCCTCCATGAATTCCTCGTACAAAGCCACGGGACTGTAATGTCACAACTTAGTACTTTCATTTTCCAGTTTCTTGTAGGTTTTGGAATGATAGAATTTTCGTATAGCATCAATCATGGAACCTCTATGCTCTTTCACGTATATTTGCGCGAAAAGACTGACTTTGGAGGATAACAGCAAATACCGACTTCGGGTATGTAATCTGTCCAACCTTAATATGGAAGGGATTATAATAGATTTATTTCTTCGAGAGAGTCCGGTCATTTGAACAATAATATCCGGTGCTATGCCAAAAGATTTCATATTCTCGGCGATTTCTCGTTGTTTTTTCTTTTCTCCCTCTGCTAATCCTTTTTCAATTCCTTTCGCTAATCCTCGTTGTTCTGCACTGTAATAGAGTGTTTTTTCGACGCTGATAATATCCCAGAATTTCTCGTACCCTATGTGCGGTGTGAATTTTGGCAATTCCACGAAAATCAATTGTAAGCCATCAATAACCTTATCAGAGTTCTCCACAATGTCAGGTCTGCCTTGGGGTTCAGGTATCTCATGGTTGGTCTGTATTTAATTTATTGTTTAATAACAACAAACATAGTGAATTAAATCGAGAATTGTTTATACGCTTACCCGTGTTTTCGTTAAATACCGTGAAAAATAAAACTTTGTTACGCTAGTCTTGGTTATTTTCCGGAATATGTCTAATTTTAAAACATCGTAATACCACCATCTTCGGATGTCAATGACGAATTATGGTCTGGTTTTTGCAAGTTTGAATATTGAATTAAAGGAATAACCTCATGGGAAATAGTGTAAGATATAGTTTAAGGACCGCTTGGCGAACAATAGGGGCGTGTCTGTTATTGGGTTGTCTCGTGTCGTGTGGCAGCTACAAAGTATTGGATATTGATGTGTTGAAACCGGGGGGAATTAATCTGGGGAGTGGTGATGCACAGGTAATGTTTATAGACCGGAAGATCGTTCACGTGTCGGATTCTCTCTCGGCACAGCAATTATATACTTCTTTGCGGTTGAGGCGGGATAATCTGGTGAATTGCTTCTATGACGGGCTTCGTGACGGGTTGCGTAACGGGTTGCGTCCCGTGTTGTTGGTAAGAGGGTTAGGGTTGACGCCGTTATACGTGCCTGATGGTTTCGAACCGGAGCCTGTAACCCCGGAAGAAATTCGGGCGTTGGGGAAAAATTCCCGGTTGACGCACGTGCTTGCCGTGGAATATTGTAAATTTAATCTTGATTTTTCAGGTCGTTTGCTATTGGATGATAATATACTCGTTCGTTTGTATGATGCTAACGGACAAGTGGTGGATTCGATGAATAGCAAGAAAATGGAAGTGAAGCATAGCGTGTACGAGGGTGAGGATGATTACGCCACGATTTGTAACTTCTTCTATGACAAGGGATGGAGTTATGCCGAGCGACTGACTCCGATGTGGACACCGGAGAAACGCCGGATATACACGGGCAATCGTTTGTTAAGTTTGGGGTATCAGTTATTCCAAGAAGAGAACATACCGGAGGCACGCCGGATATGGGAGGCGGCGTTGGCGTTGAAACCGAACGTGGCGGCACAAGCCGCGGTCAATCTTGCTTGGCTTTACGAGAAAGACGGGAATTTTTCCGGGGCAAAGGCCTTGTTGGAAGCTGCAGCAAAGACGCTGCAGAAAGCTAACGTTGATAATAAATTGTCCGTGTATATCATGGATTATATCGCAACTCTCGACAAGCGGATAAAAGATGAAACTAAAATAATGGAACAGATATAAACGAATTTAAAGCATGGAAAATTTCAATTATTACAATCCGGTAAAAATACTTTTCGGGAAAGGAAAGATTGCTGAAATCGGGAAATGGATTCCCCGTGGAATGAAGATCATGATGACCTACGGCGGTGGGAGTATCAAGAAAAACGGGGTATACGCTCAGGTTATGGATGCCCTGCAAGGATTTGATATCGTGGAATTCCCCGGGATAGAACCGAACCCGCATTACGAGACGTTGATGCGTGCCGTGGAGTTGGCAAAACGTGAGAACGTGGGCTTTCTGCTTCCGGTGGGTGGTGGTTCCGTGATCGACGGGACGAAATTCATTGCTGCCGCGATATGCTTCGAGGGCAACGAACCGTGGGATATTGTTGCCAAGGGAGCAAAGATCAATGCGGCACTTCCTATCGGGACAGTGTTGACGTTACCCGCCACGGGGTCGGAAATGAATTGCGGGGGCGTGATTACCCGCGAATCCACGAAAGAGAAGCTGGCGTTTCGTTCACAACACGTGTTCCCGAAGTTCTCCGTGCTTGATCCGACGGTGACGTATTCACTGCCGACGCGTCAAGTGGCTAATGGTATCGTGGATACTTTCGTGCACGTGATGGAGCAGTACTATACTTTCACGGAACGTGCCGAAATACAAGACCGTTTCTCCGAATCTATTCTGAAGACTTTGATCGAGATCGGACCTCGTTTGATTCAGGATGAAACGCCGAACTATGACGATCGGGCAAATTTCATGTGGGCTGCCACTATGGGGCTAAACGGGTTGATCGCTTGCGGTGTAACCGAAGATTGGTCTACTCACCATATAGGTCATGAACTGACCGCGTTCAACGGGTTGGATCACGGGATTACACTGGCAATCGTTTTGCCGGGAGTAATGAGCGCCACGAAGATGAAACGTCGGGAAAAACTGTTGCAATATGCCTCACGGGTGTGGAATATTGACCCAACTCAACCCGATGCCTGTGATCAAGCTATCGCTCGAACGGAACAATTTTTCAATGAATTGGGAGTGAAAACCCGTTTATCCGATTACGGCGTGGGAATCGACACTATCGACCGTATCGAGAAACGTTTCCGTGACCGGGGGATGTTTGCCTTGGGCGGCATTGACGACGTGAACGTGGATAACGTGAGGGCGATATTGACGTCAAGACTCTAATTAATTGAAAGTTGAAAATGGAAAATTGAAAATGATATATTCCCGGACGTGAGGACTATTATTTTTACAGTTTTCCATTTTCAATTTTGTATCATAAATTGAAGTTGAAAATATAGGAATACCTTTCATTTTCAATTTTCAATTTTCAATTTTCAATTGTATGTTGCAAGTTTATCGGGCTTCTGCGGGTGCGGGAAAGACTTTTGCTTTGACGATGGAATACTTCAAGATCGTTTTTAACTCCCCGTTGGAGTACAAGAACGTTCTGGCGGTTACGTTCACGAATAAGGCAACGGAAGAGATGAAATCCCGTATCGTGAGAGAGTTGAATAAGTTGGCGGAAGGGCAGAAGAGCGATTACCGGGAGGATTTGAAGCGATCGTTGCGGTTGTCGGATGAACAGGTGAAAGCCCGCGCGGAAGTGTTGCGCACGCTGATCCTGCATGATTACGGGCGGCTCGCGGTAACGACGATCGATCGTTTTTTCCAGCGTGTGATCAAGGCTTTTACCCGGGAACTCGGTATATTCCCCGGTTATAACGTGGAGTTGGACAGTGATTACGTTTTGCAGCGTGCTGTCGATCAAGTGATGCAGCGTATGAACAAGGACAGGGAGTTGGGGGCGTGGATTACCGAGTTGATGAATGATAGCGTGGAGGATGCCCGTTCGTGGAGCGTGAAGTCAAAAATTGCCGAGTTGGGAAAAGAACTTTTCGGCGAGAGTTATATGCTTTTCGATAAGGATGTACAAGAGCGTTTTAGTGACCGGGATTTCTTGAAAATATACAAGCGTTTCCTGCAAGGTATTATTACCGGGTTCGAGAAACGTTTGCAAGAATACGGGCGAATAGGGTGCGTGTTTATGGAAGAGCAGGGACTGCATGTCGAGGATTTCAAGGGAGGCAAACGTTCGGCGGTCACTCACTTTTATAAATTGAAGGATAAAAATCTGGATGGCATCACGGCTACTATCCGTAAAGCAGTTGATAATCTTGACGAATGGGTGACCAAAAGCATGGATGCCGCCAGTCGTGCCCGCGTGGAGGATGCTTACACGACGTTGAACACGTGGTTGCGGGAGAGCGTGGAGTTTTATGACGAGCATCTCCGGGATTACGTGTCGGCTCGTTTGTTGTCGGGTAACCTTTATCAATTGGGAATATTGAATGATTTGTACGGGGAAGTCCGGGATTATTGTGACGAGAAAGGACTTATGTTGTTGAGCGACACAACCCGTTTACTCAATACTCTGATCGCGGGTAACGATACTTCTTTCCTGTTCGAGAAGACGGGAAACTTCTACAAGCACGTGATGATTGACGAGTTTCAAGATACTTCCACTATGCAGTGGGCGAATTTCCGTCCACTAATCGTGAACACGCTTGCCGAGGGCGGACGGGCGATGCTTGTAGGCGACGTGAAACAGAGTATCTACCGTTGGCGCAACGGGGATTGGCGCTTGTTGGCGGAAGGCGTGGAACGTGATTTTACGGCTTTCGGGACTGATAATATCGTGTTGGGGCATAATTGGCGAAGTAGCCGGGAGATCGTGGAGTTTAACAATCGTTTTTTCGTGCAGGCGGCGGGGCAATTGAAAGAGTTGTATGATGCGGAGTGCGGGGAGGATAATGTTTATTCCCGCTCGATCGCGGAGGCATATAATAAACCGGAACAGTTGGTTAGCCGTCCCGGTAACGGGTACGTGGAAATTCGTTTCGGCGAAGAGAAGCAGGAGGAGGGAAGTGATACAGCTATTATGGAAGAGGTCGTGGCTATTGTCAATGATACCGTGCGTCGCGGCGGTCACCTGAAAGATTGTGTTATCTTGGTCCGTAACGGCAAGGAGGGGGCTTTTGCCGCCGATTACCTGATAGAATATAATAAACGGGAGGGAATACCTTTTCCCGTGACTTTTATTTCCAACGATTCGTTGTACGTGTCATCGTCGCCTTACGTGGAGTTGATTATCAACGTGCTGCGTTATATGGTGGAGCCGTATGATGCTGTAAACCGTACCGTGTTGCTTTACAATTACCGTACATTCGTGAAAGGGGAGAACACGGCGGAAGACGACGAACTTTTCAAGGCGGGCGGACAGGCGGAGAGTTTTCTCGACACGCTTGATATACCGTTTCTGCGTGAACCGGAACGATTGGTTTCGGGTTCCCTGTTCGAGATCACGGAAGAGATTATCGAGGCTTTCGGGTTGAAGAACCGTACGGAAGAGCTGCCTTATCTGATCGCTTTTCAAGATATCTTGTTTGAATATGAACGGAATAACACGAATAGTTTGCCGGTGTTCCTTGAATGGTGGGAGAAAGAGAAAGATAAAAAGGTGTTATCCACTTCCGAGGAAACGGATGCCGTGCGAATACTCACGATACATAAATCCAAGGGGTTGGAATTTAAGTCGGTTATTATTCCCTTCTGCGCGTGGGATCTCGATGATACCCGCCACGGGCGACGGATATGGTGTCGCAACCGGGAGGAGGGATTCCGGGATTTGGAATATGCCCCGTTAAATTACTCTCCCAAGTTGGCGGACAGTCATTTTAGGGAGGATTACATGGAAGAGCACATGAAAGCATACGTCGATAACTTGAATTTGCTTTACGTGGCTCTGACACGGGCGGAGAGGGAATTGTACGTGTTGCCTTACGCGCCAAAGATCAGTAAAGAGGGTAAACCTTCGGATATCGGGGCATTTCTTTATCAAGTGTTGGAACAACTTGCCCTGCCGGAATGGGACGGTGAGAATTTGTGTTTGCGCATCGGGCGGCAAGAAGCGATTCCTGTTTCGGGGAAAGTGAATGACGATAATACATTGAGTTTGTCGGAATACCCGATATATAATTTGAATGGTCGGGTAAGCGTGCGCTACAAGTACGAGGACTATACCGATCCGGAAAATATAGAAACTTCAGCAGTAGACGAGGGGAAGATGTTGCACGAGATTTTCCGGCGTATCGAAACCGTGAATGATATTGATCGGGCTGTCGGTGATATGTACCGTGCAGGATTGATAAATAACGATGAACGGGCGGTGTACCGGGAGCAGGTGGTCGGTTACTTGAAAAATAACGTTCCTTCGGAATGGTTTGACGGTAAATACAAAGTTATTAACGAACGGGATATTCTTTTTAAAGGGACTGGAAAAGCTCGTCCAGACCGGGTAATGACAGACGGCAGGAAAGCCGTTGTCGTGGATTACAAGTTCGGGCGGAAAGAGGAGAAATCCTATCTTCGTCAAGTTGGTTTTTACTGTAAGACATTACGCCAAATGGGATATACCGACGTGTCGGGATATATCTGGTATGTCACGTTGGACAAAATCGTACCCGTGTATACCGAGAGTACACCTGTTCAGTTGCAGCTTTTTGATTGAATTTCTTTAAAACTTAGAATAAAAAGTGGTCGGAAGAAATTCCGACCACTCGTGTTTTTTAGCCTTTTTTCTTTTATCTTCTATAATCAAGTCTTTTTTTACCGAGAGGGATGCTGCATCCGATATAAGCGTTTGCACGGTTTGCATCGCCCGGGGCCTTCGTCATTAAATAGTCGGAACCGATGAAGATGGGACCTAATTTCAGACCGATACCCACGGTTTTGAATTCACTATGCAGGAATGAATAACTCAACGTGGCTCCGAACCAATTTCTCGGACGATAGTTCGCTGAAACTGTTAATTCAGAATAAGAACTCGGAAGGGTGAATTGAGTGGAGGAGAGGACACCGAAACCGAGTTTGTTGTTCAGTAACGTGATCTCTGCACCGATGTTTAAGGTAGAACGAAGTGTCGTTTTACGGCTTTTGGCTTCACCTTCTTGGAATTGGATCAAATCGAGGTCAAAGATGTCCGTGTTACTAATGTAGTTTTCGTAATCATCGGGATTGATATTTTCCCAGTCGTTCGGATCATAATCGTCCGGGTTAATGGAACCTATGATTTCTCCATAAGTATGTGAACCTTCGGTCGTGGCTATCGTGGTGTGTGATTTAGACCAATTGATAAAACCTAAATCCAAAATAGCGGCTGAAACGGTCAAGTTGTTTAATATTTTGTAGCTTGCACCCAAGTCAATGCCGAATCCGAAACCGGAAATTCCCGGTGAATCGATATCAATATCATTGATATACTCGTGTTCTGAATCGTACTCAAGTTTTAAGCCTTTCATGGATGCTTCCAATTTTCCTTTCGTGGTAACTTCCCATTTTTGCATGTCGGAACCTGCATTCACGTAGATTTTGTCTATTTTGGCATCAAGGTTACCTACACCTACTAATACTTTGAAGCGTCCCCCGATATTCAGTTTGTCTGTCACCGGACGGGAATATCCCAAGCCGATTTCAGAGAATACATCAGCATGGAGTTCCATGTTCCTGATATCGTATTCTTGTCCTAAATCTATTTCCGCGTAACGGGCAAATTCAAACATCGTTTTCGGGATAGAAGCACTGACAATCGCTCTCGCACCCAGATTGACAGTCCAAAATCCTTTACCACTATAAAAACCGAAAGAAAGGATATCGGTCGTGAAATCAATGTTCATCGTGTTTTTGCTATCCAAACGATTCATGAACTTGTCACTTTCGAGGAAGCCGTTTTTGTTTTCGATGATATCCACGAAGTCATCGATAGATAGTTTGTTGGAAGAAATGGATAACCCTAACGCTCCAATGGCCGGAATATTGAAATATCCTCTGGCGGGTTGTAAAGCCGGATTCATTTTTAATCTCGCCGGAACGTTGTCCATAAAATAGGAAGTACGAAGCCCTTGAGCGTACCCGTTCGTGACCCCTAAAACTGTCAGCAAGCCCACCACACAAGCTGCTTTCAGCAATTTGAAACTTTTTTTCATAAATAAGTGTCCTTTTAAATATGCAATATTGATAATTTCCTTATGCAAAATTGAGATTTTATTTTAGAATAGCAAAGGAATTTTATTACTTTTTTGTGACGTTTTAGAGGAAAAGGGGGATATTTGTTGTTTCATTATTTGGAAGTGAATATAAGAAACACTATCTTTGCACTCGCAAAACAGGAAATGTTTTGATGAACATTGCGGGATGGAGCAGTTGGTAGCTCGTTGGGCTCATAACCCAAAGGTCGTCTGTTCGAGTCAGGCTCCCGCTACAAGGAAAAGAGATTGAAAGTTCAATCTCTTTTTTTATTGTATTCAATAAAAAATCTCCCCCTGTAGAGGAGGAGATTCTCGGAACTGTATTTTGCTTCTATGTAGTTACATCGTGACTCCAATGATTCCTTTCATGGAACTTTCCAGAAAATCAATGATTTTCTGAATTTCCGGACCAATGGATATGGTTTCCTTGATTCTTATCAATGCGTTTTCAAGGCTGGTACTACATTGGTATATCTGGCGATACGCTTTCGCGATATCGTCGATGGTGTTTTCGTTCAACGCGTCCTCTTTACGCAGGATGGTCGCGTTTATCCCGTAATAGCTGATCGGGTTATGTGCTGCCACGATATAAGGGGGCACATCTTTATTTGCCCGACAACCGTCTTTGATGAAAGCCCATGTTCCGACACGGCATCCGTGTTTCACGATCACGCCGCTACCGAGAATGACACAATCTTCAATGACACAGTTCCCGGCGGTTTTTGCCCCGTTGCCGATAACACAGGTATTTCCCAGATGAGTGTCATGTGCCAGATGGACACCTTCCAGAAGGAAATTGCCATCTCCAATGATGGTGCAATCCGTGGTGTTCGTTCCCCGGTTGATGATAACTTTTTCACGGATGGTATTGTTGTTACCGATTCGCAGGATCGTGTCATCACCCTTGAATTTGAAATCCTGTGGAGTGGCACCGATAATGGCTCCATGATAAATCGTGTTGTTTTCACCCATGCGGGTGCCGCTTAGCACGCTGGCATAAGGCATAATCGTGCAATTGTCACCGATCTCTACATTATTATCAATGTAGGCGAAAGGATGAACGGTCACGTTCTTTCCTATTTTCGCGTTTGGAGCAACATAAGCTAATGGACTAATCATATCTGTATGTTTTTGAGGTTTATTCTGTTCGTCCGCCGCCTAACGCGTGGTACAAATTCACGACAGCCTGCATGCGCTGGAATTCATCGGATATTCCCGATAGTTGAGCGCTTAGCAGGGATTGTTGAGCTGTTAATACTTCCAAGTAAGTGGACGTCCCTAAAGTTAGTAATTCTTGCGTGTAATCGACAGATTTTTCCAAAGAAAATATTTGTTTTTCCCGTTGGATGATTTTGTCCTGTGCCGTCTGGTATTGAGTGAGGGCGTTACTAACTTCGCTTCCGGCGTTCAACAGACTTTGTTCGAAACTGATCATGGCCTCTTCCTGTTGTGCTTTGGCAATCCTCAACCGTGCCGTGAGGGCTCCTTTATTAAAAATCGGTTGCGCGAGGGACCCCACTGCCGTGGCGATCATCTTACCGGGATTAACGATGCCCATTCCGGAATTGTTTGTCCACCCCAGAGTTCCGTTGATCGTTAATTGCGGGTAGAAAGACGCCCGAGCTTGATTCGTGTTATAGAAAGTGGAAGCGAGAGCCATTTCCGCCGCTTTCACGTCCGGGCGGTTTGATAATAATTGAACCGGAACGCCCGCGTTTAGCAAGGTAGGCAGATTCTGGTCTTCCAACTTGCCTCTTTCTATTCTTTGAGGGGCTTGTTTCAACAGGAGGGACAACGAGTTTTCCGTTTCCCGGATGCTTTGCTTTAAATCGGGGATAGAAGCGGCAATCATGTAACTGTTTGCTTCGCTTTGTGCTATCGCGGCTTCGTTTACCATGCCGGCTTCTTTCATGGCTTTCATGGTTTCCACGCTTTTTTGCCAGAGTAACGCAGTTTCTTCTGTGATAGCCAGTTGTTTGTCTAGCATCAACAACGTGTAATAAGCATTAGCGATAGCGGAAATAACTTGTGTCTGAACCGCTTGTTTATACGCTTCACTTTGTAGTAACATGACTTTAGCACCTCGTTTGGCATTTAATAATCTTCCGAACAGGTCTATTTCCCAACTGGAAACTACCGGTAGGGTATAGGTTTGTGAGGCTTTCATTTTGTCAAAACTGCTCACTGTTCCTTGGGGAGATAATCCCAAGGAAGGTAAGTATGCCAGACGGGAGGACATTAAGCCTGCCTCTGCTTCTTTCACTTTCAGCACGGCAGTCTGGAGATCGCTGTTTTGTTCCAGACCTAACCGGATCAATTGTTGTAATTGAGGATCCGTGAACACTTCTTCCCACGGTAGATTACCCATGTTTGTCGTGTCTGTAGTCAAGGTGTCCGTCACGGAAACGGGATCACGATACAAGCCTTGAACATCTACTTCCGGGCGATTGTATTGCTTGTAGATGTTACAGCTACTTAGCAAGGCCCCTAGACTGAGGGCGTATATTGTAACTCTTTTCATTATTCTTTATTTTGTGTATTGTTCAATTTCAGATTCCAGTTCGGAGTTATCCGTGTCATGCCATTCGATCGGTTTGATCTTTTCCTGCAAGTATTGGAATGCCACGAATAATGCCGGTACCACGAATATCTGACAAATCATACCGATAAACATACCACCGATGGCTCCCGTACCTAAGGTACTGTTACCGTTGGCTCCCACGCCACTGGCAAACATCAACGGCAACAATCCGATAACCAAAGCCAATGAGGTCATCAAAATCGGTCGAAGACGGGCAGAAGCACCCAACACGGCAGCGGAGACGATACTCATGCCGGATTGCCGGCGTTCCAAGGCGAACTCGGTAATCAAAATGGCGTTCTTTGCCAACAACCCGATCAACATGATCAATGATATCTGCAAATAGATATTGTTTTCGACACCCATGAATTTAGCGAATATAAAGCTACCCATCAACCCGAACGGTATGGACAGGATAACTACCCAAGGTAATATGTAACTTTCATATTGTGCACTTAATAACAGGTAAACGAATACCAGACAGAGCAGGAAGATCATGGCTGTCGTACCGCTGCTGGAATTTTGTTCTTCACGTGTCATACCGGAATACTCGAAACCGTATCCCGTGGGCAAGGTTTCTGCGGCTACTTCCTGTATAGCTTGAATGGCTTGTCCGGAACTGTATCCGTCGGCAGGAGAGCCGTTCACGCTCATGGCGGTAAACATGTTGAAACGCTTGATGTTGTCCGGGCCGTATATTTTCCGTAAGGTAATAAACTGTGTGATAGGAGCCATTTCGTTTCCGTTTCTGACCATGATTTGGTTAAGTGTTTCGGGATTGACCCTAAAATTGGCATCAGCCTGTATCATTACCCGGTATAGTTTACCGAAACGGTTGAAGTTGGAGGCGTACATACCACCGTAGTATCCTTGTAACGTGGTTAGTAACATATTCGGGGTTAGTCCCGCTTCTTTACATTTGGCCACGTCGATGTCTACCATATACTGGGGATAGTTCGGGTTGAAAGAGGTACGTGCGGTGGCTATTTCCGGACGTTCATTCAATTTTTCGAGGAAGTTTTGTGCCACACTATAAAAGTCGTCCAGACTACCTCCGGTTTTATCCTGCAGGTTAAATTCGAAACCGTTCGTGATACTGTAACCCGGAATCATGGGAGGTGCGAATAGAAGTACCCGTGCATCCTTTATCAAACCTTGCGTTTGCATGTAGAGTTGTCCGATAATACTATTAATATCTTCGCCTTTACCGCGCTCGTCCCAAGGTTTCAACCGGCATATAAATGTTCCGTAGGAACTACCTTGCCCGGCAATGAAACTATAACCGGCAACTTCCGTGCGTCCGTCGACAGCCGGGTTGCTTGCAATCAAACTGTCCACTTGAGCCAGTGCTGCCCGTGTTCTTTCCAAAGAAGTGGCAGGAGGGAGGTCTACAATAGCAAAGAAGGTTCCGGTATCTTCGTTAGGTACTAAACCTGATGGGGTAGACCTCATCAAGAGAATCAATATAACAATACTTACGGCAACGCTTATAAAGCTGATAACCTTGTGGTTGATAAAGAAATTGACACCTTTTTTGTATTTCTCGAGAGTTACGTCGTAAGCGGTATTGAATGCCGCATGGAAACGATTGATCAATCCTTTTTTATGCCCTTGTTTATTTTTATCATGCGGTTTCAGAAATATGGCACACAAGGCAGGACTCAATGTCAGTGCGTTGATTGCCGACAAACCGATAGCAACAGCCATGGTCAGACCGAACTGACGATAAAAAGTTCCGGAAGTACCTGTCATGAAACTCACCGGGATAAACACGGCCATCATCACGAGGGTAATGGATACGATAGCACCGGAGATTTCACTCATGGCATCGATAGAAGCTTTAAGAGGTGATTTATACCCTTGGTCGAGCTTGGCATGTACCGCTTCAACGACGACGATAGCATCATCGACGACTATGGCGATGGCCAACACGAGCGCGCAAAGAGTCAGCAAGTTCATACTGAACCCGATTAATTGTAACACGAAGAACGTACCGATTAACGCCACGGGTATCGCTATGGCAGGGATTAACGTGGAACGGAAGTCCTGCAAGAAGATGAATACAACGAGGAATACCAAGATGAATGCTTCGATCAAGGTTTTCAGCACTTCGTGGATGGAGGCAAACAGGAAATCATTTGCGTTCAACAGAATACTGTATTCCACACCCGGGGGAAAATCCTTGGAGGCATCTTTCAGTAAGGCCTCGATATTATTGATAATTTCCGTGGCGTTTGAACCTGCAGTTTGGAAAATCATACCCGTTACTCCCGGGTGCCCGTTTGAACGGGTGGCAAAACCATAACTCAAACCTCCCAGTTCGATGCGGGCTATATCTTTCAGTCGAAGGATTTCTCCGTCGGACGTGGCACGAATTACGATATCTTCAAATTCTTCGGTCGTTTGTAGACGACCTTTGTATTTCATGATATATTGAAAAGATTGATCTCCATTTTCCCCGAACTGCCCCGGGGCTGCTTCGATGTTCTGTTCTGCCAGAACGGCGGTTACATCCGAAGGCATCAGTTTGTATTGAGCCATCACGTCCGGCTTCAACCAGATACGCATGGAGTAATCGGCTCCCAGCACCATGGCGTCACCCACACCGGGTACACGTTGAATCTGGGGGATTAGATTAATCTTCACGTAGTTTTGTAGAAAGGTTTCATCGAATTTATCATCCGAGCTAAAGACAGTAAATCCCAGCAACATACTCGTTTGCCGCTTGCTCGTGATAACTCCGACTTGAGTAACTTCGGCAGGCAGGAATCCCTGTGCTTTCGCTACGCGGTTCTGCACGTTCACTGCCGCCATATCGGAGTCCGTACCTTGTTTGAAATACACGTCAATAGTAGCTTCTCCGGTGTTGGTGGCGGTGGATGTCATGTACATCATGTTTTCTACACCGTTGATTTGTTCTTCCAACGGGGCTATGACACTGTTCAGTACCGTTTGGGCATTTGCGCCCGTGTAAGTAGTGCTCACGTGTATCGTGGGGGGAGCGATATCCGGGTATTGGGTTACGGGAATGGATACCAACCCCAGTATACCCAAGATCACGATGATAATGGATATAACCGTAGAGAGTACGGGACGTTTTATAAATCTATCTAATTTCATAATTTCTCATTCATTTTAGTGCGTGGTTCTAGTGCTTGGAGCCTTGTTGGGCGATAACCTGCTGACGTTTAGCGGTGGCCTCTGCCACGGTAATGGGTTTTACGGTCATTCCGTCTCTCACGGTTGTTCCGACTCCTTCTACCACGATACGGTCTCCCGTGTTAAGCCCCGAGGTTACCACGTAAGTTTTTCCGTCGTTCACGGGAAGGATTTTTATCTCTGTCATTTTCACGATAGAACTGTCGTTTACCACGAACACGAATTTCTTGTCTTGTATTTCCATGGTTGCTTTTTGGGGAATAATAATGGCCTTGTCATCTTCTTCAGGTAACAAGATTACTCCAGACCCTCCGCTACGCAATATGCCGTTCGGGTTCGGGAAAGTAGCTCGCACGCTGGCTGCTCCGGTTGTCTGGTCGATAACTCCGCTTAAAGTTTCGATTTTACCTTTTTCATTGTAAATGGAACCGTCGACCAATTGAAGTTCCACTGCCGGCATTTGATTCAAGGCACCTTGAGTAGCCCCGTTGCTTTCACGCATCAATTTGAGGATATCTTTTTCATTCATGGAGAAGTAGACATACATTTCCGAGTTGTCGGAAACCGTGGTCAAGGCTGTAACAGAACTCGGGCTTACAAGACTTCCCACGCGGAAAGGTATTTTCCCGACAACCCCGTTAGAAGGACTCGTCACGTTCGTGTAAGAGAGGTTTTTCTCCGCGTTGATTAATTGAGCCTCCGTTTGGGCTAGGGCAGCTTTTTGTGAGGCGAGCGTGTTGTTCGCCATTTGCAGTTCGTACAAACTGATAATATTTTTCTCTGCCAGTTTCTCTTTGTTTTTCGCTGTTAATTCCGCGGTTGCCACGTTTGCCTTGGCTACGTTCACTGCCGCACGAGCTACATTGACAGCTTCTTCGTATTGAACGGGGTCAATGACAAACAGGGTTTGCCCTTTTTTCACTACCGCTCCTTCATCCACGCATAATTTCGTGATAAATCCACTCACGTTCGGACGAATTTCCACGTCTTGACGTCCTTTGATTGTTGCCGGATAAGCGTTGTTCAACTTAGACACGCTTGTTTCAATGGTCATTACGGCGTATTCCGGTGCTCCGGCTTGTTGACCTTGCTGTTGACCTCCACAAGCAAAAAGGGTTATCCCCAATGCGATTCCAAAGAATCGTTGAGATAAAGTAATCATTGACTTTTGCATTTTCATATACTGTCTTTATTTAATTGTGTTCAATCTTGTATATATTTTGCGCTAAATAGGCAAACGCCGTACCAAATTGATGTGATAAAAAATTATTTTTTGCTCTTTTTGCGAAAAAGGCCTGCAGAATAGGGCAGTTAAATATTTTTACACATTGATGATACGTGATAACATAAAATCGGGTTCGGGAAATTTAAACTTGATAGAGAATTATTATATTTGTAAATATTTTATATGGAAACGTGATGATGAACTTGATAAGAATAACAGAACCCGGGGATATCCGGTTACAAAGATTGATACCGCTTTACGAGGAGGCTTTCCCGGAAAATGAAAGAAGGGATATCAAGCAATTGCAACGCTTGATTCTTGAAAAACCGGAGATGCATTTCAACGCGATAGAGTGTGACGATACGCTGGCAGGATTGTTTATTTATTGGGACTTGCATGATTTTTATTACATGGAGCATCTTGCCGTGTTTAGCCAAATGCGTAACCTGAAAGTCGGACAGCAGGTGCTGGATTATATCACGGAACATTTGAGCGGTTTACGTTTGCTTGAAGTGGAACCCACCATGGATGAAATGACCACCCGTCGGGTGAAATATTACGAGCGAAATGGTTACGAGATACTGGATAAATCTTATATACAGCCGTCATACCGGGATGAGCGTGATGCCGGTAATTTATGGATCATGGGGAATCACCGGACAGAGCGTTTGCAGGAATTTATCGAACGGATAAAACAGGTGATTTATAGGGACAATTATAGATGATATGTTTTGTTATTTTTGTTTCTTTAGAGAAAAGAAAAAAGGATCAATTTCTCGATCCTTTATTTTGTAGCGGGAGCCTGACTCGAACAGACGACCTTTGGGTTATGAGCCCAACGAGCTACCAACTGCTCCATCCCGCAATGTTAGTCAAAACTATCACCGTTTTGCGTGTGCAAAGATAGTATGTTTTTATTATACATGCAAGTGTTTCTGCTTTTTTTTAGAATAAATAAAATTAAAAGGAAGGAATGAGGTATAAAAAAAGGAATAGTTAGAACTATTCCTTTTGATATTGAGTAGGTTGTGGGTTATTTGCCCAACATTTCGCAAATCTCGTTGAACACGTATTCTCCCGTGAACCCGAATTTCTCGTCGAGTACTTTCGCGGGTGCGGAATACCCGAAGTGATTTACACCGTGGATACGACCGTTGCAACCGACCAATCCTTCCAGTGTAACGGATAATCCTGCTGTCAAGCCGAATTTAGGTTTGTCAGCGGGGATTACTTGTTCTTGGTATGATTTATCCTGATGACGGAACAATCCTTCCGAAATCACGGATACAACACGTGAAGTGATACCCTTGCGCTCTTGGAGTAATTTTGCTCCTTCAACCAAAGTCGAAACTTCAGAACCGGAAGCGATTAGTACCACGTCGGGGTTCTCGGCAGTCGCACATACCACGTAAGCACCTTTCTCGGCTTGTAAAGCCTCATCGTAACGGTCTTTCCCCGGGAGATCGGTAATATTCTGACGGGAAAGAATCAACGCAGTAGGAGTGGAGGTGTTTTCCATGGCCATTTTCCATGCAACAGAGGTTTCGGCAGCGTCAGCCGGACGTAATGCCAGTAAACTCATTTTACCGGAATGGTTATCCATTTTCTCCATCAAGCGCAATTGTGCTTCATGCTCTATCGGTTGATGTGTCGGTCCGTCTTCTCCCACGCGGAAGGCATCGTGCGACCATACGTATTTTACCGGTAATTCCATTAATGCGGCAAGACGTACAGCCGGTTTCATGTAATCGGAGAACACGAAGAAAGTTCCGCAAGCCACGTGTATCCCGCCGTGGAGAGCGATACCGTTGCAAATAACAGCCATCGTCAACTCGGCAACACCCGCTTGTAAGAAGGCTCCGCTGAAATCGCCTTTCACGAGGTCACGTGCACCACCCTTGATAAACCCGTCCGTCTTGTCCGAGTTGCTTAAGTCGGCAGATGATACAATCATGTTTTCCACCTGTTGAGCCAATGCTACCAGTACATCTGCCGATGCGGCACGAGTGGCGATATTAGGTTTGTGTTGAATAGCTTTGTAATCAATCTCGGGAGCCGCACCGGATAAGAATTTATGCAATTTAGTTGCCAGTTCCGGGTTTGCTTTTTCCCATGCTGCTTGTTCTGCTTTCTTTGCTTTCGCGTAAGCCCGTTTCTCGTCAAGTACTTTAGCGTAGAACTCGGCTACTTCCGGGAATATCACGAATGGATTTTGAGGATCACCGCCCAAGTTCTCGATTGTCTTTTCGATAGAAGCTCCCGCACCCGTTAAAGGTTGCCCGTGAGTGGATACTTTATCGGAGAAATCTTCCCCGTTGGGTCCCATGGCGCCTTTACCCATCAAGGTTTTACCGATAATCAGCGTGGGACGCTCTTTTTCTTCATTAGCGGCTTTCAGTGCGGCTATAATTTCCCCGGCGTTGTTCCCGTTAATCGTGAGCACATTCCAGCCCCAAGCCTTGTATTTGGCGGCAGTATCCTCGCAAGTCACTTCGTTCACGCGGGTGGATAATTGTACCTCGTTGGCGTCGTAGAACATGATTAAGTTGGACAATCCCAGCGTTCCGGCAATACGTCCGGCACCTTGAGATATCTCTTCTTGGATACCCCCGTCGGAGATAAACGCGTAAGTCTTGTGAGCCATCCATTCCCCGAAACGGGCAACCAGAAAACGCTCTGCAATAGCGGCACCTACAGCCATGGCATGACCTTGACCGAGAGGTCCGGAAGTATTCTCCACGCCTCGTTTGTGGTCCACTTCCGGGTGACCGGGAGTCACGCTGCCCCATTGACGGAAGTTTTTCAAATCTTCCATGCTGTACGTGCCAATCAGGCTTAACATGGAATACAACATCGGCGACATATGTCCCGGGTCAAGGAAGAACCTGTCACGGTTTGCCCATGTCATATCATCCGGGTCGAAGTTTAAGAATTGAGAATACAACACGTTAATGTAATCAGCACCACCCATGGCTCCGCCCGGGTGACCCGATTTAGCTTTTTCAACCATAGAAGCTGAAAGAACGCGGATATTGTCCGCTGCTCGATTAAGGATTTTCTCCATGCCTGTATTTTTTTGATGATAATTTTTAATTTTCGGCAAAGGTATGTTTTTCACTTGGGAATTCAAAGTCTTATAGTTCATAAAGTTCATAAGGTTTGTAAGGTTTAAAAGGTTTATAGACCCCCGCGGGGCGCTTGTCTACGTCAGCTTTTTTTGCCGATAAAATCACCCGTAATTCTTATAACTTTATGAACCTTATGAACCTTATAAACTTTATGAACCTAACGTATTCCACTTCGTGTAAGGATTTTTACTCAACAGGGCATTGTAATATCTTTCATCGCCGGTAACTTCTTCACCTAACCATGCGGGGCGTTCGAAATGCTCACTTTCGTTTGCCAGTTCAATTTCCGCGAGTACCAATCCGGCATTTGCCCCGTGAAATTCATCGACTTCGAAAAGATGATTCCCGTGGGGAACGAGATAGCGGGTTTTGTCGATGATTCCCGGTTCACAAAGTTGCAATAGTTCTTTTGCTTCTTCCGCGGGGATTTCCTTTTCCCACTCGTATCGGCTGGCTCCGGATTCATTTCCGGCGCCTTTGACGGTAAGGTATCCTTTATCCCCCTTGAGCCTGACACGTACGGTACGCTCCGGAACCGAGGAGAGATACCCTTGCGTGATTCGGGTAGATTTTGATGCGTCGGTCTTGTAATCTCCTTTTACCAGAAACTTGCGTTCTATTTCTAATCCCATTTTATTCATTATTTAATAGAAAGATTCGGTGATTGCCAAATCGACAATCACCGAATCACGGAATTTATAAATTCTTGTCCTTGTACATGTTTTCCCACCACGCGGGTTCGCCTTTCAGGTATTTGGCGAAATACGCCATGATAGTGTTACCCCAGATGATGCGTTGGTTGTAGTCTACCACGGCATGGTCGGCGTTTTTGATTAGCACCAACTCGGCATCTTTGCCCAAGAGTTTCAATGCCGTGTAGAACTGGATACTTTCGCCCGTGGGTACATTCACGTCGGCAGTACCGTGTAATAACAGGATAGGGGTATTTACTTTGTCCGCGTTGAACAAGGGGCTTTGGTCCACGTAGATATCCTTACGGTTCCACGGGAAGGAATGTCCCGATGCATTTGTGCTGTAACTGTATCCCCAGTATCCTTCACCCCAGTAACTTGACACGGATGAAATGCCGGCGTGAGAGATGGCACAGGCGAAGATATCCGTGCGGGTCTGCAAATACATGGTCGTGAAACCACCGTAGGAAGCACCCATGCATCCGACCCGCTTGGAGTCCACGAAAGGATGTGCTTTCATGAAAGCTTTGGTGCAGGCGATGATTTCGTCAGCCGTGGTTTTACCCCAGTTGTTCTGGTGGCGCGCGGAAAATTCTTGCCCGAACCCGGTACTACCAGAGGGTTGCATCACGTAAACAATATAACCATTCGCCGCGTACAGGTTGAAAGGCCATCTTCCGCCGAAAGTTCTTTCCACGGGGGATGTACCACCGTAATAATATACAATCATCGGGTATTTCTTGTTCGGGTCAAAATCGGCGGGCAGGTAGTAACGACCGTCGATGGTGGTACCTTTCTTGTAGACGTAATCCCAGTCTTTCACTTGCCCGAATTCAATATTCTTGTATTGTTCGCCTTGCGGGTTAGCCCATTCTCGTGCTTTCAGGTCTGTCAGGTTCAGCGTGTAAACCCGTGTCGGGTAACTCGCGTCGGAAGCGGTATATACCCCGGTATTGCCGTCTTCTGCCAGACTGATTCTTTGCACGAGGTCACCCGGGCAATTTATTTTCGTTATCTTGCCGTCTTGCCCGTGGCGGAACAGGTGGACGTAGTCCGTGTCCTCGGCAACGATGTAAATATTACCGTCCTTGTGCCAAACGTAATTCGTCACGTTCGGGTTGAAATCTCTCGTGATAGGGGTTACCTCTTTGGTCTTCAAGTCGTAAATGAACAATTGGGTATCGTACCCGTTGACCATTTGTCCTTTGGCGATATTCACGCCGAGTTTGCCGAAAGCGTCGGCAGACCCACTGATTAACAATCGGGAATCGTCCGGCGAGAATGAACATTGTATATCTTGCAAACGGTTTTCCCAAAGCGTGTCCACCTCGAAAGTGCGGGCATTCAGCATGTACACGGATTGTTTCCGGTAGGGATACTCGTTGTAGTCCGGTCTGCTCGTGCCAATCAGGATATAATCCCCGTCATGGCTGATATCCATCATAGAGGTCGTTTGGTTACCCCAAGTCACGCGGGTGTGTATACCCGTGCCGAGGTCATATTTGCACAGGAAATAACGGTTACGGTAGTATGCCTGTCTATCCTCGATACCGTCTAATTTACGCAATTCCCACTCTTTTTCCGTGTAGTTTTCGGTTTTGTAATATACCAGATAGCTACGGTCGGGCGACCAGTTGTAGGAACTGATATTTTGGTCCGCCTTGAACAGGCGTTTTTGTTCACGGGATTCGATATCATAAGTATAGAGGGAATTACCGTTTCCTTCTTTCAACAGGAACGAGAGTTTGTCCTGTCCGGGAGTCCAAGTCAGCGAGGATGCGTCATTCCCGTAGAACGAGTACACGACTTCCTTGTCGGCAAGGCGGTACACGTTCGTCATGCGACTGTTTTTACCGTTGATGATATCGTTTTCCGACATCAAGAGATATTTCCCGCTGGGAGAAATTTGAATTCTCTCTACCCGTTTCCCGTTCAGCACGTCCAAGATATTTTTACCTCTTTTCGGGGAGAGGGTAAAATGAACCGGGGCTTCCGAGAAAGCGGCGTCGGCGGTGTAGCTGGCAGAGAAGAGTTTATCGTTATTGCCAGTAGCGAGGCTTTTCACGATGATGACGTGCTTGCCCGGAACCCATTCAAGGGAACAATCCCGTTTCGCGGCTTCCGTGCCGTTGTGTCCCGTGTAAGTGATTTTCTTCACCCCGTCGACATACACTTCGGCATCCCCGTGAAAATTGAATTCCAGTTTCCCGCTCATCCATTGTGTGTTGGCGGCATAAACGGCACTCACGATGATTGCCGGGGTATTGCCCGTGTACCCGGAAGTTACCACGCCTTCGTTCACTGCGGCTTCTTGCCATACCAACGAGTGGAATTGCAATTCCCGGGAATCGGCTTCCGGCGTGAAATTCTCGATATTAAACACGGATGACGTCAATAATTGTGACGACGTGAATGTCTTGCCTTCCACGTTCTTCACGCTCCCGAATGCAGGCATCTCCACGGGAACGGGCGGGAGAGCCAGCCATTCCCCGATAGTCTGCGCCTGCAAACGGAACGAGCAGACTATCATGAACAAAAAGATTAATTTTCTCATTTTATCGTATTTGGTTATTTTGAACTCGTTCGTGCAAAAGTATGGAATTGTTTTCGGATTTTAAATTTTAGATTTTAAATTTTAAATTGCCCCTCCGCGATTCGCTCCTTTGGGATATCTCTATTATATCAACCTTTTACATACCATAGAGTTACACTTTTATTCGCGTATTTACTTTTTGTTTAATGTTTAAAGATACAACTGGTGAGGGAATAGCGGTAGTTAAATTTACCTATACTTCGTTAAAACGTGGGCGATGAGTGGGCTAAGTGTGGGCTATAAGTAGGCGAAGCCGCCTAATAGTCGCCCAAAAGTCTGGCAAAACCCACCCGTGAAGGTAGGAAAACTTATATGATGGGGATGATTTGAGGTATTGATAAAAGATGTTTTAATTCTAATTGAAAAAATATTGCGCGTGTGTTGCATTAAATTGCAACTTATTTTGTAACTTTGTTCCAATATGAAGATAATAAAAGAGATATTATATATGCCGGAGGCTCTTGAATTTATTGATAGTTTGGAGCCTAAAGCAAGAAATAAGGTTTTGTATAATTTATCTAAAGCACAAGAAATTCAAAATCAAGAGTTGTTTAAAAAGTTGGATGGTGAGATATGGGAATTTCGGACTCTTTATAATAGTATGAGTTATCGATTGTTCGCTTTTTGGGATAAAACTAGGGATGCTGTCGTGATTTGTTCGCATGGGTTGATAAAGAAAGTACAGAAAACGCCACGGGCAGAAATCGAGAAAGCAGAGAGATTGAGAAAAGAATATTTTGAAACAATAATGAAATGACAAAATTAGTATCACACTCCGAATTGTTAGACAAGTATATAGGAGCAAAAGGCTCTCCGCGGCGGGAGAAGTTCGAGGCGGAGTTAAGGACTGATATACTTGCCGCTAAAATAAAAGAAATGCGACTAAAAAGGAATATGACTCAAAGCGAGTTAGCTGAATTAGTCGGGAAAGATAAGACTCAAATATCTAAAATTGAGAGAGGAAGAAATTTGACAATTTCAACTATCGTGCAAATCGTGGAAGCGTTGGGAGGTAAAATCAACTTTGATATTCAATTCGTTTCATGATTTGTGAGGTGCTAAATTTTTTTTGGCATAGATTAAAACCTTCGGAACAACCGAAGGTTTTTTTATGTATTCAAATTCTTTAAGCGGGAGTGTAAATTATTGAAAACGTGTTAGTCGTAAAAAAGTTGAAAAAAAGTCACTTTTTTTATTACACCAAACGCGTATGAAATCGCTTTAGTTATAAAAGCGAAAATAATATGCTGAAGAGAGAAGGACATATAGCACGATTAATATTCTTATACATCCAAGGACTAGCGGATGAGATACAGGAAAAAGAATTGACCGAATGGAGAGCGGCATCCTCCCGACACGAGGCTCTTTTTCAACGTATGTTGTCGGGGGAACATATCGAGAAGAGTTTATCCCGTTTCGTGAAGACGGAAGAAGAGAATGCACGTGATTGGCAGATTTTACAAGAAGAAATGAAGAAACGGCGTGGGATGGAACCTGTAAAACGGGTGAAGTGGTTTTACAGGGTGGCATGTGCCATTATATTGCTGTTGTCGGTTGGTGGGCTTGCTTTATATTACGCGGGTGATAAGTCCGGTTCGGGGAACGAGGTTGCATTGGCAAATAATGACTTTACACAACCGGGTTCCCGGGCTATTCTGATATTGCCGGATGGCAGCAAGGTAGATTTGGAAAACGAGAATTCACGCCATGAATTGGTCAAGACCAATGAATCTTTGTCGGTGAGCGATGAATCGTTGACTTACGGGAATATTTTAGAACGGGATACCGCGGAGATTTATCATACTTTGGTAATTCCGAGAGGGGGAGAGTATGTACTTACGTTGTCGGATAGCACAGTCGTGTACCTGAACGCGGATTCCCGGTTGACTTACCCGGTAAATTTCAAGGGAGATAAACGTAAGGTATTGTTGGCGGGAGAGGCTTATTTCCAAGTAAAGAGAGATGAGAAGAAGCCATTTGTCGTGGAGGCTCAACAAATGGAGGTACTCGTGTTGGGAACGACTTTCGGGGTAAGGGCATACGAGGATGAAAAAGAGATACAAACCACGCTGGAAAGTGGCAAGGTACTCGTGAGTGCCGGGGGACATAAGGTGAATCTAGTCCCGAATGAACAAGCCCGGTTTGATAAGTCGAAGTCTGTGCTATCGGTGGAGGATGTAGATATTGATCTGTATCTAGCGTGGAAAGACGGGCGATTGATGTATGATAATTGCCCGCTAGAGAAGATCCTGAATGATTTGGGGAGATGGTACGCGTTTGATGTCTTTTATAGTCGGGAGGAAGCACGTTCGTACCAATTCTCGGTGAACATGAAAAAACACGAGGTGTTTACTCGGGTTTTGGAGTTGATAGAGAAAACGGGGGATGTAAAGTTTGAAATAAAAGGAAAAACGGTGCTTGTAAAATAAAAAAGCAGCGCTGCTAACGCTACTTTTTACGTTCACACTCTGCTGCTGACAGAGCGTGAGAAATTGTTGAATTCTAAATACAAAGTTATGAAGAAAATTTTTAATGTAGCAGGGAAGAGGCGGTTTTTATTCCTCCTTTTCTTGGTGTTTACCACTCAAATTAGTCTGAATGCGTATTCGCAGGACAAAAGTTTGACTTTCAGTCTGAAAAACGCAACACTTAAAGAGATTATTAATGAAATCAGGAAACTTTCCGACTATGATTTCGTGTACCGGGACGTGAATCTGGAAGCTTTTAAAAGGTGTGATGTATCTTATAAAGATGCCGCTATTGATGCCGTGCTGACCGATTGTTTGAGAGGTACGGGACTGACTTACGAGATTAACGGGAAAACGATCATTATCAGGAAAGAGAGTCCCAAGGAAGTGAATCAAAAAATGAAGACCGTCACGGGAAAGATTACGGATGAGAGAGGAGAGGTTTTGCCCGGCGTGACGATCATGATTAAAGGAACGGCTCTGGGAACGGCAACAGATGCGGACGGGAATTATAAATTGAATGTTCCGGCGGAGGGAGAGCAAGTGTTGTCATTCTCGTTCGTGGGTATGAAGACACGGGAGATTGCTGTCGCCGACAAGACGAAGATTGACGTGAAAATGGAAGAGGATTCTGAAACTTTGGATGACGTGGTGGTTACGGGAATCTTCACGAAAGCGAAGGAAAGTTACACGGGTGCCGTGACTTCCGTGTCTGCCAAGGAATTGAAGATGTACAAAGGACAGAATCTTCTCGCTACTTTAAGGAATATAGATCCGTCGATTAACGTGGTGATGGATAATGCGCTGGGAAGTAACCCGAACGTGGTACCTGAAATCAATATCCGGGGAAATTCGTCTTTACCGATGAGCGTGGAAGAGTTGAATCAACAAGCATCCAAACAGTTGAACGCCCCGTTAGTTATAATGGATGGCTTCGAGATATCGTTGCAGAAATTAATGGACTTCAACGACGAGGAAATAGAGAGTATTAATATTCTGAAGGATGCCTCAGCCACGGCGATTTATGGTTCCAGAGGGGCGAACGGTGTCATCGTGGTAACGACAAAGGTTCCTCAAGGGGGGAAATTAAGAATTTACGCCCAAGGGGGGATTAATATCGAGATACCGGATTTGTCTTCTTATGATATGTTGAATGCCCGGGATAAACTGGAACTGGAACGAATCGTGGGATTATATGACGACGAGGAGGATGTTACGCGTGACAGGAAGCTGAAAGAGTTGTACAACACGCTATACTCGGATGTGTTACGCGGCGTGGATACTTATTGGTTGAGCGAACCCGTGAGAACCGGAATCGGTCAAAAATATAATTTACGGCTTGAAGGAGGTGGTGATGCTTTCCGCTGGGGGGCTAATTTATCCTATAACACGATTCAAGGAGCGATGAAGGCTTCCGAAAGAAATACTTTCAGCGGTAGCGTGACGCTTTCTTATACCTTGAAAAATGTTATTTTCAAGAATCAGACCATTATTGATATCAATAAAGGGGTGGAGAGTAAGTACGGAACGTTTTCCGATTACGTGAACATGAATCCTTATTACAGGACGAAAGATGAGAACGGGCAATACATTAAAACGTATAAAGAGAAAGGGCTTAATATACCTAATCCGCTGTATGACGCGAACTTGAATACCATTAACGAGAAGGAGTACACCACTATCACGAATAATTTCTCGATAGAATGGAATATTGCCAACGCGTTAAAGTTAAGGGCTCAACTGGGATTACAAAAGCAAACGAATACTTCGGACTATTATCTTCCGGCTGACCATACTGAATTTGACACGTATAACGGTAGTGACAGCTATTTCCGGAAAGGTAAGTATGTTTACGGGACGGGGGAGGATATGAATATAGATGGAAACGCGACGCTTAGTTATTCTAAGGTTTTCGCGGAAAAGCATCAAGTGTACGCCGGATTTGACTATTCCATTTCACAACGGAAAAATCATTTCTACGAGTTTACCGTGGAAGGGTTCTCGGATGAAAAACTTGATTTTTTGTCTAACGCGTTGCAATATGAAAAGAATGGGGTGCCGAAGGGAACGGAAGAACTTTCCCGACGTATCGGTTTTACCGGGAACGTGAATTATATTTATGACAATCGTTATTTTGCCGATTTCTCTTATCGTGTGGACGGTTCTTCTTTGTTTGGTACTAAAAATAAGTTTGCCCCTTTCTGGAGTGCCGGAATCGGGTGGAACGTGCATAACGAATCGTTCCTTCGGGATCATCGGGTGGTGAATACCCTTAGGCTTCGCGGCTCGTACGGGGAAACCGGCTCTCAACAATTCTCGTCTTATCAGGCGTTGTCCACGTTTAATTACTATACCGGGAAAAGGTATATTATTTGGAATGGCGCGGAATTGATGGGACTTGGTAACGAAAAATTGAAATGGCAGGTAACGAAGCAAATCAATGGAGGTGTTGAAGTGGGGCTTTTCGATAACAGGGTTTCCGCTTCGTTTGACATGTATAACAAGAAGACGTCAAACTTGCTTTCACAGATGGATTTGCCTCTGGCGAACGGGTTCAGTTCATACGTGGATAACGTGGGCGAGGTGAAGAATGTCGGTTACGAGGTGATGTTGAGCGGTTATTTGATGAGGAATACCCAACAGGAGATTATGTGGTCTGTGACAACAAAATTAGCGTATAATAAAGATGAAATCACGAAACTGTCCGCTGCGATAAAACGGCAAACGGAACTTTACAAGGCACAGGATGTGGATGTGAATCAGTTGTTGTACGAGGGGTATTCCAAAAATTCGATTTGGGCTGTACCTTCTTTGGGGATAGACCCGAGCACGGGAGCTGAGATATTTCTGGATAAAAACGGAAACATCACGGAGAAATGGAATCCTTCCGATAAACGTTATTTCGGGGTTAGTGAGCCGAAGTATCGCGGGAATCTGAGTTCTTTATTTTCTTGGAAAGATTTGTCTGTAAACCTTTCTTTTGCTTTTCAATGGGGAGGGCAACAGTATAATGAAACTTTGTTGAGCAAGGTGGAAGTAACCGATGCCACTATAAATAAAAATAACGTGGACAAGAGGGTTTACAAGAACAGATGGCAAAAAGCCGGTGATATCAAGGAGTTTAAAGGATACGGCTCATCCAAGACCAGATCGTCATCCAGATTCGTGATGGACGATAAAGTGTTCCAATTCCAGAGTGCGAGCGTGCAGTATCGTTGGCATTCGGATTATTTGCTAAAAAAGTGGAGTATTGAGACTATAAATATCGGTGCCAATATGTCGGATATATTTTATATATCTTCCATCAAGCGGGAACGGGGTACTTCTTATCCGTTCGCGAGACGGGTGGCGCTGACTCTTTCATTAATGTTCTAATTTAAAGTTTTATTATCATGAGAAATATATTGATATACGTAACGCTCTTTCTGGCTTGGTCGTTGTCTTCGTGCAATGATTGGCTGGACGTGAAACCGGAAACGGAGAGGGATGAGGAAGAGATGTTTGATTCCCCTAACGGTTTTAAGAATGCCCTAACGGCTTGTTACATTAAGATGAATTCCGAGAACTTGTACGGGAAACGATTGACGGTTACTGATATTGAGTTTATGGCTCAGCATTGGACATGGAGTGAAAGTAATTACAGTAATGAAAGAAAACTGAAGGATTTCAATTACGAGGAAGACTACCCGAAAGATTTTTTCTCGGCTGTTTATGGGGAATTGTATAATATTATAGTACAGGCAAATATTATATTGAAGAATATACCGGAGAAGAAAGAGGTTATCGTGAACGAGGATGTACGTGCTTTGGTGGAAGGGGAAGCGTTGGCTATACGGGCTTTTTGCCACATGGAGATTTTGCGCTTGTTCGGGCAAATTCCTCAAAATGCGACGAAACAGGTTTCTTTGCCTTACGCTAAAACAGTTTCGACGGATGCGATTCCTTATTACGCGTTCTCGGATTTCGTGAATCTTATTGTTCAGGATATAGACGCGGCTGAAGCTTTGTTCAAGGATAGGGACCCGTTGTTTGAATATACTTACGAGGAGTTGGATAATTTTTCCAACACGAAAGAGTATGACGTGACTTTAGATGATGACTTTTTAGGGTACAGGCGTTTCCGTTTTAATTATTATGCCATGAAAGCGATGAAGGCGAGATTATACATGTACACGGGGGATAAGGCGAAAGCTTACGCGGCTGCCATGGAGGTGATTAATGCAGTGGATAAGAAGGGCAATAAGGTGTTGACGTTAGCGGGTACCGCGGACATGAATAAGAAAAATTACGCGTTGCCTTCCGAATGTATTCTTGCTTTGAGTAATTATGAGTTGGAAAAGAATGTTACAGAATTATTTAGGGATTCAAATCCTTTGAAGTTATATTTGACGGACAAGCAGTTCACGCAAGATATTTTTGCCGGTCAATCGACTTCTATTAATAATAGAGCTCAAGTATGGAATACAGATCCTGATAATCAGGGAAATATTAAACCGACTCCCCGGAAGTACAATCAACCGACGATTGACGATAACACGGATATCGGGGAGCTGGCTTCTCAAAAGCAAGTTATTCCTTTGATTCGCTTGTCGGAAATGTATTTGATAGCCATAGAGTCGGCAACTTCTTTATCCGATGTAAATTCTCTTTACACCGAGTACATGAGGGCAAGAGGCGTAGCGGCTAACCCGTTGACAGAGGAACAGGTGATGACAGAGATTGTTCGCGAGTATCGTCGGGAGTTTTTCGCCGAAGGACAAATGTTTTATATTTACAAACGTCTGGGAACAAAGAATATGTTGTGGAAAACCGATCGGGAAGTCGGAGAACAGGATTATGTTGCACCTCTTCCTACCACGGAATATAATGCTAATCAAAAAATCGACTGAATTTCGTGTACGAGGCATACACGAAATCGGATACATTGATTCCCCGTACTTTTGTTTACGACCCGGAAACAAAAGTGTTTGATACCGTGTGGTTGGAAGTGACGACGATGGGCTATATTGTGGATCAAGAGCGTAAATTCGTTTTGGAACAAGTGAGCACGGGGGAAAATCAAGCCGAAGCGGATGTGCATTACATAGCGTTTGATAATTCACTCGTGGAAGGGCTTTACGTGATTCCAGCCGGGAAGAACGAGGCTCGTGTTCCGGTTGTTTTGAAGCGTGACCCTTCCTTGAAAAGTAAAGAGGTGACATTGAGAATCAAGATTGGTAGTAATGAGAATTTTGAACCGGGGTATTCAACATTACAAGAAAAGGTGATTACCATCGCGGATATATTGACTCAACCTCGATATTGGAATTTTTATGCATCTTATTACTTTGCCGGGAAATACGGGAAAGTGAAACATCAGTTCATGATAGATGCCACTGCCGACATGGGAATCAAGATGAACGACGATTTCTTTTATTCACTGGTTGGTGAACCTAATAGTGTAGATATGGGGTTGACTGATTATTGGTTCTATTTTTTTACTAGAAAGTTGGCGGAAGAGAATGCCCGTCGGGCAGAAGATGGCTTGGGACCGTTGCGTGAAGCCCCGGAACCCGGAGAAACGGAAGGAACGTTAGTTAGATTCTCTCGATATGAAATGTAATAAAACGAATACGGTTATGAAAAAGAAAATCAGCTATATATTAACCCTTTTGGTGCTTGTCGTATTTGCTTCGTCATGCTACGACGATAAAGGGAATTACGATTACGTCGAAATTAGTAAAGTTACGACGACCGGTTTGGAAGAAAGCTATTCCAAGATTGCTTTTCAAGACGTGTTGCACATAGAACCTACCGTTACTTCTGACCGTGCCGGTGATGAGTTCGAGTATTTGTGGACATTGAATCTGACGAAAGGTTCTGGTACTACCTCGCAGATTATAAAAATAGAGTTGGATACGATTGGTTATGAACGCGTGTTGGATTTTCCGGTAAACGTGAATCAGGGGTATTATGACTTGACTCTTCGGATCACGAATAAGGGAAATGGGGTGGATGTCTATCACGTGATGTCGTTGTCGGTAATTACCAAGTTCTCGGAAGGTTTTTATTTGCTTAAAGATATGGGTAATTCGACGGACATCGATTTGCACATGTGGGACAATAGTAAAATTACCGATATCTTACAGAAAAAGGATGGGGAAGCGCTCCCCGCGAGTCCGGTTAGTTTGGGAATTGATCCGGTGTATTGCTTTATTGACGAGTCAACCGGAAAATATGTTATAACCAAAGCTTTGACGATTTGTACGGATAATGATGTACGGATAATCAATATGGAGGACATGAGTACGGTTTACACGCATAACACGATGTTTCATAGTGGAGTGGCCCCGGAAGAAAAACCTTATTACGTATGGCGGAATATGTATGGTGTCGGGTATATATCCGATCAAGGCGCCTATTTCTCGGCACAGGCAGCTACCGAGCAATTATTAGGTGCAGGAAAATTCGGGTTCCCGGCTATGGTGAATGATGAAGAGGATTCGAAACCGAATAAGAATGGCGGTGTGTTTATGGGATTCTATTATTTCTATTTTGACGAGTTGAAAGACAGATTCCTTTACTTGGATTTTAATGGCGGTTTGAGTGCTTTATTGAATAATGTAAAAGATAGCCAAGAGGAAGAAAAGTATGTCCCTAACGGGATCAAGCATAAATTGAAAGCTTTCGTTCGGAATTTTGTAGGGAATGTCAATACCGGGTTCGCTCTCTTTGAAGATGCGGATGTTACCGGGAAACATTATTTGTATAATATGGTGTTGGATGATGCCCCTTATAATCCGATTAGAAAAGTAACGGAAATAGCTTCGACTTCCAAGTTGAATACTGCCACGTTGTATGCTTCCAATGAATTAACGGCGAAGGTTATCTATTTCGTTAATAACAATAAGTTATACATGTATGACACGGAGTTAAACACGGAAGAAGAACTACAACCGCAGGATTTCGTGACAGGGGAAGAAATCACTTATATAAGTAATCGCTATTGGATGTGGACGGACGATAAAGAGCATAATTTTGATTATTTGGTAATAGCTACTCATAAAGCCGGCAAATATAAAGTGTATCTTTACGAGGTGTTGGGTGGAAAAGCCTACGGGAAACCGAAATATGTTTTTGAAGGGGATGGAAAGGTGGTGAAAATGCAATATGTTTCTCCTAAAATGACTATGAAAAGTTTAGACTATTTCCCGGGATCTTTCTGATGAAATAAATTCGTAAGTAACTATGTTGGTGGGGGGATATTCATGGGAACGTGTGATATCCCCTTTAATTTTTAATACACGTGCCATGAGAATTATATGTTTTGGATTGTTAAGCATATTGGGGGTAGCTTGTACTTCCCCGAATTATACATTGAGTGGAAAGTTGCCCGAAACAAGTATCGGGAAAGAGGTGTTGCTGCTCACCCGTGACGGGCGTGGAGCGGACACGTTAGCCCGTCGTGTAGTGACAGAAGATCGGAGCTTCGAAATCAAAGGCGAGGAAACGGGGCGGGTGTTGTATTTGAAAATAGGGGAACGGGGACAAGCTATTCCTTTTTATCCCGAAAGCGGGGAATATTATTGGGAACAGCGGGGAGAATATGAATATATATTTTCAAAGAATCCGGGAACAGGACAAGTGCGTTTGGCAGAACATTTATTAAAGTTGGATAGCAATATGCAACAGATACAACTCTTGCAACAAAAATACCGGGATGTCAAGAATGAAGAGGATACACAATTGGTGATGGGCGAGAACGAGTTGTTGTGGCGGAAAGGAAACGATTTGCTTGTAGATGCTGTTAAGGAGTTCGAGGGAACGAATATCGCCGTGATGCTGGTGCGGGAGAATATGTGGAAGATTGAACAGGAGTTTAAAGTGTTTAAACGAGTTGTTGAGGCGATGGGGACGGTGCCTGAATCCGAGGATAAGGAAGAAATCATGAACAAATACAAGGAGTTGGAAAGTAAACAATTGACAGGGCAAGCCCCGGATTTTAAATTGCCGGACGTGAAAGGAAATATCGTGGCTTTATCGGACTACAAGGGAAAATACCTGTTGGTGGACTTTTGGGCTTCTTGGTGTGCCCCCTGCCGGGCAAAAGCCAAAGTGTTGAAAAAGGAGTACCCTCGATTACAAGAGTTGGGAGTAGAAGTGGTCGGGATTTCTTGTGATAAAAAGAAAGACCAGTGGCTGAAAGCCATTGAGGAGGATAAACCCTTGTGGCGGCAGTTGCTCGTTGACAAAGAGATTAATGGTAGCGACACGAGCGACGATTATAAGGTGGAATTTATCCCGACATTGTATTTGATTTCACCGGATGGGATGATTTTGGAGAAGAACCCGAGTTTGGAGGAGATTGAAATGTTGGTGGAAAATAAAGTTTATTGATTTAAATAGAAGTATTATGAGATATTTTATAATAATGATGTTTTTAGTTCTGACATCTGGTACATTAACAGAAAAAAGTCCTAATGTTTGTATCACGGTTTTGGATACAGACGGAGTTCGTCTCAATGGTATAAGAGTGAGAATATATGAGGCTGGGAGAGGCTGGCATGTTGGTGCAACTGATAAAAGTGGTGAAGTTTATTTTACGGTATCTCCGGCTAATCATTGTGATGTGTTTGTTCAGAATCCTACCCATTTTTTGGATCCTAAACCTACAACAAGTTTTATAGTTGATTATAATACGAAAGTATTCTATTTGACAATATATTCACCTTATAAATGGCCGGGGCAAGGGTGATTATAGCATGCAAGTAAATTAATGGAATATTATATAATACTATGAAGTTGATATTTTTAGTTTTATCTGTATGCTGTTGGTCCTTGGTGATGGCTCAGAAGACAGCAAAATATACAATTATGATCCGAGTAATGGATGAAGAAAATAATTGTATAGAGCAACCGCATGTCGCCGTTTATGATAGTTTGCATAATTTTTTATTTGAAGGAGAAGCAGAAACTACGGGACACGGTTCGATTCAGAGAATCTGGGTCGAGGAGCACGGAAGATATTTTTTGGTCTTTTCTAAAGAAGGATATGAAACGGCATCAACGGAAGTTGAATTTAGAGATCGAATTGTAAATTCCTCCCCTGACGTGGTGATGAAAAAGTCTGATGGTGGGAACTCTTCTTGCATGTGGTGGTATATCGGGGGAGGTGTTCTTGTGTTGTTGAGTGGGGTATGGTTGGTTATAAGAAAGTTTTCTAAATAAAGAAATTTTTCACTATAAAAGCACGAGAATCATGCATATCAATCAAATCATATTAGTTAGTCGTTATGAAGCTAAAATACTAAGAAGAAATTGGTTATTCATTTTTCTCGTGTTTTTAGCTGTCTGCGGAAGTTTGGCGTTGCAATGGGTTATACAGGGAGATACTACCATTCATTTTCTGAAGGCATTATCTTGTTCAGTACCCTTTGTTAATGCTTTTCTTTTCAATTTTGTACAAGGAATTTTCATCGTTTTTATAGCAGGAGATTTTATACAGAGGAATCGTCATTTGGATTCATGCGAATCCCTCTATGTTCGTCCTTATAAAAACACAGATTACGTTATCGGGAAACTACTTGCAATTATAGGGCTTTTTTTGCTTTTGGATGTATTGGTTTGTGTGATAGCCTTAATATTTCATATTTCTTTGGGGAATGCCCCGTTTACTTTTTTCCCGTATTTATTTTATTTGTTTACGCTTACTATGCCGACCATACTTTTTTTAGTTGGGGTGACATTATGGATTACAAGTGTACTAAGGACTTCATTTATAATATTTACATTACTAGTCGGGTATGTGTTTTTGAATGCTTTTGTTTTATCGGGTTGTTTGTATGGTAGCTTGGATTATTTAGCTATTTCTATACCTAATGTTTTTTCAGACGTGACGGAACAACACGTGGGACTTTTCCCATATATTGCACAACGGTTGGCGTTTGCTTTACTCGGGGTTGCTTTTATGTTTTTTGCGATGCTTAGGACGAAACGCCTTCCCAATGAGTCCAAGAGTATATACAGGGTACGGTTTGCGGGATACGTGATGGTATTCGCGGGAATATGGATGGGAGGATGTTATTATCTTTATTTTGAGAAAAACAGGCAAAAACGACACGAATACGTGAAATTGCACGCGGAATATGCCGGGAGAAGTCGGATGGAAATATTGCGGCAACATATTGTGTATCGCCAGCATAAAACACAGATGATCGTAAATGACACGTTGACAATTCGCAACCCGCATTCGGGAGAAGTGAACGAGTTCTTCCTTTTTTTGAATCCAGCGTTAAGAGTTTGTCGAATCGAAACGGAGGGTATGATTGTAAATTTTGACAGAAAAGATTTTGTGTTGAGTGTATTATATCCCTTGATGCCGGGAGAGAAACGTGATTTTGTAGTCCATTATTCAGGCAAAATAGACGAAAGTGTTTGTTATTTGGATATCCCTGACAAAGAATATTACAATACGCGATGGAGTGCTAATATTTTGCGTTACGGGAAACACACGGCTCTACTGGAAGACTACTATACATTATTGACTCCGGAGTGTTTATGGTATCCGACACAAGAATTTCCATCATCTCCTGTTGCTCAACAATTCGTTGAAAAATATTTTACAGACTACGTGCTCACGGTTACGCATGATTCGTCTTATACCGTTATTTCTCAAGGAGAAGCGGTTCGAAAGGGTAACACTACCTGCTTTAAGAATAATCATGCTTTACCGGGAATTACATTGTGTATAGGAGAGTACAATAAACGGGAAATTATTGTAGACAGCGTTTGTTTTGAATTGTACTACTTCAAGGAGGACGGAACTTTATTTACTTCTGTTGAAGCTACTCGGGAAGGACTTGAGAAAGGAATACGGGAAGCTAAGGAATATTTTGAAAGTTTAGCCGGAAAGGAATATCCTTTCCGTAAATTGGCTTTGGTGGAAACTCCTGTCGGTTTTTGTGCGTATCGCGGGAAAAATAGAAAAAGAAGTGAGCGGGTACAGCCGGAACTGGTCTTTAAGCCGGAAAATAATTGTGACCAATCTTATCATTTTCCATTGAAGGAGATAGCAGATGAGAGGGTGGGGGCGGCATCCGAAGTGTCAAGAACGGATATCGAGGGGGAGATGATACGTAATTTTTGTACTGCTAATATGGGTGAGGAGATTAGTATTTTGGAAGGGATGGATTTATGGGATTTCGTGGCTGGGAAACAAATTGTTCCTATATTGATTGAAAACCCGGCATCGCTCATTCCGATGTTCTCGGATTTCAGCGGTTATGTACATTCGAGTGTCTTTCCCGCTGTTGACCGTATTGTAAACGAGATACAAACGGATACGCGAGTAGACATGCAGTGGAATCTGTATCGGGTGGGGGAAACGAACGAGCATAAAGCTATCCGTTGTTTGGCTTCCCGAAGCTTGCGGGAGGCTTTGGAAGCTCCGGAAGCGATACCTTATCTTGATGCTATTTTCCGGTTAAAAGGTGCTTATTTGAGAAGACAAATTACTTCCGAGATACCGGGGGACAGGCTGGCGGCATTTATGCGTGATTTTTGGCAAAGGAATTCTTTTTCCCGGGTTTCCCTGGAATGTTTGGCGGAAGAATTTAAGAGAGAATTAGGTTTTGAGTTTATGGCTGCCATACGCGAGTTGTACGAGGAACGAGGTGTCGCTTCATTGTATATTCAAGATGCAGGACAATATATGAGTGAAGAAGGGACTGACGTAATCGCTTCTTTTAGTGTGTGGAATCCTTCGGTTGCGGACGGAATTATTTCCGTGTACACGGATAAGGGGGATGGCACGAGGGATTTGGTTGAGGCGGGGAATTTTGTCGTTTATGCCGGGGAATGTTCCCGAATTAATTTTTTATTGCCTCGAAGAGCCATGGGGATGATTTTGCAAACGAATCTAGCCGGGAATATTCCGGGAGATTACGTGTGTAATTTTGTGGAAGAACCGAGGAGAAAGTCGATAAAGGCAGGACGGGAACCTTTGGATACCACGTGTTTTAAACAACCGGTAGGCGAGATTATTGTGGACAACGAGGATGCGGGATTTCAAATCACGGAATCCGAATCAAGGGAAACATTTTTAAATAGATTATTACATCGTAATAAACAAAAAGCAGGAGAAAGCGTGGATTTTCTTACCGATAACGTACCCGGGTGGATTAGTTCTGTATATATTGATGCTTACGGATTCCCCATACGGAGTTTTACGGGAAAGAAAACAAAAAATGGAAAAGGGAGAGCGGAATGGACGGCAAATATAGCAGAGGAGGGAGAATATGAAGTGTTTGTTTATCAAATCGATTTGGATTTCAGATTGCAATATCAAGCGAATGAAGTATTGTATTATTATACTCTTGAACAACAGGATTATAAAGCGGATATTTTAATGAGTTCTACTCGGTATGGAGAAAAGAAGTTTACCTTGGAAGATAATCAGGGAAGGAAAGAGGATTTCTCTCTGCATGTTGCTATGCCGCGGAGTGATTGGGTGGCGATAGGGGTATATTTTTTGCAAAAAGGAGAAGTAAAAATTGCATTACAAGACAGAGGAGCTTTTCTGGGGCAATTGATTTTCGCGGATGCGGTGAAGTGGGTGAAGAAGTAATAAAGACTTTTTGATTGGCTTATTCATGAAATTCAAATGTATAATAATATAGATAATATGTGCTTCAGTTGTTCTCGCATGTAATGGTTGGCGTTGTTTTTGTGTTTTTTTATCGTGTTGGTGGTGATATTGAGTAAATGGGAGATTTCCTCGTGTGATTTTCCTTGAAGGCTTAATTGATAGACTTCACGACAAGCAGGGGAGAGTTGATTGAATACCGTTTGAATCATCTGGAAAACTTCGGATTCTATAATATTCTCTAGAAAGAAATCGTAATCTTCTTCTTCACGGATGACACGTTCTGCATACCTGTTGGCTATATTTCTGCGGCGTATGGTGTCAACCGAGAAACTACGCACGATTTTGTACAGGTATGCTTTTATGGTATTTTCAGTTTTGAATTCTTGGCGTTTTTCCCAGAGGTTAAGAAAGGCATCTTGAATTACATCTTCAACAGTAGTGTCATCTTCGATGTATTTTGCAGCAAAATAGCGCAATGTTGCGGCATATTTGGTGTATAAATAATGAAATGCTTTATCATTATTTAGATCTAAAGTATTGATATTGAACTCCTCTCTCATACAAATGCCGTATCTTTAAACCAACGATTAATAACACCTATCTTCTTGATTCTTTTATGATAACAAAATCATTAAGATATTTAGGCGTTCTTGCTTGTGAATAAAAATATTAGATAAAAAATAATTTTAAGTAAAAGTTTCCAGATATCTTTTATATTTGTAGTGTTATTAATCGTTGGTTTTTTGAAACTTTTTGGTATAAAGAAATTATACTTTATTTGATTAGCGATACTCGTGAAGGTTTGAGGACGGATAACAGAAAAATATTTCAAAAATGTATCGGAGTGTTGTTATTATCATTAATTTTGCTTTTTCAAAGACAGAAAAAATTGGATAACATTTAAAATTGGGAAAAATGAAAATTATTGTATCTGTAATATTACTGGCATTTATAACTGTCAGTTGCGGTACGAACAAACGTGTGTACGCACCACCTTTCGAGGAGGAGGAAACTGAAAATGTTGTTGTGAAAGAGGATGTGCAAGCCACAACCCAAACTACGACCACCAAGAAAGAGAACACGAAACCGGTTGTTTCGAAAGAGGAGAAGGTAACCATGACGCACGGGGATGTTTTGAAACGTTATAACGTGATAGTGGGAAGTTTTGGAGATCAAAATAACGCTATCAATTTGCGGAATAAACTGAACGGAATGGGATATACCAGTATCATTATGCGGAACGAAGCCGGAATGAGTCGGGTGAGTATTGCCGGATTTGACGAGGAGGCTCCCGCTCGGGCTGAATTGTTGCGGATTCGTGAGCAATACCCGGAATTCGCGGATGCTTGGTTGTTGATTTCTAAAAAGTAGTAATACCCCTATAAAAAGAGTGGCGGAGAAGATTCCCCGCCACTTTTTTTATTTATAAGCATGTCATTTAATTTGTTTCAACAAATCTTTCACGGCAGCTTCAACTTGTAAATCACGTCCTTGCATTGCACTTGCAGGATCATTAGACACTTTAATGTCCGGTTCCAGTTGCATGTTTTCGAGAATGCGACCTTGGTTATCTTTCATACCCACCTGTGGAATACCGAATGTGACATTATTGATCATGGTTTCCCACCACACGGCAGTCATTGTTCCCGGGACAGGCATACCGATCAGTTTACCCAATCCCAGTTCTTTGTAAGCCCACGGGAATCCATGCGCGTTACTGTAATTGCTTTCGCTAATCAGCACGGCTGAAGGTTTTGTCCATTGTGCGAACGGATCGATACCGATAAATTGTCCGCGGGGAACAAATTCCGCGTATTGTTTACCACTTAACAGATGCAGCAAATCCTCGTGCAACCAGCCGCCCCCGTTATACCGGGTGTCGATGATAACCGCTTTCCGGTTCCGGTAGCGACCTAATAATTCAGAATATGTTTTCCGGAAACTGCGACTATCCATAGAGGCAACGTGAATGTAACCGATTTGCCCGTTTGACAGGCTGTCCACCATGTGTTGGCGCTGTTTCACCCACCGTTGATACAATAATTGATTCAACATGCCGGCGGAAATAGGTTTCACGTATTCTTCCCACTCTTTTTTCTTTATCGGGTCGTAGATAGTTAGCATCGTGCGTTTTCCTGCTTTGCCTTCCAGTAAAGCGAAGTAATCTTCACCCTTCTTGATATCCTGATTGTCAATCTTCCGGATGATCATGCCTGCCGTAATCTTGTCCCCGGATAAATCCAGTGGTCCCCGTTCAATAATTTCGCTGATTTTTAAACCGTCACCGTTGAACTGCTGGTCGAAGAATACACCGAAGTTAGCCGTAGCCGCACGATTTGAACGGGCGTAATACCGGGCACCCGTGTGCGAGGCGTTCAATTCTCCCAGCATCTCACCCAAAAGTTCGGCAAAATCATAATCATTGTTGATATGCGGCAGAAAACGTTCGTAGGCTTTTTTATAAAATGGCCAATCAACTCCTTTGAAGTCTTTATCATAGAATTTATCTGTCACTTGCTGCCACACGTGATTATACAGACTTGCACGTTCTTCTGTCGGTTTCCACTCGAAATCAGCCTTGTAATTCAATTGTTTCAGTTGCCCGTTGCTTTGATTTACCGTGAAAATCTGTCCGCCGGATAATAAATAAAGGGTACGCCCGTCTTTCGACAGTTCTAATGCTCCGCGGCGTCCCGTTTTTGATAAGATGCGGGTCGTGTTATTCTCGAAATCGTGCACCCATAAATCGTGACCACCTTCAAATGCAGCCAGATAGTACAGCTTGTTTCCGTCATTGGATAATATGGCATCCCCTAAGTTGGAGGAGTGAATTGTCATACGAATCATCCGGTCTTCCAAGTTTTGCAAGTTGAAATTCAGTTCAGGAAGGGCGGGGGATTCTTTGCTTTTCTTCGTGTCTTTGCCTTGTTTATCGTTTTTCTTCAAGGTATCGGCCTTTTCTTTTTTAGCTTGTTGGGCTTTCAGTTCTTGAGCCAATGCCCGTTCTTCCTTGCTCATGATGAAATGGTCATAAGCATCGGTATCCAAGAAAAGCCCGTAGATATCACCTTGTGCTCCCCAGCTGCCGTGGCTGCGTAAACCTTGGCGGTCAGTGTACCAGATAATAGCTTTGCCACCCATCACCCAACGGGGATTGGCATCGGTGTAACCACTATTCGTCAGATTATGTATTTCTCCTTTGCCATCCGCTTTCACGAGGGCGATGTCCGGGTGTTGCCAACCACCTTCCTCGAAGAATTGTGCCAGAATCCAACGCCCGTCCGGTGACCATTCAAAGGATTGATCCCCGTCGGCGTAAGAATAATTGTATTTAGCCGGTAAAACGGTTCTCGATTTTTTACTTTTTAAATCAAGTACCTTGATTTCGGTTCTGTTTTCGAGATAGGCAACTTCTTTCCCGTCCGGGGAGAATTGAGGCTGAAAACAAGCCTGTCCGCCTTTCGTGAGTTGTTCTTCTTCAATTTCACGAGCGTAAACAAAAGATTGGTCATCAGCGTTTTTGATACGGGAAATGTAGAGATTCCATTGTCCGTCACGTTCGGATGCGTACACGAGGGAACGTCCGTCCGGCGAGAAATTCACGTTGCGCTCTTGGGCGGCAGTGTTCGTGATGCGTTTGGTGGTACCGAATTCAGCGTTGGCAACAAAAATATCACCGCGGATGACAACGGCAAATTCTTTCCCGTTCGGGGATACGGCAACTTCTCTCGCTCCGTTGGACCAACTCATTTTACTGACAGCCGGGACGGGGTCGTCCATCACGATATTGACGTTCACTTTTTTGGGTTGTTTGCCGGGAGTCATGGTATAGATTTCCCCGTCAAAGAAGAAACACAATACATCTTCATTCGAGCGGGTAAGGAAACGAACCGGGTGTTTGGTGAATTTCGTTACTTGTTCTATTGTTCGCGGGTTGTCTAAAGACATTTTGCACACGTTGAAACTACCGTAACGTTCACTTAGGAAATACAGCGTGTTATCGTTTGTCGCCAACACGGGATTACGGTCTTCTACCTGTTTGTTTGTCAGGTTTTTAAATTCTCCGTTTTTCAAATCATACTCCCAAATGTCGCGGCACACGGAAGAAGTATGGTGCTTTCTCCATTCGTCCTCGTATCCTTTCAAGTCATGGTAGTACATTTTATTACCATCTTTCGAGAAACAGATATCGTAGGCTTCAAAAGTCAATACCTGTTTCGGACGACCTCCGGTCACGGGTACTGAATATACTTGTCCTCCCGATGGGAATTGCCCGTATTTTTGATCCGGTAAAAGGGAGCCGCGGAAAAGAATATTTTTCCCGTCATTCGTGAAACATTCCGGGGTAGCACTGCCGGAAAACGTCGTCAGACGGGTAGGGGTTCCGCCATTTACCGGTACCGTGTAAAGATCCATCCCCCCGTCACGTCCGGAAGTGAACGCGATAGTTTTGCTATCCGGCGACCATATCGGATGATAGTCATAGCCGGGATGGGTTGTCAACTGTGTAGCTTTACCTCCGGCTGCGTCTACAAGGAAAATATCTCCTTTGTAGCAGAAAGCGATTGTCTTTCCGTCGGGTGCTATGGACGGGTAACGCATCCATAGAGGATGTTCCTGTGCGGACAAGTTTGAAAATAACAGCAAACTTGTCCAAATCAGAATAAGTTTAATAAAATTCATATTTAACAGATTAAATTAATTCAAACCCAACGATATCCGAATCGTTGTCATCATCTTTTTTCTTGTCCTTTTCGGGGGTCTTTTCCGGTTCGTTTATAACCTCGGCATCAATACTTACTTCTACTTTTATCTCCATTTCAGTTTCCGTTTCTTCGATTTCGGTAAGGATTTCTGTTTCTGTTTCTGTTTCCGGTATTATGACAGGGGGAAGGGCAAAAGAAAAATCTTCGTGCAATGTTCCGTTTTCACACCGGAAGACTCGTCCGGGGAAGTGATGGATTAAATCGTATTGATGCGTGGCGATGATTACCGTTTTTCCGCTATCACAGATGTCTTTCAAGAGTTCTACCAATTGGTAGGCTGTTTCCGGATCAATATTACCTGTCGGCTCGTCGGCTAGAATGATGGGAGGGGCGTTAAGTAATGCCCGGGCAAGAACTACGCGTTGTTGTTCCCCGCCGGACAATTGGTGAGGGAATTTATCCCGTTTGTCGGGCAAACCGACTTTTTCCAACACTTCATTAATTCTTTCGCGAATCGCTTTCCTGTCTTTCCATCCCGTGGCTTTTAGAACAAACTCCAAATTGGCGTAAACATTCCTGTCGGTCAGTAACTTGAAGTCCTGAAACACGATACCGCATTTGCGGCGCAAATAAGCAACCTGTGACTTTTTTAATTTATTCAATTTGTAGCCCGCTATTTCACCATTACCGTATTTCAAGGGGAGTTCGGCATACAGAGTTTTTAGTAAGGACGTTTTTCCACTACCTACTCTACCTACCAGATACACGAATTCCCCTTCGGCAATCTCTAACGAGACTTCTTTCAATATGGTATTTTGTTGTTGGCGGATGACCGCGTTTTCAAGTTTTATGATTGCTTCCACGTTGTAATTTTAGATTTATGATTTACGATTTATGATGCATTTTGTAATCTAAAATCTGCAATCAAGAAATCGTTAATTCTTTCAGTCCTTTGATATTTGCCATCGGATCAGGGGAGTTGAAAATGAAACTTCCCGCTACCAAAGCATCTGCGCCTGCATCTACCAGACGTTGTCCGGTTTCGAAGTTTACACCGCCATCAATTTCGATTAAAGTTTTCGCACCTGTTTCCCGGATTAATTTCTTTAATTTAATGACTTTATTGATGGTTTCCTCGATAAAACTCTGGCCACCGAAACCGGGGTTTACGCTCATGAGTAATACCACGTCGATATCCCAGATGACATCCTCCAGAAGCATAACGGGGGTGTGGGGATTAAGGGAAACTCCTGCTTTCATTCCCTGTGCTTTTATCTGTTGAATTGTCCGGTGGAGGTGGGTACAGGCTTCATAATGCACGGTTAAAATATCGGCTCCGGCTTTCTGGAATGCTTCCACGTATCTTTCGGGTTGCACGATCATCAAATGTACATCCAGAGGTTTTTGGGCTGCTTTCTTGATTTGAGCCACTACCGGAAGACCGTACGAGATGTTCGGCACGAAAACGCCGTCCATAATATCCAGATGAAACCAATCGGCTTCACTTTGATTTACCATTTCAATATCTTTGGAAAGATGCAGAAAATCTGCAGATAATAACGAGGGAGAAACAATAACGCTCATTTTTTGAAATTTAGAATTTAAAATTTAGAATGGAGAATCTTTCATTTTCAATTCTCCATTTTCAATTATTATTTGTACCAGCTGGCATACATAGCGTAGGAGTTGACAATGCGCTCCACTTCATTATGTAATAATTCCGGTCCCATTTGTTTGAGTTTTTTGGCAGGAGCACCCGCGTATACCCATCCGGATTCAACTACAGTTCCTTTGGTAACCACGCTTCCGGCTGCCACGATTGAGTTGCTTTCGATAATAGCGTTGTCCAGCACGATGGCGCCCATTCCGATAAGTACGTTATCGTGGATCGTGCACCCGTGTACAACCGCGTTATGAGCGATAGATACGTTATTTCCTATATTGGTCGGGGATTTCTGGTAAGTAGCGTGTATTGTCGCGTTATCCTGAATATTGACGTTATTTCCTATTTTTATATAGTGTACATCGCCTCTTAAAACAGCACCGTACCATACACTGCAATCGTCGCCCATTTCTACTTCACCGATAATGGCGGCATTTTCTGCCAAGAAACAATTTTTCCCGAATCTCGGGGTGTGTCCGTTTAGTTCTCTAATAATTGCCATAATTTAATTGAAAAATTGAAAACTGAAGATTGAAAATGATATCAATATTCAATTTTACGGTTCATAACTTTTTTGACGAGTCGAAATTACTAAATATACGGCAGAAAACAAGTCACCGGACGGATTATTACGTATTCTTTTTGAAACCGGATGCTCGAGGAAGACGTATAATGGCATATAATTTCTAAACTAAATAACAGGAGAATTATTTATGAGTATCGTAAAAAGAAACAATGATTTAAGGCCTTTCTATTCATCTTTACTGGATGATTTTATATGGCCTTACGGGGAGACGACAGAGCAGAGGAGGTTACCGGCTCTTAACGTGAAGGAGAACGAGAAAACTTTGACATTGGATCTTCAAGTTCCGGGAATGAACAAGGATGACATTAAGTTGGAGTACAAGGACGGTTATTTGACGATTTCGTGCGAGAAGAGGGAGGAGAAAGAGGAGAAGGATAAAGATCAAAAATTTCTGAGAAAAGAATTTTCTTCCGTTTCTTTTCATCGTACGGTAGAGCTGCCCGAAGACAAGTATAACGTGGGGAAGGCTGAAGCTTCGTACAAGGATGGTATTCTGGAAATTACAATGCCGAAGAACGAGGAGAAGAGTAAAATAAGCAGAACGATTCAGGTTAAGTAGATAATTAGTACGTGGAGTTTTGACCGATTTCTCTAAAAAAAATCGGTCATTTTTTTTTGCTTTTAGAAAAAAGGTATTACTTTTGCATCGCAATCGAGGAACACCTCACGAGAGTTCTGAAGTTAGTTTGAATGCGAAAATAGCTCAGTTGGTAGAGCATAACCTTGCCAAGGTTAGGGTCGCGGGTTCGAGTCCCGTTTTTCGCTCACTTTCATGCGAAAGTAGCTCAGTTGGTAGAGCACGACCTTCCCAAGGTCGGGGTCGCGGGTTCGAGCCCCGTTTTTCGCTCCCCCGAAAAGAGAGATTCGAAATTAGTTTGAATCTCTCTTTTTTTTTATTCTGTTTCGGGGTGCAGGAGCGTGTTCGGGTGAAATATAATGCACTATTCGTTTGTTTTGTCAAATAAAAATATTATTTTTGTTGGTAAAAGGCAAAATAATGCACCTATGATTTTTTATTCAATTATAAAAGAACGTCGGGCTTTGTTGGGATTGACTCAGCAAGATTTGGCAGATTATTCCGGAGTAAGCCTGCGGATAATCAAAAGTATAGAAACAGGCAAAGGCAATCCTTCTGTTCGTACGCTGACTAAAATCGCGGATACACTGGGGTTGGAATTATTACTGAAAGTGAAGGAGGTAATTAAATGAGACAAGCGGAAGTTTACGCTAATGGTGTGTTGGCCGGAACGTTGACGGAAACAGAGCATGGAGTATATATTTTTCGTTATGATGATTCGTTCTTGCTCGACAAGGAGCAAACAGCAATCAGTCTGTCATTTCCGAAAAGTCAACGTGAATTTTTGTCGAAAGAACTTTTTCCGTTCTTTTATAATATGCTTTCGGAGGGGACAAATAAAGCCATCCAATGTCAGACTCTGAAAATTGACGAGAACGATGCTTTCGGGTTATTATTAGCAACGGCTCACACTGACACGATAGGGGCCATAACGGTAAAAAAGATATGATAAAGATTGAAGTTTGTCCCGGCAATTTGATTCCGGGGTTCGACACGTATAGCCCTGCTTGTCGGAAAAATCTATTTAACGGGAAAAAGGTTTCACCCGTGCTGGATTTCAATTATGATGCGGATTGCTTGGATGTTGCCGAAAGCATTAATCAAATATCCGTATCGGGAGTGCAAGAGAAACTTTCGGCTATTGTGGAGAATGGGAAAATTATACTTACCCCGACCGGACAGCAGGGGCGATATATAATTAAGCCTATGCCGAACTACAAGTATCTGCGTTTTCGTAACTTTATTCCTGCCAATGAACACTTGACCATGCAAATAGCCAAGCAAGTCTACAAGATAAATGTTGCCGAAAACGGACTACTCTTTTTTGCAAACGGGGATGCGGCATATATTACCAAGCGTTTTGACTTTGATATTAATGGTAATAAAATCAAGCAGGAAGATTTTTCATCATTGGCACAAAAAACAACTTTCACTCATGGCAAGGATTACAAATACACGGGAAGCTACGAGGATGTAGCTACACTATTGAAAGCCAACGTGTCGGCGTGGCAGGTGGAAATGAGCAAGTTATTTACACTCCTTATATTTAACTATCTGTTTGCCAATGGCGATGCTCATTTGAAAAACTTTTCATTGCAACAATCTGCTAACGGTGACTACCTATTATCTCCCGCTTATGACTTGATGAATACATCCATTCACGTGCGGGACGAGGATTTTGCACTGCAAGGTGGTCTGATGCCGGAAAGTGAACATTCTGAGGTTTACCACAATAGCGGTTACCCGTGCAAAGAAGATTTTATCACATTTGCCAACCGGACAGGTGTATTACCTAAAAAACGGGATGCAATTATCAAGATGTTCTCGGATAATAATCCACTAATTGATAAGTTGATAGACCGTTCGTTTTTGGACGATAAAATCAAGCGAATGTATAGACGTTCCTATCAGGAACGTCTGAGCAGGTTCTTGAGGCAGAGTGTAATTTAATCGGTAAAATCCACGAAAACCCGGCTTTCACGGATCTTTTTACAATAATCGCTTACTTTCACGTGTTCCGGGTGGACTTTGTAGCGGGCGAGTGCATCAGCGTCTTCAAAGGTAGAGATAAGAACGGCATCGTATGCCATATCGGAATTTTTCTCGTTGATACCGACTTGCAGCGATTTGATTTCCGGAACGATGCCTACGAGTCTTTCCAGACTTTCTTTCATGATGATCGCATTTTCCACTTTTGTTTTTCCTTCGGCAAACTCCTTGAGTTTCCACATGACGATATGTTTTAGCATACTTTTTGATTTTAAATAAAACGATGCAAAAATAGTCTTTTGTCAAAAATAAAGCTAATTTTGGAAGCGAAGAGAAGCGGAGGGGATGACAGAGTAATAAAAATATAAATAAACGATTATGGCAGGGAAAGCAAAAAGCACAAAAGTGTCGAAAAATCAAGCTGCTACAGATATAAATTTTAAATTCAAAAGTATTCGCACGAGTTGTAGCGGGAGCATTGATTTCGCCGGGAACAAGCGTTATCGCACTGTTTTCCGGTTGAACGAGGTGGAGAGGTTGTACGTGGATACGGAAATAATAAATAAACAATTTGATGAAAAGGCATGGGACGCGGAGATTGTTGCCGCTCTCGTGTATATGAACGGGGAGCAACCTGTGCTCGTGGCGCAAAAGGGGGGAAAGGTTACCATTCCGGAGGCGGAACCTGTTTTCCGGTTTTCGACCGATTTCTCTGTTGAAGATTTTACCGGTTTTACTCTTAAAGAGGGTGTTTACCGGGTGCAAATGATTATCAACGGGCAGGCGGGCTTGTCCGATGAAATACATTTGTTGGAATCGCACGATCTGTATCGTGATTATTTCCAATTATTGGATATCGGTTTGGATAAATGCGTGGAGGAGGCTCCCGATGTACAACGACCTCATTCGTTTCGGGCTTTTGCCGGGGAAGGGTTGACAGACGTGCGTTTCTATCTCGTGGCGGAGAATTTCTTGTCCAGCGAATGGACGTATGAATTCATGATAAATATTTTTGACTCGAGCGGGATGTTGAAGGCGAATCGGGTAGCTAAAGGAAATTACTATATCCCGAACCGGGAGGGAAAGCGTTTGCTTTGTTTCGCCTTGGATCTGGGAGCCGGGCTGGAGAATTTCTGGGAGGAAGGAGAATACCGGGTAGAAGTATCGTGCTTCGATCAACCCGTGATTCAACTGGAGTTTGCCATCGGAGAACAGGATGTGCCCTATAATTTCGCCGACGAAATAGCCGCGGTGAACGGTCAGGTGCACGAGGCGGCGGGTATGTCGTCAACACCCCAAGATAAGGAGGAGGCACTGTCCCGTTTGTACCAACTGGTCGGGTTACGTAAGGTAAAAGAAGAAATTACCCGTGTTTACGAGTTGGCGGAGTTCGTGAAGATGCGGCAGGAGAACGGCTTCAGTGATAAACTTCCTCTGATGAACATGATCTTTATGGGTAACCCGGGAACCGGTAAACACACGGTTGCCGGGATCGTGGGAGAGATTCTCTACCATTCGGGTGTTTTGGCGAACGGGAAAATACATCAATATAAACGGGAGGATTTTTCCCGGCCGGGGATGGCGGTGGAAGAACAATTAATTCGGGAAGCCATCGCGAAGAGTACGGGTGGAATCCTTTACATAGAGGATGCTGACGAATTGTACCCGACGAATGACCCGAACGATCCGGCGATGCGTATTTTTACCGTGTTGTTGGGAATACTGGAACAGGAACAACCGCCTCTGGTGGTGGTCATGGCGGGTGACGGGATGCCTTTGCAGGCTATTTCCGATGGAATCCCGGGTATGAAGAAATGTTTCCCTTACCAGTTTATCTTTGACGATTATTCGGCGGAGGAATTGATGGAGATTACCCGCCAGATGCTGGAGAAAAGGCAATTCAAGTTTACGCCGGAGGCGGAGAACAAATTCTTTAATATGCTGAAGGATTGCTGTACCGTGAAAGAGTCGGGATTCGATAACGGCAGGTTTATAGAGGAACGATTGAACGATGCCGCGAACCGGATGGCAAAGCGCTTGATGTCGAATCACAAGGGTACTCGCTCGAAAGAGGATATGATGTTGCTCAAGGTAGAGGATATCGAAACCCTCGAGCAGCCCGATCCGAATAAATCGGTAGACGCGTTTAACGAGATGATCGGCTCGAAGGAATTGAAAAACAGCTTGATCAGCTATATCAATTATATTTATTTTATCCGGGAAAGACAGAAACACGGTTATGCCGATGTGATTCCGCCTCTACACATGTTGTTTACCGGGAACCGGGGAACGGGAAAAACTACCGTGGCACGTATGCTCGGGGAGATATTCGAGTCCGCGGGGATATTGCAAACGTCCATGGTAACGGTCAGGAGCAGGGGGGAACTTATCGGCGACGGTTCTATTCCGCCTCAACAGATTGCCATGTACGTGTTTGAACAGGCGAGGGGTGGTATCCTTTTCTTGGAAGACGCTCATACATTATTCCAAGACAGCGCGGGAGCTTCGGCATTAAGCGTTATTTTCGGGCAATTGTCGCCCGCGGATAACGGGGATACCATCGTGATATTGAGTGGCGATCCGGATGAAATGGACAAGGCGCTTGCCGGGAACCCGAGAGTGAAGACGCTTTTCCCGTATCACTTCCATTTTGCCGATTACACGCCGGAAGAGTTGCTGGAAATAGCCGTCCAGAAGATAACCGAGAAGAATTACACTTTGCACCCGAAGGCGAAAGAGGCATTCCATGCTTTGGTCACACAGGTATGCAAAGAACATGATAAATATTTCGGGAATGCTCTATTTGTCGATAAGATGGTGGATAAAGCCATTCACAACCTGTCTGCCCGCACCATGAAGATCAGAAAAGAGAGGGAACTTACCCGGAAAGAGATCACGACGTTGATGGCAGCGGATATACCCACTGCAACTTCCGAGCTTCCCAATTCCTACAAGGATACTTTTGACGAGAAGTCAATCACCGCGGCCTTGAAGGATTTGGATCACATGATAGGACAAGAGAAGCTTAAAAAACAGATTCATGATTTCGTGGATCTGGCTCGTCATTACAATCAACAAGGGATCAAGCTAAATACCCGTCTGTCCCTGCAATGGTGTTTTACCGGTAATTCCGGTATGGGGAAGGGAACGGTTGCACGTATTATCGCCCGTATTTATAAGGCCATGGGAATTATAGACAAGAGCGAGGTGACCAGCTTTAAGGTGGAACGTTTGATCGGGTTGACGGAGGAGGATGCCGTGCAGAGTATCGGTGTTGCCTTGTTGCAATCCAAAGGGGGACTGTTCTTCTTCGACGAGGATTCCAGTAGCCTGAATGAAATCTCCGGCTTCCGGGATCGGGTAAGGGCTATACTCGTGAACCAGTTGGCGACTCAACCGGGGGCTTATAACGTGATTTACGCCAAACAGGACCCACCCCGCCAGATTATTAACGACGAGGTGGAGAAGGTTTCCGACATGATTAATATTCTTGTTTTCGAGGACTACACGGAGGAGGAGTTAATGGAAATACTCAAACGGGATCTGGCGACGGACAATACCCGTATGACCCGGACGGCACAACAGCATATGGCTCAGTTTATTTCCTATATCGTGAACAACAAGAAACGAAGTCACGCGAGTGCCCGTTTGATAAAACTGGTCGCGGAAATGATGATTCGTAACCGAATACAACGTTTGGCAAAGAATGGAAAGATTAATGGTACGGAGCATACTTATTCGATTGTAAAGCAGGACGTGGAGATGTTCACCCCGCAAATGTTGGATAGTATGATTTCGGAACGGCAGACAATCGGGTACAAGCAATGAATCGTAGAATACTTCGTCTTGCTATTCCTTCTATCGTGTCAAATATCACCGTTCCTTTGTTGGGATTGGTGGACGTGACGATCGTGGGGCATTTGGGGGCTACCGCCTTTATCGGTGCTATCGCGGTGGGGGGATTATTGTTTAATATTTTGTACTGGAATTTCGGTTTTCTGCGGATGGGAACCAGTGGACTGACCTCACAGGCATACGGGCGAAAAGACCAAGACGCGGAAACGCGGGTTCTCGTGCAGGCGGTGAGCGTGGGACTGATTTCCGCCATGCTGATGCTGATTCTTCAATATCCCATAGAACGCTTGGCTTTCAGGTTATTGGACACGAGTGCAGAAGTAGAACGATACGCTGTTACTTATTTTCGGATATGCATTTGGGGGGCACCTGCCGTGCTGGCACAATACGGATTCACGGGGTGGTTTATCGGGATGCAAAATTCCCGCTACCCGATGTATATCGCTATCGTGATGAACGTGATCAATATCTTGTGCAGCGCGTGTCTGGTTTTCGTGTTCGGGATGAAAGTCGAGGGGGTGGCGTTGGGAACAGTGATAGCCCAGTACAGCGGGATATTTATGGCTGCCGGACTTTGGTGGTTTAATTTTAAGGAGTTACGACCTCTTATCAAATTCAAGGGGAGTCTTCAGTTGTTTGCCATGCGCAGATTCTTTGCCGTGAACCGGGATATTTTCCTGCGTACCTTGTGCCTGATCGGGGTAACTACATTTTTCACTTCCACGGGAGCAAGACAGGGGGATGTGATTCTGGCTGTCAATACTTTGTTAATGCAGTTGTTTACCTTATTCTCCTATATCATGGATGGCTTTGCTTACGCGGGAGAGGCTCTTGCCGGACGTTACGTGGGGGCTTGTGATCTTCGCCGATTGCGACAGGCTGTACGGGCTTTATTCGGCTGGGGCGTGGGATTATCCTTGGTGTTTACCGTTTTATATGTAGTCGGGGGAGAAGGTTTTCTTGCTTTGCTCACGAATGACGGGGAAGTGATTCAAACGGCAAGCCATTATTTTTACTGGGTTCTGGCAATTCCCTTGGCAGGATTTGCCGCTTTTCTATGGGACGGTATTTTGATAGGAGCCACGGCTACCCGATACATGTTGTGGGCGATGTTGGTTGCTGCCGGGGCTTTCTTCCTTATATATTATACCTGTTCCGGGGCCACGAACAATCACATGTTATGGCTTTCGTTTCTTGTTTATCTGGCTTTACGGGGAATCATGCAGACCGTATGGAGCCGCCGGATATTCTCGGAGGGGTATTTGCAGAAGATGAAGGACTCGTAGTATATCTTTTCGCCATACTAAGTCTATCGATACTTAACCTCAAGTTCGAAGCATGAACGAATCATGAACGTAGCATAGACGTAAATTTGCGTTTATGCTATATTTATGATGTGTATATGCAGGATTTTTGTGGTTAGGCAATGATTGTGCAATGATCATTCAAATGTTTACAAGAATGTGTCGTATCTATTTGATACTTTGTTATTTCATAATTCAATTTGTGAATTAATAAATGATCGTTTAATGCGCTGCAAATATACATCATTTTTATTTTCCGCAAATATTTCCAGTGACATTTTTTATTTCTCGTAATTAAGTGATTATGTTTTTGTGAATTTTGTTAGTGAGCAAATATTGTTAATGCCATAAAACGATGGTTTGTTGATATGAAATATCGTTTATCAAAACAGCTTTCGTGCGTCTATAATATATAACACTGTTTAAGTGGGGCGCATGAAACACATGGCAATAAGTCAGGACCGGTAATAGGGTTAGTGCGCGAAGCGCGTCCGGTCGGCTGATAGAATAAACAATTACATGATCGAGGATAAGAAATTGCATTGGTATGTCGCTTACACGCGAGTGAACCAAGAATTGGTGATCAAAAAGAAATTGGATGAATTGGGAATCGAGAATTTTCTCCCACGTGAGGAGCAAGTTCGTGATACCCCGTTTGGTCGGAAAACGATTCGTGTCCTTTTGATTCACGGTATGATTTTTATCCGTACGGATAAAGTGACGAGTTTCTCCTTACTCAACGAGTATTCCTTGAATATTGTTTACTTGAAGGATATCGAAGGTCGCCATTCCTTGATCGTTCCCGACAAGCAGATGGAAGATTTCATGTTTTTGTTGGATTTTTCTGCCGCCGGAATCGAGGTATTGAATAAAGACTTGAAGCGAGGTGATCGGATTCGAGTGATTAAAGGTCCGTTAGTGGGGTTGGAAGGAGAGCTGGTGCGTTTGCGAGGTCACAAGCGGGTGGTAATCCGCTTGGATGGTGTTGCATCGATTGCCACGTCTTATATCCCGGGTTCATTCCTTGAAAAAATAGAGAGAAACAATTAATTTAAGATTTATGAATTACGATTTATGATTAAAAAAGAGTCAAGAAGTACAATTAAAATCATAAATCTAAAATCGTGAATCAAGAAATAGAGATGGAAAAAGGTTTATTTCACGAGTTGTACAAGCAACTGGACAGTCTTGATTTCCGGTTGTATTCCCCGGCATTATTGTCCGGTTTGTTACACGGTTACCTGACGGTGTACTCTATGGTACGGGTATACCCGTGGTTGGAGAATGATTTCGGCACTCCCGGTGCTATCCACGAGCGAGCGAAATCGATAGTTCACTTGTACCCGGGACAGTTGAACGGTGATGTTCCCGTGGATACCCGTGCCGGTTACGCGGCGGACAAGATGGATGTCTACCAGTTGTACTCGGACTTGGGTTACTTGAAAAACGGTTTGGACGCGGCGTACCGGATACTGTCGGCACGGGGGAACGGCAGGATTGCGTTGCCTTGTCGGACACCGAATATTTGCCGGATGCTATGTAATTGTTATTATTTTGCCGGAGATGAGGCGTGTGGGGAACTTGCAGGGCACTTGGTCACGGAGGCCTTGGGATATATTCGAGGTGGTGCTCGTGGTGTGTTGTTGTCTTGGTGGGATGCTATTTGCTTGTATGATGACGTGGTTGGGGCGATGATGTTGCCCAAGGAAGATTATAAACGTTTGGAGGAAGAACGGGCTCGTTTGCGGGTTAGCGTGGAGCGTGAGGAGGATAAAAGAATCGAGTGCTTCCGGCAAGCGGGGCAGGACGCGGATTTTGGTTTGGTATCGGAGGTTTTTGCGATTTTGGCAAAGCGGGAGTTTAATTTATCTAATATAAATAGATAATACTTTTTTAGTCTTATAAAAATGAGAAAAATATTGGTTACGGGTGGAGCCGGTTTTATTGGTTCTAACCTTTGCGAAGCGTTACTTGAACATGGGGACGAGGTTGTATGTTTGGATAATTTTGCAACGGGGCATATTGAGAATCTGTTACCTCTAATTGAAAGATACCCGAAAACGTTCAAGTTGATTGTTGGTGATATTCGGGAATTAGAGGATTGTCAAAAGGCTATTGTCGGGGTAGAGTATGTTTTGCACGAGGCGGCGTTAGGATCAGTACCTCGGAGTATAAAGGATCCTGTTACCTCAAATGCCGTAAACGTGAGTGGTTTTTTGAATATGTTGGTTGCTGCACGGGATGCAGGAGTTAAACGTTTCGTTTTTGCGGCAAGTTCTTCTACTTATGGAGATAGTCAAGTCCTTCCAAAAGTCGAAGATAATATTGGTAAACCCTTGTCTCCATATGCGATAACAAAGTACGTTGACGAGCTTTATGCGGATGTTTTTGCTCGGACGTATGAGATGGAGTATATCGGATTACGCTATTTTAATGTTTTTGGTCGACGGCAAGACCCTAATGGAGCTTATGCTGCAGTTATTCCTTTGTTCGTGAAAAAATTAATGAAATACGAAAGTCCAGTAATTAATGGTGACGGAGAATATAGCAGGGATTTCACTTATGTGGATAACGTGATACAGATGAATATGTTAGCATTGACGACGAAGAATCCTGATGCGGTTAATCAGATTTATAATACGGCATATGGTGAGCGAACTACGTTAAACCAATTGGTTGATTACTTGAAAGAATATTTAAGTGAATATGATCAAGAAATTGCAAATGTTGAAATTTTGCATGGACCTAATCGTTTGGGGGATATTCCTCACTCTTTGGCTTCTATTCATAAGGCTAAACAATTGCTTGATTATAATCCAAAGTTTAATATGAAAAAAGGGCTTAAGGAAGCCGTGAAGTGGTATTGGAATAATTTGAAATAGGAACATAATATGGATATTAAAATTGCAGTAATAGGTCTTGGGTACGTGGGACTTCCATTGGCACGTTTATTTTCCACAAGATATAAAACAATTGGTTTTGATATGAATCAAGCCAGGGTAGATGCATTAATGGAGGGACATGATGTAACCTTAGAAGTATCAGATGAACTTCTTCAAAATGCTTTAAAAAATGGTTTTACATGCACGACTAATATTGAAGATATACGGGATTGTAATTTTTATGTGGTGGCTGTTCCGACTCCGGTAGATATGAATAACAACCCGGATTTGAAGCCGCTTTATGGAGCTAGTACAATAGTTGGTGAGGTGATAAAGGAAGGTGATATCGTGGTTTACGAGTCAACTGTTTATCCGGGGGTGACGGAGAATGAATGTATTCCGGTTGTGGAAAACGTTTCTGGATTGAAATTTAACAAGGACTTCTTTGCGGGATATAGCCCGGAACGCATAAATCCTGGAGATAAACTTCACACGGTAGAAAAAATCAAGAAAGTTACTTCAGGCTCCACGCCTGAAGTTGGGAAGTTGATAAACGACGTGTATAGTTCGGTGATTATGGCTGGTACTCATTTGGCTCCTTCAATAAAAGTTGCAGAGGCTGCAAAGGTGATCGAAAACTCACAACGTGATATTAATATCGCTTTTGTAAACGAATTGTCAAAGATTTTTAATAAATTGGGAATAGACACTCAAGATGTATTGGAAGCTGCTAGCACGAAATGGAATTTTTTACCGTTTAAACCGGGTTTAGTAGGGGGACATTGTATAGGGGTTGACCCGTATTATTTGGCTCAGTGCGCTCAACGACTTGGTTACAATCCTGAAATTATTTTAGCGGGGCGCCGTATGAATGATGGGATGGGAGAATATGTGGCAAATGAAGTGATCAAATTGATGTTGAAGAAAGGTATTCATGTATTAGGTTCCAAAATATTGATATTAGGATTTACGTTCAAAGAGAATTGTCCTGATGTGAGAAACACGAAAGTGATAGACATTTATAAAACATTGAAAGAATATAATTTGGATATCATGGTGTATGATCCTTGGGCGAATCCAGCTATAGTGGAACAGGAGTATGGTATAGAGTTGACGAACGAGTTACCGTCACAAAAAGTGGATGCTTTAATTTTTGCGGTTGCTCATGATGAGTTTAGAACATTGGATATTAATTCATTTGTGAGAAAAAAATGTGTGATTTACGATGTAAAACAAGTTATGGACAGAACACTAATTGATGGTCGATTATAATGAAATACCCAGAATTAGCACATAAAAAAGAATGTACGGGGTGTATGGCATGTGTTGATTCATGTCGTTTTGGTGCTTTAACCTCTTGTGTAGGTACTGATGGGCATTTGTATCCATTTGTGAACGTAAAGTTGTGTGTAAAGTGTGGGGCATGTAGTGCATCGTGTCCTATTATTACAAAATCTTATTTGAAAAAGAACGAATATGTGGTAAAACCATATGGAGCATGGTCTAATGATTTACCTCAACGTTTATTAAGCGCATCTGGTGGAATATTTGCTGCGCTTGCCAATAAATTTCTTTTAGAGGGAGGCTGTGTAGTGGGGGCAATTATAGATGGTTTTGTAGTAAAATATGTTCTGCTTGAAAAATTAGAAGATTTACATTTTTTGCAAGGCTCAAAGTATCAGCAAGGGGATCTTTCTGGTATTTACATTCGGGTTAAGGAAAAGTTGAATAAAGGTGTAAAAGTACTTTTTTCTGGAGTAACATGTCAGATTGGAGGATTATTCGCTTTTCTTAAAAAGCGTTATGAAAATTTGTATACGGTAGATATAATATGTGCGGGTTTTCCATCTTTATTGCCTATGCGTCAATTTATAAAAGAGAATTCAAATGTTGTAGGAATAAAAAGTTTTAGAGATAAAGATTTGGGATGGAAGAGTAAAAACTTTAAATATGCACTAAAAGGGTATGGCTTAAATAAGCAAATTACAGATTTTGGGTATAAAAATTTACCAATCTTGGCGTTTAGTTCTGGGCTTACAAATAGATATTCATGTTATGCTTGTAAATTTGCACGACAAAATAGATTATCTGATTTGACAATTGGAGATTTATGGGGAGATGAGAATTTTAAAGATGAGCATAATAATGGTATATCTTTAGTTGTAATTCGCAGTGAAAGGGGACAAAAGTTAATAGAAAATTCTAATATTACTTTTCATGAAATATCTTGGCAAGAAGCTCTTAATGCAAATACTAGGTTGATTCATGGAAGAAGTTTTTTGAATTTTAATATTTTTAGAAAATATATGGAGTTTGTGTATAAATATAGTTCGTATCAATCACTAATGAATTTATACCAAGGAAGAGGTTTTATGGGATTGATATATAGAATGAATATTGTTATTGGGCATAAGGCTACATTTTTGTGGACGAAGGTATGTGTAAAACGATTTTTGAATAGTCTGAAAAATTATGAAGGTTAATTTGTTAACTATACATTATTCTTTAAATTATGGTGCATTGTTACAGACGTATGCAACAGTTAAAGTATTACAGCTTTTGGGGTGTGAAGTTACATTAATTGACTTTGTTGATAGAAATGATATTAAAGAGCGAGTAAGAATTAAATCATTAATTACTAATGGAGTGAGGTGGTTAAAATTTTGTCTTTTTAAAAGGTCGTTTTATCCTCGCTTAACAAAGAGAATGTATTCGTTTGATTTTTCTTTATTGCCAGAGGTTGATTGTTATATTTCTGGTAGTGATCAAATATGGAATCCTAAAATTGTTGGAGATAAGTTGCTGACATATATGTTTGCATCTTTGAAGCCTAATGTGAAGCGAATTTCTTATGCGTCAAGTTTCGGTCTAAATAAATGGGATATAGTACATAATAATGATGTAAAACAGGCACTTGATAATTATTCAGCTATATCTGTACGAGAAGATTCAGGAGTGGAGATATGTAAAAATGAGTTTGGGATAGAAGCAACACAAGTATTGGATCCGACTTTATTGTTCGGAGATTACAGTGAATTGATAGAAAATGTCAAGCTCAAAGAGCGAATTGTGTGTTTCAAGTTTATTCAAGATGATAATTTTTTTCATTGTTTAGATTGTTTAGAGGCTGATTTTAAATTGAAATCAATAATAATGTCGGCATTTAGTCCTAAAATGTTTTTTGATAAATATAGACATTGTTATAACCCATCTCCGCGTAAATGGTTGAAAAATATTGCATCTGCAAGATTCGTTTTAACTGATTCATTTCACGGGTTGGCTTTTGCTATTATTTTTAATAAAGATTTTATAGTTCTTCCTGGGCATCAAGATCGTACAACAAGATTATCTTCCTTATTGGATATTTTAGGATTATCGGAGCGTTTGGTACTGGATTCTAATGATTTTGAATTAAGAAAGAAGAGTCTATATAAAAAGATTGATTATGAAAGAGTTAATGCGCTGTTATCTCAAGCGAGAAGTGATTCTTTGGCTTATTTAAAGAATGCTTTATTTAATTAGTTCATGAGTACTAATAATTTTGATAAAACGATTAAAGGTTTATCTGCTCAAACAATTGTAACAATATTATCAGGAATAATTGAAATACTTGTTTTTTCAATTATGTCAAGGATTTTGTCTAAAGCAGATTTTGGGTATTATGCGGCATTAAATAGTATTTTTGTAATATTTCAATCCTTATCAGAAGCTGGAATTGGAGCGGCAATTATACAAAAGAAAGAGATTACAAATAATTATATTAATACAGCTTTTAGTTTAGCTTTTCTTTTAGGAACTTTTTTTACCCTGTTGTTATTGTTGTTGTCTAATTTAATATCGTCAACTATAATTGATAAGTCATTAGAATTTCCTCTTGTTTTAGTGTCAATGACATTGATTCCATTTTCTATCAATAGCATTGCGCGTTCATTAATGATGCGGGAGTTAGATTTTTTCAAATATGGAATAATTAAGCTTGTTGCCTATATAGTTAGTGCTATTGTTGCAATTATTTATGCGTTTAATGGAGGTGGATTTTATGCATTTATTCTATTAAATTTTATTAATGTTCTTTTGTTGATGATTTTGTCTTTCTATTTTTCTCGTTATCGTCCAAAATTTGTGATAAAGATTGGTAATGTGAGAAGTATTGTAAACTTTGGAGGTTGGTTGACTTTATCTAGATTGATATTTAGTTTTTATAGGCAGATTGATAAGTTAATGCTTTCGAAATACGGGAGTATTATCGTACTAGGTGAGTTTTATAGAACTAAAGGTTTTTTAGACTCTATAATAAATCAATTTGAATCTATTTTTGATACGACTTTATTTCCGATCTTGTCAAAAGGGCAGGACTCGTCAATATTTATTCGTTCTGCTTTTATAAAATCAATATCATTAGTTGGTTCTGTTTTTATGTCATTGTTTATGTTGTTTTTCTTCAATGCAGAACTGATTATTACGATATTCTTGGGTGATAAATGGTTAGATCAGGCATTGACAATGAGAATATTGTCATGTGTAATTTTATTTAGTATATATTCTCGGATAACAGATTGTTTTATCCGAAGTTTGGCTTATGTCAAATTTTATTTTTGTACGTGTGTATTATCTTGCGTATTGTCATTTGTTGTTTTTTATTATGTGATTGATTGGGGAATAGAATGGATTGCAGCTGCTGTTGTACTGATTAGCTTTGTGATTTTTTTAATTAAACTATGTTATCTCGCTTATAAAGTTGATATAACTATAATTGTAATATTCAAGTCGATCTTTAAATCGATGAAATATTCTATTCCTTATTTGATGTTAGGTACTTTATTTTTATTTTATTTCAATCACAATATTGGGGAAAGAATTGTTTTTGTATTTCTTTTTAGTCTTATGTTGATTTTTACATATCTTTTCTTACCACGTTTTGTTGGAGAGGTGTATTATAATCAATTGTATCCTATTGTAAGGAAATATATTAATGTATTGAAGATGTTTAAGGTGGAGTAGCTAAATTTATCTTGTATGGGAAATTGGCTGATAGAAACGAAAAAAGGGATTGTTATAAAATATGTCTTATTTATAATATCACCTTTTATTGCTTTTGTATTTTCATTAGGGACGCTTAAAACTAAATCTTCATTTGTTGTTATTTATTTGTTTTTTGTGTTTTTGGGATTGTCGTACACTGTTCCGAATAACAGAAATGTTTTGAATTTTGATGGTGTGACGTATCGACAGGATTTTGAGGAGTATAAATTTGTTTCGAGTACTGATTTTATTGCCAATTTCAAGGATTATATAAATTTTGAAGGTGATGCGGATTTTTATTGTCATTTCGTTTATTACTGCGTTTCACGAATAACAGATAATTATCATGTGATGTTTATGATTATCGCAATGGTTTTTTCATTTTTTTCATTAAAATCTTTTGAGATATTCATTCGGGAAAAACAATTTGTAAATTCCATACCTTGTTTTATTTTGGCATATTTATTTATGTCAAATCAGATTTTTAATATTAATGCTTTTAGATTTTTTACTGCGGCATGGATTGCGGTTTATTCGTTGCTAAATATATTTGTTAAAAAGAACAATTTATACGTGTGTTTGCTCTTTTTGACTCCCATGATTCATGGATCTTTTTTTCTAATGCTTGTTGTGTATCTGATTTATCTATTACTTGGGAGATATGATAAATTTTGGATTATCGTGTTCATCATAAGTTCATTCTTTTCTAATTTTATTTTAGAATTAACTCAAAAATATTTAACAAGTATGCCAAGTTTTATTTTTAATAACTATAGCGGGTATTTTTCTGATAATTACGTGGATTTAATTAATAATAGCGGGAGTGGATTTATATGGGTAAAAAGACTTTTAGAGTTGCTTGTTAGATTATGCATGAATGTTTATGTTATCTTATTCATTTTCCATTTGAATATGATAAAGCGGAATATCAAAACAGGAAAAATGATTAGTTTCATTTTGATATTAATGAGTGTTGTTAATTTAACATCTGTAATTCCATCGCTTGGTAAACGTTATTTGTTGTTGACAATGCCTTTTATTGCCTATATTTGGTTGGTGAATTTCGAAGGTAAGAAATACAATAAATATTTATATCCATTAGGTGTATTGTTCATATTATTATTTTTCTTGCCATTTCAAGTTAATTTATTACCATGTTTAAGTCATTATAATTCTGTTTTAGAATCAACATTTTATATTTCGAGTCCTTTATACTTGATTTACAAATATTGGTTTGTTTAAGTATAGAGAATATTTAGAATCTTAATTTACTATTAATAGGATGAATAAGGTTTTGTTATATTATAAAAATCCTAGGATATTCCTCAAGGATTTTCTGTGGAAATTTTCTAAGTATATAAAAAATGATCGTTTGTACATTAGGTTAAAATATTGGGTAATGATGGGTAGCTTACCTGATTTAAAAAAACCGGAAGCATTTACAGAAAAATTGCAATGGATCAAATTATATGATAGGAAGCCTATTTATCATGATATGGTAGATAAAGTTGAAATGAAGAAATTTGTTGCAGATAGGATAGGGCTTATGTATACAATTCCAACTATTGGGGTTTGGGATAATTTTGATGATATTGATTTTGATGCATTGCCAGAAAAATATATTATAAAATGTACACATGATAGTGGTAGTTATGTGATTTGTACACCTCAAGCTCCATTGGATATAGAAAAAGTTCGACAGAAGTTAAAAAAGGCATTCAAGCATGATTATTATATCTATTCTAGAGAATGGCCTTACAGAGGTTTAAAGAAACGAATTATAATTGAGCCATTGTTGATAGATAGTTCTGGAGCGAATTATTTAACAGATTATAAATTTTACTGTTTTAATGGTGAACCGAAGTTTTTTTATATAACATCTGATAGAGGATCAAAATTAGGTTTGACCGAAGATTTTTTTTATATAGATGGGACTCCTTGTGAATTTACTCAAGTTGGTGAAAGAAGAGCTCCTGTTTGTCCTCCATTACCTCGAAATTTATCTAAAATGATAGAGTTTAGTCGGGTGTTGTCTGCAAACACTTATCATATACGAATTGATTTTTATGAAGTTAATGAACGCATTTATGTGGGTGAGTTAACTTTTTTTGATGGTGGTGGTTTTTTTGGATTTGAACCTAAAGAATATAATAAAATAATAGGAGAATGGATAAAATTACCTGTTGATTAATTTGTTATTTTAGTATGAAAAGTATTTTATTCTTAATTAACAACTTAGGCTCTGGTGGTGCTCAACGGCAAATAGTTGAATTGGCTGTAAGATTTAAACAATCGGGATATAATGTACGTTTTTTGATTTATGAACGTGCTTTTAGTGATTTCTATTTTGAAACGCTTGCTAATCATGGTATTGAGATCGATGATGTTGCAGAAAGTAATTATTTAAAACGTATTTATAAAGTTAGGAGATATATTCGAACAAGTGTGCCGGATGTATTGATTGCTTTCTTGGAAGCAAGTAGTTTTATGGCCGAATTAGCTAGCTTCCCGTCAAAAAAATGGAAATTAATAGTTGGCGAAAGAAGTGCTAATCCTGCTATAAAGAAGTCGTTGAAATTAAAGTTTTTCAGACAATTTCATGTATTGGCAGATTATATTGTTGCTAATTCTTATGAGAATATACGTATAATTCAAGAGATAGCTCCAATAATAAAAAGAGATAAATACAAGGTTATTTATAATATCTTTAATGAAGATAAATTGAAACCGATAGATGATTTTGAATTTGGCAAGCATGACAAGTTGAATCTTGTTGTAACCTCAAGTCATCGATATTTAAAAAATCTAGATGGTTTAATAGAGGGGGTGAAGTTGATGAATTCCGAAGATAGAAATAAATTGAGAATTAATTGGTATGGTAGTAATTTGTTTGATGATTCTTTAGAAAAAGCATTGGAAAAGGTGAAGAATTATGATTTTGAAAATATTTTTTCTTTTCATAAAGATACTTTGAATATTTATGAATTTATGAAAGAAGCTGATGCGATAGGGCTTTTTAGTTATTTTGAGGGACTGCCAAATGCGATTTGTGAAGGAATGCTTTTAGGTAAACCGATTATCGCAACAAGAGTGTCTGATATACCATTATTTATAAAGGATAGAGTCAATGGATTTCTTTGTGATGCAGCAGATCCTATGACAATAGCACAGGCTTTATCTTCATTAGTAGCTTCTTCATCCGAAGAATTATCAATAATGGGTAAATGTAATTATGAGGTTGCTCAAAAATTGTTTGATAGAGAACAAATTTTGAAAGCCTATGAATCATTGTTTTAGGATATGTATATATTGATGATATCCCGTGGGTATCCAAGTTTAAAAGACCCGCAATGGGGTGGTTTTGAGCGAGATCAAGCAGAGGCATTGAAACGTTCAGGTCATAAAGTTGTTGTGTTGAGCGTTGATAGACGTTTTAGGTTTTATTGGAGAAAAATAGGCATTACTAGTGATGTTATAAATGGGATACCGATATTTAATTCTTTTCTTTTGCCTAGTGCTTTTTTTAGAATATGGGGAGAGAAAATATTTTTTAAAATATTTAGTATTCAGATGGATAGATTGTATCGAAAGGTGCAAGCAAAGTACGGTAAGCCTGATATAATTTATTCTCATTATTTATATAATACCGCAGTTGCAACAGATTTAAAATGTAAATATAAGATTCCCTTAGTAGGTATTGAACATTGGAGCAAATTGAATAATGATAAATTATCTAAATATTTAAAATTTTTAGGTAAAAAGGCTTATGGCGGAGCTGATGTTGTGATTGCTGTTTCAAAATCGTTAGCTAATAGAATAGATCAACATTTCAAAAAAAAGGCCGTTGTTATTCATAATATGGTTAATGCAAGTTTTTTTGAACGATCACAATATTTCCCAAAAAAGGGCGTATTTTCTTTTATTACAGTTGGAAATTTATTTCCGATTAAAGGACATGATCTATTAATAGAAGCATTTAAGAAAGCTTGTTTTGATGATCATGTTGAGTTGAAAATTATAGGTGATGGAAGGTTGAGGTTTTATCTGGAACAATTAGTAGATAAGTATAGATTGAATCGTCAAGTTAAGTTTCTAGGGAAGAGAAATAAAGAAGATATTAAAGAATTTTTAAATTCTTCAAATGTATTTGTTTTATCTTCTATAGCTGAGAATTTTTCAGTTGCTTTATTGGAAGGGTTGGCATCAGGATTGCCCGCAATAGCAACTTTGTGTGGAGGTACGGATGAATGTATTAATGAGTCAAATGGAATTCTTGTACCTGTAAAAAATGTAAATGCTTTAGCCGAAGCTATGAAACAAATGGTTATGAATTATTCTCAATATGATAAAGAGAAGATCAGGGAAGAATGCAAAAATGATTATTCCCCAGATGTTATAGTTGATAAATTGATATACGTGTTTAATGGGGTACTTGTAAAGTATTAATATATGAAAAATTTGATAATAATAGGTGCCGGAGGAATGGGACGTTCCGTTTATAGTATGGTGGTAGAGTGTGATGGTTATAATGTGGAATATGTTGTGAAAGGATTTATTGATAATAATCTTTTTTCATTGGAAGGATTTGATGATTATCCCCCTGTGTTGGGTACGATTGATGATTATATTCCTCAAGAAAATGATATATTTATTTGTTCAATCGGTGATATTATAGCAAAAAAGAGATGTTGTGAACAATTGAGTCAAAAAGGAGCAGTATTTATTACGATAGTTCATCCTTTGGCTCGAGTTGTCAAAACAGCAAAATTGGGCAAGGGAGTTATTGTAGCTCCTTATGCAACAGTAAATGCAAATTCTGTAATTGGTAATCACGTGTTAGTGCAAACGCATAGTGTTGTATCGCACGATGTGGTGATAGGAGATTGGACTAGAATTGACACGCATGTTGTTTGTATTGGTGGAATAAAGATTGGAAGTAAGGTGATGGTACATACTGGGGCAATTATCAATCATAATGTGTTAATAGAAGACGAAGCTTGTGTTGGAGCAGGAAGTTTTGTTGTTACGAATGTGAGAAAAGGTACTTCTGTATTTGGTAATCCAGCACGAGAGTTTAAAATAAAAAATTGATAAAATGGAAATTGTTAAAAGACTGTTAGAGGAACGGGTTTGTTTGGTTACAGGTGCAGGACGGGGGATTGGACGCGTTATAGCAGAACAGTTTGCCGCAGAAGGGGCTATTGTGTATGCTAATGATTTGTATATGGGAGATATGGATAGTTGGGCTAAACGAAATGCAGAAAAATACATGACTCGAATGATACCTGTTTGTTTTGATATAACTGATGAGAAAGCAGTGAAGCAGTCTCTTTCACAAATAATGAAATTGGAAAAGAGAATAGATTGTTTAGTTAATAATGCTGCTATAATATCGAATCAAAAATTAGGTATGATTGTGATGTCTGAAGCTGAAAAGATGTTTAAAGTGAATGTTTTGTCCGTTATTAATATGATTCAGATAATTGCTCGTTTGATGGCAAGAAATGGAGGAGGAGGGATAATAAATATTTCTTCTATTACAGCAACGAATGGCTCTGCGGGACAAGTAGCTTACTCTGCAAGTAAAGGTGCGATTATTTCATTGACAAAATCTTGTGCGAAAGAATTGGCTACCATGAATATTAGAGTTAATGCAATAGCACCAGGTATAGTAAAAACAGAAAGGTTTGAAGAGTTATATGAATCGGATGGTGAAAAGATTGATGGTAGAATTGATAAAATTGCCTTGGGACGACTTGGAACTCCTTTGGATGTAGCAAATGCTTGTTGTTTTCTGGCTTCCGAGCGAGCAAGTTATATCTCTGGACAGATTTTAGGTGTTGATGGTTGTGCTTCTATTTAATAGTGTTTTGAAATGTTTCTGAATATCAATAAAAAAGAGCGAGCTTTAATAGCAGCAATAGATGATAGTGGAAGACAAATATCTTATGGGGAACTTGTTGAAGCTAGTGTAGATTTTGAAAGAGTGATAGGAAAAAGAACTCTTATTTTTATTTTTTCGGAAAATGTTATTGGTTCTTTAGTTGGTTATGTTGCTTCTTTGGCTGCTCGTGTTGTACCTTTAATAATTAGTACGAATACTGAAAGATCATTGTATCTAAAATTAATAGATACGTATTTACCGGAGTATATTTGGGTACCAGATGCTTGTGTGGTAGATTTCACGTATGAAGTTATTTTTTCAAAATACGGGTATACGTTGCTGCGGACGAATCATGTTGCTCCGATTTTGTTTGAGGATTTATCTTTATTATTGCCAACTTCCGGTTCCACGGGAAGTTCAAAACTAGTAAGGCATAGTTATCGGAATATAGAAGCTAATGCTGAAAATGTGGCTTCTTTTTTTGGATTTACGGCAAAAGACAGAGGTTTAGCTATTCTTCCGATGCACTACACGATGGGATTGTCTGTTATAACAAGTCATTTATGGACTGGTGCGACGGTACTGTTGGTGAAGAAGAGTATGTTGGATCGTGATTTTTGGACGTTTTTTAAAGAGCAGAAAGCAACAAATTTTACAGGAGTCCCTTATAGTTTTGAAATTTTGAAAAAGTTGCGGTTTACAAGAATGGAGCTTCCAGATTTACAAATTATCTCGCAAGGAGGAGGAAAAATGAATAAGGAGATGTTTGCTTTTTTTGCGGAATACGCCAAAACAACAGGGAAGAAGTTTATTGCAACTTATGGACAGACTGAATGCACTGCAAGAATGGCATTTTTGCCTTCGGAATTGGCTTGTGAGAAGACAGGAAGCATCGGGAATGCAATACCCAATGGAAAGTTATATTTGATAGATGATAAAGGAATGGTGATTGATAAGCCTTATATTGAAGGGCAGCTGGTGTACGAGGGAGAGAATGTGACATTAGGTTACGCGTACTCTGCAATGGATTTATCGAAAGGTGATGAAAATCATGGGATCATGGAAACGGGGGACATCGCATTTAAAGATTCTGATGAATGTTATTTTATTGTAGGAAGAAAAAGTCGATTTTTGAAATTATTTGGGTATAGAGTTGGACTGGATGAATGTGAAGCATTTATAAAAGAAGCGTATAATATAGATTGCGCTTGTGTAGGTAATGATGATTATATGAATATTTATATTACAGATGTTTCTTTGAAAGAGCAAATTCAAAATTTGCTTGTTATCAAGACAAATTTAATAGCTTCCGTTTTTAATATTATAGGTATTGATGTGATACCCAAAAATGAATCTGGTAAAACGTTATATAGTGAGTTAAATTAAATAAATTGTTTATAATATGACAAATCTTGAAAAGTACAACAGGGTATTTATGGAGGTATTTTCGGTTTCAGAAAAAGCTTTTGACCAAGAATTCTCTAACCAAACAATAAAAGGGTGGGATTCAATTAAACAATTGAGTCTTATAACATCTTTAGAGGATGAATTTGATATTATGTTTGATACGGAGGATATTGTTGCTTTTTCTTCTTATAGTGTCGGTAAGACTATATTAAAAAAATATGATGTGATGATTTAATATGATAGATTATTTGTAGTAAATAAAACTAAGATTTTAGTTTGGTGTATGCAGAAATAGAGATTGTTATTTGGATGATGAAAAGAAAATTTTAACTTGTTGGATGTTCCTATTTTGAAAGCAAAGATGTTTGTGATTGATTTATAATATAAGATGAGTGTATATGTGTCTTTAGTGAAAAGGGGGATTGATTTCATTCTTGCCCTAATAATGTTATGTATTTTAATGCCGTTTTTATGTGTTGTTGTAATTTTATTATTGATTGCACATAAAAAAATAACCGGGATATTTTTTGTACAGACACGTTTGGGGTATAGGGGAATACCTTTCAATATTTTGAAATTTAAAACAATGAGTGATGAAAGGGATGAGAGTGGGATATTACTTCCTGATGCAGATAGATTAACACCTGTAGGGCGAGTCGTGAGGGCGTTATCTATAGACGAACTGCCTCAATTAGTAAATGTGTTGAAAGGAGATATGGCATTAGTGGGGCCTCGTCCTCTTCCGGTAAAATATAGGGAGCTTTATACTTTAGAACAATTTAGACGGCATAATGTGCGTCCCGGTATTACGGGATGGGCTCAGGTCAATGGAAGAAATAATATATCGTGGACGAAGAAGTTTGAATATGATGTATGGTACGTGGAACATATTTCTTTTATGTTGGATTTGAAAATTTTATTTTTGACAATAAAGAAGGTTTTCATGAGGGAGGGGGTAGCAAAAGATGGAGAAGCGACAACGGTTCCTTTTGATGGCACCAATTGACAAGTGAGGGGGCAAAAAGATTGGCTTGTCGTAATAAGAAAAATGTGGTATGTTCAGTGAAAATGATTCGAAAGGATAGGACGAGAGCCTAAAACATGGTGTAAAAATTGAGAGTCTATTAAAAATAATTGCAAGTTAAATTAATAAATAAAGCACTTGTGATAGAGAGGCATGTATGACAAGTCTTGGCTATAAAAGTGCATGTTTAAAAGACTTTTATGAATCGAAAACGTATTTATCTTTGCCTGGCACACATGTCTGGTGAAGAACAAAAGTTTATAAAAGAGGCATTTGACATGAATTGGGTGGTGCCGCTGGGACCGAACGTGAACGGTTTCGAGGAGGATATCAAGCAGTTTATCGGGGAAGGTAAAGAGGTGGTGGCGTTATCAGCCGGAACGGCAGCGGTGCATTTGGCGTTGTTGGCTTGTGGTGTCGGGACTGGTGACGAGGTGATCGTGCAGTCGTTCACGTTTTGTGCATCCGCTCACCCGGTGACTTATCTAGGGGCTACTCCGGTGTTCGTGGATTCGGAGGCTGATAGTTGGAACATGGACCCGGATTTGCTGGAGGAGGCGATCAAGGAGCGGGTAGTCAAGACGGGTCGTAAGCCAAAGGCGATTATCCCGGTGGCGCTTTACGGGATGCCATACGATTGCGAGCGAATCTTGGAGATAGCCACCCGTTACGATATTCCCGTGATAGAGGATGCCGCCGAGGGATTCGGTTCGAGGTATCGAGGGCAAGCGCTCGGGACGTTCGGGCGTTACGGGGTGTTGTCGTTTAACGGGAACAAGATGATCACCACGAGCGGTGGCGGTGCGTTGATTTGCCCGGACGAGGGGACGAAGCGGGAAGTGATGTTTTACGCGACGCAAGGACGTGAGGCTTATCCTTATTACCAGCACGAGAAGATCGGTTATAATTACCGGATGTCGAATATCTGTGCCGGAATCGGGCGGGGACAGATGACGGTAGTGGAGGAGCACGTGGCGCATCACAAGCACGTGCAAGCGTTGTACCGGGAGTTGTTAAAGGGGGTAGATGGTGTGACCCTTCACGAGAACCCGTCGTCATGTTATGACAGTAATTTTTGGCTTTGCACGGTGACTCTTGAGCCGGATTTGCATGTCAAGGGCGAGGAACACGCTTACGAGGAAGCGGTACAAGGAGCCGTTGGTGGAGCGGCGGGAGTAACCCGGGCGGCTTCGGCTTTACACACGGCTTGCGAGCCGAACCGAAACGTGGAGGCGATGCGGTTGGCGTTGGATCGGGCGGGGGTAGAGAGTCGCCCGTTGTGGAAACCGATGCATTTGCAGCCTGTTTATAGAAATAACCCTTGTCACGTGAACGGGGTGAGCGAGTCGTTGTTTAAAACGGGACTCTGTTTGCCTAGTGGTCCTTGCGTGACGGATGATGACGTGAGTTATATTGTAGAACAAATTAGAATGAATTTATGATTGTCGATTGGGAGATTTACCAATTTATGATTTACGATTGGGCGATTGAGTGATTTAGACCAGAGGCTGTGTTTTTTGACACAGCCTCTGGTCGTTTTTGTGGGTATTGTTTCCTTGTACATGAAAAAGGTCATTTCACGAAATATAAAACTACAGATTTATGAAAGAATTGAATGATCAATCGCAACGTCTCGTGGGAGACCGTTTTTTTATACGTAAAGGTGAACGCACAGTGAGATATTTTTACTCGGAAATTCTGTACGTGGAAGCTTCGGGATGTTATAGTCGTATTTATTTTCGGGATCGGTCCACGCTTTTCGTCACCAATCCTCTTGTGGCGACCGAACTGTTGTTGCCGAGGAATATGTTTCGGCGGGTTCACCGGAGTTATATCGTGAATCTTTGGGAGATTGAGGGGTTTGTCAATAACACAATCTACATTGATGATATTTTGATACCGATGAGTTCCCGTTACCGGGAGGAGGTATTCGGGTGTTTCGTGTTTTGGAATTTTAGGTCAGAGAAAAAGGGGGAAGAGGATAAAAGTGCATAGAAGATAAAATCGTTAATTATTAATCGTGCTTGTGAGATGACCTTGTATAGATAAATATAGAACAAGTTCCGTTTAGATAATTTTTCCGGGCATTCAGATAATAAATCGGGGCATTCAGATAATTTCGTTTGGTAAAGGGCGGTTTGGGATGTACTTTTGGAATACAATTAAAAATTACAAAAGATTATGGGAGTATTACAAAACGTGATTAGAGAGATTGGGGATATCGTGAATCGATTGTCGGTGTCCTCGAGAGAAAAACAGAAGATACAGGAGGAGATTCAATCTCTGGTGTATCGTTACAAGAGTGAGCTGGTGCGTGAACAGTCGGCGGCAGTGGGTGATGAGATGCGGGGAAATTGGTTGCAACGGTCGTGGCGCCCGATGGTGATGCTGGTGCTCACGTTGTTGGTTGTACTGGGAGTATTCACGGAGTCGTCAATGTTGTCCGACACTTCCCGTTTTTGGGATTTGCTGGAAATCGGGATAGGCGGGTACGTGATTGGTAGAAGCGGGGAAACGATTACCGGTAACCTGTTGTCCCGAAGACAGAAATAAGGCATGTGTTTCATTTTAAATTTGAAGTGTTATGGAAATTATTGACAATTTGTTGTTCGGGGATAACGTGAAGTATTTACAGTGTTTGAAATGTAACGTGAGGTTATCGCACTCGGATACTATCGTGCTGCACGGGACGGGAGGTGCAAGCGCTGTTTCGTCCGCCCTTTACTTGAGCAGACCGGACACGGGAGTATCGGCTCATGCGGTGATCGGCCGGGACGGGGAGATATTCCAGTTGTTGCCTTTTGACGTGAAAGCGTGGCACGCGGGGAAGAGTTACCATGCCGGAAGGGTGAACTTGAATGATTGTTCGATAGGCATAGAGTTGGATAACGCCGGAGAGTTGCAACGGGTAGGCAACAGGTATTACTCGTATTTCGGGCGGGAATATTCTCCCGAACAGGTGTACACGACCGAGATAGAAGGGAGAGCGAGGTACTGGCATCTGTTTACCGAGGGGCAATTTAAAATTCTGGAAGAGGTTTGTCGCTTGCTGAAAGAAAGGTACAAGATCAAATATCTCGTGAGGCATTCGGATATCACTTCACGAAAGGTAGACCCGGGACCGGCATTTCCCTTCGAGGAGTTGAAGAAGAGATTAAAGTTTAATTAATTAGAAAAGGAGGTTGTTATGGCTCGTTGTTATTCAAGTGTGTTTAATCGTTTTTCGGGGCAGATAGGGAGGGTAATTTATTATCAGGTAGGGGATAATCTTTACATGAGAACATCCCCGGGACAGGTGAAGGATTGTCGTTCGGAGTTGCAATTGTATTACAGGGAGAGAATGCGGGGAACGGTCACGTTTTACGGGGTTGTCCGGCAGACGCTATTGGCTCTCGTGTGGCAGGCCGTGGGGCGAAGAAAGAAGCGTTCGGCGTATAATCTTTTCGTGCAGGCCAATATTCGGGCGTTTAACGGGACTGCATTGCTGTATGATTTGGTGCGTTTCAGCTCGGGAGGCTTGGGTTTGCCCCATGATTTACAAGCGTGCCGGGAAGGCGATAAGGTTCGTTTGACATGGAGGAATGAAGATATGTTGAGCGATGAACGGCTGGCGGACGAATTGTGGTGCGTGGTGATGACGGAGGACAAGAATTTCCGGATTATCGGACCGGGAGAAACCGAGGCAATTCGAGGGGATGAACTCGTGGAGATAGAGCTCACGAGCGAGGAAAGAGGGAAGGTACATTTTTATTGTTTCTTCGGGTCAGCGGGGAGAGATGATTTCTCGGAGAATTTACATTTCGTGTTATGAATATATGTTTTATTTTAAAATTTGAGATTATGGCATTATTTAAATCATTTTTGTTGGGAGACGTGAGAAAATCAGTGGCTAACGTGACGATGTACGCTGGGGCGAACGGGTACAGTATCGCGCGAGGCAAGAGGAACACGGTGCGCAACCCGCGGACGCCCGCGCAATTGACGCAACGGGCGAAGTTGAAGACACTGGAAGAGGTTTCCCGGTATTTTGCCCCAGCGGCGGTCCTTGGTTTCCCGGGACGTAAGGGTGGAAGCACGTTCTATAACGCGTTCGTGTCATCGAACATGGCGGCAGTGACGGTGGACGAGAATTACGAGCCCACGATTGATTTCGAAAAACTCAAGTGTGCCGCCGGTTCTTTGCAAAACGGTAAAGTGACTATCACGGTGGACGAGGAGAACGGTAAGGTGATGGTTTCACAGGAGGCTCAAACTCGGTGGAACACGGTAGCTAACCCGACGGACGTGTTGCACGTGGTGGTTTACGAGAAGACCAAAAAGGAGATGATCGTGGAAGCTTGCAGGAATCGTAAGGAAGCGGGTTCAACATCGATCGCGATGGACGAGGGATGGAGTAAAGAGAATCTCGTGTTTTACGCTTTCATGTTGTCGAAGGACAAGCGGAAGGCGTCGAATAGCGTGACGGTTCGACCGGAATAGTGTTTTTTCCCCTAGGGCAAATGCGTGAAAACACTTTTTGCCCTATTAGTCAAAGGTTTATAAAGTTCATAAGGTCCGTAAAGTCCATAGACCCTGCGGGCGCTTAGCTTACGGCAGCAAAGCTGCCGATGAACACAGTCCGAAGGGGACGCCCGTGACTTTATGGACCGGGCAAAAAGCGGTTTCATGCGAATTGTCCGGTTTTTTCCCCGCGAGTTGAGAGGCTGGCGGGGAATTTTTTATTATATTCGCGGTGCGAACACGTGTAGTTGAAAATAAACAAATAAAACGCATGGCTATAGTATTCTATCAAAAAGATGCAACAGTGTATGCCGTACACTATAAAGATACGGAAAATCCTTTAGATGTAAGTAAATTAGAATGGTTGTTCAGTGGTGCGAAGAGAGTGCGGGAGGATGTTCTGGATAGCTTTTTCGTGGGGCCTCGCCGGGAAATGATTACCCCGTGGAGCACGAATGCCGTGGAGATTACCCAGAACATGGGGATTGCCGGGATATTGAGGATCGAGGAATTTACTCGCGTTGAAGATGAGAAAGCAACTTTTGACCCGATGCTTCAAGCATTCTACAAGGGGTTAAATCAAGATACATTCACGATTGACAAGAAGCCGGACCCGATCGTGTATATCGAGGATATACGGGTTTACAATCAACAGGAAGGGTTGGCTTTGAACGAGGATGAGATTTCTTATTTGGAGAGTTTGAGCAAGAAGTTGAACCGTCGTTTGACGGATTCGGAAGTGTTCGGGTTCTCGCAAGTGAATTCGGAGCATTGCCGGCACAAGATTTTTAACGGAAGGTTTATTATTGACGGGGAAGAGCAGGAGGAAAGCTTGTTTGCCATGATCAAGAAGACTTCCAAGACGAATCCTAATCGTATTGTATCGGCTTACAAGGATAACTGTGCTTTTATCGAGGGACCTGCCAGCGTGCAATTTGCCCCGGTGTCACAGGATAAACCGGATTTCTACACGCAGAGGGATATCAACACGGTGATTTCGTTGAAAGCGGAAACGCACAATTTCCCGACAACGGTAGAGCCTTTCAATGGAGCTGCAACCGGTACGGGCGGTGAAATCCGCGACCGTATTGCCGGGGGACAGGCTTCTCTTCCGTTAGCGGGTACGGCTGTTTACATGACTTCCTACCCTCGCTTGGACGCCGACCGCCCGTGGGAACAGGTTATTAATCCCCGGAAGTGGTTGTACCAGACTCCGGAAGATATATTAATCAAAGCTTCGAACGGGGCTTCGGATTTCGGCAATAAATTCGGTCAACCGCTAATCGTGGGTTCCGTGCTGACTTTCGAGCACGAGGAACACGAAAAAACGTATGGTTACGACAAGGTGATCATGCAAGCCGGGGGTATCGGGTTCGGTAATAAAGACCAAGCAACGAAACATACCCCGGAGGTAGGTGAGGAAGTTGTGTTGTTGGGGGGTGACAACTATCGTATCGGTATGGGCGGCGGAGCCGTTTCATCGGTAGATACGGGTGTGTATGCCAACGCTATCGAGTTGAATGCCGTGCAACGTTCCAACCCGGAAATGCAACGCCGGGTATGTAATGCGATTCGTTCTATGGCGGAAAGCGAGAATAACCCGATCGTGTCTATTCATGACCACGGGGCAGGCGGGCATTTGAATTGCTTGTCCGAATTGGTGGAAGAAACGGGAGGTTTGATTCATCTGGATAAGTTGCCCGTGGGTGATCCGACACTTTCCGACAAGGAGATCGTGGGTAACGAATCGCAGGAGCGCATGGGACTCGTGATTAAATCCGGGGACGTGGCAACATTGCAACGGGTGGCTGACCGCGAACGCGCACCGATGTACGTGATAGGGGAAACGACAGGAGATCACCGTTTCGTGTTCGAGGACGGGAAAACCGGGGAAAAGCCAATCGACTTGGAGATGACCGATATGTTCGGGAATCCGCCGAAGACGATCATGGAGGACAAGAGTAAAAAAGAACACTTTGCAGAAATAGAATATAGTGCCGATAAAGTTGAAGAGTATATCGAGCAGGTATTACAAATCGAAGCGGTGGCTTGTAAGGATTGGTTGACGAACAAGGTCGACCGTTCCGTATCCGGTCGGGTGGCTCATCAGCAGTGTGCCGGACCGTTGCAATTGCCGTTAAACGATTTGGGTGCCGTGGTATTGGATTATCACGGGGAGAGAGGTATCGCAACTTCTATCGGGCATGCCCCGGTTGCCGCGTTGGCTGATCCTGCCAGTGGTTCCCGGTTGGCTATTGCCGAGGCTTTGACTAATTTAGTCTGGGCTCCGGTCGAAGAGGGACTGCGGGGTGTTTCCCTGTCGGCAAACTGGATGTGGCCCTGCAAGAACGCCGGAGAGGATGCCCGTTTGTATAAAGCGGTACAAGCTGCCAGTGATTTCGCGATAGAGTTGGGTATCAATATCCCGACGGGAAAGGATTCCCTTTCCATGACGCAGAAATACGGCAAGGATAAAGTATACGCACCGGGTACGTTGATCGTTTCTACCGTGGGAGAGGTTATCGACGTGAAGAAAATCGTTTCCCCGGTATTGAAGGCGGACAAGGATACGGAAATCGTTTATATTGATTTCTCTTTCGATAAGTTGAAATTGGGAGGTTCCAGTTTTGCCCAGATATTGAACAAGGTGGGACGAGAAACCCCGGACGTGAAGGATGCGGATTATTTCGCCGCTGCTTTCACTGCCGTTCAGCGTTTGGTGGACGAGGGGTATATTCTTGCGGGACACGATATCTCGGCAGGAGGTATGATTACCGCGTTGCTTGAGATGTGTTTTGCAGACAATCGTTTGGGACTGGATATTGATTTCTCTTATTTAGCAGAGAAGGATATCGTGAAGATATTGTTTGCCGAAAACCCGGGCGTGTTGGTACAAATCAAGGATTGCAAGAAGGTTGCCGCTATCTTGGATGAAGCTGGGGTAGCTTATAACTTCTTGGGACGTACGGGTAAAGCCGGGAAGTTGAATATCAAGAAGGATGCTACCGTGTTGAATCTCGATATTCCGTCTTTGCGGGATCTTTGGTTCAAGACGTCTTATTTGCTGGATCGTCGTCAGAGCGGTAATGAATTAGCTCTTGAAAGATACAAGAATTACAAACATCACGAGTTAAAATACAAGTTTGCCCCGTCATTCACGGGAAAACTGGCACAATTCGGGTTAGATCGCAACCGCACGAAATCGTCAGGTATCAAGGCGGCTATTATCCGGGAGAAAGGATGCCAATGCGAGCGCGAAACGGCTTGGGCGATGCATCTTGCTGGATTTGACGTGAAGGACGTGCATATGACCGATTTGGTTACCGGTAGGGAAACTCTCGAAGACGTGAATTTTATCGTGTTCGTGGGCGGATTCTCCAATTCGGACGTACTCGGTTCAGCTAAAGGTTGGGCAGGAGCTTTCAAGTATAACGAGAAGGCTCGTATCGCTTTGGAAAATTTCTACAAACGTGAAGATACTTTGAGCTTGGGGGTTTGCAACGGTTGCCAATTGATGGTGGAGTTGGATTTGATTTACCCGGAACACAAGGAGAAAGCGAAGATGTTGCATAATGATTCCCACAAGTTGGAGTCGGCTTTCCTAAGTGTCGATATCGAGGAAAACAATTCCGTGATGTTGAAGACTATGGCCGGAACACGATTGGGAATCTGGATTGCTCACGGGGAAGGGAAGTTCTACCTGCCTTACGGTCAGGAAGAGTACAATATTCCGGTACGTTACTCGCATGATACATACCCCGCCAACCCGAACGGCTCGCCGTTTGCCACCGCAGCAATATGCAGTAAGGACGGTCGCCATCTGGCGATAATGCCTCATTTGGAACGTTCTATACACCCGTGGAACTGGGCCTATTATGCAGAGGGACGTGAAAATGACGAAGTGAGCCCGTGGATAGAGGCATTCGTGAATGCACGGTTGTGGGTTGAGAAACAAAAAGGATTTTAGGCTGAGTTTATAAAGTTCATAAGGTTTATAAGGTTCGTAAAGTTGTAGGGATATATTCCTTGACTTTATGAACCTTCTTTTTTTCTTTAAAGAAATATTCTATATTTGTAGGAATAGATTTAAAAGTCCGCACTTATGGTTACAACATTACATTTTATACGTTTTTCTATATTGATTTTGGTATGCGTGATGGTTGTTCCCGAGGCGGACGCACAAGCCCGCCGTAAAGTTGACGATGAAGAAATAGCCAACCGTATCGTGGGTAGGGATTATGAACGTCAAATAAATATCTCGGGACGGGAAATTGTTTTTGACGGGAATATACGTTACATGTATCCGGATACGATAAATCTTTCTTTATTCGTGCAATTGGAAAGGTTATCCCGATCAGGAAATCCTTTGAACGCGGGGGTGTTGTTAACCGTGGATGCGGAGAATGAAAAAGTGTTATGGCGCGAGAAAATAAATAATGAATACGAGCGGCTGAATCCTATCGGAAGTATATTGTTGTTGGAAGCCGGAAATAACACTGCCTGTTATGACCGTAATACGGGAAAGATTTTGTGGCAGCATAAAAATCACTTTTCGCACGCAAGTGAAAAATGGGGAATAGCAATGGGGTACAAATTGACATCATCGTCACCTCGCCCGAAGTTGCAGGGCGTTGACGTGAAGACCGGTGAAGTTTTATGGGAAAACCATTTATATACTAAATACGGTTGGACGGAGATGAACGGGAAGGATGATTCCCTTGTGTTTGTGGTTTCCGACGCGTTGTACGGGCTCAACGTGAAAAGCGGGAAGGTCTGGCGGCATGAGCTGTTTTTGAAAGATCTGCCGTTCGAGCGGGGGAAAGAAGAGTTAATGCAGAGTCTGGTATCGAATATTTACATGGAAGATGATAAGATTTACGTGGCCTCATGTGATCGGGTATTCTGTTTGGATAGAAACGGGAAAGTATTGTGGCTGCAGGGAGTGCCCCGCAAAATCGCCGCTCAGTCTTTGCTGTTCACTAAGGACAATTTGTTATATATGGTCAGTTTAGGGTATGGTAAAGTGGGTACTCTTTATCCCGCATGGGGACAGACTTTTATCGCTTCGTTCAACAAAGAAACGGGATTTCAAAATTCTTTTTCGGCCTATCCCAAGGAGTTGGGCAAAATTAATTACGTGCAATTGCGAGGCGACACGTTATACACCTTGTTTGAAAAGTATATGCTTAAATTCCCGATAGATAGTATACGGGGTATTTCTCCTCTTAAATTTATATACGATCAGGAGAAAGATGCCATGAAATATCTGGTAAGCGAGAATGTTTTCGTGATGGACGAGCATTCTTTGTACAAGAGTTTATACGAATGTGATTCCACGAAAACTTATGTATTCACGAATCAGCAGGCGATATTGTGCGTGAACGGGGATATGGCGTCTTATGTATGGCTGCAACCGGGACAGTATTGGGTAAGTTATATGGCTTACCGGGGATATCATTTTTTAGCGAACGAGGACGAAACCATGGTCGTAAATCCCGGTGGAGAGCTCGTGGCATATCTGAGAGTGGGAAAAGAATCGGTGCGGATAGGGGATAAACTTTTTGATGCGCAGAATAACCGGATTGTGATTGTAGATTTGGAAAGTATTATAAGGTAAGCCAAGAAAATTTTGTACTTTTGCCCTTTAGACAGTGTAAACGTGCAATAATCATTCGGTATATGGAATTACTTAAAAAGAGAATACTACAAGACGGTAAATGCTTTGAAGGCGGCATTCTGAAAGTGGACAGTTTTATTAATCATCAAATGGACCCGATCCTGATGAAGTCTATCGGGGTTGAATTCGTGCGGCGTTTTGCCAATAAGGATTTCAACAAGGTGATGACGATTGAAGCGAGTGGTATTGCCCCGGCTATCATGGTGGGGTATCTTTTGGAGTTACCAGTAGTCTTCGCGAAGAAGAAGCAACCCAAAACGATGGAAAATATGATTTCCACGACGATTCGGTCTTTCACGAAAGACCGGGAATATAATGTTTGTATCAGTCGGGATTTTTTGAAAGAAAGAGATAGGGTTCTTTTTATTGATGATTTTCTGGCGAACGGGAATGCCGCGAACGGTATCATTGATTTGATCGAACAAGCGGGTGCTCAACTCGCGGGCATGGGATTTATTATAGAAAAGGCATTCCAACACGGGGGTGACACGTTACGGGAGAGAGGCGTGCATATCGAATCGTTGGCTATTATAGACAGTCTGGATAATTGTCAAATTAAAATCAGGTAACCGTATAAATTATGAGCACGAATAAACAAGTGAGTTCTGCCATTATATACGGGATTGAAGATCGGCCACCTTTTAAAGAAGCGTTCTTTGCCGCATTACAGCATTTGTTGGCTATTTTTGTCGCTATTATTACTCCGCCGTTGATTATCGCGGGAGCTTTGAATCTTGATTTGGAAACGACAGGTTTTCTTGTTTCGATGGCTCTTTTCGCATCCGGGATTTCTACGTTTATTCAGTGTAAACGGGTCGGGCCTATCGGTACCGGGTTATTGTGTATTCAAGGAACCAGTTTTTCGTTTATCGGACCTATTATATCAACGGGATTACTGGGGGGACTGCCTTTGATTTTCGGGGTGTGTATGGCAGGTTCCGTGGTGGAAATGCTGATTAGCCGCGTACTTAAATACGCTAAAAGAATTATCACTCCGTTGGTATCCGGGATAGTGGTCACTTTGATCGGAATGAGCCTCGTGAAAGTCGGGATAACAGCTTGCGGAGGTGGTGTAGTGGCGAAAGCTAACGGCACGTTCGGTAGTTTCGAGTATCTTGGATTAGCTGCATTGGTGTTGGTGCTGATTATCTTTTTTAACCGGAGCACGAACAAATATCTCCGGATGAGTTCTATCGTGATCGGGTTGGTTGTCGGGTATGTTATAGCTTATTTCATGGGAATGATTGATTTTTCCTCGGTACAGAGCTATTCCGGTGTGAATATTCCGGTACCGTTCAAATACGGATTGGCTTTTGACTGGTCGTCTTTTATAGCTATCGGTTTGATCTATATGATCACGGCGATTGAGGCTTACGGGGATATTACGGCAAATTCCATGATTTCCGGTGAGCCGGTGGAAGGAGAGAAGTTTATCAAGCGTGCCTCGGGAGGTATTTTGGCGGATGGTTTTAATTCTTTTTTGGCCGGGGTTTTCAATTCTTTCCCGAATTCCGTTTTCGCCCAGAATAACGGGATGATTCAATTGACAGGTGTTGCCAGTCGATACGTGGGATATTATATTGCTGCTTTTCTGGTCATTTTAGGTCTTTTCCCTGCCGTGGGGCTGGTCTTTTCGTTGATGCCGGAACCCGTGCTCGGTGGTGCTACTTTGTTGATGTTCGGGACAGTGGCAGCAGCCGGAATCCGGATTATTGCTTCCCAGAATATTAACCGGAAAGCGACTCTCGTGATAGCTTTAAGTTTTTCACTCGGGTTAAGTGTTGAATTGATCCCGGAGATACTGGCTTATTGCCCGGATACGATAAAGAATATTTTTTCATCGGGAATTACCACGGGAGGTCTTACCGCTATATTGGCGAATGCTTTGATACATATAAAAGAGTAGTTGTATTTCAACAGGATTAAATATGAGTGTAGAAGATATTTTTCCCTTAGCCGTGGAATTCAGGCGTCATTTTCACCAGCATCCGGAATTTGCCATGCAGGAGGTGGAAACACAGCGTTATATTACAAAAGTATTGGATAAATACGGAATTGTATACCGTACCGTCGGGACCGGTGTTATCGCAATGATCGGGCAAGGGGAGAAGTGTGTGGCTATTCGTGCGGATATGGATGCTTTGAAGGTAACAGAAGAAACCGGATTGCCGTTTTGTTCTCTGACTCCGGGAATGATGCACGCTTGCGGGCATGATATGCACATGGCTATGGTATTGGGGGCTGCTGTTGTTTTAAAATCACGGGAACAGGAGTTGAACGGGATGGTAAAGGTCATATTCCAACCCAGTGAAGAGAAAAGACCGGGTGGAGCTCGTCTTTTGTTGCCGGAGTTATTGAAAGCCCCTGTGCCGCAAGCTATATTCGGGCAGCATGTTTTTCCTAATTTGCCGACCGGAACAATCGGAATCCGTTCGGGGGCATTTTTTGCTTCTTCCGATAATATAATCTTTTCCGTCGAAGGGAAAGGAACTCACGCGGCAATGCCTCACATGGGCTCAGATCCGATTCTGGCAACTGCTTGTTTGATTCAATTCTACCAGACTTTAGTCACTAAATTCCGTGATCCCTTGATTCCAGCCGTGATTTCGATTACTTCCGTACACGGGGGAACATGCAATAATGTAATTCCCGATAAAGTGGAAGTTTTGGGAACGGTCAGGACACATGATAATACATTGCGTTACCGGCTATTCGAGTTGATAGAACAAAAGTCCAAGGAGATTTGTGAGTTGTATGGATGTACTTTTACCATGGACAAAACTTGGAACGGGTTGCCCGTGCTCGTGAATGACGAGCAACTGACAAAATTCGTGACTAATAATGCGACAGAACTTTTGGGAGAAGACCGTGTGATTTCGATGAATCATCTCACTTTAGGGGAGGATTTTGCTATTTATTTGGAAAAGATTCCCGGGGCTTTTTGGGTATTGGGAGTTCGTCCGCCAGAGCAAGAGAATATGCCCCCGTTGCATAACCCGAAAATGTCACCGGATGAGAATGCGATAAAGATTGGAATAGCGTTAATGGTGAAGAATTGCCTTCAATATTTTATATAAAAAGACGGTGTAAAAGAGTTGGATGGTCTGTCTTTTACACCGTCTTTTTCTTTAATATGTTGGTATCTATAGATTTGCGATGTCTACTTCAATGGCCGCGGGATAAAGTCTCGCGGGATCAAAGAATGTTGCACAACTATTCACGATGTGTTTGAGTTCCGGTTTAACTTTTCCTTTGAAAACCTCTTTACCATTGACAGTTAGGGTTATTTCTTTGTCCAAGTTTACCAATTCTTCACACAGGTAAATGATTACTTTTCCTTTGGTAGCGGATTGGTAATTCTTCTCGCATTTGAGTTCAATTCCCCAGTTAGGGTCTATTTCCGTGGCTTTGTAAGTCACCACATCTGCTTTGAGGGCGATATGGTTGTCCGTGATATTTAATTCGTAATAGGTTCTGGATTTGGTATCATCATTTGAGCGTTCTTTCACGGCTAAATTGTAGAACCCGTCACGGTACAATCCGTCCATTTCGAAATTCTCCCAACTCACGAATTTTGGATAAGGATTACGGGTATATTGCTTCAACCAAGGTGTAGTGGGTTTGTAATCTATGCCGTGTCCCATGCCGGGGATGAGTTCGATATAGTGAATAAAACTTCCCGGGTATAATTTTTCTAATCTATCAAATTCGTCCTTCGTGTATTGGGTGAGTTTATTCCGATAAAATCCCCTGTCCAAGGCTCCTGTGCGTAAAGAAAAAGCAATATTCCTGCAGTTCTCGACAGGTGCGTTTTTCAGTGGTTCACCACCTGCCATGGGACCCGCTCCGGCTAAATAGTCGGCATAGAATGAAGCAAGACGCTGACTACCGTATCCACCTTCGGAAATTCCGAAAAAGTAGACCTTATTGGGATTTATTTTGCCGGTAACAAAGGCCAGACGAAGCATCTTTTCCCATGCGTATTGCTTGGCTTTTTGCCACCAACGGTAATAATCTCCCATGTTTGGTATTTGGGGAATAAAGTAAACAGAGGGAGCGTCATCAAAATTCTTACATATACTGATTCCCGTTTTCCACTCGGCATCCTTGTGTCCCGATCCATGCGTGTACAAGTATAACGGGTATCCGTTTTCAGGGATTGTTTCACCTTTAAATCCCCAGTAATAAGGCATAATAGCGTTGGGTTCAAGTTCTGCCGGGAGAGTCCATTTCCCGGATTTCGTGTTATCCAATTTTTCGAGGTCGATTAATTTCTCTTCCGTGAAGTTATTATTGGCATCTTTCCAAGCCTCCCATACAATATTCTGCATTTTCTTCACGTCCGACAATTTGAGGGTGGCTTTATCTTCACATACTTTCTCTTTACCGGACAGGTAAGCGGAGAAGAATGAGGTTACTTTTGCCTTTGTTTTTAAATCTTGTTTCTTTAAGGATGTTTCTTGCGCCATACTATTTCCGGATATGACAAATACAAGTAACAGACTTAACATGTTAAGTGAATAAGTAGACTTCTTCATTTTTTACTTCGAGTTTTGGTTTTTGCAAAACTACAAATAATTTGTATTAATTAAAGCTTTACAGCCTTGTTTTTGGAGCTAACGAGTGATGAAAATAAAAGTCCGCCGGATTATTTCCAGCGGACTTTCAAACTATCTAATCCTAAATTATTTATTTACTTGTAAGTCTTTCCGGTAAGTTCACCTCGAAGAACCATTAAGCCGTTCATCGCCAGAGCTCTCATTTCATCCTCTCCGCCGTAAGCTTTCACGGGAGCGATGAAACCCACCATTTCTTTCACGTAATCCACGAGGAAAGGATTGTAAGCGATTCCCCCGGTCAACAGGATTCCATCCACTTTACCTTTCAACACGGCAGCCATCGCACCGATTGCCTTACCAACCTGATAGGACATGGCATCTTGAATTAATTTGTATTTCGGGTCTTCTTTGGCTTTCATTTCTACCTCATAAGCATCATTTGTGCCCAAGTGAGCCACCAAGCCGCCTTCGCCTTTAATCATTTTCTTGATTTCGGCTTCCGTTTTGGTACCGCTGAAACAAAGTTTCACGAGTTGCCCGGTCGGGAGAGAACCTGAACGTTCCGGTGAGAACGGACCGTCCCCGTCCAATGCGTTATTCACGTCGACAACACGTCCTTGCAGGTGTGCTCCAACGGAAACACCACCACCCAAGTGAGCCACGATTAAATTCGTGTCCTCGTATTTTTTGCCAATCTCTTTGGCATAGGTACGAGCGATTGCTTTTTGGTTCAATGCATGGAAGATTGAAACTCTCTTGAATGCTGGATGACCACTGACGCGTGCCACGTCTTGCAATTCGTCAACAACAACCGGGTCAGCGATATATGCTTTCGCTCCGTTTTTAAGCGATTTAGCGATATCGTTTGCGATTAAACCGCCTAAATTGGAAGCATGTTCACCAAGAGGGGGATTATTCAAGTCATGAATTAATGATTCATTTACCTCATATACACCAGATTCGATAGGTTTAACTAAACCACCTCTTCCAACAATGGCTTGAATTTCGTTAATATCAAATCCGGCGTTTTTTAATTCGGAGAGAATGATATCTTTTCTAAATTGGAATTGAGAAGCCACGTTGTCGAATTGGGCAATCTCTTCTGCTGAATGCTTAATGTTTTTTACAAACTTCTCGTTTTCGTCCTCGAATATAGCGATTTTCGTGGATGTTGAACCCGGGTTAATCGCGAGAATTTTAAATGACATAGTTCTAACTGTTATATTTATATTAATAATTATTCTTTTTCGCACGTTTTGAGGCTGCAAAATTTATAAATTGTAAGCAAAACTCAAAGAAAAAGTGATAATTTATTTGTAATAGAGAATCAATCCGAATAAGCCGACAAATATAAAGTATCAATCATCGCTTGTGCCGCCAGTTTCAAGTAATGGGAGGTATTCGTGATGGAGTCGTGTACGGAACGGGCATAAGTGACCAAGGTGAACACTTTGTCGAAATAGGGAATTGCCTGTTTTTCAGCGAGTCCTACAATAGCGTAAACCGGTATATTTCGCTCTCTGCACAAGGAAGCTACCGTACCGGGTATCTTGCCATAAAGAGATTGTAAATCAATTTTACCTTCCCCCGTGATGACGCCAGCCGCTTCGGATAGATGTTCCCGGAAACGGGCGAGAGAAAGGCAATATGATGAGCCGGATACAAGACGGGCATTCAACAAGGCATACATGGCTGCCGTGATGCCTCCCGCCGCACCGCCATGTTTCAAGTTACACACTTCTTTGCCTGTCTTAGCGTGTAGTAAATCGGCAAAATAACGCAATTGTTTATCCAGCATGATAACTTGTTCGGGAGAGGCACCTTTCTGTGGACCAAACACGGATGCGGCTCCTTCCGGCCCGCAAAGCGGATTGTCAACATCGCAAAGAATAGTTATACGGATATCTTTAAATTTTTGCTGTAAGTATTCTACGCCAATGTCCTTAATATCTGTAATATGGTTGTTGTTTTTACTATCCTCGTTTACAATTGTCAAACCCATTTCCAAAAGAGCCCCGGTACCGCCGTCAACACTGGCGCTTCCCCCGACACAAAGAATTAATTCCTTTGCCCCGTGTGCTATTGCATGGTTTATTAATATTCCGAATCCGGTTGTAGTCGCGTTTAAAATGTCATATTCTTCTCGTTTCAAGTGTTTCAGACCGCAGGCAGCAGCGAGTTCTATGATAGCGGTATTTTCATGCATAAAATAGGATGCGGTATGCTCTCTTCCCAGTGCATCTTTTGTCAGCGTTTTAACGGGAATCGCGTCTAAATACCATGCAATTATTTCGGCAGTTCCATCGCCGCCATCACCCAGCGGGAGCGACACGGTAGACAAGCCACATTCTTCAAATTCCGCCGCCACGACTTTACAAAAATCAAAAGCATTTATACTCCCTTTGAAAGCATTGGGAGCGATCAGAATATGACGTCCGTTCAAAAAGTTCATCGCTTAAATATTATCGGGCAAGGGAGGTCCGAATTTTGTGCTTCTATCGTCTGCCAACAGTTTTTTCTTGTCATGGAAGTTTTTGCAATAGGCAGGATCGAACAAATTTCTGTCCGGCCATTCTTTTACCCGGTTCATTGCTTGGTATACCATGCTTTCTATTTTCTGCGGGAAATGAGGTCCGGTCCAATTACTTGTGTTTGTCACGAAAGCCCAACAAAAACCATCATGTTGACGCTTGAGCATTGCACTGGTGCCAGCCAATGTACCGGAACGTAACCAATCTCCGCGACCATTTGTTTTCATCCAACCGATAGGCAAAGAGAAACCCGGGCAACTAACCATGGTGTTGATGCTGTTCTGACTTAATACATCCGGATAGGAATCGTCCCCGTCTATCGCGGCCAAGAAACATAATAATTCAGTAGGAGAGGCAACCCAACCACCGGCTCCGGAAAGAGCTTCTATGTTATTTCCGCCGTTACTGCGAGGGAGTAAGGTATCTCTACCATCACAGGCACGGATTAGATCGGCATCCGCCTGTTCGTAGTAACGTACCTCGTTCAAATAACGTTCTTCATAAAGATTATGTGCCAGATGCATATCATAACATCCCGCGGGGATTAAGATATTATCCTGAATGAAGCGTTCGTAATCTTCCCCGGCAACTTGCTCGATGATCTTGGTCAGGATACCATACCCCACATTGGAATAATTGGTACTTGTGCCGGGAGTAAAACCCAAACGTCTTGATAATACGAACTTGATAACCGTGTTGAGGTCGGCAGGCGCGGGAACATCCATTTTCTTCGCGATATCCACGGGATTGAACATCGGATCTCCGTAACGTGCGGTGAAACCACCTTGATGCCGGAGTAAATTTTCAACGGTAATGTTTTTGGCTCTTTTATCCTTGATCGGGTAATATAGCGTCGTGTCGTTCAATATCCCGTCCTCTCCGAAAACCTTGTCATCCAAAGATAATTTGCCGTTTTCGACTAACTTCATGATGCCTGCCGCGGTGATTAATTTGGAAACCGAAGCAATACGGAAGATATGATTCACGTCTGTTTTTATTCCGTTTTCTTCATCCGCGTACCCGTATCCTTTACTGTAAATTAATTTCCCGTCTTTCATAATCGCCAACGATGCACCTTTTATTTCCCATTGACGCATAAATCGTTCGATGGTATTATCTAAACGTTTGGTTTCGTCAAGATCGGAATATTCATTGGTGAATAAATCATGTATGGCTATGGCTAACGTATCCTGAGGGCGAATTTCTTCAACTTGGATCTTTTCGGGGTGAGATTTCCAAGGGATAGTAATAAGTACAACAAAAATTAATATCAGTAGTATCGTGTATTTCATTATGTGCTATTAAAAAATCAAAGCGTAACATTCTATGACAAAAGGATGTTACGCTTGCAATATTAAGAAAAATGTATTTCCTATCAAAACAAATTCGTGTAAAACAGTTCTAAAAATTCTTATTTAACAAATCGAAGTAATATTCCATAACTCGGACAAGCAGAGGATGGTGAGGATCAAAGGTAATATTGTCTATATGCAATATGGGCAATACCAATGGAGAAGTACCCGTGATGAAGGCTGCTTCATAAGTGGATAAGTCTTTGTAAGCCACTCGTTTTTCTTCAACCCGGATGTTATTTCCCTGACAGATGATCAGTACCCGCTTGCGACTTGTTCCGGGTAATACATGAGGGAGAGGTGCCGTGAACAAGGTATTGTCTTTGATAAAAAATACGTTGGAACGAGAGCCTTCCGTGATAAAATTCTCGTCATCAATGAGTAATACCTCGTGTACGCCTTGTTCGCCGATGATTTTATTTGTCATTTCCCGCAAACCGGAATTAATGTATTTGACCTCGGCGTTTTCCCGCATGGCACGGCAAGTTACCGTATCAACTCCGTGCTGATAGTCTTCTTCTCTCGGGTAGGAGTGTTTTATCTGGTAAACATACTCGTCAATTCCCGTGGGGGAAACGTGTAGTACATATTTTATATTACCTTCCTTGATATGTTCGAGTTCAATCAAACGCTTCAGTTTTTCTTCCACGCGCAAGGTTGTCAAGTCTATATCCAGACCTGATTTTTTAATTGAATTATCCAACCTTAACAAGTTGTCATTCATAAAAATGACATTGCCTCTAAAAACTCGGCAGACTTCATATATACTTAATCCGTGATTTAAAATATCTTCGGAATATTCTTTATTATCTATCGGTTGGTTGTTAAATAGCATCATAATTTATCTCCTTAATTATCGTGGTGCAAATTTATGGTTTAAAACGATTATATAGACAGAAATGTTTATAAAAATCATATTTGTAACTTTCGATTATTCGCGCTACTTTTGACTATGATATGGAAGCAGAAGAACAAATAGAAAGAAGCGAGCATTTTTTGCGTGAAGTGGTTGAAAAAGAAATTGCTAAATTACAAGATGTCGGGTTGTCATACATGCAGTTTGTCATCATGGGGCAGGCTATTGAGGTGTTGGGGAGTTTCTTGGATAACAAACCTATGAAGGCCAAGGGACAATCGGCCAAACGTTTTTCTCTTGCCGTGAAGAAATTGTTCGGGGGACGTTATCGTCAATTGAATGACAATTCTTTCCTGTACGATAAACTGCGCAATCAAATGACTCACACGTTTATTCCCGGTGGGGATTTGATTCTATTGAATCAATCGGAAAATACCAACGGGTATAAGCATTTGCAAATGACCAACGGGAAATTGGTGTTGATATCAGAGATTTTTTACGAGGATATATGCAAGGCATGCGAACGCTTGCTGGAAGCGTTGAAAAGTGGGGTTTTACCACCTAAGAATATTGCTTATTAGTTATGGAACAAGAGAAAATCATATTGATTGGAGCGGGAAACGTGGCACATCATTTAGCGGCAGCCTTATTAAAAGCGGGGGAGAATTTATGTCAGATATACAGTCGCACGCTTGAATCCGCCCGCCTGCTGGGAATGAAAACGGGAATAGCCTACACGGCAGAAATGAGCGAGATTTATCCCGACGGAGATATTTATATATTTTGTGTAAGTGATGATTCGTTAGCGTCTTTGTTAAAGACAATTAGAATTAAAGAAGAAGCGTTGTTACTACATACTTCCGGAAGTTTGCCGATGGATATACTCAAGCCTTACTCAAAGAATTACGGTGTACTGTATCCGGTTCAGACTTTTTCGAAAAAAAGGGATTTGGATTTTGATGAGATTCCTTTGTGTATCGAGGGGAGTTCCCCGAATGTTTTAGGAAAAATCAAGATGTTGGCAGAGAAGTTATCCGGTAAAATATACGCGATAAATTCTATGCAGCGCAAAGAATTACACCTCGCTGCCGTTTTTGCCTGCAATTTCCCGAATTATTTGTATAGTGTGGCGGGAAAATTGCTGGAAGAACATGGATTGTCATTCGCGATGTTGCGTCCGTTGATATTCGAAACTGCGCACAAAGTGATGTTGTTGACGCCGGAAGAAGCACAAACCGGACCTGCAAGACGGGGAGACGAGGGAATTATGAATATGCACAAGAGCATGTTGAAGAATAATAAAGATTTATTGAAGATATACACGTTATTGTCGGACGGAATCAAAGAGGCGCAAGTGAAAGAGGGAACGGATGATTCGAAAGCATCTCCCGCGGAAAGCGTGGATATGCCGACATTATGGTAGATAAAATTAAAATGATATAACATGAAACTGTTCAAAGAAGAATTGAAAAAAGTGGAAGCTTTCGCGTTTGACGTGGATGGTGTTTTCTCTCGTCACGAGATGAACATAACCCCGGAGGGAGATTTGGTACGGACATCTTGCACGAAAGACGGTTATGCCATGATGTATTGCGTGAAAAAAGGATATCCCGTGTGTATTATTTCCGGTGGTTATGCTCCCGGGGTAAAGGAACGTTTTAACAAGTTGGGCGTTACGGAAGTCTATTTAGGAGTGGCAAACAAGGTGGAAGCGTTGAACGAGTTTCTCGAAAAATATAATTTGAATCCTGAAAACGTGATGTATATGGGGGATGATATACCAGACTACAACGTGATGACGATAGTGGGAATGCCTGTATGTCCGGCAGATGCTTGCGAGGAAATCAAATCGATTTCACGCTATATATCAGATACCCCGGGTGGATTGGGATGCGTGCGTGATGTTGTAGCCCAAGTACTGAAAGCCAAAGGGGAATGGATGGATACCCAGTGTCACGTGAAATGCATGTAATGACAAATAACTGACGTATGTTGGAAATTTTCAAATTAATACGATTAAGAACAATCGCTTTCACGGCATTCACGATGTATGCCACGCGTTATCTGGTTGTTCTGCCTGTCTTGAACAAGGAAGGCTTCTCGTTACAAATGCCGGAACGTGATTTTTCGCTTCTGGTGATTGCCGTGTGTTGTCTGGTATCGGCTGCTTACGTGATAAACGACTATTTTGATACCAAGGCTGACCGGATTTCGGGTAGCAGGCATGTGATTGTGGGGAAAACAATCAGTCGTCGCACTGCTATCACGCTTCATACCTTGTTGAACGTGGTTGCCGTGGGGATAGCGTTTTATCTCGCACAAAGTATTCAGCACAGTGAAATCGTATTTCTATTTTTGATTATTTCCCTTATTCTATGGTTTTATTCTTCCCGCTTCAAAAAGTATTTTATATGGGGTAATTTATGCGTTGCCTTTTTGGCGGGATTGATTCCTTTGACGGTTATCACGTTTGAAATACCGCTGTTGAGTGACGTGTACTCGGATGTTGTCGTGAAAACCCATGTCGGATTTGCTTCGGTATTCTATTGGACACTTTGTTTCTCGTATCTTTTGTTCTTTAACATGTTGATATACGAGATCAACAAGGATATTTACAGCGTGAATGGCGATCGGGCAGAAGGAATCACTACAATACCCGTGAAATGGGGAATTTCTGCCACGCGAACTTTATTGACAGGATTGACGATACTGGTAATTTCTTCCTTGATTGCGTTTTTCTTGTGGAAATTCTCGGAAAGTGTGCTTGCCGGAATATATATGGTAATATTTCTAATTTTACCTTATATCGGGTACGCGCTGGTTATCCGCCGCGAGGGATGTATGAAAGTTCAGTTACGATTGATTCGGACACTTATGGTTTTATGCATGTTGCTGAGTCTGTTTGTTCATACAACGCTTAAATAATTTATGACAGAAATGCACTCTATAAAGAATTATAAACTTGTATTAGCTTCCGCGTCTCCCCGAAGACAACAATTAATGAAAGACGCGGGGTTTACTTTCGAGGTTAGATTAAAAGATGTAGAAGAAAAATATCCGGACGGGTTGGCTTTGGAGAAAGTTCCTGAATACTTGTCAGGGGTGAAAGCCGAGGCTTTTCGAGATGAATTAAAACCCGATGAAGTGTTGGTTACTGCCGATACTGTAGTTTGTATTCATGATAAAATACTGGGTAAACCTACCGGTCGGGAAGATGCCATACGTATGTTGCAGGAATTGTCCGGTGCCCGTCATTTGGTGGTGACCGGGGTTTCCGTCACGACATGTACCAAACAATTGTCTTTCTCGTCTTTTACAAATGTCTTTTTCAAAAAGCTATCTATCGAAGAAATAGAATATTACGTGGATACATATAAACCTTTTGACAAAGCGGGAGCTTACGGTATACAGGAATGGATTGGTTACATCGGTATCGAACGTATCGAGGGATCGTTTTACAATGTCATGGGACTTCCGGTGCAGAAGTTGTATGAAACGTTGCGAATGTTACAATTCTAAATATATATATAACTATTTAAAATACCAGTAAATGAGAAAAATTACATTATGCTTCTTGGCTTTCATTCTGATTGCCTTACCGGGTTTTGCTGATGAAGGGATGTGGATCCCGATGTTGTTGAAAAAATACAACATTGAAGACATGCAAAAGGCCGGTTTTAAACTAACTGCTGAAGATATTTACGATATCAATCAGGCTTCGTTGAAAGATGCCGTGGTTGGATTGGGAAGAGAGGGGGCGCCTTTTCAGCATTTCTGTACTGCGGAAATCGTGAGTGACCAAGGATTAATGATTACCAATCATCATTGTGCTTTCGGAATGATACAAGCTCATTCGAGTTTGGAACATAATTACTTGCGTGACGGTTTTTGGGCAAAGTCGTTACAAGAAGAATTGATGAATCCCGGCACCACGGCTTCAATCCTTGTGCGAATGGAAGACGTGACGGATAAAATCAATGCCGCATTGAACGATAATATGTCTGAACAAGAACGGGCAGAGAAGATAAAAGAGATTAGCCGTAAGTTGGAAGCCGAAGCTGTTAAAGGCACAAATTTACAAGCAAATATCAAACCTTATTTCAACGGGAATCAATATTTCATGTCTATTTTCAAAATCTTCCGGGATGTACGTTTAGTAGGTGCTCCTAACTCGGCTATCGGCAAATTCGGCGGGGACACGGATAATTGGACATGGCCTCGTCACACGGGTGATTTTTCCGTTCTCCGTATTTATGCAGGACCGGATAATGAACCGGCAGCGGTTTCACCGAATAATGTTCCTTACAAACCGGCTAAATTTTTCAAAGTTTCTGCACGGGGTGTGAAAGAAGGTGATTTTACTATGGTATTCGGTTATCCCGGAACAACGAACGAGTACTTGACTTCTTATGCTATCGACCAGATAGCGAACGTGGAAGACCCACACAAGATCAAGATTCGGACGGCAAAACTGGACGTGATCAATGCAGCTATGGAGTCTGACGAGTTATTACGTATTAAATATGCCGCTAAAGCTGCCAACGTGGCTAACGCATGGAAGAAATGGCAAGGGGAGATTAAGGGATTAGATCGTTTCAACACGGCGGATAATAAACGTGTTCTGGAACAGAATTTCAATCAATGGGCACAAGCGAACGGGAAATCTCAGTATATCGGTTTGACCGATCGTTATAAAGAATTATATGCAGCCCGCGAGGAATATATTCTTGCCGCGGCTTACGCGATGGAAGCCGGATTAAACGGTGCTGAAGTGATAGGTCTGGCCCGGAATATAAAGGGAGCTTTGGAGTATTTTGACAAAGCTGAGGACAAGGATAAGTTCAAGCAAACGATAAAAGATTATGTGACGTCCTTTTATAAAGATTATGATCCTGCCACGGATGAACGTATTCTGGTTGAAATGCTTAAATTGTATAATAACAAGGATTTAGGAGAGCAATGGATTCCGGGAGTGATTCGTGATATCAAAGGAAATAATTACGAACGCCATGCGGCAGATGTTTTCAAAAAATCCATTTTTACTCATGAAGAGCGCTTGTTGGCCTTCGTGGATAAATTGAACGCCAAAACGGTTAAAAAGCTCGAGAAGGATCCGATTTATCAAATGATGGAAGGTATTCAAAACTTACGTTCCGAAAAAATCAATCCCGAGTTAAGTCGTATAGAACGGGAGCTGGTTACTCTGAATCGGTTGTGGATGGCCGGTTTGATGGAGATGCAACCCGATAAAGTGTTCTATCCGGATGCTAATTCCACGTTACGAATTGCTTACGGTAAAGTGTCCGGTTACAAGGCTTTGGATGCCGTCTATTACACGCCGTATACCACGTTGAAAGGGATTATGGAAAAGGATAACCCGAATATCTACGATTATGATGTACCTCAAAAATTACGGGATCTTTACAAGAATCGGGATTTCGGTCCGTACACGCAAGACGGGGAAGTACCGGTTTGTTTCATTGCTACCAATCATACGACGGGCGGTAACTCCGGTAGCCCAGTATTGGATGCCGAGGGTAACCTAATCGGTTTGAATTTTGACCGTGCATGGGAAGGTGTGATGTCGGATATGCAATACAGTCCGGAAATCTGTCGGAATATTGCGGTTGACATTCGCTTCGTGCTTTTCATCATTGACAAGTACGCCGGGGCAAAACATCTGATCGAGGAGATGGAGATCATTCGGTAGAGGTTTGCAATATACTTGCTTATAAAGTCTGTAAAATCAGTATATTTTGATTTTACGGACTTTATAGTTTTATGTAATCGGCTATAATTATTATAAGACAATAATTATCTTTGCGTATTGAGTATAAATATCGTCTTATGGTACTAATCAATAATTCCTTTGTGTTTATTGGCAGACAAGAGTTGTACTGAAAAAGATCTTTAGTTTATGATATATAAAAACGAAATCATATTACAACCTCTGTTTAATGAAGATATACCCTTGTTTAATAGTTGGCTGAACAAGGAATATATCTACAAATGGTTGTGCCCGAATGGAGAAGAACAAAGAGAGGCTTGGTTGGATGAAGTAAATAATAGAAATGGTAAGTATGATTTTATAAAACATTTTATTATTCACTATAAGGATAGGAAAATAGGGTATTGCCTTTATGCTGATTGTTTCTTTCTGAAAGATTTAGAGGAAGAAGGCCATGATTTTGAGAGCTTGTATAGAGACGTTGTCGAAGAGAACCACACTTATGAAATTGGTTATTTGATTGGTGAAGAAGAGTATCTGAATAAAGGTATCGGCAAAATAATTATTCAGAAGTTGGAAGAAAAAATCATTGAAATTGGTGGGCGTGAAATATCGGCAGACCCTTCTGAAGAAAACACGTTCTCGATAAAGGCTTTGTTAAGTAATGGGTTTTATAAAAAGAATGATGGAGATTATAGAAAAATAGTTATCGAAAGAGATTCCGGAGAGGCTATAAAAGTCATGAGCGGAAGAAAAATTCTTCCGCTCATGACTAGGTTAAAAGTGTAGTATAGATTATCTTTTATGCCAGTCGTTTGTTTACAACGTCCCAATTGATAATATTCCAATAATTCTCGATGTATTTCGGGCGAGCGTTCTGAGTGTCCAAATAATAAGCGTGCTCCCAAACGTCGATGGTTAATATCGGTTTCTTGCCATGTTTCAATGGGGTATCGGCGTTGCTTGTTTGCATGATTTCCAATTTCCCGTCTTTGTCGACAACCAACCAGCCCCAACCCGAACCAAATAAGGTAGTGGCTGCTTTGGCAAACGCTTCTTTGAAAGCATCAAAGTTCCCGAACGATTTATCTATCAATTCTTTTATTTTTCCGGTAGGAGCAACCTTTGCTGCATTATGCGGTTGGAATGTTTCGAAATAGAAAATATGGTTGTAAGTTTGTGCGGCATTATTGAATATTCCGCCCTCTGATTTGATCACGATACCTTCCAGACACATTTTTTCAAACTCGGTTCCGGCAATCAGGTTGTTCATGTTCGTGATATAGGTAGCAAGGTGTTTACCATAGTGGTATTGAATCGTTCTCTCGCTAATATAGGGTTCTAATGCATTTTCCTTGTAGGGGAGAGCAGGTAATTGAAATTTATTGTCTGCACCTCTTTTGTTGATCATATCAGATGATATCAACACGTCTAAATCTTTAAATTCTTCTGGTTTCATATCCTTATGTTTTAAATTAAACTGTCTTTAAATTTAGTAATTCTAATGGATAGAAACGATAAGTTATAAAAAAAGTTTCATTAATCGGAAGATATTTTTAGAAATAACAAGAAATATAAAAAACAGTCCGGAAAAACTTTTCGGACTGTTTCAATAATGTTTAGCGAACTAGCGAACGAATACAGGTCCGACTTTAATAGAGGTGATATTATTTGAAATTTCCTGAACGATAGGGGTTATGGCAGTAGCCATTTCCGGCGTAACGGTTCCTGTTGAAGCCAGTATCGTGGGAATCATTGCAATGATGGTTTTTGCATATGTCGTATCCAAGTAAAGGGTCAACTTACCATCTTTAAAGAAATAATTCAAGCTAATGGATTTGATATCTTTCGGGAAATTTTCTATTCCTTGGAAAAATTCACTATCAGTACTGATCGCAATCGTGGAACCTTGAGTTTCATAAGTGGTCTTGACTGTTTGCTCCTTCCCATCCACGGTAATTAAAATCTCTATATCCTTATTGGACAGAAAATTAATTCCTTTGAGGTACTTTTGCAATTGCTCTTTTGCGGCAGATGCCAAAAGAGGTTTAATTGTTGCCACGGGTACTTTACCATCTGGAAACATTCCTTTAATAATGGACTTTATCGGTTCCGGTAACATGTTCAAAACTGCTTCTGGGATTTCAATGTTCGCTTCTTTGTAATCTAATTCGAAGTAAATATCGCCTTTTGAACCGTAATTCCAAGTACCGGTCAATGTTTCATCATCGTCATTATCATCATCGCTACAAGATGAGAAACTCACACACGCTGCAAACAACACAGCTACTAAATACATTAATTTGTTTTTCATACTAGATTAATTAAAAGATTTGTCATTTAAATTTTAATGGTTATCGATGCCCCGAATCGTGATGGAGCTCCGGATTGACCGGAGTTCAGGTATTCGGGTAAGTTTTTGCCTACCGGACTGTTGAACATGTAACAGAAAAAGGCTTTATTCAAGATATTTTTCCCCCACACGTGAAAGTCTACGTATTTCCCGGAAACGCCAAAATTCATATTCCACAAGAAATAAGGATTTTGTTTCAAGGTATTTGCTTCGTCGAAATATTGTTTGCCAAAACTTGTCACGGAAGTCGTTGCCATGAAAGACTGAAATAAAGGTGTTTTCACTTTCTTTTGGTAAGAGAATCCCGTGTTCAACGTAAATTCCGGAGCCATCACGATTTTATTACCCTCGTATGCTTTAGTCAAATGGTGATAGTACTCGGAATTACTGTACCCTGATGAAAGAAAATAGGTGAGGTGAGGCAGGCATTCCCATGTCAGATCCATTTCCGCGCCGAAACTACGTGCATCTCCGGCGTTCTTTATGATCGGTCCCATCATCTCCATCACGAAGATTTGCTGATCTTTCCAATCAATATAAAAAATAGCGGCATTCACGTTGAAACGTCCGTTTTGGCTGAAATACTTTGTCCCGATCTCGTAATTCCAAAGGGTTTCCTTATCATACTCCAATTTTACGACCTGCGAGGTCATATCATTCGCTATGATATTATAGCCTCCCGCTTTGTATCCCTTGGCTATGCTGGCATAAGCCGATAGTTGCCCGTTCCACTTTTTCAACACGGAGAATTTCGGCAGCCAAGCGCTGTACGAGTTATCTTCCTCCCAATCATGGAACCCAGAAAAGCAGTCTGCCTTGTGGAATAACAAGCTATCCTTGTAATCGAGTGATGCCTTCTCGTAATCATATCGTAATCCCACGGTGACAAATACACCGGGAAGCAGATTTTTTAGAGTGACTTGCCCGTAACCTGCGATACCCCACGTACTCGTGTTATTGTAATACAACGTCTTATCCAAATCCAAGGGGAGCAATAAATGGCGTTCAGTCCCGAAAGTAGCCAGATAATCGTTCGTCAAATCTTTGTAGAAACCGAATGTCCCGACAGTCCAATCCAATTTTTCACTCTCGGTGGACTGGTAATTGATCTCTTGTGTAACCAAGTTCTGCTTTGATTTTTTCCCGTTTCGGAACACGTCATGGAATGTAAAATCGGCATCCAATTCCTGCTTGTCTTTTGTCCATGAATAGGAGGTAATCCAGCTTAATGCCGTTCGGTCAAAAGTTTTCCGTGCGTTCACGTGGGCGGAAGCCAAGTCCCGTTTGTAAGAAGCATCGGCATCATAATTCACCCGGTAGCGATGTACTTTCAGTGAATCAATAGCATGATAGGCGTATCCGTCATCAAAACTATGATTATAATTTATGCCTAAAGCCACTTGCCAAGTATCATTCGTGTATAATTGTCCTTGATAGCGCAAGTTGTAAGAATCGGATTTATTGGTTTTTCCTCCCGTGAAATCGTTCTTGAAATACCCGTCTGTTCGGTTGTAAGAAAAAGACAATTTATTGTATACTACATTCCGGACGGGCAGATTTGCCGTTACCATGTAGTTCTGGGAGTTATAACTCGAAACCCCGGCTTTTGCCTGTAGGGTAAGTTTCGAGGCGGGGGGATTGGTTCTGATATTTATCAACCCGATAATACTATTTCTCCCGTACAGAGTGGTTTGCGGACCTCTCAGTACCTCGATCTGTTTAATATCATATAGATCGAAAATAAAGGCGTTCTTGTCAAAGACCGGAACTCCATCCACGTATAAGCCCACGGGCGGCGTTCCCGAAACGGTTCCTATTCCGCGCACGTAAAGCGGGGTGGAGAGTTTTAACCCACCTTCCTGCATGTAAAAATTGGGAATCATACCCGACAGATTACGCAAATCCGGTGTATTTTCATTCAGCAGATTTTTTCCCGAAATAACACTAAGTGCGACAGGAATTTCGCTGATAGACAATTCTCTTTTCTCGGCGGTGATAGTCACTTCCTGCAATTGTTTGATAGCGCTAAAAGTGGTATCATCCGACTGCATTACCTGTGAACGTTGGGCTGATAAAGAACCGCAAATTGTCATAAATAGCAAAGAGCTATATAATTTTCGCATATTTTTATCAATGATTAAATTGTTTGACGTGTCAATCATTTGTCCTAAGTTAAATACATAACGGACACTATAAAATACAGACACGTCGGGGGTGCCCTTAACGTTTTCAAGGTTAGACACGGAGCCTTGGATTCCGCGGGGGGAGTATAATATAGTCGCTCCGGACTATCAATACGCGGGATAAATATTTTCTTGACTTCAGTTTTTGTTTGTTTTTCATGTACTTCCTCATAATGGAGTACGTGATTACCGGTTAAATTATAAAAATGAACCGTATTCCCCGGAAGCGCTTCCGGGAGCTTTGTTTGTTCTTTCGGGTAGAAACATACCACGAAAAAAGCCGAAACAAGCAAGTAGACAAATATATTAACCGATGGTCCTATGAAAAACATGATGCAAATCTATAAAAATATTTCAAGTGTAATACAAAAAGTTGAATATTTCAATGTATTCGTAATAAGTATTGTTTCTAGTGTTAATCAAGGGTTATTTCGGGGTTATCTTTGCTCAACTTACTTACAAATCAGTTTTAACCCTCTTACAAGTATCCCGTTTAGTGATGTTGTAAGCGGGGTATAAGTGTTTCGTAAAGGGTGTGAGGTTTTATTACCCGGGGATAACCCTAGATTAAGGTTGGATAATCCATTGGTAAGCAATATACTTATTTATCTCTGTTGAACAGAAGCGTGAAACGTTAAAATTGGAATGGTTCTAAATTATAGTAAAATCAACAAGAAGATGTTGCGATTATAAAAAAGATAACGATATTTGCACTCGATATAATTTTGTAACAATTACAAATTAGCAATGAGTACAATTCAAGATACGAGAGAGTACATGCTACAATATGATATTAAACCGTCCGTACAACGAATGGCTATCATGGAATATCTCATGAAGAATAGGGTGCATCCCACGGCTGACGAGATATACGGGGCTTTGTACCCGACGATGCCTACTTTGTCGAAAACGACCGTGTACAATACTATGCGGTTGTTCATGGAGCAAGGTGCGATAAAAGCTCTCGTGATTGATGAAAAGAATGTTCGGTTTGACGTAGACACGAGCGATCATGCTCATTTCATGTGTTTAGGATGCGGGTGCGTGTACGACATCCCGATCGAGAACCGAGAAGCAATCGTGCTGGACGGGGTGGGAGAATTGCTCATCACGGAAACACACCTTTATTATAAAGGGTATTGCAAAAAATGTGCGGAAGAAAAAGGAAAAATCATATAATTAATAATTAAAACAAAGTGCGTTATGAAAAAATTTATTTGTACAGTATGTGGCTATGTTCACGAGGGAGATGAAGCTCCGGAATTTTGTCCTCAATGTAAACAACCGAAGAGCAAATTTAAAGAATTGGTAGAAACCGAGGGAGCGTTGACTTTTGTTGACGAGCATCGTTTAGGCGTTGCCAAAGGCGTTGACCCGGAAGTTTTGGAAGGATTAAGAGCTCATTTTAACGGGGAATGTTCTGAAGTCGGGATGTACTTGGCAATGAGTCGTCAAGCAGATCGTGAAGGTTACCCGGAGATCGCTGAAGCATTCAAACGTTACGCGTGGGAAGAAGCGGAACATGCTGCCAAATTTGCCGAGTTGCTGGGAGAATGCGTGTGGGATACCAAAACGAACTTGAAAAAACGTATGGAAGCAGAGGCAGGAGCCTGCGAGGATAAAAAACGGATCGCTACTTTAGCTAAAAAGTTGGATTTGGACGCAATCCACGATACTGTTCACGAGATGTGCAAAGACGAGGCACGCCACGGGAAAGGGTTTGAAGGACTTTACAACCGGTATTTTAAATAATCAAGGCAAAGCCTTGATGTTGCAGGTTACAGGTTCACGAGTTACAAGTTGTTTTATAAAACTTTTAATTTGTTGATTTGTAATTCATAACAAAAATCTATTTGGTAACTCGAATAGATTTTTGTTTTTTTTATACTTTGCTAGTGTAACTTTGCTTATTCACTCTCCGTATTAAAGAGCAAATTCACTTAACATGGAAATTGTATGAGAACTTATAGATGCGAAGACGTCACTTTAACAGATAAAGGCATAGACAGCAAAGGATGGTTGTGTAACCCACAAGAAAAAGGGAGAAAACCGGCAATCATAGTTTTAGGACCCAAAAATACGTCAAATACCCCGGTATCATTACAATATGCCACTAGACTGGCAAATTACGGTTACGTTGTATTGGGGTTGGAAGAAACTCAAAACGTGAGAGCTGCTATTGATTACTTGAGTTTAAAGGACGAGGTTGATCAGGATAAATTATACGCTATCGGTATTTGTAACGGTACCAACGAGGTGTTGGCAGGTACGGAAGCGGACAAACGATTAAAAGCGATAGCTCTCGTGTCCGGTTGTTACAAGCGGAAAGAGGCTTCCAAAGTAAAAATACCTACCATTGTTATTCATGGCGGTGAAAACGAGAAAGAATATCAAGCGGCTCAACGCGTGTATGACACGATTCGAGCGGAAGAGAAGTTAGCGATTTGGGAAGGTTCTGTGACTCATGCCCAATATTTTGATGACCCGCTCGTGCTGGATAAAACAGTACGTAATGTATTCCGTTGGTTTAAAACACATTGACAACCACACTATATATTTCGAGGGGCTGCAATTGCAGCCCCTCGATTTCATTCCCACCACTTGTAAAAATGATGAACAGCCCCGTGTCCATACCCGATCCGGTAATTCGCGGCAGCTTCTATTGCCCCATGCAAGTAATTAATAGCAGCTTGCACGGCCTCTTCCATGGAGTAATCGTGAGCGAGATACGCGGCAACGGCGGATGATAGTGAACATCCCGTACCATGCGTGTTCACCGTATTGATTTTTTTCATGGTGTAACGGTATTCCCGCTCGTTCTTGTAATCAACCAGCACATCGGTTATTTCTTCGCATTCCAGATGTCCTGCTTTCAAGAGAATATTGCTGGCTCCGATATTCTTCATTTTAGGGATGGAAGCGTACAGGTCTTCCTGCGTGTTAATCTTCATTCCGGACAGTATTTCAATCTCGAACGTGTTCGGGGTAATCACGGAGGCAAGCGGGAAAAGTTCCTGTTGAAGCACCGCGATGGCCTCTCGCTGAACGAGAAGATCACCGGAAGTGGCTACCATAACCGGATCAACCACGATATGTTTTACAGGATAATCCTGCAATACTTTTACTATCGCGCGAATGACATCAACAGAATGTAACATACCGATTTTCACGGCATCAGCACCGATATCATCCAGACAAGCCCGTATCTGTGCTTCAATAACATGAACGGGGAGAGGCTCTATGGCTTTCACTCCCACGGTATTTTGAGCGGTTACGGCAGTTATGGCAGTCATGGCAAAACAACCACAAGCGGAGATCGCTTTCAAGTCGGCTTGAATTCCGGCTCCGCCTCCGCTATCCGAACCGGCTATGGATAAAACTCTTTTATAAGTCTTCATCGTAATTTGAATAATTAGAATGGTCTGGCGTACAGGATAAAGATAGTCGGACGCTTGTTGATGTCCGGTTTAACATGTTTCCAGTCCTTGATTTGCATTGTTTTTATATACTCGTTTTCTGTCGTGATATCACAAGCTACTGTGAGGCGTGTCACGGGAGAGAGAGAAGACACGATATCCTCGAATAGTTGCAGGTTGCGATAGGGTGTTTCAATAAATATCTGGGTACGGTTTTCTGCCGCAGATTGCTTCTCGTAAGTTTTCAGACTTTTTACTCGTTCCGAACGATTGACGGGAAGATAGCCGTTGAAAGAAAAGTTCTGACCGTTGCACCCGGAAGCAATAAGCGCGAGCAGGATGGAGGAGGGACCGACAAGCGGCACCACTTGATAGTTGTGGCGATGTGTCAGCGCTACCAGTTCTGCCCCAGGATCAGCGATACCGGGACATCCGGCCTCTGATATAATACCCACATCGTTGTCTTTCAAATAAGGTATATACGCCTCAATATCCTTGATGTCCGAATGTTCGTTCAGATCCAAAAAAGTCAGTTCATCGATGTGAATTGTTTTGTCTATTTTTTTCAAGTATCGACGGGTGTTTTTGACATTTTCCGTGGCAAAAATCCGGATACTTTTGATCGTGTCGATCACATCACGGGGAATAACCCCCTCGACTGTTGTTTCCCCTAGCAAATTAGGAAGCAAATATAATTTTCCCATAAATAAAATGTTTGTGGCAAATATACGGGATTATTCCGAATCTTATTAATTTCGCGATAAATAGTTGTGAACGGATGAAAGTTACGATACTAGGAAGTGGAACTTCGCAGGGCGTGCCTGTTATCGCTTGCGAATGTGATGTTTGTCGCTCGACCGACGAACACGATAAACGATTGCGGAGTTCCGTGATGATTGATATAGAGGACAAGAAATTAATCATTGATGCCGGACCCGATTTCCGGACCCAAATGCTGCAAGCGCAAGTGAAGAACGTGAGGGCATTACTGCTGACACATGAACACAAGGATCATATCGGGGGATTGGATGATATACGGGCATTCAACTGGGTAAAACAAGGTGGGGTTGACGTCTATTGTAATTATTTGACCATGAAAGCTGTTCGTAAAGATTACGATTACGCTTTCGCTAAATTCAAGTACCCGGGTGTTCCGGAAATGAATATACACGTGGTGGACGAGGCGCCTTTTCTGATTGACGATATCGAGGTTATTCCGATCACGGTCATGCATTACAAACTGCCGGTCACGGCGTTTCGTATCGCTAACTTCGCGTATGTTACCGATGCCAATTATATTCCGGAGGAAAGTATGAAGAAACTGGAAGGGGTAGAATATCTTGTAATCAACGCCCTGCGGAAAGAGCCGCATCTATCGCATTTTACCTTGGGACAGGCTTTGGAGGTGGTGAAACGACTGAACGTGAAGCAGGCATACATCACGCATATCGGGCATCAAATGGGGTTACACGGTGAAGTTTCGGGTGAATTACCGGATAACGTGAAGTTGGCACACGATATGTTAGTTTTTGAATTGTGAATATTGCGGGGGAAAAATTTCCTTTAATTCATCGTTTTTATTACATTTGTGGGATTTTGGGAATAATGAATTAAAAGAGTAATTTAATATTATAAATGGAAAACGTCGGAGAAAAAATTATTAAGATCAACATCGAGGAGGAGATGAAATCTTCGTACATTGACTATTCAATGTCGGTGATCGTGTCGCGTGCATTGCCTGATGTTAGGGACGGTTTGAAACCGGTACAGAGAAGGGTATTGTTTGGAATGAGCGAATTAGGTGTAACATCCGGTAAGCCATTCAAAAAGTCAGCGAGAATCGTGGGAGAGGTACTCGGAAAGTATCATCCTCACGGGGATAGCTCGGTGTACATGGCAATGGTGCGTATGGCTCAAAGATGGTCTTTGCGTTACCCGTTGGTGGACGGGCAAGGTAACTTCGGGTCTGTGGACGGGGATAGTCCTGCTGCCATGCGTTACACGGAGGCTCGCTTAATGAAGATTTCTGAAGATATTCTGGCTGATTTGGATAAGGATACGGTAAACATGATACCGAACTTTGACGAATCGTTGAAAGAACCGAGTGTTATGCCGACCAAGATACCTTTATTATTAGTGAACGGAGCTTCCGGTATCGCGGTGGGTATGGCAACGAATATGGCACCTCATAACGTGGGTGACACGGTAGACGCTATTTGTGCTTATATAGATGATAACGATATCGAAATTGATGACCTGATACGGATAATCAAAGCCCCGGATTTCCCCACGGGTGGAACAATTTACGGGTACAATGGGGTGCGGGAGTCCTACCACACGGGAAGAGGACGTATTATAGTGCGTTCCAAAACATCCATTGAAACTACTCCCCACGGACGGGAAAAAATCATCGTGCATGAAATCCCTTACATGGTGAATAAAGCCGAATTGATTTCCCGTATTGCCGATTTGGTAAATGAAAAGAAGATTGACGGTATTTCGAATATCAACGACGAATCTGACCGGAGTGGTATGCGTATCGTGATTGACCTGAAAAAAGACGCGATAGCCAACGTGGTATTGAATACCTTGTTAAAACATACAGCTCTTCAAACTTCTTTCGGGGTAAATAATATTGCTTTGGTTGGAGGACGCCCTCGGCTATTGAACTTGAAAGATTTGATACGTTTGTTCGTGGAGCATCGCCATGAAGTGGTAATTCGCCGTACGCAATTTGAATTGAAACAAGCGGAAGACCGGGCTCATATTCTGGAAGGATTAATTATAGCCAGTGACCATATAGATGAAGTTATTCGTATTATTCGCGCATCCAAAACACCGGATGAAGCGAGAAATACTTTAATGGAAACTTTCTCTTTAACGGAAATTCAGGCACGGGCCATAGTGGAAATGAGATTGCGCCAATTAACGGGGCTTGAGCAAGACAAACTGAGAGCGGAATATAATGATTTACTCAAGTTAATCGAGCACTTGAAGGAAATTTTGGCTAGCGTGGAACTGAGAATGCAAATCATTAAAGATGAACTTTTACAAGTAAAGGCTCAGTATAATGACGAACGTAGAACCGATATCGTGTACGCTTCCGAGGAGTTTAACCCCGAAGATTTCTATGCAGATGAAGCAGTGGTCATCACGATTTCTCACATGGGATATATCAAGCGTACCCCGCTTTCCGAGTACAAGGTACAAAATAGAGGAGGGGTAGGGTCCAAAGGCTCCGCGACTCGTGACGAGGATTTCCTCGAACACATGATTATGGCGACAATGCATAATACCATGTTGTTCTTTACCGAAAAAGGAAAGTGTTTCTGGCTGAAAGTTTGGGAAATCCCGGAAGGCTCGAAACAATCGAAAGGTCGGGCAATACAGAACCTATTGAATATAGAGCCGGACGATAAAGTAAAAGCATATATCAACACGCTGGATTTAAAAGAAAGCGATTATATTAACAGCAATTACATCGTGTTATGCTCCAAGCAGGGTATTGTCAAGAAAACCACGCTGGAAGCCTATTCTCGTCCGAGAGCAAACGGTGTGAACGCGATCACGATTAAAGACGGGGATCAACTATTAGATGCCAAGTTGACTAACGGTGAAAATGATATCATGATAGCCGTGAAATCTGGTAAAGCGATTCGTTTCCCGGAAGCAAAAGTGCGTCCCATGGGTAGAACGGCATCCGGGGTAAGAGGTATCACTCTGGATAGTGAAAAAGATGAAGTGATTGGCATGATTTGTGTTGAACCTGACAAAGCAGACGTGTTGGTTGTTTCAGAAAACGGATATGGAAAACGCTCTAGCATAGAAGACTATCGAATCACGAATCGAGGTGGCAAGGGTGTGAAAACCATTAACATGACAGATAAAACGGGAGAATTAATCGCACTATTGGATGTTACGGATGAAGATAACTTGATGATCATTAATAAATCCGGCTTGACTATCCGACTTGACGTGAGTACGCTGCGAGTTATGGGACGTAACACTCAAGGAGTGAGATTGATTAATTTGCGGAACGATGACGCTATAGCCGCTGTCGCTAAGGTTTCAGCTTCAAAAGAAGAAGAGGGACAGGAAGAAGGGCAGGAGAGTACGAATGTAGAGGAAGCCGGAGAAAACAATGAGGAATAATTATTTACAAATAATATCTAATTGGAACACAAATTTTAAACGTATGAGAAAACTAACTTTTATCATTGCCCTTCTGCTTTGCGTGAATGTGTCTTTCGCGCAAATGGGAAAAGTGACATCTGCTGTTAGCTTTTACACGCAGGGAAAGCTAGATAAAGCAAAAGAGCTAATCGATGAAGCTATCGGACATGAGAAATGTGTAAACAACCCGAAAGCACACTTCGTGAGAGGACAGATCTATCAAGGTATCTTCGAGAGCCAAGATGAAAACTACAAGAAATTATCTAAAGACCCGCTTCCGATTGTTTGGGAATCTTTCCAAAAGGTAATACAATTGGATGATAAGAAGAAATTTGAAAAAGACTTGAAGGCTCAATTTGCCAATCTTGTTGTTGACTTCACTAATCAAGGTATCATATGTTATAACGAAGGTACCAAAGTGGAAGAAGCACAAGGAGCTGAAGCGGCTAAAAGTTATTTCCAAGCAGCCTTCGATAATTTCAAAAAGACTTTGGATCTCAATGTTTCTCCTTATGGAACACAGAAAGTGGATACTGCCGTGATCTATAACGCGGGTGTTGCCGCTCATAAAGCCGGTAATGTGGATGAAGCTATCGAGTATTACAAAAAGTCTATGGAATTGGGTTACGAGGCAAACAGAATTTATGCCATGTTAGCCAGTATCTATTTAGGCAGAAGCCGCGAAGCCAAAGAAGCCGGGGATTCAATTACCGCTAAAGCAATTCAAGAAGAAGCAGTCAAGTATTTGCAAGAGGGGCACAAATTATTCCCGAATGACGAATATATGTTGATCGAACTTATCAACTATTATCTGATGGGAGATACCCCCGCGAAAGCTGAAGAATTTTTGGATGCAGCAATCAGACTGGAGCCGAATAAACCTGATTATTACCGTGCTAAAGGTCAATTATACGAGAAAATAAACCAACCTGATAAAGCAGAACAAATGTATATCAAGACGTTGGAATTGAAACCGGATGATTTCTTTGCACAGTATAACTTGGGAAATATCCAGTTGAACCGCGTAATCGAAGCACACAAGGTTGTTATGGATATCGTTGATGTTAAGGAATATAACGCAGAACTTGCCAAGATTATGGATCAATACGAGGCTGTGGTTCCTTATTTTGAAAGAGCTTTAGAATTACAACCGAACGACAAAAATACTTTGATTACTTTGAAAGAATTGTATTATCGTTTGCAAGCTAGTAAAAAGCAATATGAAAGCAAGTACAACGATACAATGTCTAAGCTTAACAACATGTAATACAGCTATATAAAAGAAGAGGGAAAACATCCCTTTTCTTTTTTATATATATTACTTATCATAATATGAATTATAAAACATTTATATAATAATCTTTTTTCTTATAGAGATTGTTTATTCTTTTAAACTTGTTATTATATTTGTAAGTTAAAACGAGGAAATTCTAAATACCTAAGAAACAAGATTCATGCAAAACAAAGTGGTGATTATTACAGGTGCATCTTCCGGTATTGGTAAAGCGTTGGTTTATGAATTTGCCAGACGCGGAGCCAAAATTTCCATGGGTGCCAGAAATACAGAGGAATTGAAAAAGATTGAGGATGACCTGAAAGCAAGCGGAACGGAAATTATTTCCGTACAGACGGACGTCACCCGTGAAACGGATTGTAAAAATCTGATAGAGAAAACTCATGAGCGTTTTGGCAGAATTGATGTCCTTGTGAATAACGCGGGAATTTCCATGCGTGCTCTATTTGAAGACTTGGAAATAGATGTTATACGTCGTTTAATGGATGTCAATTTTTGGGGAACCGTGTATTGTACGAAATATGCATTACCTTATTTATTACAGACAAAAGGCAGTTTGGTAGGTATTATCTCCGTGGCAGGCTTCCTCGGTTTACCGGGAAGAACCGGATATTCAGCCAGTAAATTTGCTGTCCGCGGGTTCTTGAATACGTTACGTGTCGAGAACTTGAAAAAAGGTTTGCACGTACTTGTTGCCGCCCCGGGATTTACGGCATCCAATATTCGTAAAACCGCTTTAGTTGCTGACGGTAGTCAACAAGGTGACAGTCCAAGAGCCGAAAGTAAAATGATGAGTGCTGAACGATGCGCTCAAATCATTGTAAATGGAGTTGTTAAGCGGAAACGTGAAATTATTATGACATTGGTTGAAGGAAAAATATCCGTGTTTTTGAGTAAATGGTTCCCTAGCTTGCTGGATAAACTTGCTTATGGTCATATGGCAAAGGAGCCGAATTCTCCATTCAAATAACAAGTTAATTATCTCATGAGGTTTGTTGTTGTTGTAATTATTATTTTTGCCCTATCCCAGAATACACTTTTTGCACAGGAAAAGACGGACTCTCGGGTTATAACGGTACGTCCATCGTATATTTTACCGGTCAAACATACTCGATCAGACTCTCTTTATCACACAAAACCTCAGATAAGATACGCGTATAAACAATTGAAAAACACTCATATAGGCAATCCTGCGGCTCGATACGCTCTGGAGAATCTAAAGAAAGAGCGATTAAAGTACTATGAACTCAACCGGGCAATTAATACGTTGAGAGATTATGCAGAAAACGAGCATATTAAATATATGCTCGATTACGTGAGGAGTTATTTCAAAACAGTACAGGCAAAGGAAGAAGCTATCAAAAGAATACAGGAACGCATATCGAAAGATAGTATTGATTTTTACAAACAACATCCGGACTTGGATTCATTACGCTTGTTGGACTCAGCCCGGTATGATATATTTCTAAACCCGAATTTGGAAGCGCTTGTAGCATTTATGGAACAGGATGAAAACTACCAATGGATGAAAGAGAGAAGTCGTGATTCTGTTCTGGTTTCCGTGTTGGGTGTATCCAATCGTTCTAAAAATATTTGGTTGAACACGGGACGTACGGAGTATCATCGTTTAATGACAGAAAATTTCCGTGGGGATACGATTAGCGGTTGGATAAAAACCCTACCTGATGGTAAACAGATGAAGTTCTTTTTGGATGGAGATGTTTATCAAACCAAGAAATTTGCCATATTGCAAGAACTGCGCGAGGAACCGTTACTCGTGGCATCCGATTCGATTTATTTTGTTCTCGCCGAGATGAAGATCGGGACACTCGAAAGACGGCATTGGACTTATTATTCCGATGTCACGTTGTCTTTCGGACAAGGTTTTATTAGTGACAACTGGGCAAGTGGAGGTGAAAGTTCTCTTTCTATTCTCTCTGATTTAAAGTATTTTATTAATTATAAAAAGAAAACCACGACATGGGAAAATTCATTCCGTTATCGTTTGGGGGCGCTGAAAAGCGGAAGCGAGGAATTGAGTAAAAATGAAGATAAATTAGAGATACAATCAAAAGTCGGTGTAAAAGCTTTCAGACATTGGAATTATGCCACGCAGTTTGATCTGAATACTGTTCTGTTTAATTCTTACAATGCTTCGGATCGGGAAACCGTGATTGCCAATTTTTTGTCACCTTGTAATTTTACGTTATCTTTGGGTTTGGACTTTAAACCCAAGGATAATATTTCATTGTATCTCTCTCCTATTGCCGGACAATGGGTATATGTACGGGATACAAATAAAGTGGATGTAACCCGGTATGGTATTGAAGCCGGGAAAAGATATAAAAGTGATGCCGGTGCCAAGATAGAATTGAAGAACAAACATTCTCTCTTCAATTTTCTTGACATAGACAATCACTTGATGTTATTCTCAAGTTATTACGAGCAGCCGGAAAAACTGACGGTTGACTGGCGTCTGACATTGAAATTCAAGATAAATTATTTCATGCAGACTTCGATATACGCCAACGCGGTGTATAATCAAAACGATTCGAAAAAAATACAGTTTAAAGAAACATTGAATTTAGGAGTACATTTTAGATTTTAGCATTATGATGAACTTTGATACTTGTGAGATAAATAATATCGTGATTCACGATATCGGTAATAAATACGAGGATGGTCAAATACGCCTTTCCGAGTCATGTTTTCTGCCGGATGATGCGGACGTACACAACCTATTGAAAAGTTATTTCCTCTCCCCTTTCAAGAAAGACGCTTATTATCGTTTTGCACCCGTGGAGGACGACTTGTATAATAACTTGGTATATAGTACTGTAAGTTCTGTTTTTGAAGATGAATCCAATCTATACGAGGCTTCCGTGAATATCGCGCAACATTTGTTTGACCAATCCAATCATCCGAATATCAAGGCGGGAGAACTCTATATGGTGCATTTCAAAAACTGTGTGTTGGAAGAAGGTCCTTGTGATGCCGTTGGTATCTTCAAGTCCGAAACAAAAGATACTTTCTTGAAAATTATTCTTAATGAGAATAGTTACCAGCTTGAAAGTGAACGAGGTATTAATATCAAGAAATTGGATAAAGCTTGTCTGATATTCAATGTTGACGGGGAAAACGGTTATCGGGTAAGCATTCTCGATAAAACGAACTCCTCGGAAGCTGTTTATTGGACAACGGATTTCTTGGGGTTGGAACAGTGTGATGATAACTATTTCCAGACATCCAACTACTTGAAACTTTGCAAAGATTTCGTGCAAGAGGTTTATAATCAAGAAAATGATATCCCGAAAGCAGACCAGATTGATATGTTGAATCGCTCGATAGATTATTTTAAAAAGGCGGACGTGTTTAACGAGAACCTTTTCAAGGATGAAGTTGTCAATGATCCACAGATAATCAATGCTTTCGAAGATTTCAAAAATTATTACGAGGAAAAGAACGAATTGTCTTTAAAAGACCAGTTCGATGTTTCCAACAGTGCGGTTAAAGATGAAAAGAGATTCTTCAAGCATATATTGAAATTGGATAAGAATTTTCACGTGTATATACACGGGCAAAAGAAATATATTGAAAAAGGATATGATTCCGCCCGTGATATGAATTACTATAAATTATATTTCAGGGAAGAAAACTAATTATGAGTAAGATAGTAAAAAGAATTCTTGTATTTGTTATAATAATCATGGCGTTAGTGGCTGTCATGGGTGGAATCGGTTATTATTACGTGTTCTCCCCTAATACTGTCGTGACAGATGATGGAATTCTTTATATCCGGGATAGTAATTCTGTCGCTCAAGTGTTTAAAACACTGCGAAGCCGGGGATACATCAAGAATCCCAACACCCTCAGTAGCGTGGCGAAACTGAAGAAGTTTTCTTCTTCTGTAAAATCCGGAAAATATAAAATCCGTGATGGAATGAACAACAACGAACTGGTTAATATGTTTCGGGCGGGAAATCAAGTTCCGGTTCATTTTACCTTTAATAATATGCGGACTATTGAAGAGTTTGCCGATGAAGCTCAAGAAGAATTGGCTGTTTCCAAAGATGAATTAATGGCTTTACTGACAGATTCGGACGTTCTCGCGGAATTAGGGTTCAATTCGAATACCATTTTGGCGATGTTTATTCCAAATACGTACGAGATTTATTGGAATATCCCGGCCATAGATTTGCTAAAACGGATGAAAAAAGAATATGCCCGCTTCTGGAATGAAAACCGTATGGCAAAAGCCAGAGAAATAGGATTAAGTCCCGAAGAGGTGATCACGTTAGCTTCAATTATAGAAGAAGAGACTGTAAAGGCAGAAGAATACCCTGTCATCGCCGGAGTTTACATGAACAGATTAAACAAAGGAATAAAATTAGATGCTTGTCCCACGTTGAAATTCGTGCTCGGTGATTTCACGATCAGCCGTATTCTGGACCGTCATATGCAAATAGATTCTCCTTATAATACTTATATGTATGCCGGACTGCCCCCCGGCCCTATTCGTATGGCTTCAATAAAAGTTATAGATAGTGTTCTGAATTACCAGAAACACGATTATTTATTCTTTTGCGCGAAAAGTGATTTTTCCGGCTACCATAATTTCTCCCGTACACTTCGGCAACACAATGCCTATGCCCGGGAGTACCATCGAGAGTTGAATAAACGCAAGATATGGAAGTAGAAAGAAAATCTAAAATTGAGGATTTCTTTGTAAATCCAAACAAAAGTGCTAACTTTGCGGGCGATAAAATAATTTTTATTAGATTAATGTATTAATAAACAATCAGTTATGTTGAATCATTACGAAACCGTTTTCATCACAACTCCCGTTTTATCTGAAATACAGGTAAAGGAAGCGGTAGAAAAATTCAAGGCTGTTATTACCGAAAATGGAGGTAATATCGAGCACGAGGAGGCTTGGGGTCTACGCAAGCTGGCTTATCCAATCCAAAAGAAGACGACAGGTTTTTATCACTTGTTTCAATTCGAAGGAGAAGGAACTTTAGTTGATAAACTGGAGACTTCTTACAGACGAGACGAAAAAGTGATTCGTTTCTTGACGTTCAGATTAGACAAGTATGCTTACGAGTATGCATTGAAAAGAAGAGCAAAAAATCAAGTAAAACAAGAGGAGAAATAAGCCATGGCACAGAACGAAAGTGAAATTAGATATTTAACCCCCCCAACGGTTGAAATCAAAAAGAAAAAGTACTGTCGATTCAAAAAAGCAAAAATCAAATTTATCGACTACAAGGATCCGGAATTTTTAAAGAAATTCTTGAACGAACAAGGCAAGATTCTTCCCAGAAGAATTACCGGAACTTCTGTAAAGTACCAAAAGAAAGTAGCAACCGCAGTGAAGAGAGCAAGACATCTTGCTTTGTTGCCCTACTTAACCGACTTGATGAAATAATTTTAAGGAAGGAGGACACAAATGGAGATAATTTTATTGACAGATATAGCAAACTTGGGACATAAGGATGACATCGTTGATGTTAAGCAAGGTTACGGTCGTAACTATCTTATCCCTCAAGGTTATGCTATTTTAGCAACCCCTTCAGCAAGAAAAGTTGTAGCGGAAAACTTGAGACAAAGAGCTCACAAAGAAGCTAAATTAAAAGCTGAAGCAGAAGAATTAGCAGCACAATTAGCAGAAGTAAAACTTACCATCGGTGCTAAAACCAGCTCCACCGGTAAGATTTTCGGTTCTGTAAACAGTATCATGATTTCTGAAAGTCTGAAAGAGAAAGGATTCGATATCGACCGGAAGAAAATCGTACTGAAAGACGTAAAAGAAATAGGAACTTATACCGCCCTTATCAAACTTCATAGAGAAGTAAAAGTTGATGTAGAGTTCGAAGTAGTTTCCGAATAAATTAAAACAAGTCATTAACAAGACTTAAACGCATTTCCAAACATATTCCAAACGCTAAAAGCACCCCTCAAAGGGTGCTTTTTTTGTGAGAAAAGTCGTATCTTTGTAGATATTTTGGAAGGACTGATATGAGTAAGCAGAGAATAGAGTTGAAAGGAATACGGGTGCATAACCTGAAAAATATAGATCTTGACATTAAATTAAATCAGTTGGTGGTTATTACCGGGGTTTCCGGTAGCGGTAAATCATCACTGGCTTTTGATACGTTATATGCCGAAGGACAGCGGCGTTACGTGGAAAGTCTTTCTTCGTATGCGCGCCAATTTCTTGGAAGATTGAATAAACCGGAATGCGATTACATTAAAGGTATCCCCCCTGCCGTTGCCATCGAGCAGAAAGTAAACACATCGAACCCGCGTTCAACGGTGGGAACATCCACGGAACTTTATGACTATATTAAACTTCTGTATGCCAGAATGGGGAAAACCTTTTCACCTGTTTCCGGTGAAGAAGTAAAACGTCATAGCGTGGATGATATAAGCCAGTATATACTGGATCAAGACATGGAACAGACCGTCATTATCATGGCAAAATCCAAAGACATGACGGACGATGGACTTCCTCTCTTGGTCAGTCAAGGATTTTCGAGAATTAAATACGGGGATGAATTTATCCGTATTTCCGATTTGATTGATAAAAATGAATCACTTGATCCTGGCAAAGAGATTTTTCTGGTAATAGACAGGCTTCGGATAAACCACGAGAAAGATACCGTTTCAAGAATCAAAGATTCGATAGAAACCGCTTTGTACGAGGGTAACGGAACTTGTTACGTGGAAATAGACGGAAAGATAAAGTCTTTTTCGAATAAGTTTGAAGCCGACGGAATCACGTTCCAAATCCCGACAATAAACACGTTCAGTTTCAATTCTCCCATCGGGGCTTGTCCCAGATGCGAGGGATACGGGAAGATTCTGGGAATTGACGAAGATCTTGTGGTACCTAATAAATCTTTAAGTGTATATGATGATGCCGTCATGTGTTGGCGGGGAGAAAAAATGAGCGAGTGGAAACACTATTTCATCAAAAACGCACACAAGGTAAATTTTCCCGTGCATACCCCCTATTATGAATTGACGGAAAAAGAAAAAGATACCCTTTGGAATAACGAGAGTGGTATATACGCGTTCTTCGAGTATCTTGAATCCAAAAAATTCAAAATACAGAACCGCGTGATGATTGCACGTTATACCGGTAAAACAAAATGTCCGGTATGTCATGGAACCCGATTAAAGAAAGAAGTCACTTACGTGAAAATAAATGGTAGGGCAATAACGGAACTTGTAGATATGCCTATCACGGAATTGAAAACATTCTTTGACTCGTTGGTACTTTCCGAACACGATCAAGTTATTGCCGCTCGTGTGCTTCCGGATATTCATAACCGGATTAATTTCTTACTGGATGTCGGATTGGGATACTTGACTCTTAATCGGTTATCTTCTTCTCTGTCCGGTGGTGAGTCACAACGGATTAACTTGGCAACCTCTCTAGGGTCGGCCTTGGTCGGTTCTTTGTATATTTTGGACGAACCGAGTATCGGACTTCACTCTCGCGACACGGATCGCTTGATCAACGTGTTGCATCGTCTTCGGGACTTGGGAAACACGGTCGTTGTCGTGGAGCATGATGAAGATATTATAAAATCTGCCGATGAAATTATTGACGTGGGGCCATTGGCCGGACGTTTAGGCGGTGAAATTATTTTCCAAGGTTCGTTGAAGGAACTAAAAAAAGCGAATACATTAACGTCAGACTATATTTACGGGAAAAAAACGATTCCTGTGCCTGCCGTCAGAAAGAAATCGGAGCGCAAAATTGTACTTACGGGGGCAACAGAAAATAACTTGAAGAATATTGATGTCACGATTCCTTTGGGCGTGATGACTGCGGTAACCGGAGTTAGTGGTTCCGGGAAAAGTACATTGATTAAAACAATCCTCGTTCCCGCCCTGAAAAAATACTACGGTGATTATTCCGATCGTACCGGGAGTTTTAATAAATTATCCGGTGATATTGATATGATACGCGGGGTTGAATTTATAGATCAAAATCCGATTGGTAAATCCTCTCGTTCCAATCCGGTGACTTACTTGAAAGCATGGGATGATATCCGGAAAATATATGCGGACGAGAAACTTTCAAAATTAAACGGTTTCAAACCGGCACACTTTTCTTTTAACGTACCGGGAGGACGATGTGAAGAGTGTCAAGGAGAAGGTATTATTAAAGTCGAAATGCAATTCATGGCGGACGTTTACCTTGAATGTGAGCATTGTAAAGGAAAGCGTTTCAAGGATGAAGTATTGGAAATCAAGTACAAAGACAAGAATATCTACGATATATTGGAAATGACGGTAAACCAAGCTGTCGAGTTTTTTTCTTCCGGGACAAGTCATAGCGAACGGAGTATCGTGGCGAAACTGCAAAAATTAGTCGATGTCGGGCTTGGGTATATCAAGTTAGGACAAGCTTCCAGTACATTAAGTGGTGGAGAAAGTCAGCGGGTAAAATTAGCTTATCACTTGAGCCAAGAGAATGCTGCTCCTACCCTTTTCGTGTTTGACGAACCCACGACAGGTCTACACTTTCATGATATCCACAAACTGATGGACTCGTTGAATGCCTTGATAGACAGGGGGCACACGGTACTGATTATCGAGCATAACATGGACGTGATCAAATGCGCTGACAACATTATTGACCTTGGTCCCGAGGGAGGAAGTGAAGGCGGATACCTCGTGTTCGAGGGGACTCCCGAAGAATTGGTGAAATGCCAAAATTCGTACACGGGTAAATATTTAGCAGAGAAATTACAAGAGAAATGATTATAAATGAAAATTACTGGGAAATATTGAGTAAATGAAAAAGATTATAGATTTCACGGTCAAAGAAAACCAAAGGTTGAACGATGATACCATTTTATTGGTATTACATTCACCGGAACTCCCGGAGATAAAACCGGGACAATTTGTCAATGTCCGGGTAGACCATTCTCCGTCAACCTTTTTAAGAAGACCGATATCCGTACATGATGTAGATAAAGAGCAGGGATTACTTTATCTTTTCATCAAGATCGTGGGATGCGGCACTTCAACCATGGGAGAATTGCAACCCGGAGAGAAGTTGAATGTTATACTGCCTTTGGGTAATAGCTTCACTATACCTTCTTCTGGTAGACCATTATTAATTGGTGGCGGTTGTGGAGTAGCTCCTATGTTACATCTTTCTCGGGAAATGAAAGCCCGGGGATTATCTCCGGTAGTTTTAATCGGGACTCGCACTAGTAAAGATATTCTTCGTAAGGAGGAATTTGAAAAATACGCCACGGTTTATTACACGACCGAGGATGGTTCTTTCGGGGAAAAAGGATACGTGACACAACATTCAATATTGAATGAAACATTTGACAGTATCTTTTGTTGTGGTCCCGAAGTGATGATGAAAGCAGTTGCCGCTTATGCTAATTCCAAAAATATAGAGTGTGAGGTGTCTTTGGAAAACACGATGGCATGTGGCATCGGGGCTTGTTTATGTTGTGTGACAGACACGAAAGAAGGCAACAAATGCGTGTGTACGGAAGGTCCTATTTTTAATATAAAAGACTTGAAATGGCAGATTTAAGCATCAATATCAACGGTTTATCTTTAAAGAATCCCGTGCTTACGGCATCCGGGACTTTCGGCTACGGAACAGAATTTCAAGATTTTATTGATCTTGAACGTTTGGGAGGATTTATCGTGAAGGGTACAACTCTCAAGCATCGTGAAGGAAATCCTTATCCCCGTATGGCGGAAACTCCTTCCGGAATGTTAAATGCCGTGGGATTGCAAAACAAAGGTGTCGATTATTTTATAGAACATATTTACCCGACTATCAAAGATATCAAGAGTAATATTCTTGTTAACGTTTCCGGCTCTACTGTCAGCGATTACGTGGCAACGGCAGAGAAAATCAATGAATTGGAAAATATTCCCGGGATAGAATTGAATATCTCTTGCCCGAACGTGAAAGAAGGCGGAATGGCTTTCGGTACCTCGTGTGCATCTGCATCCGAAGTGGTGAAGGAAGTTCGTAAGGTTTATAAAAAACACTTGATGGTGAAATTGTCACCCAACGTGACTAGTATTCAAGAAATTGCCCTCGCGGCGGAGAGTGCCGGAGCGGATTCCGTTTCTTTGATCAACACGCTTATGGGGATGGCAATAAATGCCAAAACGAGAAAACCGGTTTTGAGTACGATAACCGGGGGATTAAGCGGACCATGCGTGAAACCCGTGGCACTCCGGATGGTATGGCAAGTTGCCAAAGCTGTTAAAATTCCGGTGATAGGTTTAGGTGGAATTTGTAGTGCAACCGATGCCATCGAATTTCTACTTGCCGGAGCATCCGCAATACAAATCGGAACGGCGAATTTTATTGACCCGACTGTGACAATCAAAGTGATTGATGGGATTAATGAATACCTCGACCAGAACGGTTTCAAATGCTTGAGAGATATTATCGGTTTAATTTAACTTGACTCTCTTACATCTGAGTTGATTTCTGTAACGCTTAGATGTAAGAAGTCTTTATTTCTCGTAATCTTCAAAACTCCCGTCTTCAAAAAAGAGAACAATCCGTTTAATTTTCTTTGTCGGAGATTTGGCAATCGCTTTACCGATAATTTCTATTTCTGTTTTCTTTTCTTTTTCTTGAATCGGGGTGTCTGTTTGTTTTTTAGGCTCATCCAAATCAAATAAGGTAGGTTCCTCGGAAAAATGATTATTCTCTTTTTTAGAGGAGGAAGTATACATGGAGCCATTCCCGGTTATCAACCAACCTAAATCTATATCCGGAAAAGTTTTTGCAATATTATTGATAATATCAAATCCCGGTTTATTTCTTCCGGCTAGAATATGAGAGATCGTGGAGGCATTCACTCCAATCAGAGCGGCAAATTTAGTTGCGGTTAATCCTCTTTGCTCTATAATTTGATTTAATCGTTCTTGCATAACTCCCTCCTTTTGTAAAATTCCACATTACAAATGTAATGCTTCTTGTTGAATTTTCAAAATTACATTTGTAATGGAGTGTATTTACAAATGTATTACATAGAATGAGGAGTAAGAATGTAATAACTGGATTATATTTATATTACTCTAATAAACAATTAGTTCGATTGTATTTATAACATTACAGATTTAACGCTACTTCAAATAATTGATATATCATTAATATTCAACTACTTAATAACAATAGATGTCTTGTTTTTATATTCGAGTAAAACTTCGTAAAAACAGTATAACATATTGGTAAATAGATATATAACTTATATTGTTTACATTTATTCACAAGAACTTAAGGATCGGGATAGAGAAAATAAAGGTTTTCACTTGAATTATCACAATAGAATAGATGAATATACATATTGGTTTTCAGTATATTAAATTCAATTGTATATAGATGTTAATACATCATTTCGCCTTTATGGATCATATCTCCTATCTTTCTGACATGATTAAATTCTGTTTTTTCCTAGAACTTGATGACATTACAAATGTAATCACAAGTATCAATAATATTTTATTTACAAATGTAACATTCGTGTGCTTTGTTATCTGCTTTAAAATCTTTACATTTGAAAAAATAAAAAATCAAGTCATGACGATACAAGAGAAACTTACAGAATTAAGAAGGATTATGCGACGTGAGAATATTTCCGCTTATATTATATCCGGTACAGATCCTCACAATAGTGAATATCTTCCCGCTCCTTGGCAACAAAGAAAATGGATATCCGGTTTTACCGGCTCGTTCGGAACCGTAGTGGTAACAAACGACGATGCCGGATTGTGGACAGATACCAGATATTTTATTCAAGCAGAACAGGAATTAGCGGGTTCCGGTATCGCGTTGCATAAACTTCGGATACCGGGTGCCGTGGATTACCCGCAATGGTTGTCCGAAGTGTTGGAAGCTGACTCTAAAGTAGGTATAGATGGATTTTGTATGTCTGTTAACGATGTGCGCAATCTAAAGAACGTGTTGTCCCCCAAGAATATCACTGTACAAGAACAGATTGATTTACTTGGAGAAATGTGGTTAGACCGTCCTGCTTTCCCTATGGGAGAATTAATGCGATTGGATTTGAAATATGTCGGAGAATCGGCAAGTGAACGCGTTGCACGTGTACGACAATTTATTTCGGCTCAAAGCAGTGATGTCATGCTGTTTAGCTGTTTGGACGAAATCGCTTGGATGTACAATATTCGTTGTAATGATATATCTTACAATCCTCTGGCGATAGCCTATGCCATAGTGGAGAAGGAAAAAGCCCATTTATTTATTAAATTGGATAAAGTAACCCCGGAAGTTCAACAACAGTTACAGGCAGATGGTATTGAATTGCATGATTATCACCATTTATTCTTATTTCTGGATGAACAGGACAAAGAGAAGAAGTATTTGGTAGACACGAATACTTGTAATTATGCCGTGTACTATCATTTAGCAAAACGGTTCGAAACGAAGGAAGTGGAATCACCTGTACCGTTAATGAAATCAGTGAAAAACGAAACAGAACTGGAAGGCTTCCGGTTGGCTTGTAAAAAAGACGGTGTGGCATTGACAAAATTCTTCTACTGGTTGGAAAAGAATTTGACGAAGAGAACGATTACGGAACTTGAAGCCGCGGAGCAATTAGGTAAATTCAGGGCAGAGAACGAGGGCTATATGTCGGATAGTTTCGGATGTATTTCAGCGTATGGAAAAAACGCCGCTCTACCGCATTATTCCGCTACACCGGAACAACAGTCCGAATTACAGCCGAAAGGTTTATATCTGGTGGATTCGGGGGCACAATATATACACGGTACAACGGATGTTACAAGAACGATGCCGTTAGGTGAATTAACTCGTTTGGAGAAAGAAGATTACACCTTGGTTTTGAAAGGAATGATTGACCTTAGTCGGCTATATTTCCCTAAAGGCTCAAAAGGATGTAATATTGACATAGTTGCAAGGTTGCCTTTATATATGAATTTAAGGAATTTCGGGCATGGAACCGGACACGGTGTCGGGTATTTCCTAAATGTTCACGAGGGACCGCAATCCATACGCCCTGATCTTAAAAATCAAGAAATACTTCCCGGAATGGTTACTTCCAATGAACCGGGTTTATATCGAGAAGGTTTACATGGTATCCGCCACGAGAATTTGATTGTTTGTCAACCTAAAGCGGAGAACGAATTTGGCGAATTTTATCAGTTTGAAACCATCACACTCTGCTATTTTGCTACATCCGCCCTTTTAGTTGAATTGTTGACTAAAGAGGAAATCGAATGGCTAAATGAATATAATGAGCGGGTTTATAAAGAGGTTTCGCCTTATTTGACGAATGAGGAAAAGGAATGGTTACAAGAAAAAACACAGAAGATATAGACACAAAAAGAACGCCTTTAATAAAGGCGTTCTTTATTACTTTTTACTAAATAAGAAATATTATTCTTTGGTATAAGATACATATTTGTCGTTTTCTTGGTACACCATACCATTGCTGCTTGAGATAACGGCGGCCAAAGTTATACGGTAAGTCCCAGGCACTGTGATTTTGCTTGCAATACTTGATTCCTCCAGTTTTAATTCTTCTCCTATTTTAGCTTCAGTTTCTGTGTAGCCTTTGATCTCGAAAGATTCAAAATACGTAGCATTTGACGAACTTTTGGCTATAACAAGATATGCTGTTGCATTTTCAACCTTATTAAAAGTGAAAATAAGTACACCATTATTATAGTCTATATCCCCTTTCAGCTTGTTTTTCATACCTTGGGTTGGACTGAAAGAAGCATAAGTTGAAGCACTTTTCCCTTCCGCATTTACACCAGTTATTGTATATGTACTGATAGGAAGTTCTTCAAATGGCGTGGCAGAGATTGTTTTCCATGCGGTTCCATAATCATTTGTTTTCCCCAATAGCATGCTTTTTGAACCACTGGCTGTACAATTCGCAATTTGCTCATTTCCCTGTACTAGAACAACGGGAGTATATTCACTTTCAATTTTAACATCTTCCCCTTCGCCCCCTGAAATTTCTGTTACTTTTTGATTTACATATCCTCCTGCTACAATCTGAAAATCCGGATCGTCACTCTTCAAGCAGGATGTCAAGGAGAACACCGCTGCGAATAAAATTAAGCATTGTTTCAAATTTAAAAATGTTTTCATTTTAGCTGTTTTTTATAGTTTAAAATATTCGTAATCGCATTTGATTTTTGAAATTACACTGCGAATATTCGCAAAAAAACGATAGGATGCAAAAAAAACGGCAGCTTTTTAGTTGGTAATGAATTTTTTTTATTTTTTCGCGTAACGAACGCAACCATTTGCGCAAAACCGCATCTAAGAAATAAGTTATCAATGTGTAATTTGGACAAAATAGTAGAGCGATGCAAGAAAGGAGACAGAAAAGCGGGAGAACAACTATATAATATGTTCTCTGCTAAAATGTTTGCTATATGCATTCAATACTCCAAATCACGCGAAGAGGCTGAAGATAACTTACAGGATGGTTTTATAAAGATACTGGAGTCTATCAGGCAATACACGGGCAAAGGTTCCTTTGAGGGATGGATGAAACGTATATTTATTAATACCGCGTTGGAAAAATACAGGAAAAACCGTTCTCTGCAAGTTGTCGAAGAAGTCCCGGAAGTAATGGATGAAGACGATATTGATGATAATTTGAGCATTCCGTCGGACGTGTTGTTCGAGTTTGTCAATCAATTACCGGAAAAGTATCGGTTGGTGTTCAACTTGTATGTCATGGAGAACATGCAACATAAGGAAATCGCCGCGATGTTGGGTATTTCTGACGGTACGTCAAAATCCAATCTGGCACGGGCAAAAGATATTTTGAAAAAGAAGATAAATGCATATTTGAGAGATGAGTGAGAATTTAGAGAAATTGTTTAAAAATGCCATGGAACAGGTTTCCGTCGAGCCTCCGGCACGAATATGGGAAAGGATTGATTCCCACTTCGTGATGAAGCAACGACGCTTGAAACGCATATATACATATAGCGGAATTGCGGCTGCTGTTATTTTACTGCTGTGCATTACTTTTGTTATTCCCAATCAACAAAACACTCTCTACTCTCCCACTCCTATTGCTGCTATACAACCAATTGATAACTCTCAGGATGAAAACCGAATACTAGCATTTACTTCAACTCCTCATTCAATTCCGGCAGTTACCCGTAAACGGGAAACAAGACAGTCCGGTATGGATTCGGGGACAATCACTCCCGTGCAACTCGCGATTCAATCTTCAAGCGGTCTGGAAGTGGAACAGCCCGAGAGTGAATTGAAAAAAACAAGTGTTCGTGCGGAATTTATCCCGTTGGTAAACGGGAATGCCCTGCAAAATCAAAAGGAGTATATGGCTTTGTTGGATGGTCGAGCACCTGTTGCAAGTACTCCTAAAGAGAAAAAACTTTCCAAGGAAGAGAAAATATTTATGGTTGGAGGTTATATCTCCCCCGGGTATTCATCGGGAAATTACCATGTAAATAATCAAGCTGCTCGTTCCGCTCAATTTGATAACAGTTCGATGAGTGGTATATTCAATTTAGGTGGAGGGTTGACCTTTGCGGTGAAACCTAGCAAACGTATATCTATTGAAACCGGATTGGGATATTCCAGAATGGGACAAAAGACATCAGATGCACAGGTTTTCGTGCCTCGCGGTGATATGGTAAGTTATACTGCTAATACACATGCCTATACTCCACTTGGTAACGTGAAGAATCAAGCAAAAGCGACAGTTTCCAATTCAGAGAATTATTTGTCCTTAAAAGGAGAACAAGATGAAGAAGGAAGTATCGAGCAGCAATTTGATGCCATCGAGATCCCGTTAGCATTCCGTTTCCATTTGAACGATAACAAGATTCGTTTCAGTATATTGGGTGGTCTTGGTGCAAGTTTCCTCGTGCGTAATCATACTTACGTGAATTATAGCGGTAAAAAAGAATTAATGGGAGAAGCTGAAAATATCCGGACGTTTAATATCAGCACGAATGTCGGTTTCGGTATTGAATACCCGTTATCTAAATCCATTCGCCTTAAATTGGAGCCGGGATTCAAATATTATCTACAATCGCTTAGTAAGAATAGTGATATTGACTTCAAACCTTATTCTTTCACTTTCTCTACCGGTATCGGGATTAATTTCTAATATTTCCGGTTCAAGATTTCACTAGCGATGATGGCTTGACGGATATCCAGTTCAAAATGCTTATTTTGGATTTCCGTTTGTTGCTCGTTAGACGGTTCCTCTTCTTCCTCTTTAAATAAAGTCGTGATTCGTTTCCCTCGAACTTTTCGGGCTTCTTGTTGCATTCTTTCCAACATGGCATAGCGTTCTTCATCCGTTCTCCCAAAACCCGTGATACTTTCCTCTTTTTCTTTTTCCAGTTTTTCGGAAAGTTCCTCGTCTTGCCATGCAGGTTGAAATATTTCTTGGGGTTTAAAAATTTCCGGCTGCTGCGTTATGACTACCGTGTCATCATCCGATTCATCAAAAAATTCTTCCGGCTGCTGTACAACCGGACGTGCATTTTTGGCTTTCTTTTCTCTGGAGGACTTTATTAAACCCACGGCTCCTGCCCCTAAGGTCAACGCCAAGTAAACAATCAAATCAAGTGCGCTATCACTCATAATATCAATATATAAATGGCTTTAAAAGCCTTTCGTGAAACCTAAAATTTTATCAAATATACGTATTTTTCAAACACATGGAAACGATATCGAGAAAAATATTACACGAAACCATTTTTTATTTAAAGAAATACTATTCTTTTTTTTTACCTTTGTCAGCAAAGTAATATTACGTTCATACAAAAAAATAGAATATCCGGATGAGAACGAAAAGAGCATTAATCAGTGTATTTGACAAAAGTGGGATTGTTGATTTTGCTAAATCGCTAAATTCTATGGGTTGGGAAATCATTTCTACCGGAGGCACATCCAAGAAGCTAAAGGAAGAAGGAATTAACGTGAAAGATATTTCCGACATAACCCGATTCCCAGAGTGTTTTGACGGTAGAGTAAAAACTCTTCACCCGAATGTAGAAGGAGGAATTTTAGCGATCAGGGACAACGAGAAGCATAAACAGCAAATGACCGAATTGGGGATTGAACCTATTGATATGGTCGTTTGTAATCTATATCCGTTCAAGGAAACCATTTTAAAAGCAGGAGTTTCACACGAGGAAATTATTGAAAATATTGATATCGGCGGACCGACGATGATTCGGGCAGCCGCGAAGAATTATCCTTTCGTGACGGTAATTACCGATCCGGAAGATTATAGTAAGGTGATAGAAGAAATTCAAGCAAACGGGGATACTTCTGTCGAAACCAAGGAATTATTAGCAGCGAAAGTGTTTATTCACACATCTCATTATGATGCTCTAATAGCCAACTATTTTTCAAAGAGATTGAATATCCAATCTCCGAAGACACTGACTCTGACTTACGAGAAGAAACAAGATCTTCGTTACGGGGAAAATCCCCATCAAGCTGCCACTTTCTACACGCAAGTGCAGGAAACAGAGGGAACTTTACCGGGAGCCGTTCAATTGCAAGGAAAAGAATTATCCTATAATAATATAGGTGATACCGACGGTGCGTTGGAAGCATTGAAAGAATTCGACGAACCGACAATCGTGGCAGCCAAACATGCCAATCCCTGCGGGGTAGGAAGTGCCGCTACATTAGCAGAGGCATTCAAAAAAGCATATGACGCGGATCCGGTATCTATTTACGGCGGTATTGTTGCCGCGAACCGGGAAATAGACAAGGCCACGGCAGAAGTTATGGCACCCGTTTTCCTTGAGGTCGTTGTAGCACCCTCCTTCTCGGAAGAAGCACGTGCTATATTCGCGAAGAAAAAGAATTTAAGATTATTACAATTATCCGATATTACCAAGAGAGATTACACGTGTTCGAAAGCGAAAACCGTGCTCGGGGGATTGTTGATTCAAGACATGGATTTGCAACTTCTGGGCGGTGAATTACAATACGTGACCAATCGTCGTCCGACAGAAAAAGAACTGGAAGATATGCTATTCGCGTGGAAAGTGGTAAAACACACGAAATCCAACGCTATCGCTATAGCGAAAGATAAATGCACGACAGGGGTCGGTCCGGGACAAGTCAGCCGGATATGGGCTTTGGAGAATGCAATCCGTCAAGGCGGCGAACGTATTTCGGGTAGCGTGATGGCATCCGATGCTTTCTTCCCGTTTGCCGATTGCGTGGAAGCCGCTCACAAGGCCGGTATCACGGCTATTATTCAACCGGGCGGGTCTATCCATGACCAAGATTCGATTGACGCGGCAAACAAGTATGATATTGCGATGATTTTTACAGGAATGAGACACTTCAAACATTAATAGAATTATGGGTTTGTTTTCTTTTTTAACACAAGATATAGCGATAGACTTGGGAACGGCAAACACTATCATTATCATGAATGATAAGATGGTTGTAAACGAGCCTTCCATCGTGGCTATCGACAAAAAGACGGAAAAAGTGATTGCTATCGGCGAGAGAGCACGCCAGATGCAGGGTAAGACACACGAGTATATCAAGACCATTCGCCCTCTTCGCGATGGTGTGATTGCAGATTTTAACGCTGCTGAACAGATGATTCGGGGAATGATTAAAATGGCGAACGGGAAAAGCAAGTTCTTCTCCCCGTCCCTGCGTATCGTGGTATGTATCCCTTCGGGAAGTACCGAAGTGGAATTACGTGCCGTTCGCGACTCTGCCGAGCATGCCGGGGGACGTGACGTGTACATGATTTACGAGCCGATGGCTGCCGCCTTGGGTATAGGGTTGGATGTTGAAGCCCCGGAAGGAAACATGATCGTGGATATAGGTGGTGGTACCACCGAGATCGCGGTGATTTCTTTAGGGGGTATCGTGACCAACAAATCTATCCGTATTGCCGGTGATGACTTGACGGATGATATTCAAGAGTACATGAGGCATCAGCACAATATCAAAATCGGTGAGCGTACTGCCGAGGAAATCAAGATTCATGTAGGCTCCGCGCTTTCCGAGTTGGACGAACCGCCGGCCGATTTCGTGGTACAAGGTCCTAATCAAATGACCTCGCTCCCGGTTGAAGTGCCCGTGTCTTATCAAGAAATAGCACACTGTATCGAGAAATCCATTTCCAAGATCGAGATTGCTATTCTCGCGGCGTTGGAACAGACGCCACCGGAATTGTATGCCGATATCGTGAACAAGGGTATTTATCTCGCCGGTGGTGGAGCGTTGCTTCGCGGGCTCGACAAACGTTTGACCGACAAGTTGAATATTCCGTTCCATATTGCCGAGGATCCGCTTCGCGCCGTGGCACGAGGTACGGGTATCGCGCTAAAGAATGTAGATAGGTTCTCATTCCTTATAAGATAGTGATGTGAAAGAGATTATAAAACTTATATTAAAGTACCATTTTACTATAATTTTTATACTTCTGGAAATCGTAAGTTTCTCTCTGATTATTCGTCATAACGAGTATCAGAGAGCAATTTTCTCTCAACACGCCTCTACTCTATTCGGGAATATCTCGTCGGTGACTACTGACGTGAAAGATTATTTCCGGTTAAAGGAGATTAATGAAGCTCTTGCAGACGAGAACATTCAATTAAAGAAACGTCTGGAAGGATTCGAGGTATTGAGGGATACGGTTGTCAGGGGAATAGTTGTACAGGATAGTATACCCGTTTACGATTACACGGGGGCTAGGGTTGTGAACGCGACTTTCAACCGGGTGAAGAATTACATCACGATTGACCGGGGGCGTAAAAACTTCATCGAGAAAGAGATGGGCGTGGCCTCCCCGGAAGGAATTGTAGGTCTGATTCAAGACTTGAGTGACAACTACTCTATCGTTATTCCCTTGATTAACATCGATACCAGAATCTCAGCCAAGATAAAGAAGAATAATTATTACGGTTCTTTACAATGGGACGGAGACAATTATCGCTATTCTTACTTGAAAGATATCCCCTATCATGTTGATGTTGTAGAGGGTGACACGATCGTGACCTCCGGACTTTCCAAGATTTTTCCGGAAGGTATTATCGTGGGATACGTGGAAGCGGTAGATCGTGAAACGGCTAATTTCTTGAAGATAAAAGTCAGATTAGCGGTTGATTTCAAGCGATTGAATCACGTGTACGTGATCGAGAACAAAAAGAAGAACGAGCAAAACCTGTTAGAAGCCATAAACTATCATGAGTAATGTAAATTATCTTATCCATTTCGTGATTTTAGCCATTCTCCAGATCGTGATCGTGGATAATATCCATATTGGCTCCTATTTCTATATCAATATATATATTCTGGCCATTTTCATCCTGCCCTACAAGGTGAAAGGTATACCGTTACTTTTGTTCGGGTTCCTTTTGGGCTTTTTGATGGACTTGGCAGATAACACTGTTGGTATTCACGCGGCGGCTTCCACCTTTCTGGCCTATCTCCGCCCCCGGCTATTATTGCTGACTTCCACGCGGGAAGAATTGGATGAAGCCCACGGGACGCTACGGTTGGATGACTTCAGGTGGTTTTTCAAATATTCTTTTTTATCCACGTTGTTTTTCAATATAGTCCTGATTTTCGCGGAAGCGTTCACGTTTAACGACATCACGATCACGCTTATACGGATTATTTTGAGTACCTTTATCTCCATGCTGTTTATCCTGCTTTACTATTTTATAGGAATCAAGAAAGTACAGCAATAGAGAATAGTGTGTTTCAATTGACTTAGTAACAGACTTTTGATATGAATAAATTCGGATACAGGAAAGGGATCATATCAGGTATTATCATAGCGGTATGCGCCATATATATGTTTCGCTTGTTTTCTTATCAAGTGATAGACGACACCTATAAAGTCATGGCGGACAACAATTCGCAGCGTACGGAAACTCAATATCCCGCGCGCGGGTTGATTTATGACCGTAACGGTAAACTTTTGGTGGATAACCAAGCCGCCTATGATTTGATGATTATTCCCCGGCAGGTAAAACAGTTTGATACATTGGAACTGATTTCGATTTTAGGTATATCCAGAGAATATTTAGAACGAAAGATTCAAGAATGTAAGGATTATTCAACCTGGAAAGCATCTCCCCTGATCTCTCAGATCACGGGGCCTAAATATGCCGTACTTCAAGAAAAGCTATACCGTTACCCGGGTTTCTATATTCAGACCAGAACGTTACGCAAATATAACGTGAATCACTCGGCTGATGTGTTCGGGTACATCAGCGAGGTTACAAAAGAACAAATCGGTAAAGATACTTCTTATTCCCGCGGTGACTATGTCGGCGCGAACGGGTTGGAATATACATATGAAAAACATTTGAGAGGAACCAAGGGGAAAAAGATTTTATTAGTCGACCGTTTTAATCGGGTGAAAGGTTCCTTCGCGGACGGGGAATACGACCACGAGGCTGTTGTGGGAGAAGATTTACATACCACGTTAGATATCGACCTGCAGGAATACGCTTATCAATTAATGCAAAACAAAAAGGGCGGTATCGTGGCAATAGAACCCAACACGGGCGAGATACTGGTAAAAATGTCCAGTCCGGGGTATGATCCGCAATTAATGGTCGGGCTAGACCGGGGGAACAATTACTCGAAGTTAATTCAAGACCCGCTAAGACCTCTCTTTGACAGAACGACCATGGCGCAGTATCCCCCCGGCTCTATTTTTAAAACTGTGCAAGCTCTTATCGGATTGCAAACAAAGGCGATCACGACGAATACGCGGGTTTCATGCCACGGTGGAGCTCCTATTGTCGGCGGACGGTTTATGAAATGCCATAACCACAGCTCTCCCGTCGATCTGGTGCAATCGATAGAGAACTCGTGCAATCCTTATTACGTGACCGTTTTCAAACAGATACTGGAATTACCGGAGTACGGGAACGTGCGTAACGCTTACAATGAATGGCGAAAATACGTGACTTCCTTCGGGTTCGGGAGTAAGCTATGTCCCGACTTCACCAATGAAGTATCCGGTTCCATTCCCACGCAGGGTTACTATGACAAAGTGCTGAAAACCCAAAAATGGTTCCCGTCATACATTATCTCCCTTTCTATCGGTCAAGGTGAGTTATTAATCACTCCGATACAAATGGCAAACCTTGCAACTATACTGGCGAACCGAGGATATTACATGACTCCCCATGTCGTGCGTCCCACGGATGACGTTGCCAGACGTATCGAAAAACACGAAATCCCGATAGACCGAAAGCATTTCGAGCCCATTATCGAGGGGATGAAAATGGTTATCACTAAAGGCACGGGACGACGGGCGCAAGTGGATTCCGTCACGATAGCCGGGAAAACGGGAACGGTACAAAACCCGGAAGGTGACGACCATTCCGTGTTTATCGCTTTTGCCCCGGTAGAGAACCCCAAAATAGCATTAATCGTGTATGTCGAAAATGGCGTGTGGGGTTCGCGCTATGCCGCCCCGATTGCCGGCTTATTGATAGAAAAATACTTGAAAGGCAAGATATCGGACAAGAAGAAACCACTGGAAAAAGAAATGTTCGAGGGAAATCTTATCAAAAACCTAACCATAAAAAGCAACGAGAAAAGTGATGAATAGCAGGTCTAATAAATTATTGGCGAATATTGACTGGGTGTCTATTTTGCTGTACATCTTGCTCGTCTTCATCGGTTGGCTGAATATATATGCGGCTGTTTATGACGAAGAACATAGTAGTATTTTCGATATAACCCAAAGGTACGGCAAGCAATTGCTATGGATCGGGGCTTCTTTCGTGTTGGCTTTCCTCGTGCTATTGACAGACAGTAAATTTTTCACGAGTTTTTCGCTCGTGATATACGGGTTTATGGTGTTCCTGTTGGTCGCCGTGCTTTTGTTCGGTACGGAAGCAAAAGGAGCCCGTTCATGGTTTGAAATCAAGGATATACGAATACAACCGGCAGAGTTTGCCAAGTTCGCCACCAATCTGGCTATCGCTTATGTTATGAGTCGTCACAATTTCAAGATGATGCGTTTTTCCAGCCTGCTCACGATCGGTGTCATACTTGCCATTCCGGCAGGATTGATTATTTTGCAGAACGATACGGGTTCGGCACTCGTGTACAGTAGTTTTATTCTCGTGCTGTTCCGGGAAGGGTTGCATGGCTCAATACTGTTGCTCTGCTTTATCGTACCCGTTATATTTATCATCTCCTTGCTTTATTCTCCTTTCGCGGTTTTGATAATTATCATTATCGGGACGTTGATAGCCTTCTATTATTACAGGCATAATATGCGGGAATTATTACAGATTGTAGCTTTTATCGCGGGTGGTTTCGGGTTATTCGTTCTGGTTGATTGGGTGTTCCACCTGTCTATCCCGTTCTATTATATGTTATTGAGCGTGTACATTGTAACGACAATCGCGGCCTTGTTCCCGATTTACCAGCGGAAGATGAAATACATGATCGCGTTGCTTCTTGTATCTTGGCTATGTGTGGGAGCCGCGCTTTCCGTTGATTATGCTTTTGACCATCTTCAACCTCACCAGCAAGATCGTATAAACGAACTTCTGGGTATAAAGGTTGATCCCAAAGGTTCGGGCTATAACGTGATTCAGTCTAAAATAGCCATCGGCTCCGGCGGGTTTTTCGGGAAAGGTTTTTTGCAGGGAACACAGACGAAATTCAATTTCGTACCGGAGCAAAGTACTGACTTTATTTTCTGTACCGTGGGTGAGGAATGGGGATTCCTTGGTAGTTCCGTCGTGATTTTATTATTAATGGCGTTCATTTTGCGAATGATAAAGTTGGCAGAACGGCAGCGTTCCGCTTTTTCGCGCGTATACGGGTATGGGGTAGCTTCTATCCTATTCTTCCATGTTGCGGTGAATATCGGAATGACGATAGGTCTTGTACCCGTGATCGGGATTCCGCTCCCGTTTTTCAGTTACGGGGGCTCCTCCTTATGGGCATTTACCATACTTATTTTCATCTTCTTAAGATTAGACGCGAACAGATTGCAAGTATTCAGGTAAAAACCTTGCGGATATTCAAGGTTTTTAATACTTTCGTTCCCAAATGATATAAACACGAAAAGGATGAAAACATTAATTATCAACATAAAGCAACTCGTTCAGGTTGAGGAAGAACCGCGTAAATGGGTTGCGGGTGCCGATATGGCGAAATTAGGCATAATTGATGATGCCTACCTTCTAATCGATGATGATCGTATCGAGGCTTTCGGGAAAATGAGCGAATTGAATCAAGACGCTATTTACGAGAATACCGACACGGTACAGGAAGTTGATGCGACCGGTCGTCTTGTGTTGCCCGCTTATTGCGATTCACACACGCATCTCGTGTACGCGGGAAGTCGCGAGATCGAATATATAGACAAAATCAAGGGACTCTCTTACGAGGAAATCGCTAAAAGAGGCGGTGGTATATTAAATTCTGCCGAGCGTATCCGCAAGGCTTCCGAGCAGGAATTATTTGATTCCGCTTACGCCCGTTTGCAAGAAATCGCTTCACTGGGAACCGGAGCCGTGGAAATCAAGAGTGGTTACGGGTTGGATACCGAGAGTGAACTCAAGATGTTGAGAGTGATTAAACGCCTGAAAGAAGAAACTCCTTTAACTATAAAATCCACGTTCTTGGGGGCTCATGCCGTGCCGTTGGAATACAAAGGACGACAGACCGAATACGTGGATTTGATTATTAACGAAATGATTCCGGCAGTGGCGGCAGAAGATTTGGCCGATTATATCGATGTGTTCTGTGACAAAGGATTCTTTACCGTGGAAGACACGGACAGAATGTTGAATGCCGGAATGAAGTACGGAATGCGGGCGAAGATACACGCCAACGAACTGGACTACTCGGGTGGTATCCAAGTCGGGGTAAAATATAACGCCCTTTCAGTCGATCACCTCGAATACGTGGGTGAAGAGGAAATAGCCGCGCTGAAAGGAAGTGAAACCATGCCGACCGTGTTACCGGGTGCCGCGTTCTTTTTGAATATGCCCTACTCTCCCGTTCGGGCGATGATAAATGCGGGGTTGCCGGTAGCCTTGGCTTCTGATTTTAACCCGGGCTCCTCTCCTTCCGGAAACATGAAATTCGTGATGTCACTCGGGTGTGTCAACTACAAGATGCTTCCCGAAGAGGTGATAAACGCTACAACCATAAATTCGGCTTATGCCATGGGAGTTGAAGACGAACTCGGCAGTATCGCCGTGGGTAAAAAAGCCAATTTCTATATCACTGCCCCGATCACGGGAATCGAGTATCTCCCCTACGCTTACGGAAGCGACTTGGTGGAAGCCGTGTTCTTGAACGGGGAACAAATCTGACGCGTTATGCCGTATTCACATTACAAGAAAGTATGGATTCGGAAAGCGTACAGGATACGTTACCCGTAGTCGATTATATGATTTCCGATTTTGTGATTAGGTGATTCTGAATATTTTATAAATAGTAATTTTCAATTTAAACAAGGATATGAAAAAGTTAATAGAATGCGTTCCGAATTTCAGTGAAGGGAACGATATGCACATTATTGACCAGATTACGGCAGAGATCAAGGCTGTTGAAGGTGTTAGTCTGATTGACGTGGACCCCGGTAAGGCAACCAATCGCACGGTAGTGACCATGGTAGGTACGCCGGAAGAAGTTTGCGAAGCCGCTTTCCGCGCAGTAAAGAAAGCCTCTGAACTGATTGATATGAAAAAACATAAAGGAGCGCATCCTCGTTTCGGGGCTACTGACGTGTGTCCTTTAGTGCCCGTGTCCAATATTACCATGGAAGAAACCGTGGAATACGCTCGCGCTTTGGCAAAACGTATCGGGGAAGAATTGAATATTCCGGTATATTGCTACGAGAACGCCGCTTTTACCCCGGAAAGAAGAAATCTGGCTACTTGCCGTGCCGGGGAATACGAGGCTTTGGGCGAACGTTTGAGCAGCGAGCAATGGCATCCTGATTTCGGTCCCCGCGAATTGAACGAATGGACGGCAAAAACTGGGGCAACAGCCGTGGGAGCACGTAATTTCCTAGTTGCTTACAACGTGAACCTGAACACGACTTCTACCCGTCGTGCCAACGCTATCGCTTTTGACGTGCGCGAACGCGGACGTGCCAAGAGAGAAGGCAATCCTATCACCGGGAAAATCGTGAAAGACGAGAAAGGTAAAAATGTGATGATTCCCGGAACATTGAAATCCGTGAAAGCCATCGGCTGGTTTATCGAGGAATACGGTATCGCCCAAATTTCCATGAACCTGACCGATATTTCCGTGACTTCAGTGCACGAGGCATTTGACGAAGTATGCCGGAAAGCACAAGATCGCGGTATTCGTGTAACGGGTTCCGAGTTGGTAGGTGTAATTCCGTTGAAAGCCATGTTGGATGCCGGACGTTATTTCCTGCGCAAACAACAACGCTCTACCGGAGTTTCCGACAAGGAGTTAATCAAGATTGCCGTGAAGTCTTTGGGGTTGGATGAACTTTATCCTTTCGAACCGAGAAAGAAAATTATCGAATATATTCTGGAAGACGAGATGAATCAAGGAAAGAAGTTCCTGATTGATATGAACCTTCGTGAATTTGCTGACGAAACGGCTTCCGAATCTCCCGCTCCCGGTGGTGGTTCTATTTCCGCTTACATGGGTGCTCTGGCTTCTTCATTGGCTACCATGGTGGCTAACCTCTCCTCTCACAAACGCGGTTGGGATGAACGTTGGGAAGAATTCAGCAATTGGGCAGAAAGAGGAAAGGCTTATCAAGTTGAGTTAATCAAAATGGTTGACGAGGATACCAACGCTTTCAACCGTATCATGGATGCCTTCGGATTACCCAAAAAATCGGAAGAAGAAAAAGCCGCTCGCCATCAAGCTATCCAAGACGCAACCAAATTCGCTACTGAAGTTCCTTTCAAGACGATGATGCTTTGCTTCGAGTGCATGGAAGTCGTGAAAGCTATGGCTGAAATCGGTAATCCTAATTCAGTAACAGATGCCGGGGTTGGAGCTTTGGCTGCCCGTTCCGGGGTAATCGGTGCCTTCCTCAACGTGAAGATCAACGCTGCCGGATTGGATGATAAAGAGTATGCTAACGACATCATTTCCAGAGGTGAAAGAGTGGTCGAACTGGCAAAACAAATGGAAACCGATATTCTGAATATCGTGAACTCCAAGATTTGATTTCAAGTAAATAACATATAAAGATAGCTAGTTCGTTATGAACTAGCTATCTTTATATGCTCTTATCAGGGAAATACCCAAAGAATCCCGAAGTATTCGGTAAGAAATAAGGGACGAGGATATTGTCCGTTATTCCTGAATGAAAAATTGTTTACTCAAATCATCTGCCGAGATATAGCCTTCATGACGATAATATTCTTTCCCATTTTTGTCAAGTAATATTTGAGCCGGAATAGTTACGATTCCAAAATATTTCACGATATCTTTATTCGCGGGAAGAGTCACGTTAATAAACACGGTATTTACTTTGCTTGAATAGCGTTCCCGCACTTCCTCCATGACTTTCTCCATTAGTTTGCAAGAATGACAGGTAGTTGCCCCAAATTCTAAAAAAGTGACTTGATAATCATTGTCATTCCGGTTGTAATTGTATCGTTTGATGATTGTATCGGCTATCGCTTCATGTTTTATATCCGTACTATTTTTCGTTTGTATCCCCGATAGAAAACGACTAATATTTCCCCTTAGAAGAAATAAACTTCCCAATAACACGAGAACGCTGATAATATATATATAACTTTGAATACGTGATTTCATTATTGATTCATTTAATGTGAACTTGGCATACATTGCTCTGCCTTTACTCTATACTTTCTCTACACCATAGACGTAGCATGAACGAAGCATCTTCGCTGATTTGCCTTCATGGTATGTTTCAACAGTGTTTCTACTCTAAAGATAGTCGGGACAAACCATAGCCCGCCGCTTGCGTGCGGGTAAGCTAATGATATTCCTCTTTTGTTCATATCTTGATAGTGTTACTCCCTACCACAGGGAACCACCTTTTAGTTCGGTTTGCCATTCGTACCAAAGCAAGCATAACCGGAACTTCGACAAGTACGCCGACAACGGTCACTAAAGCCGCACCCGATTACACTCGCAAAAGAAATTCGCGAATAATCTACTTGCTAAAGCCCAATTCTCCCGGTTGATACAATACTTCACCTTGGGAGTTTCAATTTCTCCTTGTATTAAACCCGCTTCTTTCAGTTCTTTCAAGTGCTGGGAAACAGTCGCTTTCGCGATAGGTAATTCCTCGTGAATATCTCCAAAATAGCAATTCTCCTGTCCTGCAAGGAAATCAAGAATCGCCATTCTTGCCGGATGCCCCATTGCCTTGGCAAAACGGGCTACCTGTATTTGTTCGTCAGAGTATTTCTTATCTTCCATTCTTTAGATTGTTTGTTATTCGTAAATCTACGAACAATACGTGAAAACTCCAAATAAAATCAATAAATATCGTATATGTACGATAGTCTGAAAATCTCATGCGTAAAGGTTACCTTTCTCCCCAAGTAGGCTCCTTCATTCGATGTTCTACCATTGTTCATCCGTTGCAGATATACCCCGAAGCGTTTCTACACTGTATCTACAACAAACGTGCAACCACATTACAACTCAAGTATTACCCGTTTGCATCACGATATTACCGGGATTACTCTAGGACAAACGCGTGAAAACGTTTTTTACCTTGAATTTATCCCCTCTTCATAAACGTATCGAAAAATGAATCCCGGTACGTGTTGCCTATCGCTATTTCGTAATTCCCGATAAAGATGTCGTTATTGTCGAAAGAGTCAATATGATTCGTGTTCACGATATATGATTTATTTACCCGTAGGAAGTCTTTTTTAGGCAGGAGTTCATATGTCGTTTTCAAGTTCATCCGGGTAATAATACGCTGGTCTGCCAGTTGGATAATCACGTAATCTTTCAGTCCCTCGATAAAAAGTATATCTTTGAAATTCACTTTGAAATAACGGCGATCGGACTTCACGAAGAAAAATTCATTATCTACCGGTTCGATATTCTCTTTTTCTTCCTGCAACAAGAGTGCATGGTATATCATCGCTTTTTCCACGGCTTTTTGGAAACGTTCTGCCTCCACGGGTTTCACCAGATAATCAATAGCATCCACCTCGTAGCTGTCCAAGGCATACTCCGTGTACGCGGTCGTGAAAATGACCAGAGTCCTCCGGGGAATCGCCCGGGCAAATTCAATCCCCGTGATGCCCGGCATTTGGATATCCAGAAATACCAGATCAACGGGGTTGTCCTCCATAAACCGGGAAGCGGACAATGCATTATTAAATGTCCCCGTCAATTTCAATCGCGTGTTCTCCCCTGTCAATAATTCTATGGCTTCTCTTGCCAACGGTTCATCATCTACAATAATACAATTCATAATATCAGGTGTAAATTTACAGTGTATGTTTTTTCGTCTTCTTGAATTTCCAAAGAATGGTTACCCGGGAATAACAATTCCAACCGACGTTTTATATTTTTCAATCCCAACCCTCCCACTTCAGCGCGTTCCGGTGCTATTGCAGGCTTCGAATTTTGGCAGCGGAATATCAAACGATCGTCCGTCACTTCAAAAGAAAGGTAGACGAACGACTTGTTTTCCGTGTCCGGATTATGCTTCACGGCATTTTCCACGAAAGGGATAAACAACAATGGCGGTAGCCAAAACTGCTCCATTTTTCCCTCTTTCATAATCAGGTATTCGAAATTATCTCGCCGCACTTTCTCCAAATTCAGGAAATCACTCAAGAATTGAATCTCCGAGTTCAATGATACTTTCTCTTTGGTACTGTCATTTATCTGGTAACGCAGCAAGTCTTTCAAACGAAACAGTACGCGGGAAGCCTCTTTCGGGTTCTTGCGGATCAGCACGTTGGCATTATTCAGCATATTGAACAAGAAATGAGGGTTGATTTGTTTCTTCAGAAATTTCAGTTCCGACTGCAAAGTGGAAGAAGCCAATTCATCCACTCTCTGATTATATTCTATCCAGTATTTTATAAGTAGCAAGGTTGACGAACCGAATGTAAGCAGCCCGATTGATATCATTGAAGAAACAAGATTCAACACGATATACCGGTTATACACGGGATCTGTTTGATAGAGATTATAAAAACTGGATTGCAAAACGGCTATAACCAAGATAGCAAACAATATCATACCGACAACGGATAATATATAGCTGGAAATACGATCTCTCATAAGGAAACGGGGTGCAAGGAGATAAAGATTGCAATACACGTCCAAATTAAGCACGAGATAGAACCCTATAAAACAGTAGAGCCGTTCCCGCGTGGCAAGTACCTCTCCCGACAGGTCGGCAAAAACACTCGACGATATGCAGATAAGTGTCAACTGCAATAACAGATGTCTGTGTACCCGGAACTTGGGGGATGACAGGAAATCAGGTATACTTCGGTCTATGTCTTTTATCATGATTCCGGCTGTTTTAACGTTAAATGAATGGAATTTTCAGCGAGGGCTAACGAATAATCGGTTTTGTACAAGAAAGCCAAGCGTTGTTTTATTCTTGAAAGATCGCCTTCCCCGGGAATTGTTTCGCGATCGTGTTCGCAAACAAATTCAACCTGTTTCTTATCCGCTTTAAAATCCAAATGAAGCACTCCCTGTTGGTTCCCTTTGTATATTTGCATCACGCACCACTGCACGAAAGGGATAAATAATAAAGGTGGGATAAACACCCGCCTGACCTCTCCTTCCGATGAAATCCGGTATTCGAATTGCCGTGAATATATTTGCTCCAGTGACAGGTAATTGCCTAGAAAACGAATTTCAGCATCCAGCAATACCGTGCCGCGGCTACAATCATACAACTGGTATCTCAGGAGTTGACTCAATTTGAATAGCATACGGGAAGATTCCTCCGGCTCCGTGTTTGCCAAACGTCCGGTTTTATCCAGAATGTTGAACAATAATTGCGGGTTCACCTGTTCTTTCAATTGCTCCACTTCCGATTGAATATGCATCTTCTCCAACCGGCTCACGTGTTGGTTTTCCAGCATCCAATATTTCAGCAGCACGGTAATAGATCCACCCACCAAACAGAGAGAGATGGTGGTAAAAGAAGATATATTGTTTATCAAGGATACCGGACTGAGATAGTTCATTCCCGCTTCTCCCAAGTATGAACGGGTAATATCCTCGATCAAGTTCTGCCCGCACAGAAGCAATATCACCGAGATAGCAACTCCTATACCGTACAACGTGTATTTCTTTTTTATCAGATACTTGGGAATCAGCACGTAAATATTGTAATAGACAACGACCAGATACGATAAGGCTGCAAACAAGGCTATCAGGTATAGTTTATCGCGCAACACGGGAATCCCGTGTTGAAAAACTATATACGTCTGGTTGAAAGAAACCGAAGCGATAGCCACAATCAGGAGAGCGTGCCGCCAAACCTTAGCCTTCGGGTTTATCAATATATGATGCAGCAGCTTCTGCCCTTTCGTGTTCAAATTCATGATTCGATATTTGTTTATTTCCACGCGTACAAATGTAATACCTTATCTCTATAAATTTTTAAAATTCCAACTTATAACTTATGTTCGGCAAAGCGGTTGCACTTCTCAACGGCTTGATCTCTCCCGTCTTAAAGTTATACTCGTGACCGTAATATTCTTTACAACCCGTTGCATTCAAGCCTTTCAAGGCAAATTCATGAGAAACTTTTTTCTTGTTTATCTTGTAACTGATCGTGTAATTGACGATAAACATCGGCGAGAATTGTTTCGTGAATGCTTTCGTTTCATCATGTTGTACCACTTTATCGGGATCGTCAAGCGTTGCCACCCTGTCAACCGGACTATAACGATCCCCTCCCTGCATGGTCATTTTCAGATTGATTCCCAGTATATTCTGCTTGTCTTGTCCTAACATCCACTCTTTGCCGCCCAGACAATTGATAATAAATTGCCGGTTATATTTCGTGTTCCGCCATTTGCCGTCCCCTCCCTTGTATTTGGAACTGAAAAGCGAACCGGATATCATGTAGTAAACACCGTCATTCAAGTATCTTTCCAAGGTTACGTCTACCCCGAAGTTACGTCCCTTTCCCTTGTTCTTCAAGGCTTCCTCCACGTAGAAGTCCACACGGTTCAGCACGGAATAGGAACTATCGGCAATCACGGGAATATCAAATAGATGTTGGAAGTAAGGTTCAATCTTTAAATTCAAGTTATCGGATAACCTGCAACCATACGAAAGCATCACGTGATGCGCCTTCGAAAAATCCAAATCCTTGTTCACGGGTTCCGTACCCGTGCTTCGGGTACGCACGAAATAAACATCCATTTTTTCCATCCGGCTATGAAGCCCGTAAGCCAAGGCAAACGAGGCTTTCGGGGTAGCCTGCCATTTTATTCCGGCACGAGGCTCTACCGTCCAATGATTATTCAGCGTGAGTACCTGCGCGTTAAGTCCCACGCTTAGGGTTACCCGGTCGCTCAGTCCGATGGATGAACTCGTGTACCCGGAGATCAGATTCGTGTTGCCGTCACCCTTGGATATCAATTCCAATGGTTGCATCGTGTACGGGGACAGGTTCATTTCCATGTCGTAGTACATCTTCGTGAAAGTAAAACCCGTTTTGTTGGTAAATTTTGCACTGAATTTCCGGTTCAATATGGCGGAGAAAATCAAGTTCGTGTTATTACGTACCAAATCCAGATTCGGGTACTTGTTCAAATCGAAATCATAGAAGTCAACAAATCCTTTATGCCTGAAATAAGTAGCGGCAACAATGGTTTTCAATTGCGTGTTATCGTTGAAGAAATAGCTGTGAGAGATGCCTCCCGCCACCATGTACTGACTTGTTTCGCTCTCCATCTGTTCGCCGAGATATTCCCATTCTTCGGGGTTCTTCTCGAATTCACTTTCGGATTTATCGATCAGTCCGGTTCCCCAGACGGAAAATGTTCCCGCTTTCCGCGTGGGAATGTTAAATTTGAAATTCAAGTCCTGATAATCCAGTATACCCCCGAAGTCAACAATACCCGCTTTCTCGAGTATCCCCGTCGTGGAATAGCGGTAATTGAATATATAAGAGGAATTATGTTTCTTCGTCAACGGGCCTTCCGAGGCAAAGTCCATACCGAGCAATCCGATTTGTATCGTGTTCTCCACTCGACGGTTATTCCCGTTTCTCAATTTCATGTCGAAAACACCGGACACGGCATTACTAAATTCGGCGGGAAAAGCCCCGGAAAAGAAATCCGAATTTCCCAACACGTGACTGCTTAACCCCGAAAGAATACCTCCCCCGAGAATTGATAAATCGGCAAAATGATTCGGGTTCGGTATCTCCACGTCCTCCAATCTCCATTGCAACAAGTGAGGAGCATTCCCGTGAATGGAAATCCCGTTCGTTGACATGGCAGGTGATACCCCGGCAAAAGAACTGACCAGACGCGCTGGATCATCCATTCCCCCCGCGTATCGGCTTGCCTCTTCCACGCTCAGCATCCTCGCTCCCGTCGTTGCCATTTTATTTAACGGTTGCTCTTTATTCAGACTCGGACGCACCGTGACTTCGTCCAGTTCCCGTATAGCCTCTTTCAACGGAATGTTCAGAAACACTTCTTTAGAGGAAGTGACAAGTATTTCTTTAAAAATAGCGGATTCATATCCCACGAACGATGCCTGTATATCGTGACGCCCGACAGGTACATTTTTTATAATAAAATGTCCCGAACTATCCGAGATCGCTCCCGTTCCCGGTCTTCCCAGCAGAGCAACCGAAGCGTAAGCAATCGGATAACCCGAAGCTACGTCTACCACGGTTCCCCGTATCGACCGCGTCAAGACTTTTCGATTGTCTTGCCCGTTGAGCATCACCGGTGTTACCGCGAATAAAAAGAGTATGACTAATTTTGAAACTCGTGTAATAACTTCTGTCTTTTCCATAATCGGTTTTAATTAATTATGCTCCAAAAATAGATACAAGACAGAAGTCTTTCCGGAAGAATATACAAAGTACCCCGGTTTGGTATACAAACCGGGGTACTTTGTATAGATTCTGAAATTTGTTATTTAAAGATACGAACCCTTTCTTCCAACGGATTAAACTCTTTTTTCCCGGGTTCTTGCAACGGAATACCGAAAGGCATCTGTGCAACTAATTCCCAATTCTCGGGTAGTCCCCATTCCGCGATAACGGCTTCATCAATTAAAGGATTGTAATGTTGCAACGAAGCACCGAAGCCGGCATCCTCCAACATTGTCCAAATAGCTAACTGATGCATGGCAGAAGTATGTTGCGACCATATAGGGAATTTTTCATGATAGGTCGGGAATGCTTTTTGTAATCCCTCGACCACGGTACGGTCTTCAAAAAAGAGCACGGAACCATATCCCGCGGCAAATGATGTATCTACTTTCTTCTCGGTTGCCTTAAATGCTTCTTCTGAAACGATTTTACGCAATGTATCTTTCACGATATTCCATAATTTCAGGTGCTGTTCTCCTAATAATAAAACAACTCGTGTTGTTTGGGAGTTAAACGCGGAAGGGATATTCTTCACGGCAAACTTTACAATATCTTCTATCTCGCTATCAGTAATTAATGATTTATTTGTAATAGCGTAATAACTTCTTCTATGTGCTATAGCTTCTTTTAATGTACTCATATCTCTTTCTTTTATTTTTTTACAAGATACGATTATTTTTCAAAAAAGTTAAGCCTTTCATGGTTTATCTTTTATCTGAAGTAAACGGACATAAAAATTGCCCAAGTATATTCATCACGTATACTTGGGCAAACACCAACTACTTGGATAGATAGTCGGAACTTAGAGAAGGCTATATGCACAAGTCACTCCTGCCATAACAATAGCGACCATACTCATCAATTTTATCAAAATATTCAAACTCGGTCCGGAAGTATCCTTAAACGGATCACCCACGGTATCTCCGATCACAGTAGCCTTGTGGTTATCGGAACCTTTACCCCCTAGATTGCCTTCTTCAATATACTTTTTAGCGTTATCCCATGCACCACCGGAGTTTGCCATAAAGATAGCGAGCACGAATCCGCTTCCCAAGCCCCCGGCCAACAAACCGATTACACCTGCAACACCGAAGATAAGTCCCATAGCCACGGGAATAATGATAGCCAGCAATGACGGGAAGATCATCTCGTGTTGGGCGCCTTTAGTCGAAATCTCCACGCATTTAGCGTAATCCGGTTCTGCTTCTCCGGTCATGATACCCTTGATTTCACGGAATTGGCGACGTACTTCGTTTACCATTTTTTGTGCAGCCCGTCCGACGGCATTCATCGTCAGTCCACAGAATACAAATGCCATCATGGAGCCGATAAAAATACCTGCCAACACGTTCGGGTTCATTAAAGTAACATCATAATGAATCATAAAATCCTGTAACGTTGCATCGGCCGTTCTTACCGTGTTTTCCCCGACTGTCAGAATCTCCTCTCCCATACGTAACAATCCAATTTTTATTTCCTCGATATAAGAGGCAATCAATGCTAATCCGGTCAAAGCCGCGGAACCGATAGCAAATCCTTTGCCTGTCGCCGCGGTTGTATTGCCTAAAGCATCCAATGCATCCGTACGATGACGAACTTCCTCGCCCAAATGACTCATTTCGGCATTCCCCCCCGCGTTATCGGCTATCGGTCCGTAAGCATCCGTTGCCAACGTGATACCCAAGGTAGAAAGCATTCCGACAGCGGCAATACCCACTCCGTACAATCCCATGGACATGTTGGAGAAGTCGAATTGTGACGCGAACAAAAATGAAAGTACAATACCCACCACGATCGTGAAAACCGGGATAGCCGTCGAAATCATACCCGTACCGATACCTTTAATAATCACGGTTGCGGGTCCGGTTTCCGAACTCTTGGCAATATCCTGCGTCGGTTTATAGGCATGTGAAGTATAATATTCTGTTCCTTTACCGATAATGATTCCCGTTATCAACCCGACAATCACGGATCCGCAAATCCAATAACTCAATCCCAATAAATAGATCACCAAGAAACTGGCGCCCACGATAAGAATTGAACTTACATTTATCCCCCGGTCAAGCGCTCTCAGTAATTGTTGTTGAGAAGCACCCTCTTTTGTTTTTACCATAAATATACCTAGCAACGATAAGATAACTCCAAAAGCGGCAATCAGCATCGGGGCCAGTATGGCGTTAAATTGCATATCCGCTTCCAGTCGGAACGCCGCGGCACCTAAAGCAGCCGTGGCAAGAATAGAACCGCAATACGATTCGTAAAGGTCTGCCCCCATACCAGCAACGTCCCCCACGTTATCCCCCACGTTATCTGCGATGGTCGCGGGATTACGAGGATCATCTTCCGGAATACCCGCTTCAACCTTACCCACGAGATCAGCACCCACGTCGGCCGCTTTCGTGAAGATACCTCCCCCCACTCTGGCGAACAGCGCCTGCGTCGATGCCCCCATACCAAAGGTCAACATGGTTGTCGTGATCACTATCGCTTTCTCCGTGGATGTAGCCTCTTCCACGAAATAATCGAGCAATAACCACCATAACGAAATATCAAGCAGAGCCAAGCCGACCACTACTAATCCCATTACCGCACCCGAACGAAAAGCAACTTTCAATCCATCGTTCAAACTTCTGCGTGCAGCATTTGCCGTCCTCGCCGAAGCATAAGTTGCGGTTTTCATCCCGATATAGCCTGCCAGACCGGAAAAGAAACCTCCGGTAAGAAAAGCAAACCATACCCACGGGTTTTGCAGCCCGGGACCGTACGCCATCCAAGCAAACAGAATACACAACACGAGGAACACCATACCCACGATCCGGTATTGTTGTCGCAAATAAGCCATAGCTCCCCTGCGGACATGTCCGGCAATACGTTTCATCGTGTCGGTTCCTTCCGACTCTTTCATCATCCCTTTAAAGAAAATCCTCGCGAACAGAAGTGCGATAACGGCACATGCCGGTACTATCCAAAATAGATTATTCAACATGGTATTTATATTTGTAGTTAGTAAAAAGTCATACAAAAAAATACTCATCAAAATTTCAATGAACCTCGATGAGTAAAAGTACGAATAAAAACGAAAAATTATTCTCCGTTTCTATATTTTTTTGCTAAAATAGAAAGAAATTTTGCAACCACTCTTCCGAAAATTAATTAAATATTCAAGTACAATTTAATCCTTTTTAGGATAGGTCGTGTATTAATCTATAAAGATTGCGAAGGGGAGAAATTACATTATTATTAAATCTAAAACGATTTACAATGAAAACATTTTACATTTTTACAATTTTGAGTTTAGCGATTTGTCTAAATTCATCTTTCACTGCAAGTGGTGCTAGCGTAAAAGTTTATTACACAGCACCCGCTAATAATGGTGGAAGTCCGATAACAAGCTATATAATTGAAAAACAAGTTTATGGCAGTCCCAAGTGGATAAAAGTAATGCAAGTATATGGTAATGTATTAAATTGTACAGTAGATAATCTAGAAGAAACATTATATAGATTTAGAGTTATAGCGGTCAATGCTTCTGGAGAAAGTGAGCCAAGTGAGCCAAGTGAATATGTTAACTTAATTGAAAAGCCACATTATGCAGAAGTTTATTTACGATGTAAAGATGGACGTAGTAGAAAAGCGCCATATTCGAATATATCATTATTTGAAATACCTAACTTGCTAGAACTACCAGAAAAACCAATTATTAATATACCTTTTAGATCAGAAGAATAAACACATAATTCAAAACGATATGGTTAATCAAGATATCAAACAGTTTATGAAATACGAAATGAAACTCCTTATGAGAGATTGGGGGTATCAGATCATTTTATTAATCGGTTTTATTTTGGTCATTTTCCTTCAACTTTTTTCGCAAGGAAATATAAGAAAAGTAGAGTGGATAGCCATATCACTCCCTTCCGCAATCCCTTATGCAAATGTCTATTTGATAAATTTTTTACAAGTATTTATTGCCATTTTCTGGTTTGGAAAATTTATTAATAATAGAAAAACTTGTCGTTCAAACGAAATAATTTCTATACATCCTTTCTCAAATAGTACTTATTTTTGGGGAAAATCATTAGCTTTCATATACCTTATGCTTATCTATAACATAATTTTAGTGTTAGTAGCTATATTCATAAATATTTTTGCCAGTGATTCTCCACTTTTCTTGTATACTTATTTATTCTATTTCTTGACATTAACGATACCTACACTTTTTTTCGTTACAGGACTTGTGATTTGTGTTAAAAGTATTATACGGAATAATGCTTTGTCACTTATGCTTCTACTCGGATTAATTTGTCTGGATATTTTATATGCACCTTATTTCTTTCACGGAGCTTTAGATTTATTCAGTTCTACTCTTTCTAATGTCTTTTCCGAAGTAACAGGATTTTATGGGATTGGCTTTTATTTACTTCACCGTGGAACATTTTTTTTATGGGGATGTGGACTACTTGTTTTAGGGAGCCTTTCTACAAATAGAATTCCCAATAAAATAAAAATGAAACAACCAATACTTGCAAAAGGAATTATATTTATAATTTTAGGTTGTATTTCTATAAGTTTATATTTAAATGGTTTTAGCAAAGAACAATATAAGCGGGAATCTATATATGCGCTTTTTCTTAAATACGAGTCTGCACTAAAAGCAAGGATAACAAATCATTATATTCAATTTAAACAACATGGATATCAATTGGACGCAATAAGTAAGTTGCACATATATAATCCCAATAGTCAAAATTTGTCTTCAATCATTTTCTATCTTAATCCCGGATTAAGTGTTGTAGAAACCACGATTGAAGGAAAATCTGTAAATTTTAAAAGAGAAGGACAGATTCTTATGGTTGAACATATCTTACAACCACAAGACAGCACATTCATTGAAATTCATTATACTGGCTCTATTGTTCCTGAAGTTTTTTATCCTGAAGTAAAAGATTTAAACTCATACCATACAGCAAGATGTTACTCTATATTCAATTTAGGAAAAGATTATTATTACCTTAATCCCGATTATACAATTCTTACACCGGAATGTTTATGGTATCCAACTTGTTTACCTCCGGTAAATATTTCATCTCCTTATTCTACATTAGAAAATTACACTCGTTTTTATTTAACCGTCATCGGAGAAAAGAACCGGATATCTATCTCGCAAGGAAGAGCACAAATGAATGGGGATACCACCCGTTTCATTAATCATCAAGATCTAACAGGAATTTCACTCTGTATTGGAAAATATACTCGTAAAGCGATATCGCATAACAAGAAGTTGTATGAAATTTATGTATTCAAGGGACACGAATATTTAGTAGAACAATTCTCGGATCCTGTAGAAATCATTAATTATTGTAATAATCTTTATCAATCCGGAGATGAGAAATATGTATTTCACAAATTAGCACTTGTTGAAACACCCATCCATTTTTGTGCATATAGCCGACCATGGAAAAATAAAACAGAATACGTTCAACCTGAATTAATTTTCAGACCAGAACGAGAAGCATTAACTCGGACTTCATTTAAAGTTCAAAAAGAAATTAATAACGAGGGAATTTCTCCTCAACTTGAATGTTGGACTTATTATTTATGGAACTTTGAAGAAACAAGGAAACTTATACAAGGAAACATTTTCTTTGGTAAATTGAATCTAAAAGACCACAAAAATGAGTATGACATATCGTCAATTACCCGGAAAAATCACTATTTTATTTATTCGATGGAATTTCCCGGTATAGATATGCTATTTCAAGAATCTATAAATTCATGGGAATCAGCTATTAATAGTTATAAAAACTATGTAACATTAAATTTAGCTATACAGTATTTTAATGCTCATAACTTATCAGATGCCTTACAAGATTCAATTGACATCAATCAATTAAAACAAATCATTTGGAGTAAAAGTAATTATTATTTAAAATATTTACTTTGCCATATTCCTTCTGAGGAATTATATAAATTCCAACAAGCTTTTATATCACAACATTTATTTCAAGATATTTCATATGAGCAATATTGTAAAGAAATCCAAGAAAAATACAATATAGATCTCCTAGCTTTTACTAGACAATTATATGAAGAAAAACAACTAGCCTCATTTAGAGTGAGAGATGCTCAAATTGAGCTAGTTACAAATGCAACAGGTAAAAAAGGATACATAGAAAGCGTAAAAGTCTGGAACAAAGGTAATGTAGATGGAATAATCACCTTGGCTGCACCAAATAGGACAAATACTCATTATCTTATTCCTGCGGGTACATGTAAAGAAATCAAGAACTATTTTGAAGGAGAACCAGATGAATTTAACCTTGAAGTTCAAACCAATTTAGCCGATAACATTCCAGCATGTTACAGTTTTGAAAAGATAAAACCGAAAGAAACTAATCTGAAGTATTTTCATTCAGGTGTTTTCGACACGGATACCTCTTTGTTTTTGCCTCTTTCTAATGAATATGTTGTTGATAATATGAGTTCTAATTTCCATCTTATTGAAGATAAACATATTCTCAATAATCCAGAACAATGGAAATATATTCCTTATGAAGGAGCATACGGGGAACCAGTAGCCGGATTGCATTCAAAATTAGCAGGTAATGGTAGCTCGAAGATAGAATGGGAAATAATGTTACCGGAAGATGGTATATATGAACTATTCATCTATATTGCAGAAAAAGCGATAAAGAGTGCTGCACGTTCTTTAAAATTTATCGGAACAACAAAAGTGGAGAAAAAAGAACCCACACAAACTTACTATTTTAAACATGCAGATGGAGAAGAAAAAATGACATTAGAAGTTCTTCATTTAGGGAATGGATGGGTGTCCCTCGGAAAGTACCATTTCACAGCAGGACATACATCATTAATATTGACAGACGAAGGTGCCGATCAGTATCAAAAAATATTTGCAGATGCGGTGAAATGGGTGAAATACACGAAATAACAACTATTTAACAGTACCGTATAGTTCGAACGGTTCCGCGCTCGTGATTTCCACTTCATAGAACTCTCCGACTTGTAAAGGACGGTCGGTTGTTACAAATACTTCCTGATCCACTTCCGGCGAATCGTATTGCGTGCGTCCCACGAAAAACTCGCCTTCCGTCCTATCTATCAATACGGTAAGTTTCTTCCCGATCCAACTTTGATTCAACGCCGCCGCCACCTCCAACTGTCTTTCCATTAATTCTTCCGCCCGCTTATTTTTTATTTCTTCAGCAACATCATCTTTATAATTCTTGTCGCAATAAGTATCATCCTCGTGCGAGTACGGGAATACCCCCAGACGTTCGAATTTCATCGTTTCCACGAAATCAATCAATTCCCGGTAGTCCTCTTCCGTTTCTCCCGGGTGTCCCACCATTAACGTGGTTCGCAAGGCTATTCCGGGTACTTCTTCCCGAATTTTATTGATGAGGTCTATGGTCTGTTGTTTTGTTACACCTCTTCGCATCTGTTTCAGCATGTGATCACTACAATGCTGCAAAGCAATATCCAGATATTTGCATACATTTTCGCGCTCCCGCATCACGGGCAGCAACTCCATCGGGAACCCCGCCGGATAAGCGTAATGCAATTTTATCCACTTGATTCCCTTAATATCTGCAATTCGCTCCACCAACTCGGCAAGTCGATTTTTCCCGTACTTATCAATCCCGTAATAAGTAATATCCTGTGCCAACACCAATAGTTCCTTTACCCCTTGTTTAGCCAAACGCTCCGCTTCATCAACGATTTCCTCGAAAGGACGGGATTTGTATTCTCCCGTCATGATCGGAATGGCACAATAAGAGCATTTACGGTTGCATCCTTCCGATATCTTTAAATAGGCGTAATGCGGCGGTGTCGTCAAATGGCGTTCATTCCGAAGCTTTTCATCGTACTCTTTCCCAAGCTCCGCTAAAATACCCTTCCAGTCAAATTTCCCGAAATAAGCATCCACTTCCGGGATCTCTTTCTGTAATTCCGGCTCGTAACGTTGGGACAAACATCCCATAACAAATATTTTGTCCACCTTTCCCTCTTTCTTCAACTCCACCTGTTCCAGTATCGTGTTCACCGATTCTTCTTTCGCGTCCCCGATAAACCCGCAAGTATTGATTACAACAATCTTAGCCTTGGAATTCTCAACATCAACTTCAACACTATACCCTACTTTCTCCAATTGCTTCATCAACAACTCCGTATCCACGAGATTCTTGGAACACCCAAGACTTATAATATTTACTTTCTTCATTCTGCTTTCAAAATTTGCCGACAAAGGTAATATTTTTCATTTTCAATTTCTAATTCTGTATTTTAATTGACTTTCCGTATCTTTGTTAAATTCACCAGCTAATTTAAAGCTAACCGACATGAAGAATATAATAGAATCCATTATAAAAAAGTATCCTGTATCCCATGAAACGATAGAGGCATTGACTTCCCGTTTTGAAAAACACTTATTTCCCCGTAAATCCCATATAATAAAGGCAGACAAGTCTGACCGGAAAGTGTTTTTTATTGAATCGGGGCTCACGAGGTCTTATATCCTGTCTGACGGTAAAGAAATAACCACGTGGTTTTCCAAAGAGGGGGACTGGACTTACGGATCGTTGGACTTTCTAAAGAACAAGGTTGGTTTCGAGTATGTGCAGACTCTTGAAGAAACAGTAGCATATTCCATTCCGATAGATACACTTAATGAGTTGTTCCGAACCAATGTCGAATTAGCTAATTGGGCTCGCGTTTCTCATCAAGATGCATTTCTGCTATTACAAGATTTGCGTATCGAAAGGCTTACACTATCCGCTAAAGAACGGTATGAAAAACTACTTCGGGATCTTCCCGGCTTGTGCAACAGGGTTAATTTAGGTTATATCTCCTCCTATCTCGGTATTACATTACCTACTCTAAGTAGAATACGAGGAGAATAAAGGTACGATTTTAATCTATCACAAATTTTTTCCGGTTTCTCGTTCCTATTTTTGTTTTTACAAACTATAAAAAGTAACGAGTATGAAAGAAATAAAAAAATTTGCTGACACGTGTAATATTGTTATCTTTGATTTCGGTGGTGTCATTATGGATGTCGATGTTAATAAAACAGTTAAATCTTTTGAAGAACTCAATATCGACGGACTCGCTTATAATGACATTATAGCCGAAAACGGGTCGTTTTTCCGTGATCTCGAACTCGGGTTAATAACTCCTGCCGAATTCATTGATGAATTTCACGTGAATTTTCCGGCATCAAAAAACGTATCGGACGAGGATATTTGGAAGGCTTGGAACAATATGCTTCAGCCTTACAATAAAGAAAGAATAGAGCTGATTAAAACAATAAGAAAGCGTTATACAACCTGTATTTTCAGTAATACCAACTATCCTCACCGGAAAACATATAAAGCCATGTTCCGGGAGCAATTCGGGTATGATTTTGAAGACCTGTTCGACAAATACTTCTATTCAGATGAATTACATTTACGGAAACCCGATCCAAAAGCATACGAGCGGATCACGAAAGAACTTGCAATAGCCCCTCGCGAAATATTATTCATTGATGATAATCAAGCCAATATAGAACAAGCCAAGGCAAACGGATGGCAGGCTCATCTCTTGAAGAAGGGAGAAACGATTTCGGATATTTTTTATTTTGACAACCAAGAAGAAACAAACGAAATATAATTATTACAGAGACTTTCCGTATCTTTGCAACGAATTTCAAGCAAATGACTAAAGTTCGTGAAGAAATAACTTTATGAACTTTACAAACTTTATGAACCTTATGAACTACAACATACAGCAATGGTTACCGACAACCAAAAAAGAAGTTGAACAGCGGGGTTGGAATAGTATCGATGTAATTCTCTTTTCCGGAGATGCTTACGTGGATCATCCCTCTTTTGGGGCAGCAGTTATCGGACGCCTGTTGGAATCATTGGGTTTGAAAGTGGCTATCGTCCCCCAACCCAACTGGCAAGACGATTTACGGGATTTCAAGAAATTAGGGAAACCCAATTTGTTTTTCGGTATTAGTCCGGGATGCATGGATTCCATGGTCAATCATTACACGGCAGCCAAGCGTCGCCGTTCGGATGACGCCTACACGCCCGGTAATCGTAGCGGGGCACGTCCCGATATGCCCACCATCGTTTATACCCGTATATTAAAAGAGTTATTCCCGGATACTCCCGTCATTATCGGGGGAATTGAAGCATCATTGCGTCGCTTCACGCATTACGATTATTGGAAAGATACACTTAAACCCTCTATCCTTTTTGAAAGTCAGGCAGATATGCTCGTGTATGGCATGGGAGAAAAACCGCTTACCGAGCTTTGTCAAATGTTACGGAGAGGGATTCCTTTCCACAGTCTGACAAATATCCCACAAACCTGCGTGCTACGGGATAAGGAAGAAAAATACGCCACGAATAAAAGATGGCAAACCATTACTTTAGCGTCACACGAGGAATGCTTGACGGATAAAAAGAAATACGCCACGAATTTCCGGTATATCGAAGAAGAATCCAATAGTATTCACGCCGCCAAATTGATACAACCGATTGAGGACAAACTTATCATCGTGAACCCGCCCTATCCTCCCATGACCACGGACGAGATAGATGCCGTTTACGATCTCCCGTTCACCCGATTGCCTCACCCGAAATACAAGGACAAGGAAATACCGGCATACAACATGATCCGACATTCCATCACCCTGCATCGCGGATGTTTCGGGGGATGTGCCTTTTGCACGATCTCGGCTCATCAGGGAAAATTTATTGCTTCCCGTTCCGAACAATCCGTCTTGCGTGAAGTACAGCACGTGTGCGAGATGCCGGATTTCAAGGGAACCATATCCGACTTGGGGGGACCCTCTGCCAATATGTACGCGATGCGAGGCAAAGACTTGAACATTTGCGGACTGTGCAAACGTCCCTCCTGTCTGCACCCTACCGTGTGTAAAAATCTGAATACCGACCATTCGCACCTGTTACAGTTATATAATAAGGTGCGGCAAGAACCGCGAGTGAAACACTGTTTTATAGGTTCGGGCATCCGCTATGATCTGGTTATGCACCGCACGGGTAACAGAGAAGTAGACTCGACAAACCGGGAATACCTCGAAACGGTCATTAAACACCATGTTTCCGGGCGCTTTAAAGTCGCACCGGAACATAGTTCTGACAACGTGCTGCATCTGATGCGCAAGCCCTCGTTCAAATTATTTCATGAATTGACAGCCCGCTTCAACGCGATCAATAAAAAAGAGCATTTAAAGCAACAAATCATACCTTATTTTATATCTTCTCACCCGGGATGTAATCTCGTGGATATGGCAGAATTGGCCATCCAGACAAAAGAACTGGATTTCCGTTTGGAACAGGTGCAGGATTTTACACCCACGCCCATGACATTAGCCACGGATATGTATTATTCCGGACTTCACCCCTACTCCTCGCGTAAGATTCAGTCTGCCAAGACAGAAACAGAGAAAAAACGTCAGAATATCTTCTTCTTCTGGTATAAAAGGGAATTCAAGGATGAAATTATCGGTATCTTGACGAAACTGAAAAGAAATGATATCGTAAAACGGTTATATTCAAATAAAAATAGATAATTATTTATTATTTCACGATTAATCATTAACTTTGAATCACGTAATTATAAAAACAAATATGCGCCACTATATCTGGATAATGTTATTTTTCATACTCACCTCGTGCTCACATCATCAAGCGGTGAAGAGTAACCGACGGGGTATGGATTACATTACCCGGGAACAACCCGGAAAGGCCTTACAGGAATTCAATAACGCCATCGCATTGGATCCGAATCTCTTTTCGGCTTATTATAACCGGGCTATTGCATTGGCAAACCTGAAACAACCCAAAGAAGCGCTGAAAGACATGAATTACGTGATTGCCAACGTACCCAATCATGCCATGGCATATTACAACCGGGGAATTATTCACGAGAATTTGGGTGAACCCACTTTAGCGATACAAGATTACAGCCATGCCATTAATCTGCAACCCGATTTACTGGAAGCCTATCATTACCGGGGAATCGTGCGTTACGGGATGAAGGATTTGGACGGCGCATTGGCAGATTACGAGAAAGCGATCTCGTTAGGTTTAAAATCCAGTGCCGTATTCTTTAACCGGGGTGTCATCTTCCACCAAAAAGGACAATTAAGCAACGCTATTGAAAGTTACTCCCGTTCCATACAAATAGACCCCTCGAACGCAAAAGCCTATTACAACCGGGCTATATCCAAGCTGGTCGTTGATAATTACAAAGAAGCCCTCGAAGATCTCGAAATCTCGAAACGCCTCGGGTATCCTAAGGCGGCAGAAGTAATATCCCAATATTACCACTGATCGTATCGTTTCATCAGTAATTCACTAAATGCTTTGTTAGCGTGTTTACACAGCTTGTCCCGATCAAGGTCCCAGCACATATGAAATTCAGCATACCAAGACTTTTTCTTTTCTTGGAGTACTTCTATCCACATATCAGCGAATTCTTCTTCTGTAATATCGGCTATTTCTACAACCTCTTCATTCTCTTTGAAAGATTTAAAAAAATTGTCTGCCCATAATAGTATGAAATATTGTATGATCCCTCTCCTTTTCCCGCGTGTTTGGCGCAAATACAAATAGAGTATCTTCCCTATCCTGTCAAACACCGGTTCGTATTCAATATATTGTAAAGAAAACAAAAGCATCACTTGGACGCCCCTCGTCAAAGGCTCGTCCCATTTTTCCTTTTGCAGATAATCCGGGACATTGCAATATTGCATACAGTCCATCACACCCAACTCGGTCATTTCCAGTCTTTGATATCCATATCTGATACACCATTCTATCGTGTCTTCTTGTTCCGAATTCGAGAGTAAATATCGCAAGCATAGTAATTTCCCGTGACCACTTAACGGTTCTATCAGTTTGATAAGAGTAACCTCCCATTCAGGTGTCATATTAAACAGTGCTATCCCGACATAGAATGTGAATTCTTCATGCTGGCTGAGCGTGGTCAATAAATTCAAATCTTTCTTATTACGAAGCATACCCACAAAAAGAATACCCAGCTTCACCACTTCCCGGTCCGGTGCTTTTCGAACCATCCAGTAAATTAATTCTATAGCATTATATTCAATCCTTATCTTTCTATCAGACAATTTTTCAAAAAACTCATCCATGTACCCTATGATGTGATGATCTTTCACCATATTATAGAACTCGACCTTATCCTCAAGACGCGCATGTTTTGAATAATTATCGAATAAATAAATCAACCGGTCAATAAACTTTGAGTTTATCTTAGGGTCCTCTCTATCTATCAACGAGTAATCATTATACCCCGGGGTATAATCCTTCCAATGTAGGTTATTCTCGCTAACATCCGGTAAATATCTATCCTTCTCATTCTTGTCTTTCAAATGGGCTTTTACATGCTCGAAAATAGGCGGTCGTCCCTCCCATGGTAACTTACCGCTAAAAGAATCTGTTTTCATATCATTGAATTTTAAAATTCCTCACCAATTTGTTCAAAATTACAAAAAAAACGGCATAAAAAAAAGAAGGCTAAGTAAATCTTAGCCCTCTTCCTCTTTAGCAAGACTATCTTTAACTTTGAGGAGTTGTCAATTTTGTCATGGCGTCCTTTACTTCCTTTAGAACCTCAGGAGCTTCCACGTTCTTCGGGTCAGCACTCATGGCTTCAATCAAAAAACCTTGGGCTTTTTTAAACTCTGCCATTGCTTTTGCTTTTCCTGCTTCGTATTTATCATTTTCCTTGTTAGCGAAAGGAGTCGCTTCTTGAAGAATAGCGGCACCGTTATTAAAATACAAAGTACCTAAACTAACCAATCCTTGAGCTTTAAAACCTTTGTCACTCATGTTGGCTATTTTCTGGTAATTCTCGGCAGCCTTGGCAATATTATTCGCCTTTTGGAATTTCTGCCCTTCTTTCAAGAAATACACGGCATATGTTCTCATCAAAGCGGAATTCTGTCCCGGAGTCGCCTTGATACCTTCTTCCAGTGTTTTAATCATCTGGTCTGTTTTCTTCAAGTTCTTCTCGGCATCTGCTTTGCCGGCATAGGAATCTTTTAATTTGTATTTATTCGCGATAGACATCGTGAAATACTTCTCGGCAGCCACGTAATCTTTCAGTTTATTAGCACAAACAGCCACGTTGTAAACACTGGCGTCATCTTTAAAATCTATTGCTTTTAAATAATTCTCCCAATTGGTAAATGCTTCCTTGTAATTTTTTGCTTTCCATGCGGCATTTCCCGCATTCTTTAATTTACCTGCTTCTTCTTCCGTCGTTTGTGCTGCAAGTGTTCCCACAAAAAAGCTTACTAGAACAAATAAAAGTAATTTTTTCATAATCCTCTGAGTTTTGTATTTTACGTGATAAATTTCATTATTCATGCCCCTAAGATAACACACTCTTAAGAAAAATCAAAAGCCTCTTAACTTATTTTTCACATTTATGAGTTCATTTTACGCTATCTGACTGATAAAGAAGTGACAAAATTTTCTTCAACCCAATCTCGTCTTCCTTGTCAAATGCCGATAAATGATCGCTATCCACGTCTAAACAACCGAAAATAACCCCTTTTTGATCTCTTAGCGGGATTACAATTTCACTTTTTGAAGCCGCATTACACGCGATATGTCTGGGAAACTCTTCCACATTATCCACGATAACGGTTTCTCCCGAATTAATAGCCGCCCAACAAACACCCCCGTTACGCAATTTCTGACAAGCCACGGGACCTTGGTATGAACGCACGATTAATTCTCCGTCTATCAACACGTACACTCCCGTCCAAAAAAAAGATTGCATCTTGTGATGCAACACCGCCTCCATGGTCGCCAGTCGAGCCCAGACATCTTCCGTCGACTGAATGTACTGCTTGATTTGTTCGTACAAACGATCGTATTTGGCTAGTTTCTTAGATTGATCCATATATTAATTTCTGATTTGCGAATTACGATTTATGATTCCGGAGAGCTACATCGCAAATCTGAAATCATAAATCGTAAATTAGAGCGTTATTAAAGTTTTTCCAAAATATCAACCAAATGCTGCCACCACATTTCCACAGTCTTGATATTTATCTTTTCGTCCGGCGAGTGTACGCCCCGTAAAGTCGGTCCGAAAGAAACCATATCCATGTTCGGGTATTTTTCGAGGAACAAACCACACTCCAACCCAGCATGGATAGAACGCACGATAGGTGCTTTGCCGAACAAACGTTTGTATGACTCCACTGCCACTTTTACCACGGGAGAATCCGGATTTGGAGCCCAACCGGGATAACCTTCTCCATGTTCTACCTTGGCTCCTGCCAGCGTGAATACGGACTCAACCATATTCGCGATATTGAATTTCTCCGAATTTACATCACTGCGCTGGGAAGTCGTGATTAAAATGTTGTTCGGTTCATTAAACCGGACTGCTGCCAGATTCGTGGATGTTTCCACCAATCCCGGCATACGATAACTCATGGAGAAAACCCCGTGCGGACATGCATACAATGAATTAAGCAATGCGTTAGTGCTTTTTGCAGTCAACACTTCCGCGGGAACATCATCAGATTCCAATGCCAACTGTAAACCCGGTTCGGTAATCTTCCACACGTTTTCCATTTCCGCCGCGTAAACATTAAAATCCGCTCTCACGTTTTCACGATATTGATCTTCAAAGGTGATCACGGCAGAAGCCTCGCGAGCGATAGCATTACGCAAATTCCCTCCCTCGAGAACAGAAACCCGTACTCCATACTTCCGGTTCAGATCCCACACGAACCGATTCAGTATTTTAATGGCATTTCCTCTACCTTTATTTATATCGTCACCGGAGTGACCTCCTTGTAATCCTTTTACCTGTATTTTCACGGCGAAAGAATTTGCCGGAGTCTTTTCCGTTTCATATCCCATATTAATAACGGTATCGATACCTCCCGCGCAACCGATGAACATCTCTCCTTCATCTTCCGAATCAAGATTTAAAAGGATATTACCACTCAGGAAACCCGGTTGTAAAGCAAATGCACCTGTCAATCCGGTTTCCTCATCCACGGTAAACAAACATTCGATAGGACCATGAGCAATATCCGTAGAGGTCAACACGGCCATTTGCGCCGCCATGCCGATTCCGTCGTCCGCACCCAAAGTAGTTCCTTTAGCGCGTACCCACTCCCCATCCACGTAAGGTAATATAGGATCTTTGTCGAAATCATGTATCGTATCGGAATTTTTCTCGCATACCATATCCATATGTGCTTGCAATATCACGGTCGGGGCATTCTCCCGTCCTTTTGTTGCCGGCTTCTTGATCAACACGTTTCCGGCATCATCTCTTTTTGCCTCTAAACCATGCTTGCTTGCCCAATCCAACATGTAAGCAATAATCTTTTCTTCTTTTTTAGAAGGGCGGGGAACTTGACAAATTTCTTCAAAATATCCCCAAACAGCTTCTGGTTTTAATCCTTGAAAAACACCCATAGTGATTTTAAATTTATGATTTTAGATTTATGATTTTTGTTCGCCTTCGGCGAGTTACAAGTTACATTTGCCTTCTGCAAGTTGGTTACTCGCATTTCATTTTCAATTTTCAATTCTCCATTTTCAATTGTTTCATTATATATTCAGTTTCTTCAACACCCAAATGGCAGACTTCAACTCTTGCGAAGACAGGGTGAAACTCATGTCCGTGTGCACCTGCTCTTCTATCTGCTCCAACGCGTGACGGGAATCAATTCCTTTTTCCGTCAGAACGACAAAATTATTCCGCTTGTCCTCTTTGCACATTTTTCGTTGAACGTATCCTCTTTTCTGTAAGGTGTTCAACAATTTAGTGACATTATATTTGTCCTTTTGAAGTTGTTTGGAAATGGTTTGTTGGTTCACGTTATCTTTTGCCCACAACACTTGCAAAAGCTCGTATTGCTCCCGGCTGATATCATAACCGGCATTTTGAAAACTACGATTCAGCATTTTCGTGTAACCTCTTTCCGCCTTGCTCAAAAGGGCTACCAGTTCACTTAGTTCGGTCATAGTCGTTGCATTTTATACTATGCACAAACTTAATTATTTTTTCCGAAAATAAATACTTCAAGCAAGATTATTTCTCTCGAAAATTACTTGATAACCTCCCCGTTCTCGTAATATCGCTCCGGTGACAAGAAAGAAAAATAGACATCACTCTCCGGATATCCGGCTTCTTGTAAACTCTGGTACACGATCTTAGCTAAAGCGTCCTGTTGTTCTTTCGGGCGTTCGAAATACTCGATCTTCACGAACGGATACGCCTGCAAATGCTCATCCCCGGACACAAAAGAGGAATGCACCACCTCCAATACAACCGTTTCCCGGGGACATCCCAAGGTACTTACAATCTCGGAAATCAACCGCTCGCCTACCCGATCCAATTTCTCTTTTTCTATGGCATGAAATCTCAAAAAAGGCATAACTATTAATTGAAAATGCAGAATTGAAAATTGAAAATGATCCTCTATCCTGCAAGATTAAACATTTTAACTTCAATGGAATATTTTCATTATATCTCCCGTAAAGAAATAATTCTCCACTTTCAATTTTCAATTTTCAATTGTTTGAAAAACCATTCAGATGTTTCCCGTACTTTCTGTACTACATCGTTTAACGGTAACGGCATTTGTCCCCCCGCAGCATTCAAGTGTCCTCCCCCGTTAAAATATTCCTTCGCCCACAAATTCACGGGTATATTTCCTTTTGAACGGAATGATAATTTCACTTTATCCTTACGTTCCGTGATCTGCACGGAAACCAATATCTCTTCTATTGACAGCGGGATATTCACCAGACCTTCCAAATCCCCGTCCTTGTAATTATAGACATCCAATTCCTGCAAAGTAATCGGAATAACGGCAACCGGAAAATGTTCATCTATCGTGAGTTTATTCAAAAGACAATTTCCCGTCAATCTCAATCGAGAGAGCGTGTTACGCTGGTAAAGTTGCTCATGCACGTAATCCTTGTCCAGCCCCAAGGCTAATAAATCGGCAATCACCCGGTAGGTTTCCGGATGAGAAGAATTATGACTCAAACCGCCCGTATCCGTTGAAATCCCGGCATATATGGCATTGGCTATATCCGTATCAATGATCTCTTTTCCCCATATCCCGGAAATCACGTTGTACAACAATTCGCACGTGGAAGAAACACTGGTATCGGAAATCCGATAAGTCACCTCGTCCGGATCGGGATGATGATCTATCATGATCGTTTCCCCCTTGAATTCCCTCACGAAAGGCTCCAAATCCCCTTCTCTCGCTATGGTATTATGATCCAGCATAAACAATACATCCGCTTTTCTCAACCACTGTTTACACTCTTTCTGTCTATTCTGGAAAGAAATGGCATCCGGTATACGTTTCAACCACTTCAAATAATCCGGTATATAATCACACGTCATCAATTGCGCGTTGATCCCGACTTTATCCAACACTTGCCACAAGGCTGAACACGAGCCCGCCGCATCCCCGTCAGGTGAAATATGAGGTATAATAACAACATTCAAATTTTTGACTGCCAGTCTTTCTTTTATCTTCTCGATGATTTCTTCGTACATTCTATCTAATTTTCGAATTCTCGCAAAAATAGGAAAAAACTACATTTATAACGTGTAATCTCAAAGATAAAAATACAAACACTGATTATTCTACAACTGAATTATCCCTAAATCAAGTGAATGACAATTCCAAACATGGAATTTTGAGGATTAAATAGTCCATTTGAATTTAAATAAACCAACGTTTTATTATATTACAAATATAAGCTATTTATTGGGAATCTCGAAGATTTTTTTCATCTGTTTAAATTTTTCATTTTCAACATGAAAAGAAAAAAAATGAATCTTTAAAAGGACATATTCAGAATCCTAAATTTTGAATATTATCAAACGTTCCTTTTATGATTACATAAAACGACAATTAAATATCTAGTATACAACAAATAATACATTTACCTAAAGAATCTATTAACCATATGTGAACGTCACTATTATTATGCAAGATAATTTGATAATAAATCTTTTAGGAAAAGATCAAGAAAAATCTTTCCGTTACCTGTATGAAAAATATGTTGTTCAATTGCGTTATTTTGCCGCTAAATACATTGACGATAAAATGGCTGTTGCAGATATCGTACAAGACGCATTTGTTCGGCTATGGGAAAAAAAATCTCAATTCCAAGATGAGAATACTATCAAAGCATTTTTGTATAGGGTAGTTCAAAATGCTTGTATTGACCTCATTCGTCATCACGAGGCAGCCCAAAATTACACGAAACACGTCATAGCAGAAAATGAAGAAGATTCCTTTCTGGACAATATACTTGAAACAGAAATATTTCAAGCTTTGCGAACTGTATTCAACGAACTTCCCCCCGCTTGCAAGGAAGTTTATCTATTAAGCCTCAACGGCAAATCCCATGAACAGATCTCCCAACTGTTAGATATCTCGATAAACACCATAAAGAAGCACAAGAACAATGCCAATCATTATATGCGTGAAAGATTAAAACACATATTATCCATATTACTATATATTTGAATTTCGCTAATAAGCCAATCAAGATACATTACAATATTAATTTAATAAAAAATTCTCCTCAAGATTCAGCAAGAATACATGAGGAGAATGAATTAAAACACAACACATTCAGGCACCACTTAATCACTCGCTCTGCTTCAAACCTTGTTTCACTTTTTCCACGAAAACATCCGGAGATTGAGCTCCCACGATTTGAGAAAGCACCTCTCCTTCCGCATTCAATAAAAACATTGTCGGAAACGCTTTAACTCCATATCTCTTGCCCAACTCTCTCCCTTCCTCTGTTTCCATATCAATTTTCACGTTCACGAAACGTGCATTCATGAAATCCCCAACAGTCTTAAGCGGGAAAACTTGATTACTCATTTTCTTGCAAGGACCACACCAAGTCGTGTAACAATCCAAGAACACAAGCTTATTCTCCTGCTTTGCCTTTTTCAGTACTTCAGCAAAAGACAAATTCTCGAACTTCATTCCCTCCTTGTTCACGAGTTTATTCAAAGCTCCTTGATAATAATCTCGAGCCGTCCCCTTCATTTTGTCCATTTTTTCCTTCAAATAAGCGATAATAAGCCCCTCCTCGGCTGTGGACAAATCTGGTAAATTCACTAAACCTAAATCAACATTTACAACAAGTTGTGGATGTAAACTGCTAGATTTATGTTTTAAAATATTCAAAATTTTATTCAGGTCCCGATCCGTGTGCGCTTTGACGATATCGTACACCGTATAAACCGTGCTTGTATCCGGTAAACCATTATTTTGCATAGAGATATAAAGATCTAATAACTTCTCGCTATTGTAAATCTTCTCTCCGGTTGTATAAGGATATAATTCACCTATATACCCCTTCTCTATTAATTCATTTACTGATTTCAAACCATTCTGCTTCACGAAATCTTTCTTGTGCTCCACTACGAAAGGGAACATTTCATCATCCAAGCCACGTACTTTTTTACAGTATAAATCCCAATTCTCTGCTTTACACCATTCGGATTTCTTCAATTTCATGAAAAATTCATCTGTTACCAGTTTCGCTTTTTCCCTTTCATCCGCTACATCCAATACTTTGGCATAATCCCTTAAAAACTTCACTCCCCGTTCACCACTTTCATACCTTCTATTCATCTCCGGCAAAGTCGTTTTCGGGTTCAACGCTTGAGCCAATAACTGCTGGAATTCAGGTAATTTTACACCACCGACAATCCGGTAAAGAATTTCACCGTTACTATCCAATACCAGATAATGGGCTTGAAACTTCACGTCATATTTTTTTGCGAAAGGCTTTCCCTCTTTCGTGGTCACGTCAATAAAGAAATTCACGAAATGCTTATCCATCCAATCGGCAAACTTTTGATCACTAAACACCAATTTATTCATGGCATGGCAAGGTACTGCCCAATCGGCAAAACAATTAAAGAAGATTGGTTTTTTCTCTTCTTTAGCCCTTTTCAAAGCCTCTTCAAAAGAATAAACGTACTTCATCCTCACATCTGCTTTCACTTCATCCCCGTACATGCTTTGGGCAGAAACGCCCAAAGCAATAAATAACATACTTACAAACAATACAATCTTTTTCATCATAATTTACTTTAATTATTCTTTAATACAACGTACACTATAAGCTGCTGTCAAATCGGAAGTTCCACGCATAATTTGATCATTTTCCATGGAAAGCAACCGGATAATCCCGTGATTAATCGTATCATTCTCCACAACCTTTGAAGACGACCAGAAATAAGCCCGACTTCCCTTATTAATGAAATTTGTTCCATACATAAAAGTACCGAAAACCCGAGCCCCACTAAATAAAGCATCAAAACCGCATCCATCTTTTCCGGCTTTCAACAAGCGTCCCTCTTCTCCACCTCTCCAAACATCCAATTTATCAAGTTCCGAAAGCGACATTCCTAAATTCTCTTCTAACTTTTTCCAATCCTCATCCGTGGGCAATCGCCATCCCTCGGGCACAGCTTTCACTGCCCCATCATAAGAATAAAGAAAACCGTTTACCGATGAATAATTCCCATTTTTAGCTTCCGTATCCTTTAAATTATTTTCTACAAGCTCCGCAAGAGCAAACGGCAAAAGATTATTATACATCCTTTTAATAGCCTTCACTCCATTAGGACAAGTAACTTCACACGTTCTCTCTACCATACTTATTGCTTGAGAAACAGGCATTTGATAATTCACCACATACGCCTTTAATAAATCACCTACGGAAAAATTATCATTATATCGCTCGGATAACTCTCCCCGTTCCATGGCAGCATTCATAGAATCTGTAAAAAGTTCTACACTAACCTTTGCATCATATTCCCTTACAGCTCCTTCTTTAAACGTGTAACACCCATCTATACTTCCCAATGGCAAACGATATTTCAAATTCTCTGCCATCCATGTCTGTTCGCCAATGGTCACGCATTTATACACTTTCATATCACGTGGGTCCGTGAATTCGGAAAAAGCAACCTCCGGCTTTACCACGTGATCATCATTATTACATGCATAATAAACAATCACGCTCAACAGTATTATCATTATCTTTTTCATCTTCTGTTTACTTTATAATTCAACACCCAATTCATTGACAACAATTTCATACAGAATATTATATTTCTGCATTACCAAGGGAGAGTTTCCCCATTTTTCTTCAAATTCTTCTGGTGCCCACCTTAACATTTCCGTGATATACCCGACGAGATCATCCTCTTTGTTTCTCGGTGTCCAAGTATTACTAAACCCGCAAGAAACAAATCCCCATACTCCGATCTTTTCCCGAACACACTTCCGAAAGTTTTCCAAACCTTCAGGAGTAAAATATTTAGCTGTTGCCCAATTATCATCAAAACACAAAGGTCCAAAAGAAGAATTTGTCGGATACTGATACCCCCAAGCATCGATAAACCCAAAATCATTAGGTACCACTAAGTATTCATAATAATTGGGATCCAAAGAATTAAATGTCTTATCATACCATTCCGTTTTGGAAAGACTGTAAAATTGTGTCAATAACGTCGTGTAATTCAATATTTTACTCTTCACCATTTCCTTCATCATCTCCGTGGGCAAATCACGTATCACCCCGTCACTTTTCCAATCACCTGTCATCAAAAGTGTTCGTAAATAAATTTGATACGCACCTTCATCCAAAACTTGAATATTATCATAGTTATCTTGTGCTCTAACAGATTTCACTACAAAAAAATTATACGGGTAAAGTGCTTTATTAACAAGGGCCAAATAATTCTCAATAATATTTAAAGCCTTTAATTGTTCTTCCGGTTCTACAAGGTATTCATACCGATATGCAAATTGAGAATAAGAAGAAAAATTCCATGCCAAATCCAAGGTTTCATATCGATAGATAGGATTTCCATTTATATCTTCCTTCATGAAAGATTTCTTGATCGTATCGTTAAAGTAAACCGGAACATTATACTTCTTGTAAATCTCGTATACCCGATGTTTCACGGGATCTGACGGGTCGTCTTCAATCACGTAAAAATTCTCGTACTCGATTTTCTGTGTTAAAGCACCTTCTTTCGAGCAACCGAACATAAAAATAATCAATACAATGTACAATATTGTCTTCATACTCGTGTGGTTAATTATTTTATTCATTTTATTTTTCATCACCGGCTCCACCAGCAGACCTATAGATTAAATGAGAATACCCCCTTTGCTCCCTTGGATTATCCTGCATACCGGTATCAAATTCCAACACGGACTTTGGAATAGCAAACGTGTATGCCAAATCGTTTTCTTGCAGAGAATAAACTTCCCCATGTTTAAACTCACGTCTATTATCCCAATCATAAACAGAAAACATATGTTCTATGACCTTTTTAAAAGGAGCTTTACGGCATACGGCATATCGGCGTAAATCAAACCAACGGTGCCCCTCGAAACACAACTCCTTTCTTCTTTCCTCTCTCACGGCTTCCGTTATATCTGCTGCAGAATATTCAATATCCCTGTATTCAGCTATCCTATTTCTCCTCAAACGATTCAAGTATTCGGAAGCCGTACCGGGATCATCAGACATGGCACACGCTTCTGCCATATTCAAATACCCCTCCGCTGTTCTTAACAACCAAAAATCAGAAACATTCGAGCGATAAACACCTCTTTTGTATTTTCTTCCCAACCCTATACTATCTATCTCCGAAGCATTAGAAAAATATAAATCACGTCGACAATCAGCCTCCTCGTATAAACGGTACAAATCTTTAGTCACGCAAAAATTTCCCCCTAATCCCGTGATATCATTCTGTAAACTCAAAGAGCCTTGTGAAAATAAAACTTCAACACTATTTTCAGATATTGCGACCGCTTCCGGGTCCGTGAGTGAATTAAAATTATACAAGTCACGTCTTAACTTCAAAAAATCCTCGGCGGCTACTCGTGCATTTTTCCAATCTTGCATATACAAGTACACCCGACTTAACAACAAACGTGCGGCTGCCTCAGAAGCCCGATAAAAAGAACGAGTCTGGGGACTTTGTTGAAAACACTTCACGGATACCTTCAAGTCATCCACGATCTGCGCGTAAACCTCAGCGACGGACGCTCTTTCGAATTGCGTGTTTTTATCTTTATCATGTTCCACGTAATGCGTCAACTTCAAGGGAACTCCTAAGGTGGATGCCGCAGTTTCCGGAGCATAGGCATTAGCATACACATTCACCAGTACCAGATAGAATTGGGCACGCAAAAACAAACATTCGCCTTGAAGTGTCAATGCATCCAATTTTTCTTGTGGTAAAGCCTGACTCACGTTTTTCAACTCGTTCAAGATAATATTAGTGGTATTTATGCGACTATATAACTCATCCCACAAGGCATTATCTCCGGATAAATTTTTTTGGTCATAATCTCTTCCCACCTCGTATTGCCAAGTATAATAACCGTAATAAGTAGTATTCAAATACACGTATTCGTTACTCGTGTTAGCCGTGTGCATTATCACAGTATTAACGTCATCATCTAAAATATGTAACCACCATCCGACAGTACCTCGGGCTAAATCCTTCACCTCGCTACTTGGTAAGTATCCGCTTCCTAAAATTACCTCGTTTAAATCGGACACTGTTTTGGGTATAACCAAATCTTGCGAATAATCTTCCAAAAAATCAGAACATCCGGCAAACAGCACCACGATAATACTATATATAAAATATTTCATCTTAATTTCTATTTAAAAAGTTACATTAAATTGAAATGTATACGACGGTCGAACAGACAAATTCGGTTTCGCAAATCCCGATTGCGAGGGATCTTGACCTTTCAATTCTTTCGCCGACAGGGTAAACAAGTTCATCGCGTTCAAACTCACTTGGATTGCCTCAAAAGGAGTGTACGACAAAATATCCTTACCAAACGTGTAGCGCAAAGACATCGAATTACATCTAAGATAATTACCGCTTACAACCCGAAGGTTGGATTTATCGTACATATCCCATGTGCTACGGGCAAATTTCTGAATATGCGTTGCATTATTCAGGCTACTTGAAAAATGAGCATAATAGTGCATGTAATCAGCATCCGCCGGACTCAATATAGCGGGAATATTTGTTTTCGTTTCGTCACCGGGAACTTGCCAACGATTTAAAAACTCCTTTCTAACATTAGCTTCCGCACTCACCCCGGATACAATAGGCTCGTAAAGAGCAAATAAACGCACCTTTGAACCTAACCCGTAAGCCATATTCATCGTCAACGTGAAATTCTTATAGGTGAAAGTATTAGCAAAATTTCCACTGAACTTCGGTTCTCGCTGCCCACTCTTTTCCATGATCATCAAAACGGTTTCTTCCAACGATTTATATTTCAAAAGGTGTTGACGATCAGCATAATCATCAAATACCGGAGTTCCATTTTCAGGACTCAATCCTAAAAATTTATACGAATAGAAAGAACCTATCGCCGTACCGTTAATAATTGCTGTTCCATTCAAATAATCGTCTATAGTATAAACCTCAACTGTTTCCGATTCCACCTTATTCATATTTCCGGAATATTGAGTAGAAAACAACCACTGGAAATCTTTTGTTTTTATAGGTTTCACTTGCAAAGCGATCGAATAACCGTCATTTTTTAAATCTCCGCTATTCATCGTGTAATTGGAAAGTCCATTAACTGTTGATACTCTTACCGAAGTGAAACAATCTTCTGTCTTTTTAAAATAAAGAGAACCTTCTATATTCACGCGAGATTTAAAAAATGACAAATCCAACCCGAGGTCGAAAGAGTGAGTCTCCTCCCACTTCAAATTCGGGTTCGGGTAACGGGCGATAACCGATACATTTTCATTATACATCGGGTCTATCGTTCCTTGTTTAATCGTCAAGTTCGGACTTTGATCATCCAACATATTACCCTGATAACCGTATGAAGTCCTAAATCTTGCTTCATTTACAAAATTCCAGTTTCTTAAAATATTTTCTTTTAAGTTCCAACTTCCGGAAATTGCCCAAATAGGCAAGAATTTATCATTACTTTGACTACCAAATTTATTAGAAAAATCACAACGCGCATTAGCATACAGCGTGAAATGATTACCGTAACTATAACTTAAAGTCAAATATCCAGATACTTGATGCGAGATTCCATGTTTCAGTGTTCTGTGATTTTCGTTCAACCATTTGGCATAGCGAGTATACAAGGTAAGATCAACCTCATCAATAAATTGCATTCCCCGATCTTTTACATATCCCCGGTTTTCATCACTGATACTCCGTGAAGTCGAGCCATTCATCTCGAACCCTCCGGTGGACATAATCATGTGTTGATCATCACTCCCGAACGGTTTACGAAAATCGTATTGTACACGGAATACATAACTTTCGTTTATCGTGTTGGTGGTTTTCAAGATACCACCGTAAGGCAAATAACACTCCCCGTCATCTCCCGGCATAGGAACTTCCTCGTATTCGGCATTTTTCCAACGAGCCGCGTAATGTGACTTTTCACCCCACCACTGTTCTTGCAAAGTACTACTTCGATTATAATTTCCGGCTACTGTAACATCCAACTCCCTCCACGGTGAATATTTCAAATTCAAGCGAGCACCTAGCGTGTTTCCATCATAGGAATTTGAACTATTGTCAATCTCGTTCAAAATATTATACCTAAACAGACTGGCCCACCTATTCATCCCATTGTAAGCCGATTTCTCGTAATAATACAAAGTACCATCCGGGTTATAGCAAGGCAAGGCACGTGTTGTATTGTAAGCGTAGTCCATTGCGTCAATTTCCGGCATCAAATGATTCTTCTTTTGCACGTTCCCGTCTAAAGAAAAACTAGCTTTTACTTTCTCTGAAAAAGTCATATCCATATTTATTCTCGCCGTGTATCTTTCCGTGTATGTCGTTTTAGATACTCCATCCTCGTAATTATACCCTAGGGAAGCATAGTAACGTACACTCTCGGTACCCCCCGAAACACTCAAAGTATGATCGTGAGAATAAGTATCTTGTGTCAAAATATCGAACCAGTCGGTATTCACTGTTTCATATCTCTTCACTTCATCTAAAAACTCGTCGTAATTCGTTTGTCCCGTGTAAAGACGATATGCGGCACCTTCATACCCCACCATCGGCATATTACTTGGGAACGGATAATGCAATTCCGTCAAATCCTTTCCGAACTGTACACGTTGCTGTGAATTCATCAAATTGATATTACGGTCAGAATAACGGGGACGGCGTGTGTATTTTGACGAATGATTATAAGAAACACGTGCAGGCCCTATCGCCCCTTTCTTTGTTGTTACCACAATCACACCGTTCGCCGCACGGGTACCGTAAAGAGCTGTCGCGGAAGCGTCTTTCAACACGTCAATACGCTCGATATCCTGAGGATTAATTCCGGCGATAGCATTCCCGATAATATTAATATAATCAGGATTGTTCAAATCATCATTACTCACGTCTACCGGATCATCCAAAATAAAACCGTCCAAAACCCACAGGGGTTCCCGGTTACCCAACAACGTGGAGGTTCCTCTTACGCGAATACGCGGGGTTGCCCCAACCTCTCCCGAGTTAGTCATCAACAATAACTCCGGTATTCTCCCTTCCAACGCTTGATCAATACTCGTCATACCCGGCACCAACACGTCTGCCGCGTTCACGGTAGTAATCGCACTTGTCAAATGCTTCTTGTCAATCGTTTGATAACCCGTGATTACCACTTCATCCATCTCGGCGACATCTTCCTCCATCTTAACATTGATGTTCAGTTTCTCTTTCACGGTAATATATTGAGTTTTCATACCGATAAAAGAAAACATCAATATAACCTCCCCGGTTGTCGGGACACCAAGTTTGTAATTACCATTCACATCTGAAACAGTACCGACGGTCAACCCCTTGATTAAAATCGTAACCCCGGGTAAGGGACTTCCGTTCATGTCTGAAACTTTTCCCGCAACCACTTTCGTCTGTTCCGCCTTTGTCTCTTCTCGCCGAATGACAATAGTCTGCCCGTTAATAGCATAAATCAATCCTGTACCCTTCAAACAATCGGTGAGAACCGCATCAATCGTCGCATCCTTGTACGAAACATCCCTCTGCTTGAAAGCGGACAAATAGGAATCGCTATAAACGAAATCATACGCCGAAATTCGTTTAATCTCGTTGATGACCTCTTTTAAAGTAGCATTTTTCAGACTAAAGGTCATTTTTACCTCCTGACAATAAGCTCGTTGACTTAATTGAGTCGTGAAAACAAGGAAAAGCAGAAATAAAAACCACCTTTTCCTCACAACATTAAAATTTTTCTTCATAGATTTGTATTTGAATTTAATAATCATTCTGCCCCTGTTCGCATCAGAGGTAGTTTTTAAGTAGCGTTACCAGCGCTACTTTTTATTTTACAATCACGGTATTATCCTCTATTTCAAATTTCACGCATCCTGTTTCTTCCAGCAAATCAAGCACCTCCGCGAATACCTCGTGTTTTTTGATATTCAAAGAGAAGGGTAGCACATGCGACTCTTCCCGTTCGAAAACCACGTTAAAAGCGTACCACCGTCCCAAATCTTTCAGAACCCGTTCCAACGGGCAATTGTCAAAAATCAGACGTCCGTCTTTCCAACCGATATATAAATTGACATTAACCTCTTTCGCATCCAGCCGTCCATCCGATCTATTGAACGTAGCCTGCAAGTCCGGAGTCAGGATAACACTGCGCTCCTCGGATTCCACGCTCACTTTCCCTTGTTTTAAAGTCGTTTTGATACATTCTTCGTCACTGTAAGCCCTTACCCCAAATTCTGTACCCATAACTTGAACCCGCAGAGGATCGACATCAACAATAAAGGGTTTGTTCGTGTCTTTTTTTACTTCAAAATAAGCTTCTCCTTTCAAACGAACTCTTCTCTCTTTCCCCGTAAAATGCGCCGGATAAGATAATTCCGATTCGGCATTCAGATATACTGTCGAGCCATCGGACAAAACCAACACGTATTCGCCTCCCCGGGGAATCCGCAACGTATGATATTCGACTATCGTATCCACATTTTCCGATGAATAAGTCAACATCTCACTATCGGCGGATAAAGCAACCCTATGATCGGCCAATGCCTCCAAATCCTTCTCGTTCTTTAAATCGAACTCCCTCCCGTCGGACAAAACCAAAATAGCCCTAGACTCCAATTCTTGGATTGCATTCCTTTTGGCTACCACGACCTCTTTTTCCGGAATATATTTCTCGTTACTAAAGTATAGCACTCCACCGACAGACAATAACATAACGGCTATCGCGGCGTATTGCAAAACTCTTCTTAACCCGATTCGACGACTCCCTATCGTTCTCGTGTAAATTTGTTTCCACTCGGCATCCATCTCCTCTCCCGTCATTTCATGAGCCGTCAGGCTCTCCTCGAAATGTCGACGGGAAATCATCCGTTGAAAAATCTCCTCGTTCTTAGAAGATTCCATACGCCACGCATCCAAATCCTCCATTTCCCGCTTATTTAAGTTGCCTTGCACGTAGCGGGCGATCAATTGAACTATATACTCTCGTGTTTTTTGTGTCATATTCTTTGCTTGTTTCTCCTAAAACGGAATCCTACCCGTTTGGTGTAATATGAAATATGACCTTTTTTCAAAAACATTTCACAATTCGCTTATTTGCAATATTTTACATCATGTTTTTTTTTACAATTTTACCCTATTTCCATGGTTATCTCACAGTAATACTACTTCTACTCTCTTACAAGCTACTCCTATGTCCCTTACACCACCATTCACCAAGGGTGATGCGAGGAATGTAAAAGTTTGTTGTAACGGACGAGAGGTAGTATTACAGTGAAATAACCCTAGGATTACATATAAACATCACTAAGCTAAGCATAAAAAAAGCGCCCCGAAAGGCGCTTGTATATTATTCCCACTCGATGGTGGCTGGTGGTTTTGAACTAATGTCATAAACAACCCGGTTGATACCCCGCACGTTATTTATGATTCGGTTGGAAACCTTTGCCAAGAACTCGTAAGGCAAATGACACCAATCGGCAGTCATTCCGTCCGTCGATTCCACGGCACGCAAGGCAACCACGCTCTCGTAAGTGCGTTCGTCCCCCATCACCCCAACACTCTTGATCGGTAACAGAATAGTACCCGCTTGCCATACTTTATCATATAATCCCGCTTCCTCAAGCATGGATATGTAGATATGGTCGGCTTCTTGCAATAACGTCACCTTCTCTCTCGTGATCTCACCCAGAATACGAATAGCAAGTCCCGGACCGGGGAAAGGATGACGTTTCAAAAATTTATCCGCTAAACCGAGGCTTTTACCCACGCGGCGAACTTCATCTTTAAACAATAAACGCAAGGGTTCTACCACTTTAAGTTTCATGTAGTCAGGTAATCCTCCCACGTTATGATGAGATTTAATGGTCTGTGACGGACCATTCACCGACGATGATTCAATCACGTCCGGGTAAATCGTACCTTGTCCCAACCATTTGGCATTTTCTACCTTGTGCGATTCCTCGTCAAACACGTCCACGAAAGTGGCTCCAATAATCTTGCGTTTCGTTTCAGGCTCCTCCACTCCCGCCAGACGGGACAGGAAAAGATCACCGGCATTCACACCAATAACGTTCAATCCTAATTCCTTGTAATTTTCAAGCACGGACGTAAACTCGTTTTTCCGCAACAATCCGTTGTCAATAAATATGCAGACAAGATTTTTACCGATAGCCCGGTGTAATAACATGGCTGCCACCGTGGAATCTACTCCCCCCGACAAACCCAATATTACTCGGTCTTCGCCTATTTTTGCTTTCAATTCGGCTACCGTGGTTTCGATAAAAGAATCCGGTGTCCAGTCTTGTTTACAACCGCAGATATCAACCACGAAATTCTTCAGCAACGCGGTTCCTTCCGTACTATGATACACCTCCGGGTGGAACTGAATACCGTACGTTTCCTCACCTTCTATCCGGTACGCGGCATTCTCCACGTCGACCGTGCTTGCCACTACCGTGTAATGTGACGGCAATACCTCGATCGTATCCCCGTGCGACATCCATACCTGTGAATGTTGGCTGATATGTTTGAAAAGCGGGCAACCATTATCCACGTAAGACAAATTTGCCCGACCGTACTCTCTTTTGTTGGAGGCTTGTACTTCCCCACCGAAATAATGAGCCAGATATTGAGCCCCGTAACACACTCCCAGCAACGGCAGTTTCCCCTTGATGGAAGACAAATCCGGTCGCGGAGCCTTCTCGTCACGCACGGAGAAAGGACTTCCCGAAAGAATAACTCCCTTCACGGAAGCATCGAGTGCCGGATAATGGTTAAAAGGATAAATCTCGCAATAGACATTCAATTCTCGCACGCGTCTCGCAATCAATTGCGTGTATTGAGAACCGAAATCAAGTATTAAAATCTTCTCTTGCATGTGAATCGCTTATTTTATTTTGACGCGAAGATAGTTTTTTTCTATACAAAATGCTAACTTACACTCCGGAAACTCGTAATATTTGTTAACTCAAAATAATTTAACCATGCACAACACCAGAGATAGTTTTGGTTCCAAGTTCGGGGCTATTGCCGCACTGGCCGGTTCGGCAGTCGGATTGGGTAATATATGGAAGTTTCCCTATGAAGCCGGGAATAACGGTGGCGGGGCTTTTTTGCTCGTGTACATATTTTTTACCGTTGCTATCGGACTCCCGGTCATGCTTTCGGAGTTTGCGCTCGGTAGATATTCCGGTCGGAATGCTTTCGGGACATTTGATCGGTTGGAACCGAAAACACCTTGGCGTTATTTTGGAATCCTCGTGTTATTGGCCGCCACGATGATTCTTTCTTTTTATGGCACAGTTGCCGGGTGGACGTTGGAATACGTGGTTAAATCCCTCTCTTTCTCGTTCCATTCAAGCGCCGATATTGATTTGAATAACTTGTTCAACGGTTTTATTTCCAACCCGTACAAGCCGGTATTCTGGCAAATTATATTCATGGTACTTACCGGATTTATCGTGTTGGCAGGGGTAAAAAAGGGTATCGAAAGATACACGAAACTCATGATGCCCTTACTCTTCATACTAATCGTGATTTTAGGTATCCGGGCATGCACGCTGGACGGTGCCATGGAAGGAATAAAATTCCTGTTTTTACCCAAGTTCTCGGAACTCACCTCTCAAGGGGTACTCTCTGCACTGGGACAAGCGTTTTTCTCCTTGTCAATCGGCATGGGTGTCCTATTGACTTACGCTTCATACATCAAGAAAAGTGAAAATCTAACCTCGATATCGTTACAGGTTATCTGTGCCGATACCCTAATCGCCGTGCTGGCAGGCGTTGCCATATTTCCTGCTGTATTCGCCTTTAATATCGCACCCAATTCCGGTCCGGGACTCGTGTTCCTCACCTTGCCCCAAGTGTTCCAGAGTATGGCATTCGGGCAATTGTGGGCTATTTTATTCTTCGTACTGCTGACAATGGCTGCATTGACGTCCTCGATATCATTGCTCGAAGTGATTGTCGCTTTTTTCGTGGAAGAGAAACACATCAGCAGGCGTAAGGCAACCATTATTTCAACCGTTATCGTGACTGTTTTCGGCATCTTGTGTACTCTATCGTTCGGTCCTTTAAAAGACATACAGATAGGGAGCCGCTCCATATTCGGGATATTTGATTTTATCAGTTCCAATATCCTGCTCCCCGTCGGCGGCATACTCATATCCATCTACGTGGGGTGGCGATTCGATCGCCGTTTGTTGATTGCCGAGCTGACGAATGACGGGCAATTGAAGTTATGGTTGATAAAACCTTTGGTTTTCGTGCTGAAATACGTGGCGCCCTTGTTTATCTTGGTTATACTTTTGCATTCTTTGGGGGTATTCTGAGCCTATAGAAAACCTACCCAAGAACTAGGGTAATTCTACCGTGAACCTACCCTATCTCCGTTCTTGCTGTGCCCATCTCGCAGAGAATCTATAATCTCGCATATAGAAACACCGGGGCAAAACGGTTCGTACACCGCCAGTGCGGTATGTCTTCCCTAGTTCTTGGGTAGGATTACGATAGGATTTCAGTAGTAAAAGGTTATATCTTTCTTTAGGGTATAAGACGAATCAATTCTCGTGCGGCTTTTCCCGGATCATCGGCTCCGATAATCGCGGAAATCACAGCCACGCTATCCGCCCCCGTCCGAAAGATTGAGGCTACATTGTCGGGATGAATGCCACCGATAGCCACTAACGGATGACGGGACACGGAACGAATCCATTGCAACCCGTCCAATCCCCACTCGACAATCGTATTTGTTTTCGTTGCCGTGGAAAAGACAGGACTTGCCGCGATATAAGTTACATCCCACTCGTTGGCTTCAATTACCTGTTCCCGCGTTTCCACGGATAACCCGATTATTTTTCCTTTCGGCAGTAGCCGTTTCACCTGCGAATAGGGCATATCACTCTGTCCGATATGCACCCCATCGGCATCGGCAGCCAGTGCCACGTCTACCCGATCGTTAATAATCAAAGGTACATGATAAGGTGTCAACAATGCTTTCAGCCGAATCGCCCGTTCAATAAAATCCCGGGTAGAGGATTCTTTTTCCCGTAATTGTACCATGGTCACGCCTCCTTTCACGGCAGCTTCAACCGTGCTGTAAAGATCTTTACCATGCAGCAAACCTTCGTCGGTCACTAAATAAAGCGGGGCATTCATATCATTCGGAAATTTGCACGCGTTGCATGAACTGCTCGCGTGTCAGATTATACATCACGTCATACAAATACAATTGCAGGGTTCCGGGACCTTGTGCCATTCCGACCGCAATCTCCCCGCATATACCCATAAAAGAAGTAGCACTCACGGCAGCCATAAACTCATCTTCCGCGACAGCAGCAAATGCACCCAAGATAGCGGAAGCCGTACACCCCAGTCCGGTCACCCTCTCCATCATCGGGGAGCCATTATGCAAATAAATCACTCTCTCGCCTTGCACAACGAGATCCGTTTCCCCGCTCACGCAGACAATACACCCCACACGGGAACTCAATTCGCGGGCAGCTTCCAGACTATTCAGAGAAGACTCGGTACTATCTACGCCTTTAGATTTCGTGGATAACCCTGCCATTGTCATGATTTCCGAGGCATTCCCGCGTATATACCGGGGAGTACCGGCGTTTAATATATCTTGGAGAACCTTCTTCCTAAAACTCGTGGCTCCCGCACCCACGGGATCGAGTACTACCGGATGCCCGATTTCATTCGCTTTCCGGATAGCTGCTTTCATGGATTCCACGGTAAAACGATCCAATGTCCCGATATTAATCACGGTAGCCCCACATAGCGCAACCATTTCATCAATTTCTTCCGACGCGTGTGCCATAATAGGTGAAGCACCTGCCGCCAACAGCGCATTAGCCGTATTATTCATTACCACGGCATTCGTGATATTATGTACCAATGGAGCCTCCGCTCTCATTCGTTCGATATTATTCCAAATTTGTTCTTTCATAAGATCTGTTTATAAAGTACCTTCATGACGATATAACGAAACAAGTAAATTACAAGAGATTACAATATTTAAGTCCGAACGGACTCAATCTTAAATCTAAAATAAAAAGTCCCTTTTCGGGGGACTTTTATTCTTCTTCTTCCAAATATATCGTGTAACGATCCCAGAAATTCCTGTCTGTCGGAACCTCTTCAAAATACACCCGTCCGGCAATAGGAGTGGTATTGTTCACGCTAACTTTTGTCGTTTGGTATTGCATCTCTCCTTTCACACGATCGGAACCGTCCAGATAAGTATACACCATACTCACTCCACTCAAAAAGTAATAAGAACTCACTTTCTTGTAATTGGTCGTAATCGTAGCCATTACTTCGTGCCGAGGACTGTTACCTGCCAGAATCAAATTTCTTCCCAAAAGATTGAACGCGGAAGAAGTGATGCGCATAACGTTTTTAATAACGGCGTAATTCTTCAATTCCACGTATATCTCTCCGCTGTATTTTGTAACGAAGGTCGTACCGGAATTCGACAAGGAAGGTTTCAGACACTCGTAAGTAACAATTTGCACGGAATCACCCTCGTACAAGAATTTACCTTTACTTTTCAATTTAAAATCCCTGTAATTCTCCAGATCCAGAATATTACGGGTATTACGAACGATATCCGCCGTGATAATGTCATCAAAGAAGATCAACCCGTCCGTGGCGGAAGTCATTTCCTCGCTGCGGCGCACCTGCGAGAAGTTATAATTCAAAGCCTTGAACGCATCCTCGACATTCGAACGCCTGTAACCTTCGCTGTCATAAATATCCACGATTGCCTCTTTCGACTTTTTCTCCCCGTCATTAATCCGGACGCCATATTCAAAATATCCCTCGTAGTTATAAGGACGCGGAATATAATTCCGACCGATATTATTCACCACGTTCTGTAACAATCTTTTCAAGACCAACGATTCTGCCGTTACATCCACCTCGTGAATCCCGTAGGTCATCGGTTTCAAAAATATCTGCACCTCTCCTTTATCCCTTGCCTCGTACAACTTCATCTCGTCAGAAGCATACCCCACAGCGGAAACTCTCATCATATAAGTAGCCAATCTTTCGGAAACTACCAATTCGAACCGACCGTCCATATCCGTGGCAACACCCGCGACCGTACCTAGAATCCCGATATTGGCAAATTCAATCGGTTGACGCGTAACTTCATCCAACACAACGCCCTTCACTCGTATCTTTCCGTCATTCTGAGCTTGAGCGACAAATAATACTCCAAAAAACAAAACGAGTAACGAGAGGATTTTCTTATTCATAGTATATTCTGTATTAATTTTCCAACGCAAATATATAAATAAATATGTATTTGACACACGAATTCCGTATCACGTCTTGAAGCATTAACATTAAATTAAGATTCTGCCGCCCCTATTGTTCTTTGTTATACCCAAATATTTTACTACTTTTGTCACACAACAAGAATAAAGTTCAATTTAAACATTTCAATATGAGAAAAGGATTATTTTATATATCAGGTATTTTAATATTCACGTTACTTTTCTCCTCTTGCGTTTCAAAAAAGAAATACGAGGAATTAGCCAGAGCAAAGAGAAGCGTAGACCGGGAAGTGGCGACACTTGCTAACGACAAGAAGACTCTGGAAACCGAAATGCAAAAACTCAAGGATGATTTTAATGCCGTTCGCTACCAACTGACAGCGAACAACGCGGCCAAAGATAAACAGATTGACGATCTGTACACCCAATTACGGACATTGCAAAGTAAAGAGTCCGCTTTAAAGTCCGAATTGAAAGACGTTTCCGAACAGGTAAAGTCAAAAGTAAAGGATAATGAAGGACAATTGAGCGGTTTACAACTCCAGTTGAAAAGAGCGACTGAAGAACGAGACTTACTTCAAAAACAATTGGCAGAGTACAAAACCAACGCGGATTGGGATAACCGGAAACTAAAAAATGAAGTAGAAACACTCAAGGCAAATATCAAGTTCAAGGACAGCGAAATTGCCCGATTGGAAAAAGAGATTGCCGGGGTGAAAAAACAATTGGCAGATGTTAAAAGTACATTAGCCAAGAAAACTCAGGAAGTGGAGAAACTGACGAATCAGGTAAATCTGTTGAAGAAAGAACTTTCCAAGTAATTGAAATGATTTATATTATCATCAGCATAGTAGGGCTTCTAGTAATAGTTGCCCTTTTTACATACCTTTTCAAATCAAAACAAAAGCCGGATGACACTCCGGTTGTTGTCCCTCCCGCCGACTGTTGCGGCGCTCACGCTATCTGCGAGAAAGGACTAAAGAGAGTGGATGAAAAAATAGAATACTTTGATGATGAGGAACTGGATCAATACCGGGGTATCCCCTCTGACCGATACAGCGATGAACAAATAGACCAATTCCGTGAAGTATTGTATTCCATTCAGCCGGAAGAACTGTCAGACTGGTTTATCAGCCTCGAAAAACGAGGCCTTGAATTACCCGATGTATTAAAACAAGAACTGTGTTGAATCCGAAAAACGGATTCAACAATTTTAGATTTAATGATTTTAAATTTTAGATTTCTACCCGCTTACCATCGCACAAGAGAATCACGAAATCTGCAATCACCTAATCAACGAACTCCTCCATCCTTAACGCCAGTAAACCTGCAACTTGCCGAAGGCAAATGCAACCTGTAACTTGCAACTCGCCGAAGGCGACTATATAAAATGCGTTAAATAACATTAGACGCCTTGCTTCCATTCATTTTATGACCTACATTTGCTTATGAAAATTCTAAAGCAAATTCATAATGTATAGAGCAGAAATAGAAACTGAAAAAGGTGTCATGAAAGTCCTTTTTTATGAAAAAGATGCGCCTAACACGGTTGCCAATTTTGTAAAACTAGCCAAAGAAGGTTTTTACGACGGCTTGACCTTTCATCGGGTGATTCCGGATTTCGTGATACAGGGAGGTTGCCCCAAAGGGGACGGAACCGGTGGTCCGGGATACACGATCAAGTGTGAATTAACCGGGGAAAACCAATATCACGACCGCGGAGTTTTATCCATGGCTCATGCGGGGCGGGATACCGGAGGTTCGCAATTCTTTATCTGCCACAACCGTAGAAATACCGCCCATCTGGATAGAAGACATACTTGCTTCGGTCAAGTATACGAAGGTTTGGAAGTGATTGATGCTATCCGCCAAGGGGACAAAATCATAAAAATTGTGATTACTGAAGAGTAGCCTGTGTTCTTAGTTGTTTTTAAATAATTCAGAGAAGGGGAGCGTTGTGAAACGCTCCCTTTCAGATTTCAGACATTTTGTACTCCCCAGCCTTGCTTGTAACAACTTGTTGCAATTCATCCAACGATAGTTCACCTTTCGTAAATTCAACGGTAGCTACCGGCGGCTCCAGAGTTACAACGGCTTTCACTCCGTCAATGCTATTAAGGGCATTTTCTACATGAGTACGACAATGATTGCACATCATCCCCTCCACCTTAAATTTCTTTTCCATACCTTTTTCTTTTACGTGTTCTACTTCATTTATATATTCATTGTTATTATTTCGATTCGCGGTTATACCTATTTTTTTCCGTTTCAAACGCAGACTGTTACTCACGACGCTCACGCTGCTGAATGCCATTGCCGCCCCCCCGATCATCGGGTTAAGCAGGAAACCGTTTATCGGATAGAGAATACCTGCCGCGATGGGGACACCTATCAAGTTATAGATAAACGCCCAAAACAAGTTCTCACGAATTGTCTTCACGGTCAATCGCGACAAACGGATGGTTTCCGGGATCTTCATCAAATCGGAGGAAAGGATCGTGACCATGGCTGTTTCCATGGCAATATCACTGCCTTTTCCCATGGCAATACTTAAATCCGCTTGTGCCAATGCCGCGCTATCATTGATACCGTCCCCGACCATAGCGACTTTCCGACCTTCTTGTTGCAACTGTTTAACGAAAATAGCTTTCTCTTGTGGCAATATACCCGATTTATAATGCTTGATACCGGTCTTCCGTGCTATTTCTTTGGCTGTCGCGGCATTATCTCCCGTCAACATATAGACCGTCAACCCCATCTTATGTAATTGGGAAATAGCTTGTAATGATGTATCTTTTATCTTGTCTGTTATCCCCATCACGGCAAGAGCTTCGGTTGAATTGCCAAACCAAATGACCGTTTGGGCATCTTTAAGCCAGCTTTCCGCTTTTTGTTCCAACTCTTTATCGACAGACACACCGTTATCCCGGAGTAATTCGGGAGTCCCGACATAATAAGTTTCATCATTCCATTGCCCTTTTATTCCTCTACCCGGAATACTTTCAAATCCCGTGACCGGAACAGATATTTCATCCCCCAATTCATTGACTATCGCTTCCGCTAGCGGGTGTTCCGACAATCGTTCCAGACTATACAATACTTCGCAAGAGTCTTCCGCTCCCTCCTTCCATTGAGCGTTCACAACGACAGGATGCCCTTCCGTGATCGTTCCCGTTTTATCCAGCACAATCGTGTCTACTTTCCGGGCGACCTCCAAACTCGTGGCATCCTTTATCAAAATACCATGCTCCGCCCCCTTGCCTATTCCTACGATAAGTGCCGTCGGGGTAGCTAATCCCAAGGCGCACGGACAAGCAATAATCAGTACGGTAACCATAGCCAGTAAGCCGTGAGTAAAACCGCCCGCCGGGGCAAATATCCACCACACGGCGAATGACAGTACAGCTATACCGATAATGACGGGTACAAAAATACCCGCTATCTTATCAACCATTTTCTGCACGGGTGCTTTACTCCCCTGTGCATCCTGCACCATACGGATAATTTGTGCCAACATAGTATCGGAACCCGTCTTGTCCGTGGTGAAATGAAAAGCACCTTTCTGGTTAATCGTTCCGGCATACACCTTCTCTCCCGACCGCTTGCGTACAGGAACAGGCTCACCGCTAAGCATACTTTCATCTACGAATGACTCTCCGCTAAGGACAGTCCCGTCCACGGCTATACGTTCACCGGGTTTTACCGCGATGGTATCACCCACGCGTGCTTCCTCAATCGGTACTGTTTTTTCTCCCGATTCCGTGACAATGGTTATTGTCTTCGGTTGTAAACCCATCAACTTCTTAATGGCCGTCGACGTATTCTGTTTCGCTCGCTCTTCCAGTAAACGCCCCAATAATATAAAAGCAATGATAACACTCGCCGCCTCGAAATAAAGGTGAGGTGTTACCCCTCTCGACAGCCAGAAATCGGGAAACAACAGATTAAAGACACTAAACAAATAGGCAATCCCCGTGCTGATGGCAACCAGAGTATCCATATTTGAAGTTCCATGACGCAATTGCTTCCACGCGTTGATATAGAACCTACGTCCCAAACCTAAAACGGCAACCGTGGAAAGTATCCACAAGACATATTTCATGTAAGGATAATCAATAAAGAACATACTGATTAACATGATAGGAACGGACAAGACCACGGCACTCCACGTTTGGATTTTCAACTGCCGATACTTTTTCTCGCGTGCTTGCCCGACCTCTTCGTCGGTAGATTGATTTTCAGATACCAACAAATCGTATCCCGCATTTTGTACCGCGTTTTTCAAAGATGAAACGGAACATTCATCGGGATTGTAAACCACTTGCGCACTAGCCGTCGCATAGTTTATATTCGCTTCATACACTCCGGGCTGTGCGTTCAAGACTTTATCCACCCGAGCCGCGCAAGATGCACAACTCATCCCTACTACCGGAAATATTTTTTTAGTTTTCATACGCTTTACCTTTTTTCTTTATACAAAGGTAAACCATATCATCCCCCGGATTGTTACAAAATTATGGATATAATTTACACTTTATCCAAAGGTTCCCGTCCATGTTCCTTCAAACGTTTAAATTCGCTCGGTGACATTCCGGTCACGTTACGGAATTGAGTGCTCAAGTGTGCCACGCTCGAATATTGAAGTTTATCGGCAATCTCACTAATCGAGAGTTCATCATAAAACAGTAATTCTTTAATCCGTTCCACCTTTTGAGCGATATAATATTTCTCTATGCTGATTCCGTTCATTTCAGTGAACAGCTTACTTAGAAAACTGTAGTCATAATGGCATTTCTCCTTCAAATACTCCGACAACTTCAACTTGGAGAGATTACCTTCATAATGTACCAACTGAATAATAGAAGTCCGTATCTGCTCGATGATACGTTGCCGTTTATCGTCTATCAATTCAAATCCATACTCTTCAAGCGCCTTCCTAATCACTTCCCGATCATCCGATGTCAATTCCTCTTTTACGACAGCCGTGCCCAAATCCACTTGTAGCGGGGTAAACTGCAAATCTTTAAGAATCTGTTTTATAACCAAAATACAACGGTTACAAACCATATTCTTGATAAAAATCACGTGTTTTTGTTCTTCCATGATATAAGTTTATAAAGTTCATAAGGTTTATAAAGTTACGGGAGTCCTTTGGACAATGTTTATCGGCAGTATTGCTGCCGTGAGCAAAGTGCCTGCGGGGTCAATATACTTTATAAACTTTATGAACTTTACAAACCTTATGAACACTTTAGTTTTAAATTATTTAGCGAAAAGAGCAGCCAACGCTATTGAATTTAACTTGGCATCCACGCTGTCACCTCTGGAAGACAATACACTCGGAGCGGTAGCTCCAACAAGAATAGCGCCTTGACGAGCGTTTGCCAGCTTGGTATTGGTCTTGTAGAATACATTACCGGCCTCGATATTCGGGAATACCAGACAGTCGGCATCACCGGCAACCGGAGAATTAATCTTCTTGATCTCGGCAGCCTCTTTGTCGATAGCCACATCCAATGCCAACGGACCGTCGATATCAATATTGCCCAATTGACCTCTTTCTCCCATTTTAGCCAGAATTGCAGCATCAGTAGTAGATTCCACTTTAGGTAATACTTGTTCCGTAGCGGAGATCATAGCTACTTTCGGACGTTGCACACCAAGAGCATTAGCAATTTGAGAAACGTATTTCACGATAGCCATCTTCTGTGAAAAATCGGGAGCGGGAATAATTGCAGCATCACCGAATACCAACAATTTGTGATAATTCGGACATTCCATTACCACCACGTGTGACAACGTTGCTTTCGGGGGCAATAAACCACAATCTTTATTCAAAATCGCACGCATATATTTGTCCGTGCTGACCAATCCTTTCATGATAAAATCAGCCTCTTTCTCACGTACCATTTGTACTGCTTTAGCAGCAGCTTTCGTATCAACAGGCTCATGCACAATCTTGAAACGAGAAATATCGAAACCGTGTTCCGCACATACCTTCTTGATTTCATTCTCGTCGCCGCACAATGTAGCTTCCACGATACCTAATTCAACCGCCTTATTTACAGCCTCGATAGAATGGCTGTCATTCGCGTACGCCACAACCAGACGTTTCTTTTTTGAGTTAGCTTTTAATGCCTCGTAAATGTCATCGATTTTTTGTATTGCCATGACAAACTTATTTTTACTAATTAGTGATTTATGTTTTTAATTTGGAAGCAAAAATAACGCTTTTTGAATAAAACAGAAACAAAAACCAGCTTTTTGATATTAATTTCTAAATTTACCAGTCGCTTGATGCTAACGTTTCCGGTCAATATCATTAAATTTCATTTTAATTCTCCATTTTCAAGTTTCAATTCGTTACTTTTGCCTCTTGAAATAAAAAATGAATAGCGTGTCGTTTAGAAAAAATATCATCGCCCTTTACCTGATCAAGGTTTCCAAATGGTTTACCTTAGTGATGCCTATCATTGTCTTGTTTTACAAGGAATGCGGGCTTGATCTGGCTGATATTTTCATCTTGAAGAGCGTCTATTCCATTGCTATGGTATCCTTGGAGATCCCCACGGGATACCTTGCCGATGTTTGGGGAAGAAGGAATTGCTTGATTGCCGGGTGTATCCTTTGTTTCTTCGGGTTTACCAACTACTCCCTTGCGGACACGTTTGTCGCGTTCTTCATATCGGAAATCCTGCTCGGTTTCGGTCAGAGTCTGGTATCGGGCGCCGATTCGGCACTTCTTTACGACACGATGATTCATTACCGTAAAGAAGAAAGTTACTTGAAATACGAGGGACGTGTAACCATGATCGGTAATTTCTCGGAAGCCTTTGCCGGTATTTTCAGCGGGTTGTTGGCGACCTATTCCCTACGTCTTCCTTTCTACGTGCAAAGCGGGATTGCCTTTATCGGTATTCCGGCAGCCTTTATGCTCACGGAACACGCGGCAAAGACAAGAATAGAAAACTCGTTTGCCAATATCGTGAAAATCATCAAATATTCCCTCTTCACCAACAAAGAACTATGTTATAATATCATGTTTTCCGGTGTCATCGGGGCTGCCACGCTGACCATGGCGTGGTTTGTCCAACCCCTGCTGATAGAACTGGATACTCCGACCTCTTGGTTCGGCATCATCTGGACGATATTGAACCTGACCGTGGGTATATCGGCACTCTACTCCGACCGACTGGACCAAAAACTGGGAAGCAACAGGATGTACGCGTTTATCCTGTTCTTTATCATAGGGGGATACGTGGCGGTATCGTTCAACATATCTTACACGGGATTGGTATTCCTCTTCTTTTTCTATATCGTGAGAGGATTTGCCACCCCCATTCTAAAAGGATATATCAACCAGATCACGTTCTCCGAAATGCGGGCAACGGTTCTTTCTATCCGGAATTTCGTTATCCGTTTAATGTTTGCAGCCATGGCTCCGCTCGTGGGATGGCTACATGATCTATATTCCCTTTCCGTGGCATTGCAAGCCACGGCTGTCATTATTTTTATTCCCGGACTATTATTCCTTATCTTACAGTGGCATTATAAGCCGCAAGAACCCGGGATACAATAAAAAAGCGATTGAAACTCTATGTTTCAATCGCTTTTTTATTATACTTTACTTGCTTTACTTTACCCCTTCCAGAATACCCGCGATGGATTGGAAAACCTCTTCTACCGTGGCAAAGCCATTTACTGTATGATGCTTTTTCTGGTTCTTGTAGTGGTCGGCAACCGGCAAAGTCTTCGCCTTGTATTCCCGAAAACGATTCTCGATAACCTCTTCATTATCATCGGAACGTCCCTCTATCTTTGCGCGCTCTAACATACGGCGCATTAACTCATCGTGAGGAACATCAATACTAATTAAAGCACTCAACGGATGTCCCGTTTTTGCAAGCATTTCGTCAAGAATCTCGGCTTGTCTGACAGTTCTTGGGAAACCGTCGAACAAGAATCCGTTTACATCCTTATGATGTTCTATACTATTCACGATTAACGCTACCACGAACTCGTCGGATAATAACTCGCCTTTATTAATTATTCCGGCGGCCATTTTACCGAAATCCGAACCTTCGGCAATTTCTTTACGAATCATGTCCCCCGTGGACAGATGAGCCAAATTGTACTTCTCGACAATCTTCTTTGCCTGAGTTCCTTTTCCGGCTCCCGGAGGGCCAAACAACGCGATATTCAGCATGACAATATACTTTTGTTTCTTTTTACGTAGTTAATTTGTTATTTATTTCGTTTTTGTAAACTGTGCCACAAAGGTATATTTAAATCCCTATGAAAAAAGGAAATATCGAAATAATTTTTCATCCGTAAAATAAAAATATATTTCTACTTTTACACCGCAAATAAACACGTGATGGAGAAAAGAAAAAAAGTACAAAAAAGGAAACCCAAGAAACAGAAAAAGAGCTTCTTAAAGCGAGTCGTCAAAACCTTGCTTTTAACCGCTTTACTATGTGTTTTTCTGGTCGGTCTGTTCGTGTGTTGTGTTTATTACGGCATGTGGGGTAAAATCCCGGATTATCAGGATTTAAGGGAGATACGGAATTTCGAGGCTTCCTCCCTGTACAGTTCGGACGGCGAATTGCTTGGGAAATATTACGTGGAGAACCGCACGAATGTCCCGTTCGGCGAAATTTCCCGCAATGCAGTTAATGCCCTGATTGCAACCGAAGATGTCCGCTTTTATGAACACAAGGGATTTGACAAAATCAGCATGCTCCGCGTTCTCTTCAAGACACTGTTACTCGGTGACAGGAGTTCCGGTGGCGGTAGCACGATCAGCCAACAGTTGGCAAAGAACCTTTTCCCCCGCGAATACCGGAGCAGTCTGATGCTTCCGGTCATCAAAATCAAAGAAATCATCACCGCCCACCGGTTGGAAAAACTGTACTCGAAAGACGAGATACTCACTTTATATTTGAACACCGTATCCTTCGGGGAAGGAACATTCGGCATCGAGAGTGCCGCGCAAAAATACTTCTCCACGACGGCAACACAACTCACAATTCCGGAAGCCGCCACGTTGATAGGTTTATTAAAAGGCCCCTCCTACTACAATCCCCGCATACATCCCGACCGTATGTTACAGCGGCGCAACACGGTGATTGCCCAAATGGAGAAATACGATTACCTCACGGAAGCCGAGGCCAAGCAACTGAAAAAGGAGAAGCTGGAACTCCGTTACAAACCCTTGAATCATTATTCGGGATTAGCCCCCTACCTGCGTGAACAAATCAGGCAGGATGCCATGAAGCTGATTGCCAAATACAACGAGGCAAACAGCACGAATTACGATTTATACAAGGACGGTCTGATTCTCACCTCGACACTCGATGCCGAGATGCAGCGTTACGCGGAAGACGCCATGCACACCCACATGAAATCTTTGCAAAACTCTTTCTACACGCATTGGGACAAACAAGACCCGTGGTATAAAGAACCCGATATCCTCGATAAAGCCATCCGGGAAAGCACGGCTTACAAATCACTGAAACAACAGGGATTGGGCGAAAAAGCCATTCTTGCCGCTCTAAACGAGAAGAAATGCATGACTATTTACAGCGCCTATCAAGGAGAGGTGGAAATGCAGATGTCCCCGATCGACTCCATTAAGCACTACTTGAAAACACTTCACCCCGGCATGATCGCCATAGAGCCGCATACCGGAAAAGTAAAAGTATGGATTGGCGGATTGGACTTCAAGTATTTCCAGTACGATCAAGTACTGGCGCCACGTCAAGTGGGTTCAGTCTTTAAACCTGTCGTTTACAGTGCCGCCGTTGAGCATGGAGCCCGAGTGGATGCCTATTACAAGGATGAACAAAAAAGCTACCCGGAATATGACAACTGGACTCCCCGGAACTCGAACAACCGATACGGGGGATTCTACACGCTGAAAGGGGCATTAAGTCAATCTATCAACACGATAGCCGTGGAAGTACTTCTCCAGACGGGAATAGATACCACGATAGCACATGCCCACCGTCTGGGAATACAAAGCGACCTGCCCGCTGTTCCTTCCATAGCCTTGGGTGCGGCGAACATTCCATTAAAAGAAATGGTTCTCCCCTATTTATGTTATGCAAACAACGGGGTTCTCACGGAACCTTACTATTTGGTTTCGATCAAAGACCGGGAAGGACGGATTATATACGAGGCGGAACCTCCCCGCAAAGAACGGGTTTTACCCTCCAGAGAAGCTCACTTGATGTCATCCATGCTCACGGCTGTCATTCAAGAAGGAACCGGCAAGCGCCTTATCAATAATTACGGGTTGAATATGGCTATCGCCGGAAAGACCGGAACCACCCAGAATCAAGCCGACGGCTGGTTTATCAGTTACACCCCCCGCATCGTCGTGGGGATACGCGTCGGGGCGAACAACTCCCGCATCCATTTTAAATCTACCTCTTTGGGACAAGGTGCGAACATGGCACTCCCCATCTTCGGTTTGTTCATGCAGGATTGTTTGAAGAGCAGCACGTACAGCTATTGGGAGAATCTCTCGTTCCCCGTACCGCCTATGAGTACTCAAAAAGAACTGGAAGTCCCCACCTTTAAAGAAAATATAAATATACTGGATAGATTGACTAACCGGAAGCTTGAAAAAGTGAAACACCACGAAGAAGTCGCCCCCGAAACGGAGCAACCGAAAAAGAAAGGTTTCTTCAAGAAAATCGGCGACCTGTTCAAGAAAAAAGATAAAAAATAAACGCAAATGAAAAATATAGACAAAACCTCTCTAATCATATCGCTCGTCGCTCTTGTCGCGGCATTCAGTATCATTTCCATCATTGCGTCCCCAACCGAAGTACGCTTCTCGTGGCAAGGAATAAACCCGTGGAACACGGTAAGAGCGATTCCGTTGATGTTCAAACGGTTTATAGACATCGACAACCGAATCATCTACACAATATCCGTGTTACTTATCGCCTACTTGTGGTGGAGAATGTACGCCTTAATCAAGAAAATAAAGAACAACTGATTGATTTATGATTTCTCGATTTACGATTGACACTCTAACCTAATTGATAACAAACAAGTTATTAATTAATTTCCGTTCAAATCATTAAATTCCTAAATCTTAAATCAAGAAATCTAAAATCATAAATCCAAAAACTATTCTTTAACCCCATACACGCTCTGCGAGATACGTTTCACGGCAACCACGAAGAATCCGGTCAACACGAGATTCAGCACCAGACTAAGGATAGAGATAATCAATGCCGGACCGCCCAACTGGTAACCCATGGCAATCACGATAATCCCCGCTCCCACTTCACCGCGGGTAAACATACCGATTGACAGAGCCAACCGTTCCTGTATCTTCCGGTCACGATAGAAAAACAGCGGGAACATCTTTCCCAGATTAGAAAGCACCGTCACGACAATCACGTGAAAGATAAGCACCCCCCACCCGGGCATACTGTCGCCTCCGGTTTCCAGACCGATAAAGATCGGCGTACTCAATCCCACGAGGAACATAAACAAGTAGGAAATAAAGCTGGACGCCCTCTCTTCCTCGCGCGAATGCTTGTGAACCGTCTTCATCACCATCCCCAGCACGAAAGCGGGCAACAACACCTCGATATGAATTGCCCCGTCCTGTCCCATGAGCGATTTCGTGATCAGGTACACGCTCTCGAACGCTGCCACGATACACACGGAATAAAGCAAAATAGCCCTCCACGACTGTGGCAGATTTAGCGAACTCAAACGCTTCCACCCGAAGATCAGAAGCACGCAAACGACCAGTATAATCACGAACAACTGCCACTTGAAACCAATCATTAATATCTGCAAAGGAATCATCAAAAGAATCGTATCCAAATCGTCAAATATGGCAAGTACCTGTGTCTTCTTGTAAATCCACTCCCGTTTCAGTCCGGCGGCAGCCAGCATCGTGAACAATATCCCTGCCGACGTCGGGGCGGCAAACCGGCTGATCAGCAAATTATTCTGCCACGAAAGCCCCGTGTCCAAAAAGAAAATATAATAGAAAGCGATCAGTAACCAAGGTACGGCGGCAGTCGCCATGGCGATAAAATAATCGGTGGTATAAGATCTCCATTTCGTCTTATCCAACTCGAACTCCCGTCCGACGTTTATCATGATAAACGCAAGGCAGATAAACATCAGCCATTTACATACACTATAAAAACTCCCGTACATTTCTCCCATGGCGGACGGGAGTATTTGAGAAAAAAATAAGCCGCAAAGTAAAAAAATAGAAAACAAAAAAACCTTCTTCATCCTCTCCAAATTAATTTACCGCAAAGATACAACTTCTCGGGGAATTTCGGAAGCCTATTTAAAACGAATCTAGTTAAAAAGTGTATCGAAATACCGTTGATCTACTCGTATTTAATCGCATCCGGTTTATAGACACGGTAATCATAAAACCCTGTTTTCCGTCGGCTCGAGGCATCCACCTCGATCAAGTGGGCGTCAGGCGGAACCTTCGGGTAAAAAGCAAAACGTATGCTTAAATTCTTTAGAATCAAATTATCATTACGCAAATTCAGACTGAACCCTATCCCCCAGTACGACTGACTTTTAAATATCGATTTATCCTCTCTGGCAAGCACCCCCCAATCCACGAAAGTAGTCACAGATGCCCGGAATCCCCGCTTGATATACGGTAGGAAAAGTGTTGTCGACACGGAACCGGAAAGACGTTGTTTACCCCGTATAGTGTCGGTATCGAAACCCCGTATATTCGCATCTTCGAAATAGATATAATCGTCGGGATTCCGCTTGAATCCCAGCACGTAATCCATGTTACTGTAAAAACGTAACCGATACCGGGACAACTCGTACAGCGGGCTGATAAACTGCGCCCCGGCTTTAAACACGCCGCTTTCCGCCGTGTAGCCGTTCCAGAAAGAACCCAATGCCGCATACCACGAGTAAAAGTTATCCTTGTATTTGTCAAACCACGAGTAATGCCATTCCGTGCCGAGATAACCGTACTCCGTGAAATCACTTTTCTCGTAACCGAAAAGCAACGTGCCGGACAAACCGGAAGGGATATCCTCCGTGCGCCCGAAATCATAGATCAAATTCGCTTTAAAATACTTTATTTTCGTGAATGTCAAAGCCCCCATGATCCGGTTACGGTCGTAATAAAAATGATTCGAATCACTCGTCACCAGCGGACGATCCACGAAGTTGGTACCCGTGTAACGTCCCGTCAGGTAAAATATCCGGTTATAACTGAATTTCTCGTTCAAGTAAAAAGATGTCCCTCCCCAAAAATCCCATAACTGGTAATTAAACGACTCTATCGGCTTCGTGATATCCCTGTCCACCAACGTTTTGGACGAGTACACCCGGCTAAAAGCAGCTCCCCCCGCCCATTTCGTCTTGTATGTCAGGAATCGTTTATCCATTTGCACGCGCAAGACTTCTTGATTAAAGGTATTCTCGTACATCCCGTAGAAATCCATGTGCGTTCCCACGACATTCGCCGCCTTGTACTCGATCAGATTTCCCCACTTCTGGTCTTTACGCCCACGGTAACTGGCCTCGTAATGTACCATATGCCCCAACTTGAACAAGTTCTTGGTTTCGATACCCATGTCCACGGAATTCAAGAAATTACTCCACACTTCCCCCGTCCACGAGAACTCGTCCTTGCACACCACCACCAGATCGACCATCGTCGTGTCGCCCGCCACTCGCTCGATCCCTATCAAAGCATCATCGACATTGGACATTTCCTTCAGCAATTGCTCGTTCTGAACCAACTCGAAGGGATCGATATACATCCCCGGCTTCACCGTCATTTGCTTTTTAATCACCCGCTCGGCGGACTTCTGGTGAATGGAATTGGCGAGGGCAAGAATCCACTGCAAGCTATCCTGCCCGTAAGTAATCGTGTCATTGACACTCGTCCCGAAAGGAGGCAACACTTTGACACGAATCTCCCGGATCATTTTTCCCCGGTACGGCTTATAACGGTCTTCACTATTCTCCGTTTCAACAATATCGATATTATATTTCCGGGGATTAACGAATATCATCTTGTAAAGCTCCTTCGTCCATTTACGACGGTAAGCCACCTTTTTAATCTTGGAATACTCGTACCGGAGTGTGTCTTGAATCAGACTATCGGGCAGGAAGATTTTACTGTTTTGTTTCACAGTGTCCCGCGATAGCGACAAGCATGCGTTTCCTGATAAAGGTCCCGCTCCGGCGCGACTTTCCACGAGTAAAACCCATGCTAGAACCAATATCAATAAACGAATCATTACTTTCACCTGACAGAACTAATCTTTCAATATCAATGTTTTCAACTTTTCAGACACCCACACTTCACGCTCTCCCTGTTCATTTTGATATATAAAACAAGCCTCCACGCTAGGATTGGCCTCCACTATTTCCTTCGCTTTCTCCATACCCAGCACCATAAAAGCCGTGGCGTAAGCATCCGCTTCCATACACGTGGGAGCGTACACGGAAGCCCCCAGTATATCCTGTTGGACAGGAAAACCCGTCTTGGGGTTTATCGTGTGGGAATATTTTTTCCCGTCCACGACGTAAAACCTGCGATAATTACCCGATGTCGCCAACGCACCCTCTCCCATTTCCAGCACGAATTGCAACTCCCTGCGAGAAGCCGCCTCGTCATCTATCGGTTTGTCGATACCGATATGCCACGGGCGGGATTTATTACTTTGTCCCTTCACCCGGACCTCCCCGCCAATCTCCACCATGTAATCCCGGACACCTTGCCCCTCGAGAAACTCCGCTACCAGATCCACGCCCAACCCTTTGGCTATCGAACTGGCATCCATCTGGATTCCATCGACCGCCTTGACAAGCCGACCGTCCTCTATTTTCAACTTCTCCATCCCCACGTATTGCAGCAACGAGTCCACTTTCTCCGCCGACGGCAACCGCTCGTTCTTGTAACCGAATCCCCACGCGTTCACCAGCGGTGCCACGGTGATATCGAACGCACCCCCTGTCTTCGCGTGTATCTCTGCCGCCTTCGCGAACAATCTCACGAACAGCGAATCCGTCCGGTCTGTCTCCCCCCGGTTCAAACGGGCTATCGTCGATTTCTTGTTAAACATGGAAAGCGACCCGTTCACGCGCTCCATCTCCCGGCGTATCTCCGCCGCGTAATCCTTGTCACTCTTGTAAGATATATGATAGGTAGTACCGTACACCGTTCCCTCGGTGAACCGGTACATGTTCCGTTGACATCCCGCGCATGCTATTAACACGCAAATAATAATCCCCAATCTCTTCATAAAACCTTAAAAGTAATATCCCAAATTAAAGTAGAACCCTAGTTTCTTCGACCAATCCGACAGCGAGAAAGTGACGTCTATCGGTCCCACGAAACTATCGTACGAGTATCCCACGCCCCCGCCAATAATATCATCGCCCCCGAACACGTCAAAGAAATTGGCATCCTGCTTGGCATAATTCCCGGACAAAGATATATAATGATTCCGCCCGAGATTATAGCGCAACATGATTTTAGCCACCACCAGCGAATTGTCGAATATCTCCAGATGCTGGATACCGAGGAACGGCAACTGCTGGTCGACATACCGTCCGGCAACGTCACCTCCCATGCAATTCAAGTAAGGATAAGGGATATTATTCCCGATCAATACCCGACCGTATATCGAGGGAATAAACTTCACGCGCCGGGTAATGGACAACACGCTCTCGAAATCCAAACCTATCGCCGAGAACGGCGCACCGTCATTGTACGTCAGGAAATTATCCGTGTAAAGCGAATAATCGACTTTCAACGAGATCCCTCTCGTGGGGTAATAACGCTTGTCGAATGTTTCCAGATGCGCCAACCCGTAGTAGCTGAAAAACCCTTCCGGTTTTACCCTAATATTATGATCCCGATCCGAGAACAGGAACGACTCGTAATTGAAATACTCGTAACGCACCCCGATCTGCATCTTGAAATTCCGGAAATAAATATCCGAACCGCCCAACTCCACCTTGTGGTAAGCGTACTCTATATTATCCTGCTTTTTCCCCTTGTGGTAAATATCCAGATTGTTATACTTGAACGTGTACCCCAGCTCGAACCTCCGCAGGAAAGTATTCCCGAGGGAATAATTCAACTTCACGTAAGGATTCATACTCAATCGCCCGGTCAGCGAAAGGCGGGACCCCCGCAACTCCTTGTGCGATATCGTCGTGTTCAACAATATCGCCGCCATCTCCTCCGAGTCGAAACGGAACCCGAGATTCAACGAACTCATGGGCTTCTGTTTCAGAATCAGTTCCAAGTCATACACCGGTCCCCCGCTCAACTTGTAGCTCACGCTGGAGAAAGCCCCGATACCGTACAACTCGGCTATCGCGTGATGCAGGTCATTTAACGTGATGCGGCTATAATTCTTGATCCGTATCTTCTTTCTCAACCATTTCTCGTCCCGCACGTCAATCCCCGTCAAATGTACTTCATCTATCGTGAGCGTATCGTTCAAAAGCACCACTTTATCCTCCGTATCCGCGGCATTCTTACTCTCCGGTATTCCCAGTTCGCATTTCAGCTTCATCAACTCGTCCCATTGGGCACGGGCAACTTCTTCCCCCCGCATAATCAAGGTATCGACTGCCCGGGTAGAGAAACTGGCGGCAGAGTACGGGTACACGTCCGGTTTGATATACACGTTTACCATTTTCTTGTTTTCCTCGTACTTCTGGATTCCCAGAAACGAGGTCATCTGGTCGATAATTCCCGTCACGGACTCCAGACCGGAAGCGTCTTTCAATTCCGCCTGCACGTCCACCCCGATGATAATATCCGCACCCATTTCTTTCGCTATATCCACCGGGAAATTATTCGATATTCCCCCGTCTACCAGCACCATCCCGTCCCTTCTCACCGGGGCGAACACCCCCGGGATAGCCATACTCGCGCGCATGGCAAGCGGCAAAGTCCCGCGATCCTGCACCACCTCCTTGCCGTCCACCAGATTACTTGCCACGCAAGCGAACGGGATCGGCAACCGGTGGAAATCAAGCGAATCGTGATACCCGATCGTCAAATCGGAAAACAGGTTGAATATATTCTGTCCGCTGATAAACCCCGACGGGATCTTCAGCTCGCGATTGTTCTTAATCGGCACGGAAACAAGATATTTCTCCGTTTCCTCTTTCTCCGAGAAAGGCAGGTTATAACGATACACTTTATCACTCAACAAAAACATCCAGTCCTGCGCCCTCACCAGACTATCCATCGTGCGTGCGTCATAACCGATCGAGTACAAAGCCCCCACGAGAGCCCCCATACTCGTGCCCGCGATATAATCTATCGGGATACCCGCCTCTTCCAGCACCTTCAACACACCGATATGCGCCACTCCTTTCGCCCCGCCGCCACTTAACACCAACCCCACCTTTTTGCGCTGCGCCTGAACATCCAATACAAGAAACAATACAAGAAGAAAAACCAAAGACCGCTTCATAGTTTATTAAGTTTTGCCTTCGGCAAAAGTTGCAAGTTACATTCGCCGCCGTGCGGCGAGTTGCTAGGTTGCATTTACCTTCGGCAAGTTATAAAATCACTCAAAAATACTTATTTCCCGGGAATAATCAAAATAAAGTTTTGCCCGCGGCAAAACTTTATTTTAGTTGTAACCTGCAACTCGCCGAAGGCGAATGTAACCTGCAACTTTTGTCTCACCCCTTCCCATATCCAAAAATAAATACTAAATTTGCCGTGAGACAAAAAAGATGTACTATGACAAAAATACTTGTGATTGACGACGAGAGGAGTATCCGCAATTCCATGAAAGATATTCTCCAGTACGAGGGACACGAAATCGTGCTTGCCGAGAACGGCATGGAAGGACTCGTGGCAGTGAAATCGGAGAAACCGGATATTGTATTTTGCGATATAAAAATGCCCAAAATGGAGGGCATCGAAGTACTGGAACGTATCAAAGAGTTTTCCGCCGACACCCCGGTTATCATGATATCGGGACACGGAACGATAGACACGGCAATCGAGGCCATCAAGAAAGGAGCCTACGACTTTATCGAGAAACCGCTGGACTTGAACCGGCTGTTGATCACCATAAAGAACGCGACAGACAAACACTTGCTGATACACGAAACCAAAACGCTGAAAAACAAAGTCAGCAAGCGATACGAGATGATCGGTCAATCCGACGCGCTCAACCGCGTGCGCTCCATAATCGAGAAAGTGGCAGCCTCCGATGCCCGCGTGCTCGTCACGGGACCTAATGGCTGCGGCAAAGAACTGGTAGCCCACCAGTTGCACGAGCTCAGTCACCGGAAAGAAAGCACTTTCGTGGAAGTAAACTGTGCCGCTATTCCCTCCGAACTGATCGAGAGCGAATTGTTCGGGCACGAGAAAGGTTCTTTCACCTCCGCCATCAAGCAAAAGAAAGGAAAGTTCGAGTTAGCCACCGGCGGCACCCTCTTTCTGGACGAGATCGGCGACATGAGCCTCAGCGCACAAGCAAAAGTGTTACGCGCCTTGCAGGAGCAGAAAATAACCCGCGTGGGCGGTGACGCGGACATCAACGTTGACGTACGCGTAATCGCAGCCACGAACAAAAACCTGAAAGAAGAAATCAAGCGGGGTAATTTCCGGGAAGACCTCTACCACCGCCTAAGCGTCATCATCATCGACGTCCCGCCATTAAATCAACGGTTGGAAGATATCGAAATACTGGTTCCCCATTTCCTGACAGACATCTGCACCGAAATGGGCATCGCCCCGAAAAGCATCGACGCGGACGCCATCGACGCCCTCAAAGAGTGCGAATGGACGGGTAATATTCGTGAACTACGCAACGTCGTGGAACGGTTGGTCATTCTCGGCGGAAATACCATCACCCGGGAAGACGTGAAAATGTACAGATAAAAAGTTTATAAAGTTTATAAAGTTCATAAAGTTTATAAGGTTTATAGACCCCTGCGGGGCGCTTTGTCCACGGCAGCTTGAGCTGCCGATAAACACTGTCCGAAGAACTCCCGTTACTTTATGAACCTTATAAACCTTACAAACTTTATAAACATTATAAACCTTATAAACTCTCCCCCATGGGCAAAGACAACAAACTACACATCATCCTGTTAGGTCGCCGCAACAGTGGAAAAAGTTCCTTGATCAATACCTTGACAGGCCAGAATATCGCTATCGTTTCGGACGTTGCCGGAACGACTACCGACCTCGTGAAAAGAAGCTACGAGATTCCCGGCTTCGCGTCGGTCATATTTATCGACACGGCAGGCGTTGACGATTCCGGCGCACTGGGTGAAGCACGCGTCGCGAAAACACGTGACGCCATCTCGCAAGCCGACATCGCCATCCTTGTCATCGCGGGCAATCAATTCGGGGAACACGAGCGGCAACTCGCCGGGCGTTTCAAGAAACAGGAACTCCCCTTCCTTATCATTCACAACAAAAAGGACGAAGCTCCCCTCTCGCCGGCATTGAAGGAACGCCTCGCGCGGGAATACAGTTGTCCGGTCATCGACTTCTCGACACGCAACACGGATACCACTCCCGTTCTGGATGCCTTGAAAAGCGTGTGGCACGCGGAAAACGACAGCCCGCGATCGCTCGTCGGCGACTTGATTGCCCCGGGTGACATCGTGTTGCTCGTCACCCCGATCGACTCCGAGGCTCCCGCCGGACGCATGATCCTTCCACAAGTACAAATGCTCCGCGACATACTCGACAACCACGCCACCGCCATCGTCCTGCAACCGGAAGAGATCACCCGTTTCCTCGCGAATACCGGGATACGTCCCCGCCTCGCGATCACGGACAGTCAAGTATTTAAAAAAGTAGCGGCACTCGTTCCGCCCGAAATACCGCTGACAAGTTTCAGCATCGTGCTGGCACGCCACAAGGGGAACTTCGACGCTTACATGAAAGGTACTCCCCGGATAGAACGACTGCAAGAGGGCGATCGCGTGCTCATGCTCGAATCCTGCTCCCACCACGTGTCATGCGAGGACATCGGACGGCACAAAATCCCCCGTTGGTTACAGGATTACACGGGCAAAAACTTTCAATTCGATTTCATCGCGGGACTGGACGCCATCACCCGCCCCATCACCGACTACGCCATGGTCATCCAGTGCGGCGGTTGCATGATCACGGGCAAACAACTTAAAAACCGCCTCCAACCCGCCATCGAAGCCGGCATCCCCGTCAGCAACTACGGAATGACCATCGCCTACCTGCACGGGATATTCCACCGGGCAACGGAGGTTTTCCAAACGAAATAAAGGTATGCCGGGGCATACCTTTATCACGTTTGAAAAGTTACATTTCAACCGCCCTCGTGCTTTTTCTTCAAGGTGAAGATCGTGTCGGCGAGTACCTGCATTCTCTCGTCGAATTGCCGGGCGTGTTCGCCGGGGGCGTCCTCGACACCGGACACGTCGTCAAGGATACTATCAAGAAGCGCGTCCCTTTCCTCCGCGGCAACCGCCGCGTTCTCCCCGCTCGCTATCCTTCTCGCTTTCTCCTCCTCTCGTTTTTCTTCCTCCGCCTCCCGGAGTCGCTCGCGTTCGATTGCCCGTCTTGCCAGTTCCATGTCGACGGCGGCATTCAGTTTATCAATCGCCCCGGCAAGCGGGAACTTCAACTTCATATCTTTAGCGATACAATTGATTGCCACAAGGTTGGAATCACCTTGCAGCTTGCACTCGGAATCGGACGTCGGTTTCCCGTTGGCGCGGGCGGTGAAAACGTAAGCGAAAAGCGTGTCGAGATTGACGTTCGCGGGAATCGCCGTCGAGGTCGATCCTTCCTCCGACCGCACGCGCAATCGCTGCACGATGCACGTTTTGCTCGTCGGGTCGTATAACACGCAATACCCCACGTCGTCCGGGTTACGGTTTGTGCCCAACGTCGTGTCCGCTGCCTGCACGCAGGAAATTTTGCGCGCTTCCCTGTCGAGCGTCACGGTCACGGCAATCGGCGGCACTTTGCCCGCGGCAAGAATCAGGTTCGGGTAATCGATCAGGTAAGTGTATTGTTTCGACACGCTCTGCTCGGGATCGTACGGGGTTTCCGGGTCTATCTTTACCGCCGTTGACACGCCCGTCACGGCGTTCACGCCCACGAAACGGGAATGCCCGGAAGCCTCCCGCCCGGTGTACGGGAAACCCACTTTCGCCCCCGGCAACAGGTAACCGCCTTCCCTGCCCAACCCGCCGAAGGCGGCATCGTTCTTCGCCACGGTTTCGTTCAGTTTCACTTTCTTGTTCGACAAGAGGCGCACCACGGTCACACCCGGTTCAAACGGGTGGGGGTAATGTACTTGGTCAAGCAACGTGCCTCGCACGCTTGAGCATCCTACAATTCTCTTTCTCATAGTTTTTAATTTTAAACAGTTAATAAAAGTCCGGCACTAACCGTCCGGCAGGACAGGAAGTGCACGCGCATCTTTCCGCGATTTACAGGGAAGATTTATGTTCTTTTCCAATCACAAGTTAGAACTATTATTTTCATTTCCAATGGAATTCGATGTTAAATATTAATATTTTTTAATTCTTAGTACCACTCTTTTACACGACTATGTCAAACACCATGTAAACAACACGTGTACAACAATATACAGCCTAAAACCGGTCGTATCCCGCGTGGCTTACTTATGCAGAACTCATGCAGAACTTATTAACAAGTTGATAACATTTTCTGATAAGTACTTTGTTAATTCAAAATAATTGTTTATTTTTACATGGTACGGGATAAAGAGGGGATTAGTGTAACCGTTTAATTCGATAGCCATGGGAAGAAAAAATCAATCCGACCCGACGCGCAAGAGTTTTATCCTGAACGGGATAAGATATTATTACCGGAACGATAAACTATGCGCCATGCCAGCCAAGCGGGAGAAAGTGGAGCGACCCGCCACGGAGAAACAACAAGTGGCGAGGGACGCCATGGAGATAACGGGAACGTTTCCTGTCAACTTTTTCCGGCTCTCCCCGGTGCTCTACTTCGCGTGGAACATGTACGGGGAGTGTTTCAGCCTAACCTACTTGGATATTTTCAGGAAGCTCAATTATCCCGTGCTCGACTTGAAGTTGCAGGGCGTGGATTACTTTCCCGATTTCCACTTCTGCAAGGGCGATCTCGTGCCGCCGAGGGATACGCGGGTGAACCGCGAGGGGTGGACGTTTTTTCTCTACTGGAACGCACCCGCCCGCGAGTACGGGCGGGCGAACCCGAATGACTCTCTGGCACTGGGATTTTTCTATGACTCGCGCCCCGATTCGCCGCAATTCATCATGACATCCTTCACCCGCGGCGAGTGTTTCGCGCGAATCGCCCTCCCCGACTCCGCCCACCCGGAAACGGAAACCGTGCATCTCTACCCGTTCTTCACGTCGCCCGACTGGAGCGCGTACTCCGATAGCAGGTACGTGAAAGCGGAAGTTATCGATCTGGTGATCCCGTGATTCACGATTTATGATTTACGATTTCTTGATTTATGATTGGAGTACTACTTCGCTTCGGCAATCCTTCAATCATAAATCGTAAATCATAAATCATAAATTAAAACGTGAACCCTACCCCGATCGTGTACGGGTGCAATTCAGGGGATTTGCTCTTTTTAAACATGTTGGTCAACGTGTAATTTCCCCAGAGGCACACGCCGCGATACCCGGCACGTACCGTCCAATCGGCCTTCAAGGGAATCATGCCGTAGCTGTCCGAGTTTTTCTTCCGGTGCTTGTCGCCGTTCTCGTCCTTGTACACGATTTTCGTCTTCGAGTGAAGCCGCACGCCACCGACAACCCCGGTAGACAGGTAAGCTCTCCGGTGCACGGACGCGGGGAATTGCCATTCCACGAGAAGCGGTATCGTCATGTAGAGCGTCTTGAAAGTGCTTCTTTTCACGTTGCCGATCCCCAGTTCGTCCAAGGGAAGGGGGCGCAACATACCGTGTTCGTCTTTACGTATCGTGATATCCCGGTCGAAACAAAGCCGTTGATACTCGAACCCGATTCCCGTCACCACGCCGAGAGTCCGCCGCTCGTTCACCCCCATGCCGTGGGAGAAGAGATTGAACTGCATGGCGAAAGAATTTCCCCAGTCCAATTCCATGAAATCGTCCCCCCCGTACTTGGAATAGTCCGTGTTGGCGAAATTCACGAACCCGAAATAGAAACCGCTCCAGTGTCCCCGGAAGAGGTGCCGTAGAGCACGCCGGTTCTCCTCCCTTACCGTTTTCAAGGGAACCTCGGAATAGCGCCTCGGTCTTCTCCCCGACTCTCTCACCGTGTTGTCCCAGATAATCATTTCCGATTCCCGGACGACGGTATCGACCTTTTCGCTTTTCTGCCGGATCGTGTCCACGCGCCAGTTGTCGCGGATAACGACAGTATCTCTCCGTGCCGACACGGGCAGCACGCACACCATAAACATTACATATACAACCACCTTTTTCATATTCTTTTTCTTTAGATTATTTTCTTTTATCACATGACGGTTGAACACCCCCGATTGTTATAGGCGCTCTTCATCTTTTTCCTCCCTGTTCCTGAATCGGCTCACCACGTTTCTTCCCGCGTTGACGATCGAGCTGAGAATATTGTCCGAACTCTCGAGATCGGGAGCGATGACGCGGAACGGGCGGGGACGCTGTTCCTTCACTTCCAGCCTTACCCGCACGCCCTCGTAGGGGGAAACCAGCATTTCATTCGGTCGCGGCGGCAGTATCTCGGCGTGAACGACGACTCTTTTTGCGCTCTCTATCAAGTTGACGGGTTCCACCCGTTCCGTCGGCACGGCGGGTGTCGTGACGGGAACGATATCGACTCGCGGCTTGTCCTCTTGCCGGGGTTCCATCTTCTCCGGTTCCGTCACCCGCGCGGGGAGTTCCGGCAAGGAAACCGGTTCGGTTCGCGCCGTGAGCCGCGGCAGGCTGTCCGGGGAAAATTCCCGCTCCCTCGTGATATACAAAACGAGTACCACGGCAAAAATGGCAACCGCGGCGACTCCCGCGTAACGCTTCATCCAGACGATCACCGCCGGGTAACGACGCGTCGCGTCTTTCCTCCCGAACACCTGCCCGCGGTCAGGTTGCACCCGTGTCGCACGGTACGCCGCCACTTCCCTCCCGAATTCATCCTCCCCCGCGTTATCGCGTACCCATTGCCGCTCTTCCTCGGTTATCACGCCTTCCGCCTCAGCTATGGCATGGTAGGCAAGTTCCCTCGCGGACGCGTGCCGCTTCAATTCTTCCTTTTTCCCGAACACATCCCGTTCCGGTTGCAGGCGCACGCCGTCCATCCCGTCCAACAACTCCTCCAGATCGGGATTCGCCAGCAGAAACGCCCGCAACTCATCGCGACACTCCCCCGGCAGCACACCGTCAAGGTAATCCATGAAATAAATCTCGTAATTCTCTCTCGTTATCATATCTTCTCCCGCTTAAACGACCACGTCCGGTCGACGGATAAACTCCTTCATAAATGCCCTCGCCCGAAAGATGTACACTTTCACTTGCGATTCGTTCAGTCCCGTGATCTCCGCTATCTCTTGATAGGAATACGCCTCGTAATCCCGCAGCAGAACGACGGTTTTCTGTACCGGCGGCAATTTCGCCAAAGCCGATTCCAGCACCTCCCGCAATCCCGTGTAAGCGGGCGAGGTGTCCTCCACCCGGTCGCCGACGGACTCGATGTCCCCGAACTTGTTCTCGCGCCGCAGGATATCGATCATCCGGTGATAGGACGTGCTGAAGAGGAAAGCCTTGGCTTTCCCGTAATCGACGCGGGCGACCTCCTCCCACAGTTTCAGGTAACTGTCCTGCACGATGTCTTCCGCCATTTCCCTCGACCTGCACATCTTGTGTATAAAACGATACACGTCGTCGGAGAACGCGTCCACCGCCCGGTTATATTCCACCCTATTCATTACCCTCCTCTTTTGCCGGCAAGGAAACCCGCTTCACGTCGCGCCAACGGACGTACCTCGCCGTACCTTTCGCGTCGAACACGAGTATGCCGTCGTTGTCAAAGGTCACGTCGCGCTCTTCACCCAACACCAGCTCGCCGCCGTTGCCGAGTTGCAGCCACGTGTACTTGTGATTCTTCGGCTCTATAACCCGGATATTCCGGAAAGGAATACGATACGCCACGTTACCGTTCCGCCCGTCCAACAGCTCGAAATCCATCGCCTCGTCCAGATCGTACACCAGCACGCCTTCCAGTACCTCGCCCCGTTTCAGCTCCACCGTACCCCGTATCCGCCGGGGCGACATGAAATCACTATACTTCAGCAGGTTTACCTGATTCAACGGGATGCTTTTGAACGTCTTGAAATCCGCCCATCCCACGACGACCTGCCCCACGGACGGCATATTCACCACGATTCCCCGGTTTCTCTCATCCACGTCATTCTCGCCCCACAGGACGAACTCCCGTCCGCTGTTCAACACCACCTGACATGAATTTCCCGACGACGCGATGCTTCGTATATTCTTGAAAGCGATAGTGATACCGCTCGTTCCCGAACGCCCGTCCAACACGTGGGACAACGAATTTTCGTCCCTGTCCCATTGCACGATGCCCGTGTACCGCCCGTGAGGTGTTTCCACCGTACCCGTGATAGGCGTATCGGCGGGTTCCCTCGCCGTGTCGGGGGCCGCACTAAAAACGATCTCGCTGATAAGATCCCACGCGATAGCGGTTTCCTTGTCCGCCTCTATCCTCAAGCTGCCCCTGTTGCCGGATGGCAACCAATCCTCCAGTTCGATGATATGCCCGTCGCGTATCTCCAACTCGATCCGGTTATCCCCGATCACGCGAATCCGCTTGATGTTACCGAAACGACAGGCAAACTGGTGGGCGACAGGTACAACCTCGTTCACGTAACGGGTATAAGGATTTTCCGGCTTGGATGCGGAGAATATATCCGTCCAGTATAAATTCCTTCCCCAGTAAATATAACCGCTTACCGTCGTGTTCATCACGGTATATATCTCCCCGTGAATCCGGTAATCCTTCGCCTGTGCCCGGGTTTCCGCCACCCCGGTACAAAAAACGACGCACGCTATCAGTAACTTTTTCAACATACAGAATCTTGTTTATCGATATGACGAACAAGTATAGTGAAAAGTTACAAAATAATTGAAAGTTGAAAATGGAAAATTGAAAATGAAAAACTACCACTCCTAGCCCCTTCGGTGTAAGGAGGGGCTAGGGGTGGTAGTTCCTCAACTCGCCGAAGGCGATTACTTCCCGTACCCCGGTTTTCCCAGAAGCATGAACATATTATTCTTGTACGCTTCCACGCCCGGCTGGTCGAAGGTGTTCACGCCGAGGATGCCGCCGGATATGCCGCAAGCCAGCTCGTAGAAGTAGAACAGTTGTCCCAAGTAATATTCCGTCAATTCGGGTATCACGACACGGATATTAGGCACGCCCCCGTCCACGTGAGCCAGTTGGGTTCCCAGTTCCGCCATCTTGTTCACTTCGTCGATGCGTTTGCCCGCCAGATAGTTCAATTTATCCAAATCGTGGGCGTCACAAGGCACCAGCAACTGGTGTTTCGTCTTCTCGACAGAGAGCACCGTTTCAAACAAATCCCGGCGTCCTTCTTGAATATATTGTCCCATGGAATGCAGGTCTGTCGTGAAATCCACGCTAGCGGGGAATATGCCTTTGTGTTCTTTTCCCTCGCTTTCCCCGTACAACTGTTTCCACCATTCCGCCACGTAATGCAGTTTCGGGTTGAAGTTGACAGTGATCTCAATCGTGTACCCTTTCTCGTACAAAGCATTGCGCACGGCGGCATAGGTGGCGGACAGTTCAGCCCCGTTCTCTTTGCCGTACGTTCTCATGTCGGCGGCACCTTTCACCAACGCCCGGATATCGTGCCCGGCAATGGCAACAGGCAGTAATCCCACGGGAGTCAGCACGGAGTAACGTCCCCCGACATTATCCGGGATAACAAACGTTTGGTATCCTTCCTTGTCCGCCAGAGCGCGCAAAGCCCCTTTCCGCTCGTCCGTGATCGCCACGATACGCTGACGGGAAACCTGCACCCCTTCCTGCCCGATTAATTGTTCTTTCAACAAACGGAAAGCAACTGCCGGCTCGGTGGTGGTTCCCGATTTGGATATGACGCATATCCCGAATTTCTTGTCTTTCAAAAACTCCTGCAACTCGTACAAGTAATCCTCGCTGACGTTATGCCCGGCAAAAACGACCTTTGTACCGGAGAAGGCGTCGAAGCTGCCCGCCATCGACTCGATCACCGCCTTGGCACCCAAGTACGAGCCGCCGATGCCGACAATGACCACCACGTCCGTTTCCGCCCTCAGTCGCGCAGCACACGCCTCTATCCGATCCAGTTCTTCACTCGTGATCCGTGCCGGAAGATCCAGCCATCCAAGAAATTCACTTCCTTTACACGTTCCGTTTTCCAAGCCTTTCAATGCCTGTGATGCTTTTTCCCTTCGCGCAGAGATCTCTTTCTCTCCCACGAACGGCAATACTTTCGAGTAGTCAAGTTTAACGCGATTCATTGTTTCTGTATTTTATTATTCGCCTTTTCGAGATTTCAACAAATCCCTGTACCGGGACGCATTCTCGTAATCTTCATTCTTTACGGCTTCTTCCAACAAACGTTGCAAATCTTCCTCTGTTAATTCCGATTCTTTCACTTTTGCTATCTCCGCCTGTACTTTTTCCAAGTGTTCTTTTATAATACTCGTGTCGGCTATAGGTATTGCCGTTTGGATAATCACCTCCCTCGTGATGTAAATCGGGCAATTGTAGCGCAACGCGAGGGCCACGGCATCCGAAGTCCTCGAATCTATCTTCAATATCTCCTCCCCGCGACGGAAACGCAATTCCGAATAAAAGATACCCGCTTCCCAGTGATAAATAGAAACTTCTTCCAAGGTAGCTCCCAGACTATCTGCCAGATTCTTTACCAGATCATGCGTGAGGGGGCGTTGCGAATCGAGGTGTTCCAACTGTATGGCGATCGACTGCGCCTCCGCTATCCCGATAATAATGGGAATACGGAAGGCGTCGTGTTCTTCCGCAAGTACTAACGCGTATGCCCCCGTGGTCGACATACTCTGGTATGACAGCCCGAAAACTTTTAATCTGATTCTATCCATAAAACCTGTATCATTTTAGATTCTTGATCTACGAGTTTAAACCCGGCATGGTTTCCCCCGCGAAATCACTTCTTCAACGGCGCCCTGTATATACGTGCCAATCCTCCAAGGCTTGTTTCCCTGTATTTTGCCTGCATGTCGCAGCCCGTTTGCATCATCGTTTCGACAACGTCGTCAAACGACACTTTGTGCCGCCCGTCGGAGAACAACGAGTAAATGGCACACTCCCGCGCTTTCTGGGAAATGAATGCGTTACGCTCGATACAAGGGATTTGCACGTAACCGCCTACCGGGTCACAGGTCAATCCCAAGTTATGCTCGAATCCCATTTCAGCCGCGTACTCTATCTGCATCGGGGAACCGCCGAGAATCTGGGCGGCGGCACCTGCCGCCATCGCGCAAGCCGTTCCCAGTTCGCCTTGACACCCTACTTCCGCACCGGAAATAGAACCGTTGGTCTTCACGATGTTACCGATCAACCCGGCTGTTGCCAATCCTTTTATGATTCGTTTGTCACTTATGTTCTGGTCATGTTTCAAGAAATACAGCACGGACGGAACCACTCCCGCGGAACCGCAAGTGGGAGCCGTCACGATCTTGCCCCCGGCAGCGTTCTCCTCTGCCACTGCCAAAGCCGCGGCAAACACCATTCCCATGTGGCGCAAGGTTCCCGCGGATTGTTGAGCCCGCACGTGATACGAGCAAGCCTTGCGGGCTAACCGCAAATTGCCGGGCAACACGCCCTCGTTCTCCAACCCATTGTGGATACTGTCCACCATTACCCGCCACACTTCCTCGAGGTAATCGAATATTTCCTGTCCCTCGTGCAATTCCACGTATTCCACAAAAGAACGCCCCTCGGACTTGCACCAATCCAAGATATCGGTCATCTTCGTGTCCGGGTATATGTCGTCCGAGTTGAAAGTCCCCTGTTCATCCCATAAGGCTCCGCCCCCGACACTATATACCTCCCAACGATCCGCAACCTCCCCGTTGTTCAACGCCTCGAACAGCATCCCGTTCGGATGATGCGGCAAGGATTTATCGGATTCCCACACGATTTCCGTGTCGTCGGGACGAGCTATCATTTTCTGGATTGCCACGTCCGTACCATGCCCCACGCCCGTGAGAGCCAAACTGCCGAATAAAGTCACCCGATAACGCTCCGCGTCGGGATTTCTCTCCTTGAAGAAAAGTGCCGCACGTCCCGGTCCCATTGTATGGCTGGATGAAGGTCCATACCCTATTCTAAATATTTCTCTGATTGATTTCACGTCCTCTATTTTAATTTCTTGATTTATGATTTCTTGATTTATGACTTATGATTTAACCGAAATGCCTATGCTCTTTTAATCGTAAATCGTAATTCATAAATCGTAAATTAATAAGTTTTAAATAAAAAAAGGCAGTTCTATAAGCCGGGTTCTGTACCTTTCGGTTTCTATCATTTATCTACTCCGCGAATCACTTCGCGGCTCTAGCGACCTACCCCCCGGCATCGATCGGGCAAACCTTAATTGCCGGTATACATGGTCTTGCAACTCGTGAGGCGTACGGCTACCCCGGTCGCCCGGGATACCGGTGGGCTCTTACCCCACCTTTTCACCCTTGTTCCGCGAACGGAACGGTTGTTTTCTGTTACACTACTGTATCCTTTCGAATACCTTCCCGTTAGGAAGCACGATGCCCTTCGTTGCCCGGACTTTCCTCTCTCCCTCGCGGGACAGCGATAGAACGAACTGCCTTTTATATTTATGATTTATGATTTTAGATTTATGATTCCCCCGCTCATGCTCTCCCTCTCGAAAAATCTAACCATCAAACCTTTTTTATTTTCAATTTTCAATTTTCAATTCTCCATTTTCAATTAGTTAAGAATCGGGTCTTCCGGGAAATTCGCCCACAATTTGTGCTTGCCACCCAAAGAACTCATGACCTGTTCCCATAGTCCGCTATTCGGAACGGTAAACAACACGTCCGCGGAAATCGTACCCACCATCCACGAGTTTTCTTTCAGTTCATTGTCTAATTGCGTTTCCGTCCAGCCGCTATAACCGGCAAAGAAACGAATTTCCTCTTGCAATATCTTTCCGGCTTGTAACATCTCCGTCACTGCCTTAAAATCTCCGCCCCAGTATATCCCGTCCGCTATCCGTACCGAATCGGGGATATCGTTTCTCCGGTGAATGTAATACAATTGGTTACGTTCTACCGGTCCCCCGATATACACCGGGAAATACACCCCGTCCAATTCCTTCACCAATTCGGACGCCGTGTAAGGTAACGGCTTGTTCAAAACAAACCCCACGCTTCCCGAATCATCATGCTCCACTATATAGACCACGGAACGGTTAAAATACTTCCCCTCCAGAAAAGGTTCGGCAATCAATACCTTTCCAACTTCAACACGGTCATTATTATGACGTATCTGAAACAGATCCTGAAATTCCTTTTCCACTGGTTTTCGTTTTTACAAGTCAAATATATCACTAAATTTGTATCAATAAAGCGTTAATGCAAAGATAAAAAAATGTACAAAACATTCATCATATTACTCCTATCTTTATTTATTAACACCTTCGCGAAGGCACAAAGTATCGTACCCTCCATCGTTATCGGCAGGGATACGTTGCCCCATGTCACTCTGGATGAGGTCAATGTGTTCGCGAAAAGGATCAACGCACGCAAATACGCCCGCCAGCAAAAACGCAATCATCGACTGGCACACAACGTCCGCAAGGCTCTCCCTTACGCAAAAATAGCCGCCGCAAAGATTAACGAGATTGAAGCACTGCTCGCGCAAGCGCACTCGAAACGGGAAAAAGAGCGAATTATCAAAGAAGAATACAAGCAACTCATGAAGACATTCAAAAAACCTCTCATGAGCCTGACCGTCACGCAAGGGAAAATACTCGTGCGTCTGATCTACCGGGAAACAAATAACTCTTCGTTTCATCATATCAAGGAATACAAGGGAAGTGTGAACGCCTATTTCTGGCAATCTCTCGCCCTCCTCTTCGGCAATAATCTTAAAGCCGATTACGAACCGGAAGGAAGGGACAAGGAGATAGAGGAGGTGGTACGGCAGATAGAAAAGGGTTTGTAAAGTTTATAAAGTTCATAAGGTTTATAAAGTTTGTAAAGTCTATAAGGTCACGGGAGGCTTTCGGACAAGATTTATCGGCAGCTATGCTACCGTGGACAAAGTGCCTCGCAAGAGTACATGAACCTTATAAACTTTATAAACCTTACAAACTTTATAAACTAAAATAGTATCTTTGCCTTTATGAAATACGAAGAGATTATTGCGGATATAAAGAAAGGGAAATATTTCCCAATTTACTTTTTATCAGGCGAAGAGCCCTATTTCTTGGATGAAATAGCGAATAAAATAGAGAAGAGTGCGCTCACGGAAGATGAAAAGGCGTTCAACCAAACTATTTTATACGGGAATGACGTATCCATGACCGCCGTGACCGATACTGCCCGACGTTTCCCGATGATGGCACAAAGACAAGTCGTTATCGTAAAGGAAGCCCAGAATATCCGGGATTTCGAGAATCTGCTTCCTTATGTCGACCATTTCCAACCGACCACGATACTAGTATTTTTATATAAAAACAAAAAGCCGGACAAACGCAAAGGGGTGTTCAAGAAATTGGCTTCTTCTCCCAACTGTGTCTATTTTGACTCGGCAAAACTTTACGACAACAAGATTCCCGACTGGATCGTGTCATATTGCAAAGAGAAGAAATGCATGATCTCCCCGAAAGCCGCGAATATATTGGCGGATAGTCTGGGCAATGACCTTAGCAAAGTAGCGAATGAACTGGATAAACTCATGCTGCTACTTCCCGGCGGCGGAGAGATCAAGGAAAACCTTGTCGAAGAACACACGGGTATCAGCAAAGAGTTCAACACGTTCGAACTCACCGCGGCTATCGTTGCCATGGATCACCTGAAAGCCAACCGTATCGTGAACTACTTCGAGGCAAACCCCAAGAACAATCCCTTGGTTCTCACGATCACCATGCTGTTCCGCTATTTTCTGAACCTGCTCACGTACCATTACCAGAAGAAAAGTACCCCAAGCCCGCAGGAAATGGCAAAGATACTGGGAATAAACCCCTACTTCATGAAAGATTACACGGAAGGCGCTAAAAGATACAACGCCATGAAATGTGCCAACATCATATCATGGCTAAGAGAATATGACCTCAAATCTAAAGGTGTCGGCAACGTCAACATCTCCGACGGTCAACTATTGAGAGAATTGATATTCAAAATAATGCATTGAGAATGGAAAAGATTACAGTCCTGCAACCTGCCAAAGGCGAACATAAATCACGAGCCATATTCCTAGACCGGGACGGTACGATAAACTCCGATGAAGGTCACTACTACATTTATAAAAAAGAAGATTTCGTTTTCAACCCCGGTGTCATCGACGGCATCCGCCGATTGAACGAAGCGGGTTATCTGGTTATCGTGGTAACCAATCAAGGCGGCGTGGCCAAAGGAGAATATACCATTGAAGATGTCGAGGCGGTACACGCCTACATGCGCACGGAACTTGAAAAGCACGGGGCACGTATCGACAAAATATACTATTGCCCTCACCATGACAGCGTGGCTCCCTGCTCCTGCCGAAAACCCGCCCCCGGCATGATCGAGCAAGCCATACGGGAATTTGATATCGACAAATCCGCTTCCCTGTTGATCGGCGATGGCGGACGGGATATCGAAGCCGCGGAAGCTGCCGGAATACGAGGTATCAAGATCAAGAAAAACAGTGATTTAACCCAAGTAATTGACAGCATTTTAAGACAGTAATACCTTTACTAAAATCATGCTTCAAATTCTATCCACATTATTACCTGTTCTCGCCCTAATTGTATTCATGAGCGTGTGCAAGTGGTCTGGTGATAAAAGTAGTTTATATTCTCTGGGTATCACAATCATTATCGCTCTCGCCATTTTTAACATCCCGATCGGGGTTATTGGCAATACCCTGTTATACAGTTCACTCAGAGCTATCGTCACCATCCTTTCCGTTATCTGGATGGCTGTATTCAGTTACAATATACTCCTCGCTTCCGGGAAAATCGAGATATTAAAACATCAACTCTCGACCATTTCCACCGATAAAAGTGTACAAGTATTACTCATCACGTGGGGATTCGGCGGACTACTGGAAGGCATGGCAGGGTACGGTACGTCCGTCGCCATACCTGCGGCAATCCTTGTTACCTTGGGATTCAAGCCGCTCTTTGCCGTTTTATTAAGTCTTATAGCCAACAGCGAACCCACTACATTCGGTGCTGTCGGTATCGCAGAAACCGTTTTGGCAGAAGAAACGGGATGCACTGTTTCCGAATTATGCAAAGACACGATTATCCAGTTGTTACCTTTTATGTTTCTGATTCCGATTACCCTTGCCATACTGGCGGATAAATCCCGGAAAAATTTGTTCAAGAATATCCTGCTCGGCACATGGGCGGGACTCGCTTCCGCCATCGGACAAAGCCTCACGGCCTATTACCTCGGTCCCGAAATGCCCGCTATTTTCGGAAGCATCTGTTCCATTATCGCCGTGATACTTTGGAGTAAATACATCCATGTCGAAAAAACAAGGGGTACACACGGCTATACCGCCAAACAAATTTGGCAAGCGTGGAGTGTCTACGGACTGATTGTACTCTTCATCTTGCTGGCAATCCCTCTCGATTTCAATCACACGAGTGTATTATTATTTTGCGGTGCTTTTATCGGCGGACAAATACAAGGAGTCAGAATGCAACAACAAATCGCATTATTAGGTAAAACTCTCGTTCAGATTCGTTCCACCATCATTATGGTCATCGCCTTAATCGGCATATCGGCCATCATGGAAATCGCCGGAATGATCTCCCTGCTATCCGAATCTCTGGTACTCGTGGCAGGAAACGGGTATCCGTTCTGGTCGCCGATCGTCGGCGAAGTCGGAACTTTTATCACCGGAAGCGGCACATCAGCCAATATTCTGTTCGGAAAACTACAAGTCGGAATAGCAACACATTTACAAATTGATCCGTCATGGCTCGCGGCAGCCAACACCGCGGGCACGACCGCGGGAAAAATAATCTCGCCCCAAAGCATCGCTATCGCGGCTTCTGCCTGCAACCTACAAGGAAAAGAAGGGCGTATCTTAAAGTTAGCGTTCCCCTATGCCCTCGTGTATGGCATCTTGTTAGGGATAATCGTTTTTCTATTCATTTATCTTTAAAATGCCGCCAGCAACAGATCTATATCTCTGGAAACCAAACCGTATTTATCGGCAATAATCTTTTTGGTCAGTACACCGTTATATATATATACCCCGTGTCGCAACCCGGCATCGCTCTTGATAGCGGGATTGAATCCCCCGCCGCGGGCAATCTTCTCGAATAGCGGGATAAATAAGTTACTGTAAGCGATAGATGCCGTCCGGGCAACCCGCGAAGGCACGTTCGGCACGCAATAATGAATCACGCCGTTGTACATGTACGTGGGATTCTCGTGAGTCGTGGGACCGGAAGTTTCTATACATCCGCCATGTTCGATGGACATATCCACTATCACTGCCCCTTGTTTCATCAGCTTTACCTGTTCCTCGGAAACCGTGATTCCCAAATCATCGTCAAAGAAACGCAAAGCCCCGATCAGCACGTCGGCAGACAATAATGCCCGTTCCAACACCGGTTTATGGAACACGGACGTGTACACCCGTTGTCCCAAGCAATGATTCAGACGTCGCAACCTATCCAGAGAATGATCGAACACTTTCACCTCCGCCCCCAGAGCCAAAGCCGTCCGGGCAGCGTACTCGCCAAGAGTTCCGGCTCCGAGAATAACCACCTCGGCAGGCGTCACCCCGGTAATCCCTCCCAACAGGATACCTTTCCCCTCGCGGGAATTACTTAGGTACTCGCTGGCAATCATGATCGCCGAGTTTCCCGAAATCTCGCTCATCATCTCCACCACCGGATAAGTCCCGTTCTCTCCTTTCAATATATCAAAACCGATAGCGGTCACTTTCTTCTGCATCATCTCCACGATAGCTTCTTTCCGTAACTCGAACAGTTCTATCGGGGACAGAATCACCTGACGGTCACGCATCACCTCCACATCCTCTTGCATCACGGGTGTCGGTTTCAAAATAACATCAGACGTGTAAACCTCCTCGCAGGTATCCACCATTTGCGCCCCGGCATCCGCATAGTCCCTATCATGATAATGCGCCTGCTCCCCCGCACCCCGCTGGACAAGAATAGAATGCCCAAAGTCTACCAAGACTCCCACGGCTTCGGGTGTCAGGCAAATCCGGTTCTCCCGACGCCCCGTTTCATCCGGCAACCCGATAGTCATTCGCTTATGACGGCGTTCCCCGAAGACTTCCTTCTCTTGGTACAAAAACCATTCCCTGTTTATCTGTGCGCCTAACATTTTACCCGAATTATCCATGCGATTCTGATTTAGTATTTATAATTTTAATCTATCGTCAATTCTCTTCGCCCATCTTCCAGTTCGGTAAAACGGCAAATTAACGTGTTCTCCGGCAATAACGATTCAATCATCTCCGGCCACTCGATAAAACAACGGTTCCCGCTATAAAAATACTCCTCGTACCCGAAATCCATCGCCTCCTCCACGTTCTTCACACGATAGAAGTCAAAATGGAAAACCGAATCCCCCCGTGCCGTCAGATATTCGTTCACGATAGCAAAAGTGGGTGAATTTACATCATCCTCTATCCCAAGCTGCTCGGCAACAGCCTTCACGAAAGTCGTTTTTCCCACTCCCATGGGACCGTATAATGCATATATCGTGTCTTTCCCGGTAAATTCCAGAAATTCCTTTGCCACTCTCTTCAAGTCGTCCACGCCGTCAATTATCCAACGCATAATCTATTTTATTTAAAAGTACATTATCTTTGTGATATACCTCTTTAAAGTATACCACAAAGATAATATTAGTTAACGAAAAACGAAGCTAAAAGTTAGCTTTCACTTGAAACATCTTCCAGTGGCTTCTCTTCAACTTTCACGTCTTCCGTCGGAGTCCCTTTCAAATAAGTGGGTAAATTCAATCCCGCCATGTTAAATAAATCGTTTAACGGGGGCACGGATTTCATCATTCCGGAGATAAAATTAGCGGTGGAAGTATTACCGTTTCCGGCATTATTCCCGTCCCAAACGGTAACCTTGTCAATCTTGATATTCTTAACCGCTTCCACCTGCGTTTTCACGAGTTCCGGCAACTTATCGGTAATCAACATCATCACCGCCTTGTCCGGATCGCCGGCAGCGGCTTTCACGATCCGGGCGTATCCCTCGGCTTGCTTGGTCAATACCTCGTATATACCCCGTGCCTCGGCGTCCATCTTGGCAAAGATTGCGTCAGCCTCCCCTTTTGCCAACCTGCGCAAACGTTCGGCTTCTGCCTCGGCGTCGATAATCGCTTTCTCCTTGTCAATCTGCGCGGGAACCACGATATTGGCGGCTTGTGTAGCTTTCTCCCTTTCGGCGCGGGCTATCTCGGCTTCCTTCTCAGCCATGTAAGCCTCTTCCAAAGCTCTAGCGGCTTGCACTTTCTCGGCGGCAATCGCCTTACGGGCAGCCTCTGCCTCCCGTTCCCGGCGGATAGCATCCGAATCCGCTATCAAAATCTTGGCATTATTCTCACCATCCACGGCAGTGGCGTTAGCTTCCGCCGTCCGGATACGGGTATCCCGCACGGTTTCCGCAATACGTATATCTTTATCCCGGTCTGCCTCGGCTTTACCGATCTCACCGAAACGGTTCTGCTCCGCCACGCTCTTCTTGGCATCATTGATAGCCTTCGCCGCCGCTTCTTTTCCGAGAGCCTCGATATAACCCGATTCGTCGCGAATATCCGTCACGTTCACGTTTATCAGTTTCAAACCGATCTTACGCAACTCCGCCTCGACGTTGGCACTCACGTTAGCCAGAAACTTGTCCCGGTCGGAATTGATTTCCTCGATATCCATGGTGGCAATCACCAGACGCAATTGACCGAAAAGAATATCTTTCGCCAAATCCTGAATATTCTCCAACCGTTGCCCCAGCAAACGTTCGGCAGCGTTCGTCATACTGTCCGATTCGGTGGAAATACCCACGGTGAACCGACACGGTACATCCACACGGATATTTTGTTTACTCAACGCGTTTGTCAAATTGCACTCGATAGAAATAGGCGTCAAGTCCAGAAAAGCGTAACTCTGGAACACCGGCCATATAAATGCCGCACCACCATGAATACAACGGGCCGAACTCACACCTCCCGCCGCGTTTTTCCCGGTCTTACCGTACACGACTAGTACCTTGTCCGACGGACAACGTTTGTAACGGGACAATATTGCCGCGAACGTCACGAACAAGACCGCCGCTATCGCGACGATTAAATACAAACTACCTTCCATAGATTCCATATTATAGCTGTTAAATAATTAAATAGTATTCTTTAAAAACGCTCCACCAGCAAGGTGCTGTCATTCACCACCTCCACCACTTTAATCGGGACTCCCGTTTCCAACTCCTCACCCAGAGTAATAGCGTCAAATTCCCGGATAGCCCCTTGAACGGAGATTTGCACTTTGCCTTCTCCCCGCTTGTCTGCCGGAATCTTTAAATACACGTTTCCTTTGCACCCGACAGCATTTGCAATCTGAATCGTTCCACTCTGCTCCATCTTGCTCATAAACCGGAAAATAGCCATCACGGCCATAACCAGCAATACCCCGATCACGGCAGCCAGAAGAATCAACAAAAACTGATTCTCTATCGCTCCTTGAAAAGAGATGATCGACCAACCGAATCCCAACAGGAAATTAATAAAATTACGGAACGTGAATAATTGAAAAGGTCCGTCCCCGTCACCCGACGAATCGACATCCAAATCAACATCCATCCCCCCGTCGGCATCCATTCCCACGAAAGTCATTATGGTCTGTATAACAAATACCAAACTGGCAAACAACGTGATACACCACACCGACTGCATAAATAAACCTAAAGCATTCCACCATTCTTCCATGACAATAATTTTAAATTACACTACATACATTCCTTAATATCCTCACTCACGCACGCACAACTAGACAAATATAAACATTTTTACAAGCATTCCAATAAAATCAGTCCATAAAGTCCGAAGAAGCCGCATGCTCGTACACGGGCATACACACTTACTTATTAATTATCAGTTATATATATTATTTTATAGAATATTAGTAAATTATTAACTACAAGAATTAGTTGAATAACTAAAACTTTTAGTTACTTTGCGTAAAAGATAAAAACTATGAAAGGACTAACAGCAAAAGAAGAAGAAATCATGGGATTTTTCTGGAAGGAAGGTTCTCTATTCGTGAGACAATTACTCGCCTATTACGAAGATCCCAAACCGCATTTCAATACCCTCTCCACCATCGTGCGGGGTCTGGAAGAAAAAGGATTTCTCGGGCACGAGGCTTTTGGTAACACCTATCAATACCATGCCGTCATCAGTGAAGAAGAATTTAGAAAAGGTACTTTAAAGAACGTGATCAACAAGTATTTCAACAACTCGTACCTCAATGCTGTTTCTTCACTGGTACAAGAAGAAGACATCTCTCTGGAAGAACTGAAACAACTTATAGCCGAAGTAGAAAAAGCACACCAAAACGAATAACTTATGGGAACTTTTTTCGTCTACATACTGAAAGCATCCGTTTGTTTGACAGCATTTTATCTGTTTTACAGGTTGCTGCTCAGCAAAGAAACATTTCACCGTTTCAACCGGCTCGCTCTATGCGGCATACTGGTTTTATCCCTTGTTATCCCCTTCTGTGAAATAACCATTCACGATAATACCGAGATTCAGCAAACTCTTGTAAACTTCGAGCAATACATCATGCAGGTTGACGATGTTATACAGACCACGTCGGCCGCTGTGGTAACACCATCCATCCCCGTGTGGATACTGCTCGCTCTGCTGGTTTACTTTCTCGGGATTCTTTTCTTTTTCGGACGTACCGCGTACTCGCTCGCACACATGCTCTGTCTGGTACGCCGCGGACGGAAAGAAAAGTTGGAAAAAGGGACTTTATTGATTGTACACGACAAAGATATCGCCCCCTTCAGCTGGATGAAATACATCGTGATCTCGGAAAAAGATCTGACAGAGAATAGCAAGGAAATCCTCGCTCACGAGATGGCGCATATACATAACCGCCATTCCGTTGACTTGTTGATTTCAGACCTTTGTATCTGTTTCCAATGGTTCACCCCCGCCTCTTGGCTGCTTAAACAGGAATTGCAGACCATTCACGAATACGAGGCAGATGACTCGGTTATCCGCCAAGGCATCAATGCGAAACAATATCAATTATTATTAATAAAAAAAGCTGTCGGCACAAGGCTCTACTCTATGGCCAACAGCTTTAATCACAGTAAACTTAAAAAACGAATCACTATGATGTTAAAAGAAAAATCCAGTCCGTGGGCTCGTGCAAAGTACCTGTATGTACTTCCGTTGGCGGTAATCGCCTTAACCGCTTTCGCCCGTCCCGAAATCTCCGGTGAACTAAACGAGATTTCAGCAATCAAAGTTAATGATTTTACTTCAATTCTGGAAACAAAAGCAGCAAATAATCCCGTTCCGGAACAAGACACTCTAACAACCAAGACGACCGTGAAGACCTCTGCAAAAGATGGTGTGATTTACCTTACCACCACCTCCTCCAACGACTCCTTGGTTACACTCTCGATTCGCGAGGATACCCTCTCCCGCTCTTCACACGTGTTAATTAGGGATACCGTTATCGATGGGGGGACGTACATCATATCAAGCCGTATCAGTGACGAATCCCTTGACACACCTTTATTTATTGTAGAGGGACAAGAAGTAGATCAGAAAGCATTCCGCTCGCTTCCTCCCCAAATAGTCAAATCAATAACCATTCTCAAAGATAAAGCTGCCACTTCCGTTTATGGCGAGAAAGGCAGGCACGGAGTTGTCAACGTCGAGTTAGTGAAAGATTTTATCACATTTTCCCCGATATATGTTTTATCTGCTCAAGACTCAATAATTACTCTTGCAGACGGAACAAAGGTGAAACTATCATCACAAACGGATCTTGTTTCTCAAGAAATTCAACCAAACGGAAGAGAGATTCAGTTACAAGGAGAAAGTTATTTTAGCGTTACAAAGCAAGACGAACGTCCTCATTTTCGTCTCAGAATGTCTGAGGTTAAAGTTGTAACCAGTCCCTCCGTAATAGAAGCATCAGGTACAATTCTTGACCAAGACGGTAACCCGATTGCAGGAGCAACTGTTTCGACTCAAGGAGTTCAAACAAATACAGACAAGGACGGAAAATTTTTACTTGTCACTGGGAAAAACGATAAACTTACCGTTACCGCTCCCGGTATGAAAAAAGTAAAAATCAAAACCGCCCCGAACCTCTCCATCCACATGAAAAAAGCACAATAATAATCACACAAAGTGAGAAATGGGACGTTCCCGTCCCATTTCTTATTATTCAATACAAAGATACTTTCCGCTTTACCCTTTTCCAACCATATTTCATAAAGAGCACACGTGTTTTCACAAACACATCTATTTAAGACATAAACACACCTTCAGGTAACCGATGTCCCGTACGGAATCCGACATAATCAGTACACACAACTGTATCACTATAGAATCACCTTCGAATTCTGTCCGGGTTCTAATATACCACATAATCCACGTGTATATCTTTTTTGCCGGGGAAAATCAAGTTGATTTTTCCGGTAGTTGGTACATGTACGTGGAGTGATTCGGTGATTTTGCCACATACATTCCTGTCATAAAAAAAGTTGCAGGTTACAGGTACAACTTGTAACCTGATAACCTGCAACTTGTAACTCGCCTTCGGCGATGTCTACATATTCATTCCACCGCAAACGTGGATGGTCTGTCCTGTCACGTAAGAGGACAAATCGGAAGCGAGGAACACGCATACTTTAGCGATATCTTCCGGCGTTCCGCCTCTTTTCAATGGAATTTTAGCAGCCCATTCTTTCCGCACGTCCTCGGACAATTGAGCGGTCATGTCCGTGATGATAAATCCCGGAGCCACGGCGTTAGCACGGATGTTGCGAGAACCTAATTCTTTCGCCACGCTCTTGGTGAAGCCGATGATACCTGCTTTGGAAGCGGCATAGTTAGCCTGTCCGGCGTTACCGCTTACTCCCACCACGGAACTCATGCTGATAATAGAACCCGATTTCTGGCGTAACATGACGGCAGAAACGGCTTTCGTGAAATTGAACACGGATTTGAGGTTCACGTTAATCACGGCATCCCATTGTTCTTCGCTCATGCGCATTAACAAAGTATCTTTCGTGATTCCGGCATTATTTACAAGTATGTCAATTCGTCCGAATTCTTTAACAATCTCGTCCACGGTAGCACTTGTAGCAGCAAAATCGGCAGCGTTGGAAGCGTACATTTTCGCTTTCACGCCCAAGGCAGCAATCTCTTTCTCTGTCTCTTGTGCGATTTCGTCATACCTTAAGTCGGTAAAAGCAATATTAGCGCCTTGTCTGGCAAACTCCATTGCCACAGCTTTACCGATACCTCTTGATGCCCCGGTTACAATGGCTGTTTTTCCTTCTAATAACTTCATAATTACAGTTTTATTTAAACCTAAATTAAAGGGGACACACCCAAAAGGGATTCTTCCCCACGGGTATTTTTACCCGCTCAAGGTGCAAAGATAGGCAATAAATTCTATTATAACATGTGATTTAGACTAAAAAAAAGAAACCGGGGAATGGCGAGTGGAGGGTTTGGAAGTATATCAAGGGCCGATATAAGGTCTAAGGCGTATCGATTCGATCATGTTATGAAAGTAAAACTTCCTAAGTGTGTCTCGCGCTTATCCCCGGTATTCATTATGTATTTTTACCGTGAACGGTTGTAACATTTGATTCTCGCTGTAAAGGTAAGTATCTTTTTGATAAATCCAAAAGAAACAGTTATTTTTTTACCGACTTGTGACCTATTAACTTGTAATCAAATAATTCGCGTATCGTAAATTATTTAATTATATTCGCGATGGAACATCACAAACTACAAAATTTGCAATATTAAAAGCATGAACATCAACGAACCGAACAAGGTATACTCCTCGCCTGCCATGCACACGGCGGAACACATACTAAACTCGCAAATGGTAAAATACTTCCATTGCGAACGGGCTTTCTCGGCGCATATCGAGAAAAAGAAGTCCAAGTGTGACTATTATTTCACCACCTCTCCCACTCCCGAGGATATAGCCACGGTAGAACAAGCGGTGAACGACATTATTCAACAGAACATCAACGTAGAAGAAATTTTCTACCCGAAAGACAAAGTACCTTCAAGTATCAGCATCGAACGCCTGCCCGACCCAAGCGTAGATACAGTACGCGTTATCCGTATCGGTGATTACGATCAATGTGCCTGTATCGGCGAACACGTGACGAGCACAGCGGAAATCGGTACATTCCGTATAATATCACACGATTTCAACGAAGGAGTATTGCGAGTACGCTTTAAAGTGAGTTCATGAATTTTGCAATCTCAATCTTGCAAAATCATTGAAAATTGCAAACAATAAATAGCAAAACACGTGTAATTTGATGAATTATTCATACTTTTGCGGCAACGATTGCGAATAACAATTACAAAACAGATAAAGACAATGAATCTCCTTGAACAAATCAAAGAAAACGCCAAGAAGTGCAATAAAAGAATTGTACTTCCGGAAGGAACCGAAGAACGTACGTTACAAGCTGCCGATATCCTTTTGGGTGAAGGTATCGCGCAAATTATCCTAATCGGGAAACCGGAGGAAATCAAGGCTTTGGCGGAGAAATTCGAGTTAAAAAATATCGGTAAAGCAACAATCATCGATCCCGAGAACCACGAAAAAAAAGAGGCTTATGCCGACTTGTTGGTTGAACTCCGCAAGAGTAAAGGGATGACAAAGGAACAAGCATTGAAACTTGTTGTTGATCCGCTTTATCTGGCAACTTTGATGATCAAAAGCGGTGATGCGGACGGTGAAGTCGCCGGAGCGAAGAACGCTACCGGAGACGTATTACGCCCGGCGTTACAAATCGTGAAGACGTTACCGGGAATGTCTGTCGTATCAGGGGCTTTCCTCCTGTTGACCAACAAACCGGAATACGGGGAAAACGGGTTAATCGTGTGCGCCGACTGTGCCGTGTTGCCTAACCCCACCGCTGAAGAATTGGCTCAAATAGCCGTGGCTACTGCCGGAACCGCAAAAGCTATCGCTAAAATCGAGCCGAGAGTGGCCATGTTGAGCTTCTCCACCAAAGGATCGGCAAAGAACGAACTGGTAGATAAAGTAGTAAAAGCAACCGAACTGGCAAAAGCAATGGCTCCCGACGTAATGATCGACGGCGAAATGCAGGCAGACGCCGCACTGGTAGCTTCCGTGGGTGCAAGCAAAGCCCCGGGCAGTCCCGTGGCCGGAAAAGCCAACGTGCTTATCTTCCCCAGCCTCGAAGTAGGTAACATCAGCTACAAACTCGTGCAACGCATCGCGGGCATCGAAGCTGTTGGCCCCGTGCTACAAGGTATGGCAGCCCCAATCAACGACCTGTCAAGAGGTTGTTCGGTTAGTGATATCGTAAACCTAGTGGCGATTACGGTAAATCAAGCTGCAGCAAAATAAATCAGTCTATAAAGTATAAAGTTCATAAGGTTCATAAAGCAAGTTTACTTTATGAACTTTATAAACCTTATAAACTTTACGAACTAAATATTTCACGGACTTTAAAAACTTTATATATTCAAATATAATGAACATATTAGTATTAAACTGCGGTAGTTCCTCCATAAAATACCAGTTGTTAGACATGGAAGGAGAGCCGACGTTACTGGCAAAAGGATTGGTAGAAAAAATCGGTCTACCGGTAGGAAGCTTCACACACAAACCGGAAGGAAAAGATAAATACGTGGTGGAAGAACCGATCAAGGATCACACCGTCGGTATTGACTTGATTCTGAAAGCACTTGTTGACCCGAAACACGGGGTGATCAAGGCTCTGACCGATATTAATGCCGTGGGACACCGCGTGGCACACGGGGGGGAATTCTTTGCCAAAAGCGTTATCGTGGACAAAGATGCTAAAGATAAAATCGCCGCTTGCTGCGAGTTGGCTCCGTTGCATAACCCGGCAAACCTGACCGGAATCGAGACAATGGAAAAACTACTGCCGGGCGTTCCGCAAGTAGCCGTATTCGATACCTCGTTCCACCAGACACTACCGAAAGAGGCATTCATTTACGGTCTGCCCTACAAATATTACGAGCAATACCGGGTACGTCGTTACGGCTTCCACGGGACATCTCACAAATTCGTGGCTCAAAAGGCATGCAACATTCTAGGCTGGAACATCGAAGAGAAAAAGATTATCACCTGCCACCTCGGTAACGGCTCATCCATTACCGCTATCAACAAAGGTAAATCCGTCGACACCTCTATGGGCTTCACTCCCAACGCAGGGGTGATCATGGGTACCCGTACGGGTGATCTCGACCTCGGTGCATTGTTGTATATCTGCGACAAAGAAGGACTAACCACAGCTCAAGCAAACGACTTGGTAAACAAAAAATCCGGATTACAAGGAGTGTCCGAGGTATCTTCAGACTGTCGTGACCTGCAAACTGCCGCAAGCGAAGGTAACGAGAAAGCCCGTTTGGCTCTTGACATTCTTTCTTACGACGTGAAAAAATACGTGGGTAGTTACGCGGCCGTACTGAACGGCGTAGACTTGATCGTATTCACGGGTGGCATCGGAGAGAACGACGATGAAGTACGCGAACAAGTATGCCGTAACATGGAATACATGGGTATTCATTTCGACACGGCTGCCAACAAAGGCACTCGCGGAAAAGACAAAATGTTATCCATGTCTGACTCTAAAGTGATCGTGATGAGCATCACTACCGATGAAGAATTAGTTATCGCAACAGATACGATGAATTTGGTTAAATAATTCGCCTACGGCGAGTTACATTGCTTTCGCTGTTACAGGTTTAGACAATCTCTTCGAACTTGTAACCTGTAACTGCCGAAGGCAATGCAACTTGTAACTTGCCGAAGGCAAAACCTAAAATAATGAGTTTTTTCAGTAAATTTCCCCGCACCTTCTGGGTGGCAAACACTATTGAGTTATTCGAACGTTGGGCATGGTATGGATTTTTCATGCTATTTGCCAATTACCTCACCAGTTCCTCCGACGCGGGCGGTCTGGAATTCACGCAGAGCCAGAAAGGTATCCTCATGGGCGTGGGCACTGGAATACTCTACTTCCTACCCGTGTTGACCGGGGCAATTGCTGACCGCTACGGGTATAAAAAAATACTGGCACTCGCCTTCGTGATTTACACCTCGGCATTTATCCTCTTACCCTTGTTCTCAACATTCACGGGAGTATTTCTCATGTATCTTTATCTTGCCGTGGGTGCCGCGTTATTCAAACCGGTAATATCGGCAACCATAGCCAAAACAACCACTGATGAAACGGCATCAATAGGATTCGGCGTTTACTACATGATGGTGAACATCGGTGCTTTCTTCGGTCCTATGGTAACATTACTATTTAAAGGATCATCGCATCTCGTGTTCTACGTTTCGGCAGGGATGATCGCATTGAATTTCATTCTGCTGCTCTTTTACAAGGAACCTCACCGTGGAAAAGTGGAACAAACCTCGCTGGTAAAGACTTTCGGGGATATATTCCGTAATATGTTCAGCATCGTACGGGATGTCAAATTTCTCGTGTTCCTGCTTATCGTGGCAGGTTTTTGGACTATGTATTACCAGTTATTCTTCACGCTGCCCGTGTTTATCTCTCAGTGGGTGGATACCAGCGTGCTTTACAACTTTTTCCACGAGTATATTCCATTTATCAGTAATAATTACAGTCCCGCGCCGGGAGTATTGGACGCCGAATTCGTGACAAACTTCGATGCCTTGTATATCATCATTTTCCAAATCGCAGTATCAAGCATCGTGATGCGCATGAAACCGTTGAAATCAATGATGTCAGGCTTTCTCGTGTGTTCCATAGGTATGGCATTAACATTGTTTTCCCAAAACGTACTCTTCACGCTCGTGGCGATACTCGTCTTCTCGCTGGGAGAAATGGCAGGCTCACCCAAGATCACGGAATACATCGGACGTATCGCCCCGCATGACAAGAAAGCCCTTTACATGGGATACTCCTTTATTCCCGTGTTTATCGGTAGTGTTTTCGCGGGGATTATCTCCGGTATGGTGTACCAGAATATGTCCGACAAAGTGGTTATCACCCGCCAATTCGCCGAAGCCAAAGGCTTGGCTATCCCCGAAGGGTTATCCAGTAACGCCTATTTTGACAACGTGGCGCAACAACTCCACATGGGACACAAGGAATTGACCGATCTCCTTTGGCAACAATACTCTCCCTCTAATATTTGGATGGTAATTCTAGCCATAGGATTAGGCACAACCGTGTTACTTTACATCTATGACCGGGTAATACGGGAAAAAGCATAACACTTTTCGGATATATTTCGTATCTTTGTGATTATTAAGACCACGAGGATCATTACTATGGCAAAAAAGAAAACATACAAAATGCCCCCTCCGGCGGAAAATGAAGTCAGCGAACCCGCTATCGCTTACGGGGAAATGAATATCTTGAAACAGGAGTTAATAGATGATATCAAACAACTTAACGATATGATAGCACTCAAACGTTTGGTGAAATATATCCGCCGCCAAAAGAAAGCGGTCGAGAAAGAAACTATCGGTAAAGAAGAGATTTTAGCGGGAATAGAAGCAAGCTTAATAGAATTGGAATTAATTAGGGCAGGCAAAAAGAAAGCAAAAGATATAAATGAATTCCTTGATGAATTACAAGATTAACATTTTAATCGGATTCGCAAAAGAGTTCAAACGATTAAGTAAACGATACCATTCTTTAAGAAACGATCTTATTGCCTTACAGCAAGAATTACTTGAGCACCCGGACTCCGGCATAGATTTAGGAAAAGGTCTGCGCAAAGTTCGTATGACTATTCGTTCGAAAGGGAAAGGAAAAAGCCACGGGGCACGGGTAATTACTTATACTATTATTCTAAACGTCGAGGAAGGAGTTATCAATCTTCTCTATATCTACGACAAAGCCGAAAAGGAAAATATTACCGGAAAAGAACTTGAAGCCCTGCTAAAACGGCATGGTTTCTGATAGAAGAAATTGAAAAATATTATATTTGTCACATTAATTGTATTACTAAAATAAAAGCAAAAAAATGAAGAAGAGTTATATTGTAATCGGAATAATTGTCATTATCCTGATTGGTATTTTCATGTGGTTTAAAGGAAGTTACAATCAAATGGTAACTCGTAGCGAGGGAGTATCATCACAATGGTCGAACGTGGAAAACCAATACCAACGCCGTTTAGACTTAATCCCTAACCTCGTGAACACGGTGAAAGGATACGCCGAACACGAGCAAAACACGCTGACTCAAGTTGTGGAAGCCCGTGCGAAAGCAACCCAAATGAGAATTAATTTTGATCAACTTGACGAGAAGACCATCCAACAATTCAACAGCATGCAGGGCGAACTCTCCTCTGCCCTCTCCCGCTTGATGGCTATATCGGAACAATACCCCAACCTCAAGGCAAACGAAAACTTCCGGGATTTGCAAGCTCAACTGGAAGGTACCGAGAACCGTATTGCCGTGGAAAGACGGAAATTCAACGAGGACGTGAAAAGCTATAACGCTTACATCCGTTCATTCCCGAAAAACATCCTCGCCAACATGTTCGGCTTCACCGTGAAACCTTACTTCGAGGCCACCGCCGGGGCGGAAAAAGCACCGGAAGTAAAATTCTAAAAAAGCGAAATCCCGTGCAGTTGGAATCCAAAATCTAAAATCTAAAATTTAAAATCAACTCATGTCTCCCGAGAAAGCATTCACCAAAGAACAAAAAGAAGCCATGGTAGCTGCCATACAAAAGGCGGAGAAAGATACTTCCGGAGAAATCCGGGTCCATATCGAGAATCGCAGCAAGATAGAAGTACTCGACCGGGCGGCGGACGTGTTCGCCGAATTGAAGATGCACAAAACGGCACTTCGCAACGGGGTATTGATTTACGTTGCTCTACTCGACCACAAATTGGCCATTCTCGGCGATGCCGGGATTAATTCCAAAGTACCCACCGGATTCTGGGACTCGATCAAAACAAACATGGTCGAGAAATTCAAACAGGGAGCGATCACCGAAGGTATTTGCGAAGCCGTGATTACTGCCGGGGAACAATTAAAAGCGTATTTCCCCTACCAAGAGGATGACGTGAACGAACTTCCCGATGATATTTCATTCAGTAACTAGAACAACAATGATAAAAAGACTATTCATATTACTTACCCTTATCGCGGGCATAAGCTATATCACCGGAGCACAGAACATTCCCGACCCCATGAAACCCCGGCGTATCGTGAACGATTTCACCGGACTATTCAGCAAACAGGAACAAAATACACTGGAAAGAAAGCTAAGGAATTTCAACGACAGCACATCCACGCAGATAGCGGTAGTCACCGTTCCCACGCTAAACGGTTATGATATCAACGATTACGCCGCCCGCTTGGGTGAGCAATGGGGCGTGGGACAAAAAGGCAAGGACAACGGTATCGTGCTCCTGATAAAACCCAAGAGCGGCAGAGAACGAGGCGAAGTAGCCATCTCCGTCGGTTACGGGTTAGAAGGAGTCATTCCTGACGTCATCGCATCCCGTATCACACGTAACGAAATCATCCCCTCTTTTCAGCAAGGAGAATATTACAGGGGTGTAAACAAGGCTCTCGACGTGATCATGGATCTCTCGAAAGGAGAATACACGGCAGACGAATACCGGAAGAAAAGCGAGAGTGGCGGGTGGATTGATTTTGTCATCGGCTTTATCATTTTAGCGGTATTACTGTCCTTCATTTTCCGGCGGCGAGGTGGCGGCGGATATTCGCCGGGACGTTCCTCCGGCGGTGGCTTCTTTATCTTCCCCATGGGCGGTTTTGGCGGTGGCAGCAGCAGTGGTGGCTTCGGCGGCTTTAGCAGCGGCGGCGGCTCGTTCGGGGGATTTGGCGGCGGCTCGTTCGGTGGTGGCGGTTCCAGCGGTAGCTGGTAAAGCCAACTCGATATCCAACGTCTGGTTTTGCCCAAGAAGGCTATTCGGCAAATACGCTGAACAGCCTTTAATATTTATTATTCCTAATTATTACTAATCCACTCGACAAAGCGATCCGCGTATTTCAAGTAAAGAAGCACCCACACCACGAACCGGGCAAACCGTCCTACCAGCATATAGAAAGCGGACATTTTCGGACGGATACGATAAAACCCCAAAGCGATAGCGAACAAATCACCCACCAGAGGCAACCACGTGAACAACGCCAGCCACACGCCGTAGCGGTCTATATATCCTTTTTGCTTTTCCAACTGCTCGCGCTTCACCTTGAACCACCGTTCCATCCAATCCCAACGCCCCAGCCAGCCGATCCAGTACGAGGTAAGCCCACCCAACCAATTGCCCACCGTGGCAATCGCCAGACACCACCACACGTTTCCTCCCAACGCCAACACGCCTACCAGCAACACGTCCGCACTCATCGGTATAACCGTCGAGGCAAGAAACGAGCCGATAAAAAGTCCCCAGTATCCCAAGCTTACGAGTGTATCCATACTTCTTTCAATTCATGTCTTCTTTTACTTTACGGGCATCCCGGGCGAAAAACTCAAGACTCCATATTTTCTCGGCTTTACGTCCCAACAGCCAGAAAGATACAGCCAGAACAAAAAAGAATAATGCCACGTGCATCACGTCCCACAACAACGTGAAATACAACGTGTATATCCCCAGAAGAAAGAAAGATATCCCGAATCCCCGTGCCACCGCATCGTCCCGTCTAAGACCGATATACGCCGCAATCGCCGAAGCTGCCAACGTCAAGCCGTTCCAGTACCAAAGCTCAATCTGCCGCGTGCTATACCAACGAGCAAAACTACGCGTATCCCCGAATATGGACAGCAACCACAGGGAAATAAACAAGTAAAGCATTCCTACCACGTAAGTCGCATGGTCTACATCGGTAAACCAGCGTTTCCCGCACACTGCGAAACGGCACAACAGGATTGCCGCCCCGAAAGCCGCAAAACGGGTAGGATAATTCATCCCCAAAAAGTAATGTCCCCAATCCGTCAGGTAACCAGTTTCGGCACCAAACCAGCCTCCCAGTGAAAGCAAGGCAAACACCCATACCATGGAAGACGAGAACTGGAGTCCCAGAAACCCGTAGACCAACGCCGCCAGCAACAGTAACAACGAAAAATGCCCACTCCCGTTATCAATAGCGGCTCCCAGATACCCTATCGACACGGCAGTAAACACCACGCCGATAAAAAGAATCGTTTCATTGCTGAATATCTTGTATGGCAATCGCTGCCGCCTCTTCCACCCCCAGTAATACGTCAACGCCGCAAGCACGGCAAACACCCCGCTCGCCAACCCGTAAGAAGAAAGGAACAGCTTTTCCAGAAAATTCATGATAAAATGATCGGCAAGCACCGATCCCACGGCAATAACGCCACATACAACCGCTATCCAAAACGAGTACTTTGCCAACTCTTTCCACTCGAACGGACGCACCGTGTAACTTGTTTTTAACCGATTAGCAGTATCTGTCGTGATTGTTCCTTCCGCTTCCCAACGCTCTATCACTCCCCGCAGAAAATCACCCTGAGTTTTATTCAACTTCATCGCTATTCTGTTTTATAATTCGTCGTAAAGGTAATAATTTTTCAATACCAACCGCGTTTCAGGCAGATTTCTATCCACATCATCCCGTCGCCTCGTTGTTCATTCAGTGTTTAACCGTTGTTCAACCGTTTCGAAACGGTTACAGAACAAATACAAAACGATAATTCATCAAAACAACCTCTCGAAAAAAACTCAAATGGTAACTGTCCGGGGTTCAAATTTAAACTTTAACCCTTACCTTTGTCCAATCAAAAAACAAGTCATGCAGGAAAACACTTTTCATCACATACGCCACCATCTCCACCAACACCCGGAACTGTCCGGACGGGAGAGCAAGACCGCCCGTTTCATCGAGGAACAACTACAACCTTTCGCCCCGACCAAGATCATCCGCCACGTTGGCGGACACGGGCTACTGGCGGAATATTTCTTCTCCGAAAACGGTCAGACGCTCCTTTTCCGCGCAGACATGGACGCCGTGGCGGTACAGGAACCTAACGAACTCCCGTACCATTCCCTGATCCCCGGCGTAGCCCACAAATGCGGACACGACGGACACACGACAATCCTCTTGCGTTTCGCGCGCATGTTGCACGACCATCCCCTGCAACAAGGCCGCGTACTACTGCTCTTCCAACCCGCCGAAGAAAACGGCAGCGGTTCCAAGGCTGTACTCGACACGAAAATACTTGATTACTATGCCATCGACCGGGTATTCGCCCTCCATAACATACCGGGAGCACCGACCTCTGCCGTACTCTGCAAAGAAGGCAGTTTCACCTGTGCCGTCGTCAGTGTTTCCATTGCTCTCGCCGGAAAGACCTCCCACGCCGCCGAACCCCGGAATGGCATCAGCCCGATTCCCGCCACCCTCCACATCGTCGAGGAACTGCAACGCTGGAATAACACGAACATACAATCCGACGACTATTTCCTCGCCACGATCGTGGAAATACATGTCGGTGAAGAAGCATACGGCGTATCCGCCGGGAACAGCGTTATCCGGGCTACACTCCGTGCCAAAACCGACCATCGGTTAAACGAATACACGGAAAAACTAAAACATCTGGTTATTGCCGACTGTGAAAACACTCCCGGTCTGCAACACAAGATCAGGTGGCTTGAACCTTTCTCCGCCAACGAAAACGACAAGCAGGCAGTGGCAACAATCAAAAGTGCCGCCCTTCGCGAAGGTTTCAATTACGTGGAAGTGGAAAACCCCTTTAGCTGGGGCGAAGACTTCGGGCTATTCACTCAACGGTACAAAGGAGCCATGTTCGGTTTGGGAGCCGGCGAAAACTGTCCCCCGCTTCACTCCCCGCACTACGACTTCCCGGACGAACTCATCGAAACCGGAGCCCGGGTATTCTATTCCGTGGCATCCTTACCGTAAACCCCCGCCCACGGGAAATCCCAGTAAGCTTTCGTTTCGTCATACCATTCACTTCGGGGAATATAAGTACTAATACCACTGAACTTCTCTACCGGGATTGTCATTCGATAAAAAGGATCAGTCACCGCTTTATACAAAACCACCTTTCCCAACAAATCCTCGTAAGCCGCACGGAGAGCCGCGTCATTCACCGTCATATACCTGATATATTCCCTTAAATCAAAAAAGCGGTCATATTTATCATATTCCACTTTCGGGTAATTATACACGTCCTTCTTGCCCATTTGGGCGGCCTCCGGTGCTTTTCCTTCCAACACTTGACAAGTCAAATCATATAAATTATCCAACTCCGACATGTTGATTAAAGCTATCGTACCGAAACGGTCAGACGAATTGTAAGTATTATAATACTCGTAAAATATCTTGCACACCTCTTCCAAATCACTCTCCAACCGATCACCTTCCCTCCAAAAATAAGGCATCATCTTGGCATAAGGAAAACCGGGAGCAGGTGTTTCTGCCGGGGAGGCTATGACATACTTGGCTTTATTCCGGAACTCGTATAGAGTTTCAATAGACGACATCAGACAAGCGTCAAACACGATAAAATCCATTCCATCCGGGATTGCCGCTGCCATATCACGGATATCCATAGTTGAAGCCCCGTCAGTGGCAAAACTTCTCGTGAGAGGATTCTCTATTTGATACAAAGACCTCTCCGCTCGTCCCAACAAAGAAGACGGTATCCAACCCGTGGCGTGCGATCCGAAAATCATCCCGTAAGAATCAGAAGGATATAACGCCTGCATATCTTTTACTACCTGCTTCAGCGTTTCCGGGGAAGCGGAATTTAACTCGTCATACGTTTTAAGCACTTCCTGTTCCACCACCCCGTCTTTGACTTTAAACGTCAACAACTGGGGGGTGCTCCCGCTGCCGTCAAAAAAGATCACGATATCCCCGTTATAACTCCTTTTCCACGCGCTCGCCATATCCTTGATATTATTTTTCAAATGACCGGAAAGATTATTATTTCCAGCCAGATACACCATCAACGTCCTCACCTTCTCCGGTTCATTCTCATCCTTCTCGCAAGACACCAGACAAAACAAAAGCATCACGCTAATATATTGGATGAAACGGTTTCGTATTTTCATATTTTACTCCTTTATCCTAAACTCGTGCAAGATAGTAAAAATAATTGACAAAAAACGAGATTCGTGATGAATCTCGTTTCATTTTGGAGTCTAATAAGTTATCACAATAATCAAACACCTCGTGCAATACCAGTTAATGTCTGCATTCCGGACTGAATAGCAGAATTCGCTCCTTGCAGATAAGAATTATATTGCCCCATAAAGTCTTGCATGTACACCATTTGAGTTTGAATATCAATTCCTAATTGTCCCTGATGATTTTGCAAAGATTGGATTGCCACATTCCATTCCTCCTCATTGTGAAAAGAATCGTTGCCCGTCAAATCATAAGCGAGCCCATTCTCATCCATAAACGCACGAATATCCGCAGGCATTTCAGTAGAACTTTCGTTCTCTTTAGCTTGGTTTTGAAGCTTCCGACAGCGTTGAAGCATATCAGCAACCTCTTTTTGTTGTTTTTGTGCTTTTTCTATTTTCTTCATATAATCCATCGCGTTTCCTTTAGTAACCTCAGTCATTTCCAACTGCAACTTGGCAAACATAAAACTTATAGATGTAGAAGGACCAAGGTTACTCATGTCCAAGGAAGTTGATATTTCCGAATTATTCTCATGCCAAAATGCATTCCATTTCATAAACCGAATCCGGGTTATTTTCGGAAACTCCGGCACCCGAAGCATCATCTCCGCGCAATACCCATCCTTGTCACTACTTTTCACACTTATTGTTCCCCTATCGTCGCGCAGCGTGTATGTATAGGAGAAAGCATCTCCCTCTTTCCATGGCAACAAAAACTCTACTCCCTCATGCGTGGCACTATAGCAAACAATAGCTTCCAAAGCCCCGCTCACGGCCAATTCACGATTCGTTTCGACTTGCCCGTCAGATATACCGATAGGGTTACCATCCTCGTCAAGCAAATTACTCTTTAATAATTCCAATACCTCGGATGCCGGCAAACGATTATCAATCACTTGATCACCCTCGTCCTTCTTGTTGTCGTCACTACACGAGAACACTACAAACATACTAAAAACAAATAAACTAAATAATGTAACACGTTTCATTATCAACATTTTTATTGGTTTAAAAATCTATTTTCTTCTTCCACAGCCCGGTCTTTCAAAGAAAAAACAATCGGTAACAATGTTTCCTCGTATCCTGGGGAAACAACAATATCTATATACCCGGACTCCAAACCGTACACCTCGTTGCGCGGAATAGGCTCACCCTCTAACCATAAATCAAGATAATGCCCTATCAATCTATCGATATTCTTCACCACCGAGCAAGTGATTCGCGAAGAATAGCCAGATTGATCCACATCCATGCCTGCCATATAGAATCCACCCGGGTACTCCCGCGCGTAACGAAACATTCCCAAGTTTGAACCTCCCGCTAACGGGAAAAAGTAACCGTACTCCCCCGCCAAACGAGCTACCATCCGATACGCGGAGTCAGGCATAGTATATCCCGTCCAATCATCCGCCAAACAGTATATATCCGCCGATCTGCCACCATGATCCGCATACCCCTTGACGAATCCTTCTGCCGCACGCCTCACAGTTGCATCGTTACTATTACCACATAGTACTGCCGCCTTATCCGACGTGAAAGGAAAGGCAAGCCCCCCGGCCAAATAACAAGCCCCGTACATCGAAATACTGAACGTGTAGGCAGGAATTTTCGAATCCAGCGTTTCGAACAACAAAACTTTCTTATCAGGATATTTTCCCCCCTTCAACAACTCCCGAGCCATTCCCTCGTACTCGTTACCGCCAAGAATAAATAAACAATCAATCCCTTCTGTATCCATATCCAACCAATCCCCGAAAATTCTCCGGGCCTCTTCAAGTGAGGATGGAGAAGAAAACAACAACATGAAATCCTTCTCTTCTTTCACCTGTTGAATACCTCTCAGTATTTGGTCATTATACCCCATATCACCTATACCTCCCGGGGAAAACAACACGATCGCCTGTTTCGAGGCGTAAGGATTATCCCGCAATGCATCCTCCCCGTCAGAACAACTCACCAGTAATAGACTGACAACAACCAACATGTACACGCAACGTACCACCATATCAAATTACAATATTAAAGAAACTCACTAAATGAACACTGGAACAAGTTATCAAAAAAAGAGGTATTATAAACCATAACATGCGAACCGACGGTATTCTGAAACAAACCGTAATAGAGATCACGCAACGAAATGCTCGGCTCTTTATCAATCAAATCTTGAAACGTACTGGTAAACCGATTCGACATCCACACGTTCAACTTGTTACTGAACACATCTGCCTTTGAAGTTTCATTCTCGTCCGCCGCAGTAATAAACATAACTCCCGGTATCCCTTCCGAAACCCTAGCCACACTACCCGAATAACACGTTTCCACCATCCACAACATCTTACGAAAATTTCCCTTTGCGCTCAAACTCTCAAGCATCTTTCGCATATCATTCTCCTTCATGGTTGCATTTCTCCCCCACAACATCTCGCCATACTCTCCATGCCCGCTCCAGAAAACAAAAATATTATCATACTCCGACGCCGCTATTACCTCCGGTAATCTCTCGCTCCTTTCCCCGGCAAGAATTGCCGCGACATCGGCAGGCGACAACTCGGACAAGCGATAATCTATCTCCACGTCCGCATATAAATTTTCCCCATCCGGACGTACCCTAACCACACCTAATTCCGGATTTTGACTGTTATTGGCTATATCATCCTCCATTATCATCACAATATGATCATCCCTGTATCCCTGTCGCTTCAACAAGCGATAAATTTCCAATACGTCCGCTTGATGCCTATAATTTTCCCATCCCATGGAAGCCGCCACCAACAATGCCCATTTCTCCCGCATTTCGGGATAAACGGGAGCTATTTGATTTTGATCGATCTCCTGCATCTGTGACACTTTCCAGTTCCATCCCGCCAAAATTTCCTCCACACGCTTTCCCCCGTCACTTGTGTTATAATCAAGAATCAAGAACTTTCCGTCATACACAACCCAGTTTGCGTACACGGAATGTAGCACATTCGTGTACACCTTACTGTCGAATTCCAAGGCCCCGGTAGCACCATCAATATCCGGGGTATCTCCTTTAGCTATAGCCTTAAATACTAAACGCATATCCTCTGTCATCCACGCTCCCATATTCATCCCTCGCCCATCAACCAGTGAACGCAACGCTTCATTCATATCGTCCGTACCTTCAATTTGCATCTTGAATGCGGCATAAGCAATCAAACTCAACGCATCATACATATGAGCTTCTCCAAGCACGGGCTGGTTGCCGAATTTCACTTCATAGGACACTTGGAACCCGGAACCTGGATCCGGTGACATAGCGATTCCTTCCAAACCCTCGGCATCCTTTCCCAACCTATCCAAAGCCGTGGCACTAAAAGCGACGTCAGAGTAAAGCTGACGAGAAACCAAACCCGGTATTCCCTTCCGAGCCGCCACCATATCCTGCAAATTCTCGACCGAAGAAGGTACACAAATCATGAAATCGGCATCCAAAGCCGCACATTGCCGAAATCCGTCACCCGCAGTGGCGTCCGTATATGACACGATACCGGCCACTTCCAAACCGAGTTCCTTAGCCTGAAAAGCAAACCAATCAATAAACGTCTGTCCATAAACATCCTCTTGAGCCAACAAAGCCACCCGTTTTGCCCCATAGGTCATGGCTTTTGACAATAACACCTCACATTGAGCAATATCCGTTTCCGTCAGTACCCAAAGCAAACCTCCTTCCGCAAAACTACGCACCATCTCCGCCGATGAAGAAATCGTAAAAAGCGTCTTGTTATACTTGGCACATTGCCGGGCAGCCACCCACGTGTGATTCGAATAAAAAGGCCCTATCACGGCTGCCACGTCCTCCCGCGCAGACAATTCATTAAACAATCCCTCTATATCCGCATTATTCTCGTCATACCACTCCAACTCAATCCTTACACCTCTATCCATTCCCCGTTGCGCCGCTTCGATATTTTGTATTGCCCACTCCAAACAATGCTTCCAATGTTCAGCCATCTTATCTTCCAAGGGAAGCACCACCGCCACTCTCACTTCTTCCCTCTCCGGTAAAAGTTCTTTCTCCCCATGATCCTTATGACAAGCAATAAACAACAACATCATCACGCATGCTATCCACGAAAAACAAACATACCACCTTCCTAAAACAAACGGGGATTTGAAATCATATAATAACCTATGTATCATACACTCTTCGTCATTTGAATTTGCCGGACAAAATTAAATCATTTCTTCCGAAACCACAAGTTATACCCGTAAACCTGCAAGTTTTTCATATTCAAAATCAGTGTAGCAAAATCACAGAATCGAATCACTTCTTTCCCCTAATTCGACTCAAATGCTCGGAAGTAATCCCAAGATAAGAAGCGATATACTGCAACTGCACCCGTCGGACAATCCCCGGTTTCTCCCGTGTCAAGCGCAGGTATCGTTCCGAGGCCGTTTCGGACAAATGCGATATCAGCCGTTGTTCCGTCTTCACGAACTCCCGTTCCAGCAACTGCCGTGCCCAGTTACACACCTCTATATCGTGATGATAAAGTTCGAAAAGTCCCTGCCATTCAATCCGGTACAAAACTGCATCCTCCAACAACTCCATCGTTTCATATCCCTTTTCCCCGTACACATACCCGCGGGCAGAGATAATAACGTCCCCTTCCAGCCCGAACCAGATAGTCACGTCCTTCCCGTCGCCCTCCGTGTACGCCCGCGCGATCCCTTGCCCGATGATATAGATATTCCTCTCCGACTTATCCTGACTGAACAACACGTGTCCCCTCGGGTAACACACCTCCGTCACGAGAGATGCCAACCGTTTCCCCACGTTCCCCGGGAGAAAGTTCTCCATTCCTGCCATCACGCTCATATCTGTTTCAAGTTTTCCACAAAATTATACTTTTACAATTGAATCGCAAGCCCGTGTCGATTAATTGATAAATATCAAGTAATTCCCCGCGTCGACGCCCTACCTTTGCCCTGTAACATTAACGAAAACAACTATGCCTTGGATTTTATTGGTTTGTGCCGGACTACTGGAAATAGGCTGGCCTCTCGGGTTCAAATTAGCGGGTGTTCACGAGAAATACTTTTACCTTTTCATCGCGCTTTCCATCGTTTCCATGGGATGCAGCGGCTATCTCCTGTACCTTGCCCAAAAAAGCATCCCGATAGGCACCGCGTACGTGGTATGGACGGGTATCGGTGCCGTGGGAACCGTCTTGCTAGGGATATTATTCTTTCACGACTCGGCAAGCGTCCTTCGCCTATTATTCGTCACGCTCATACTGGCGGGTGTCGTGGGACTGAAATTAGTCCACTAACCCCTCACGGCGAAACCACCTTCATAAAGCAACGTTCGCAATCGAACTCAAGCCGGAATCTGCCCAAGTTATTGGAAAGGTAAAGGGGATACTTCAACGCCTTATCCTTGCCCGACTTGCGGCACATTCCCAGTTCAAACAACAGGCAATAGCGCGTGGTCATCACGGCACGTCCCGAACGGTTCCGGGCGACCTCGAAACCCGCTTCCGGCTCTGCCGTCCCGTGTTCGCGGTAGAATGTCCCCGACAACCTGTTCACCACGTTCAACCGCCAATCCGCCTCTCCCGCGTACACCGCATCCCGGTTCAACGGCGCCTGTACCCAACGTTCCCGTTGCTTCTCCCGTTCCTCGGTCAACAAGTCCAGCAACCGCCCCCGGTAACCGTTCACCACCGCCGACGGGATAAAAAGTACCGTATCACCATGACACTCTACCGGGCAACAATCATAGCGCGTATTACCGCTTTTGCCCAACTGCCCGACAATTCGTTCCGCCTGAGCCGCGTTTGTCGCCCTCTCGAACACCTCGTCACTACGCAGTGTCACCGCCACGCCTGCCTCGTCCTCGGCAACCAGCACGAGATGATCCTCCTCCGTGTACACGTCAACTCTTACTTGAATCTTACGCACTGAAACCGCTTTGGACAAACGACTTACAAACTCGTGATCGTAATTCCTGTACAACACCGTCCCCGGCATCACGGTCACCCGCTCGTTGCACGTCAGTCGATTGCCTTCCGCCGTGTTCACCTTGATCCCCCGCAACTCTTGCCCGTCAAAATAGCACAAGCCGTCGGCATTATGTATCGTTTCCAGCGCCTCCACGACCAACAAATTTCCTTTCGCCTGTTTCACCACCGCCACTTTCTTCCCCGTGGACTTCGGGGTATCCATGTTCACGATGCCCTGTTTCCGCCCGGCAATAAAATAATCCGTGTACCCCCGGTTGAAACTTCGTTCCGGATCGGCATCGAATCCCGCGTTCACGTGCCCGTTTCCCACGCGGGACAATCCCTCGCTTCCAGCGATAATCCCGTCCAACCGGGCAGAATAATACCTCGTGACGTTCGCCACGTAATCCACTTCTTTCAACCGCCCCTCTATCTTGAACGAATCAATTCCAATATCCACCAAATCACGCAAGTAAGCGGATAAATTTAAATCTTTAAGTGAAAGCACGTGTTTGTCCTTCACCAGCACCTGCCCGTCACTGTCCGCCACCGTCCACCGCATCCGGCAAGCCTGCGCGCACTCGCCCCTGTTGGCAGACCTTCCTGTCAGATAATGAGAGATATAACACTGCCCGCTTAAACTGACACACAAAGCCCCATGCACGAAATACTCCAACTCCGCTTTCACCTCCCGCCGGATTGCCCGCAATTGCTCTAGGGATAATTCCCTCGCCAACACGATACGCTGAAATCCCAACCGATCGAGAAACTTCACGCGTTCCAGATCGTAATTATGCATCTGCGTACTGGCATGCAGGGCAATAGGTGGTATATCCAGTTTCAATATAGCCGGGTCTTGCACGATAATAGCATCCGCGCCAACCCGATACAGCGCGTGAATCAACCGTTCCACCTCCGCCAGTTCATCATCATAAAGTATCGTGTTCAAAGTCACGAACACCCTGCAATAAAAGCGGTGAGCGTACTCCGCCACCCGCGCAATCTCTTCCACCGTATTGCCTACCGCCTGACGCGCCCCGAAAGCGGGTCCGCCGATGTACACGGCATCCGCCCCGTTGTTGATAGCGGCTATCGCCACCTCGACATTCTTTGCCGGGGATAACAATTCCAGTTTCCTCATTTCCGTCCCTCCAAGGCGCTAACGTCCACGTCCGGGTAATCCGTCCCGTGTACCACGGGCACCTCGATCAATGCCGTCGTCGGGAAATGTTCTTTCAAGTATTGCCGGAATATCGTGATCGAATCATTCGTGATCCACTCGCTGTCGTTCGGGAAACGGTTATACACCAGACAAGCCAACTCAATTCCCCGCGCACGGCACAACTCAAGGCTCATCAACGTGTGGTTAATACTTCCTAGTTTAGAGGATGTTACTAAAATCAACGGAAGCTTTTGTTCACACACGTAGTCTATCGTGAAATACTCCCTCGTCACCGGCACGTACAGTCCCCCGGCTCCTTCCAGCAATATCGTGTCGTACATAGCCCGCAACTTCCCGGTTGCCCCGGCAATGCGCCCCATGTCGAGTGTCACTCGATCAATCTCGGCTGCCAAATGCGGCGAGGCGGGATAGGTCATCACGTAGGGACAGGTCGTACCGTCCTCGTCCTCGGGTTGCGGCTCCATCCCCATAATCTCGCGATGTTTCAGAATATCTTCCGATATCCCCCGGCATCCCGTCTGAATAAACTTCTGGGTAATCACGTTTACCCCTTTCCTTCTCAAAGAACGAGCCAACAACCCGGTCACCACCGACTTCCCGGCATCCGTATCTATTCCACTGACAAAATAAACTGTTCCCATTTATGATTTATGATTTTAGATTGAACTCCCTCCCGGCTTCGAAGCAGACGGAGGAGTTCATTTTTCATTTTCAATTTTCAACTTTCAATTTTCAATTGTTTCCTCCTGCACACGAAGTAAAGCGGGTGATAAGTCAATATCACCTTTCCTTCCACCGTGAAGCGGGTATTATACTCGTCGATAAAGGCATTCACCCGTCCTTTCGTCCACACGGAACGGTCGGAAGAAACGTTCACGCCCGTTCGTTTCAGATGCTGCAAAACCGACAGGGGATTATCAAATTCAAGAACATGAAACTCTTCCTCCATCCGTTCCACCGTGAAACAGGGACTCAACAAATCCCGCAACTCCTCCTTCGTGCGGTATGCCAAGCCGCCGCCCGTGGTTTGCCGTATCTCGCGCAAGTTATGCTTACCGAACGAACTGAATATCATGCAACCGCCATCATTCAGATTCTCCGCCAACTCGCGAAAAGTAGCCTCCGGGTCGGTGAACCACTGGAACGTGGAAGCCGAAACAATAAGGTCATACCCGCCGGGTAGTTCCGCCCGCTCGATATCACCCGGTATGCAACATCCCTCCGGAATCCCGTTAGCGACAGCCGTCCCGCGGCACAAATCCTCCACGAGATCGTTCACGTGCAACTCGCTCCCCGGAAAAGCCTGCCTCAACAAAACGGTCAACAATCCCGTCCCGCATCCCACTTCCAGTATCTTCCGGGGCATCCGTTCCACCGCTGCCACAGCCACAGGACACAGCCGTCCGACCACTGCCCGCTGTACCCGTGCGTTTTCGTCATAACTTCCCATACTGCGCCGGAAATGTTTCCGCACTTTTTCTTTATTTATTTCCATCATGTTCAAATTTCATGAAATTCATAAAGTTTATAAGGTTTATAAAGTTTATAAAGTTCATAAGGTTTATAGACCCCCGCGGGGCGCTTTGTCCACGGCAGCTTGAGCTGCCGATAAACATTGTCCGAAGGACACCCGTCACTTTATGAACCTTATAAACCTTATAAACTTTTAACCCCCTTTCCATCATATCTCATCCCAATTATCCAACACGTAAAACGGGTAATGTCCTCCCTCTATGCTCACCGTTTCGCATCGTCCGTCCCACCAGTTCCGCTGGCTTTCCGGCGGAAAGATCACGTCGCCCGCGGACACGTACGCCTTGTCCCACCGCGTTTCCGGCCGTATCAGCATCGCTTGCTCCCGGATAGCCCGCAACTCCTCCACCTGCTCGTGCAACTCCCGGAGAGGCTTATTTGCCCCGAATCTCGCCATCTCTTCCCGTCCCGCCAGCATCCGGGCAAAGAACTTGTCCCGTCCCCGCTCGTCCATGCCCCGCTCCGTCAACAGGTAAACCTTCGGGAGAATCCCGTAACGCTCGTCCACGGGACGCTCCGTGCCGTTGATCGCTACCCGTCTTGTCACGGGCAACTTCCACCGCTCCAGCAACACCGCCGCCGCCCACACGCCCATAGACCACGCCACCGCACGAATCTCATCGTACCCGTCCGTCACGGGAGCTTCTTCCCCCGCTATATCCCGGTAATCATAGAACGCGAGCACGTCCCCCGTTCCCGTCAGATGTTGCACGGCACGTTCGTCCATCCCCCATCCGCAAAAGAACAAAGTCAAGCACCGTCCCCCTTTTTTGGTTATCCACTGTCTTCGCATAGTTTTTCGCCTTCGGCGAAGTTACAGGTCGGCAGGTTACAAGTTACAAGTTGTTTTCCCACCCACCGAGCTTCGCACTTTTTTTTAGTTCATAAAGTTTATAAGGTTTATAAAGTTCATAAAGTGCCGGGTGTCCTTCGGACAGCGTTTATCGGCAGCTCAAGCTGCCGTGGACAAAGCGCCCCGCAGGGGTCTATAAACCTTATGAACTTTACAAACTTCATAAACTTACTTCCACAAACTCCCTCAAACACTCGTAATCCTCCTCCGGTATCGCCGCATTCAGCGAGAAGCGGATACGAGCCTCGTTTTTCGGCACGGTCGGGTACCTCACGGGCAACACGAAAAAGCCGTTATCTTGAAACAGTTCGGACATGTAAACGCTATTCTCGTTGCTCCCGCACAGGAAAGGCACGATATGCGAATCGCCCCGTGTCTCGAATCCCCGTTCGGACAATGTTGTCCGCAATTGTTCGGCAATCTCCGTCAGTTTCAGCCGATACGGGAAAAAGTCCGGCATCCGGTTCAGCACGAACCGCGTCCACGCCACCACCACCGGGGGCAACGCCGTCGTGAAAATCAGACTCCGCTGCGTGTTGACAAGGTAATCCTTGAACAACTCGTCACACACCACGAAAGCCCCGTACGAGGCAAACGCCTTGCCGAAAGTGCCCACGATAAAGTCGATATCGTCGATACATCCCTGCTCTTCGCTACATCCCAACCCGTTCGTACCCCGCACCCCCACGGCATGCGCCTCGTCAACGTACAGGAACGCATCATACTCCTTCTTCAAGTCGCACAACTCCTGCAAATCCGCCGTGTCACCGTCCATGCTGAATATCGATTCCGTCACGATAAACACGTTCTCGTACTCCTCCCGGTGATTGAACAGAAGTTCCCGCAGGTGGTCGTAATCCAGATGACGGTAACGCAACATCTGCGCGTCACTCAACCGCAGACCGTCGATGATACTCGCGTGCACCAGCTTGTCCGCCACGATCAAATCCCGCTTCCCCGCCAATGACGGCAAAATACCGATATTCGCGTGATACCCGGAGTTCAGCACCAAAGCCGCCTCCTTGCCGTACAAATCCCGTAAATCGTCCTCCAGCAACCCGTAATACTCGTGGTTCCCGGACAGTAGTCTGGACGACACGGCACTGAAACTCAACAGTTTCACGTCGGTTTCTTTCCTGAAATCCTCGTATAAAACCGGGTTGGAAGACAATCCCAGATAATCGTTCGACGAGAGATTCAGCATCTCCCGCCCGTTATAATGAATCAGAAAACCGTTGTGCTGCACGTCCCGCAACATCCGGTAATTCCCGAATTCCTTGATTTTCTCCAGTTTATTAATATACCTTTCCTTATTCATTGTTTTTCGCCTTCGGCGAAGTTACAGGTTAAATTTGCCTTCGGCAAGTTGCAGGTTGCAAGTTGCTTCCGCTTCCAATAACTTCACCTTATTATATTCTTTCATCATTCAACTCTAACACCGGTAATCCCCTTCAACTCGCCGCAGGCGAATGTAACCTGCAACTTGCCCGCGGGCAAATGCAACTCGCCGAAGGCGAATTAAACTGCCGCCTCACCTGAAATACTTGATCACCCGCAACAACGCCGACGTCAACCGCCTCAGTTCCTCCGCCCGAATAATATACGGCGGCATAACGTACACGAGCCGCCCGAAAGGACGTATCCATACCCCCTCTCTGACGAAAGCCGCTTGCAGAACACCCATGTTCACGGCATCTTTCATCTCCACCACGCCGATAGCCCCCAACACGCGCACGTCCGCCACGTTGGGATACTCGAGCGCGGGTAGCAAATCCACCCGCAACTGGCTCTCTATCCGCCCGATCATTTCGGTAAGGTCATACCCCCGTATCAAGTCCAGCGAGGCATTCGCCACGGCACACGCCATCGGGTTACCCATGAACGTGGGACCATGCATGAAGACACCCGGGTTTCCCGTGCATATCCACGTTGCCACCTTCTCCGTTGCCATCGTGGCGGCAAAACTCATGTACCCGCCCGTGAGTGCCTTGCCGACACACATGATATCCGGCACGATTCCCGCGTGATCCACCCCCCACATCTTCCCCGTGCGACCGAACCCGGTAGCGATCTCGTCGCACACGAGCAACACGCCGTAATCGTCACACAACTCCCGCACCTGCCGCAGGTAGTCCGCCGAGTAGAACCACATCCCCCCGGCACCTTGCACGATCGGCTCCAGTATCACGGCAGCGATACGGTTGTGATTATTGCGCAGGCATTGCTTCAACTCCTCGATATGTTCCGGCAGGCACACTTCCCCGTAACGCACTTCCGGTCGATGCACGAAATACTGCATCGGCAGCGTCCCCCGGAAAATACCGTGCATCCCCGTCACGGGATCGCATACCGACATGGCATTCCACGTGTCGCCGTGGTACCCTTTCATGATCGTCAGGAAATAGCGTTTCTCCTCTCTCCCGGCAGCGTACCAGTATTGCAGAGCCATTTTCATGGCAACCTCCACGGCAACCGAACCGGAATCGCTGTAAAACACCTTATCCATCCCCCGCGGGGCCATTTCCAGCAGCTTTTCCGCCAGTTCCACCGCCGGACGGTGCGTCAACCCGCCGAACATGACGTGTGACATGCTCTTCAACTGTTCCTCGACCGCCGCGTTCAACGCCGGGTGATTGTACCCGTGCACCGCACACCACCATGACGACATACCGTCAATCAGCCGCGTACCGTCCTCCAGTTCGATATAAACACCCTCCGCCCTTTTCACCGGGTACACCGGGAGCGGATCTATCGTCGACGTGTACGGGTGCCACACGTGCTCCCTGTCAAACTTCAATAATTCTGCCGTATTCATTATAACTAAAAGTTTATAAGGTTTATAAAGTTCATAAGGTTCATAAAGTGACGGGTGTCCTTCGGACAAGGCTTATCGGCAACTCAAGCTGCCGTGAACAAAGCGCCCCACGACGGTCTATAACTTTATAAACCTTATGAACCTTATAAACTCTTGCATTCATTCATTTTCAATTGTAAACCCTAGTCTTTGCACCTTCTCCATGTCCTCCATCACCTTCGAGCCTACGGTAGTCAACATATCGCCGAGAATGGCGGAGTTAATACCCGCTTTTATGGCTTCTTCCTCGATATGGGCGATCAGCACGCGTCCCCCCGCGAAGCGCAGGAAAGCGTCCGGGTTGATAAAGCGGAACACCGCGACGGTGGTCAGCACCTCGTCGTCCGCGAGCGGCGGCATACCCTCCAGCGGGGTACCCGGTATGGGATTCAACACGTTCATCGGTATTGACTTCACGCCCAATTCCCGCACCGTCAAGGCAAGATCCACGCGATCCTCCATCGTTTCACCCATGCCGATAATCCCGCCGGAACAAACCTCCATCCCCACCTCCTGCGCGGCACGAATCGTTTGTATCTTCTCCTCTAGCGTGTGTGACGAGCACAACGTGGCGAAAAACCTCGGCGACGATTCCAGATTACAATGGTAGCGGGTTATACCGGACTCTTTCAGTCGGCGTAACTGTTCCTTGCTCAACAACCCCATCGAGGCACACAGGTTGATATTCATCTCTCGTTTTATCCTCTCGGCGTACCCGCGCAGGCGGTCGATATTCTTGTCCGACAGCGCACGCCCGCTCGTGACAAACGAAAACTTGTTCACCTTGTATTTCGCGTTCAATCGAGCCAACTCCACGCAACTCTCCTCGTCAATCAGCTCGTACTCCTGCACGTGTGTTTTGAAAACTGCCGACTGCGCGCACCACTTGCAATTTTCCGAGCACCGTCCCGACCGCGCGTTCACGATGGAACAAGTGTCGAAATAACGCCCGGCAAACCGATCGCGTATCTCCCCCGCGGCAGCATACAACGCCGCCTTATCCCCCGCGGCAACCAGTGCCAGCGCTTCCTCCCTCGTGATCTGTCCTCCCTCGAAGACCTTCTGTTTCAATTTCTCTATCATCCGATCTATTTAAGATTTTGGATTTATGATTTATGATTCCCTCCCGTCTGCTAACGCTTTTCTAATCGCGAATCGTAATTCATAAATCATAAATTAATTTGTTTTCAATAAAAAAGGTACGTCCACCTTTACAGCCGGACGTACCTTCATTCTCGTATCATAATTCCCGTAACTCCCGGTATTAATAGCATCGACACGCGCGGGAACCACCGGGCAACACGCCCGCGTCACCTTTTCCGCGTATTCCTCGAATGTCGTCACCATTCGTTCGAACGCCTCCGCGAGATTCACGATCACGCCTTTTCTCGATGATTTCCGCAACGCCATTTCACAAATATGTATCGCCAACCGCCCGATGCACACCTCCCGCCCCAGCGAGGCGAAAATGGCATACCCTTTCCTGTTCCAACGGGAAAAGCGTAATTTAGCCCGGTAACCGACGTCACGTTTATTCATCATCTTTCACGTTCATGTTAAAAACGCCGCAAGTTAATAAAAATATTTTCCTATAGCAATTTATAAGTTACAAGATTAAAAAAGCGATATCAACTTCTTGTAAGCCATTGAACAACCATCACCTCCCCGTTACCCACTCACACGTATCAAGCATTTACATTTCATGAACGTATCATAAACGCAAATTTACGTTCATGATTGGTTCATGATACGTTCATGATACGTTCATGATGGCGGGAATGGAGGTACCAATTATAGCGAAAAGATTGATCAACTGACAAGGTATAGTTCTATGAATCCAACCTCTTGAACCCCTCACCCAGTATCTGATGTGCATCAAAGATTGTCACGAAAGCATTCGGGTCAATCTTATAGATAGCTTGTTGTAAAACAGCCATCTGACGACGGTTTATCATGGTCATGATCATCTCCTTCTCGGCACGATTGTACATCCCTTGAAGCGGCACGATTGAACCGCCGCGGTGCAGGTCGTTCAATATATAGGTGCGGATTTCCTCCACTTTATCGGAGATTATAAAGAAACTCTTCTCGTTGTCGAAGCCTTGCAGAATCATATCGATCGTCTTTCCCATCAGGAATATGGACAACCAAGAATACATCGGCACTTTCCAATCCTGAAACATGAGGAAACCAAAAACCACGATGCAGGAATCGACGGACATCTGCAACTGCCCCAGCGGGCGACGCGTCCACTTGTGCAGGATATTCGACAGCACGTCGGTACCGCCGCTGGACGCACGGGTTTTCAGTATCATGCCCACGCCGATACCCATGACCACCCCACCGAAGATACAGGCGAGCAACACTTCATCACCCAATTTGAACGGGTCCAACGTGCCGCTCACCGGAATAGGTTCACCCATCAAAGTCAACAACAGGGCGGGAAGACTGTCGGAGAACACGGCAACCAGAATGAAGCAAATAAATGTCTTCACCCCGAAACCGGAACCCAATACCCGTAAACCGATTAAACTCAACGGTAAATTGAAGCAGAGCGCTGCCATACCTATCGGGAATCCCCACATGTGCTGCAACACTATCGTGATACCGTATATTCCTCCCGGAACAATCTTGTACGGTGCCATGAAACAACTATACCCCAGCGCTAACACGAAAGCCCCGCCGACCAACAAGGCGTATGTCTTGAACCACTCGCGGGTAAACGGCTTTTCTTTTAATAATATATTTACCATTGATTTTGATTTTAATTTCGGGCGCGAATATACCCCCCGGCGGGGGATGAAAACATGACATTTGTCATATCTTCGGGTAAAAATATAATTTAACACTTCAGAAGTTATAAAGTTCATAAAGTTTATAAGGTTTATAAAGTTATTGCCCCCTGCGGGGCACTATACTAACGGCAGCATGAGCTGCCGTTTTAATCTTGTTCAAAGGACACCCGTCACTTTATGAACTTTATAAACCTTATGAACCTTATAAACCGGGAAAACTTGTTTTCCCTTAATTTTGCATATCCCGAATTATTGATTATAATTGCACACTTTTTCCAATTTGTGAAATTAAAATGAGAACAAGCCTACGAATAACGAAAGATAAAATACTCAACGTGGCACAAAAATTGTTCATCGAGATGAGTTTCTACGGGACCACGATGAAAGATATCGCCAACGCCGCCAAGATTAGCAGGCGTACCTTGTACACGCATTTTAACAGCAAGGAAGAGATTTTTAACCACATCGTGGATCAAAGAATAGTATTGATAAACCAAAAACTGGAACAGGCAGTACGCACGGCCTTGCCCGCCGACAAACGGTTGAAGTTATATATAAAGGAACGGTTCAATTTAATCGCGGAACTCATAGGTGGAAGCCTGCCGATCAAGGAAACTTTTTTACACAACAACAGTAAAATCGATATCTTGAGAAAGAATATAGACAAACAGGAGATTGAACTTTTGTACGCCATCTTAAAGGACGGGGCGGATAAAGGGATATTCTCGATCAAACAACCCAGACGTCTGGCAAACTCGCTGCAATCCGTTTTTAAAAGCCTTGAATTTGGTTTTATCCGGGAATATGATCATCGACCAAACCCTCAAATTATCAACGAGTATATTAATATATTATTTCACGGGATTATCAAAAAGTAATCACAACACATTATAAAAATGGATCTATATATCAACGCCATAGCACATTACATACCGGAAGCGAGAGTTCCCAATTCCTATTTCAAGGACGTGAACGGTCTGGACGATGAATGGATATTCAGCAGAACGGGAATCAAAACCAGAAGCAAAGCGGGAGAAGGCGAAAACACGAATACCATGGCTCTCGAAGCCGTGGCAAGGCTGAAAGACAAGCTGCCTTTCGCCATCGAGGACACCGATCTGGTGGTGGCTGCCACGTATTCCCCGCATGACACCGTTGCCACGGCGGCTCACGCCATCCAGCGGGCGTACACGACGCGGGCGGCAAAATGCCTGAGTGTTTCCTCGGCTTGTTCGTCATTCATCAACGCCATCGAGATCGTGCAAGGGTATTTCGCCATGGGCAAGGCGACGAAAGCTATCGTGGTCGCCTCCGAGCATAACACGGAATACAGCAACGAGAGTTGTCCCCAGAGCGGTCACCTGTGGGGTGACGGTGCTATCGCCATCGCTATATCCACTTCGCCGGAAGGTGAAAAAGCGGCGAAGATACTAGATATCTTCACGCGGGGACTGGGACATATCGGCAAGGCGGACACCGCCGTGTACCTGCGCCCGCACCACGGGGGCATCGGCATGCCGGAGGGACGCGACGTGTTTATCAATGCCTGCCACTACATGATCGAGGGTTTGCAAGTAGTGACGGAAAGCAACGGCAAGACATTGGCAGACCTGAAATATATCGCCCCCCATCAGGCAAACAAACGAATCATGGCAACGATCGCCCGGCAAATCGACTTCCCGGAAGATCGTATCCTGTCGAACATCGGGGAAGTGGGCAACACGGGTTGTCCCAGTTGCGGCATCGCCCTCTCGCAAAACCTCGACCGGGTGGAGCGAGGCGACCTCGTGGGACTGACCGTTTTCGGCGGCGGGTACTCGTGCGGCGCGGTGTTGTTGGAATTTATTTGATTTATGATTTACGATTTCTTGATTTATGATTGAGTGATTCCCAAAACAATCATAAATCAAGAAATCATTGAATTACTCGTTCGACACGTCGTACCACATCCGGGCAAGCACGGTATCACGCTGTACGCCCAAACCGTATTCGTACATCACCCCCAAATTGTTAGAGGCTTCCCGTACACCCTTTACCGCTGCGGCGAGAAACCAACGCAAGGCTTTCGGCATGCTACATTTGCTTTCGTCTTTGAGATATTTGCTTTCGTCTTTGAGATATATCACGCCCAGACAGAATTGGGCTTCGGCAAACCCGTGTTCGGCAGCCAAACGCAACCAAGATTCCGCTTTCTTGTAATCCTTTTCCACTCCCGTGCCGCGGAAGTACATCATGCCCAAGTTGACATACGCCTCCGGAATGCTGTCCTTCGCCGCGATCAGGAAATACTTCTCAGCATCGGCATATTTCCCTTTATTGTAATAGCGTGCGGCTCGATTAAAAGTTTTTGCCGCACCGGCATCCTTGAACAAGGGATACGCGTACCACCCTATCATAAACGCCAGAACGACGTAAACGACTTTCTTCAAGCATCTGATTGGATTCATGGCACGAGCTTTTCCACGTAAACCTGTCCCGCCTGATACTTTATGATCTTTACTTTCTCCCCTTTTTGTATAAACACTCCCGTGTTGGAAACGGCATCATAAATGTCGTTACCGATTTCCACCTTACCCGCCGGGCGCAAGTCCGTGAATGTTACGCCCTCTTTCCCGACTTCTTCCTTCACGGTCATATCCACGCCCACGAATCCCTCCTCTACCCGCTGTTCCGCATGAAGGGCAAAGTTCAACCGACGGGAACCGAATAACTTGCGGCTTAACCAAATACTGCCGACGACGGAAATCAGAGAACAACTGATAACGAAGAACAGTGAACGGATGATTGCCCCCGCGAAATCGGGCAGAAATTCAAAGGTAAAGTTGTCAATGCCGGATAACGCCAAGGAACCCACGATGCAAAGAATGCCGAGTATTCCCGCCACGCCGAATCCCGGTATGACAAATATTTCCAGCAAGAGCAAGACAAGTCCCACGACGAACAAGATGATTTCCACGTAATTGGCAAACCCTTCCAAGTACAACGGCGCGAAGTAAAGCAAACATGCCGTGACGGCGGCAACCAGCGGGAAACCTACCCCGGGAGTCTGCAATTCAAAGTAAATGCCGCCGATGATAACCATGATCAGGAGTCCCTGTATAATCGGGCTGATCAGGAAACCGATCAACCGATCCATCGTCGTGGGGCGATATTCCCGCAACTCGTAATCCGTGACGCCCGCTTCCCGTATCACTTCCGGCACGCTCTCGGCGATTCCTTCACAATACCCGTGCTGTATCGCCTCGTGTGGCGTGAAAGTCAATATCTTGCCGCTGTCCGAAACACCTTCCACCGCCACACGCTCGTCCACCATCGCCTCGGCAATGCGCGGGTCGCGATGCCAGCGGACAACCGTCTTGCCGTTCTCCGTCACCGTATCTTTGCCGTGCGCCTGTGCCGTGGCGCGGATCATGGAACGCATGTACGACTGGTACTTGTCCGGCATAGCCTCTCCCGTCTGGTTGACCACAGTAGCCGCACCGATATTCGCCCCCTCCCGCATGTATATCTTGTCACAGGCGATGGAAATCAAAGCCCCGGCAGAAGCCGCGTTATTATCAATAAATACCCACACGGGTTTCGGGTAATTCAGGATCAGGCTGCGCAGGGAATCGGCGTATACCACCATTCCCCCGTAGGTATTCATGTGAATCAACACGTAATCGGCACGCTCCTCCGTGGCACGGTCGAACGATTTCTTGACCAGCCGCCAGATGCCCGGACCGATTTCGTCTTTTATATCCACCTTGTACACGATAGCCTTATTCCCCGTCGCGCTCGCGGAGAGAAGACAAAACAACAAACCGATGCAAAGCAACAATCTTTTCATTTCTCGACCTTTTTATTTAATGTTTCATTCACGACAACCGTCCCGGCGATTACCGATAATAAAGATACAAAACTACACGCCACTACCCGTATAAACGGGAGCATCAACGATAAGGTAAATACCGCCCCTATCGCGACGACCATTCCCGAATTGCGCCGCATATAGCGGACACTCTCCCGCACCCGGAAACGCTTCCTCTCCACGGCGTAATCCATGAAGGCGAAACCGTAGAAGTAGGCACTTACCCCGAACGTCAGCACCGGGGTGACCAACCCGACCAGCGGGATAAAAGAGAGGAAAAACAAGAGAACGGTCAATATAAATTGAAATATCATACAACGCAAGGAGATCACGATGCCCCGCCCGATTTCCCACATCAACTGCCCGAAACTGAACGGGTATTCCCGCCCGGAAAGACGCGCTTCCGTGCGCTCGGAAAGCCACGAGTAGACGGGCGACATCACGACCATCACCACGTACCCCCCGAAAGAAATAAACAGGATGTAGTACACGGCACGCACGAGCAACCGCACGATAAAACCTACTGTACCGGAAACCCAACTCAACCACGAAATGCCGGAAACCCAATCCATAACCTGCTGTTCCACCGTCTCGGAAAGTCCGCCCCCGATACAGGAAACAGCGTAATTCCCCGCCGCGAACAGCACGATAATTATCACGACCGGAAATAAAAGGAAATAACAGAAACGCCCGGAAAACAATAGTTTCACGGCTTCACCGTATGCCTTTATTCCTTTAGAAAATCCTTGGAAGAAGTTCATGTTCCGATTACCTTTAAAATTCGTGTAAATTTAAGGGATTTTTTTGATTTTTCCTAAGGGTGGAAGAGGGAGGGGGTATTCATTTTAGATTTTAGATTTTAGATTGAACTCCTCCGTCCGCTTCGCGTCCACCTCCTCTATAAACAGAGGAGGAGCTGGTGACATTTACCGAAGACGGTGAGTAATTCAGCTCTCCCTCTGTTTATAGAGGGAAACTGGCGAGTAAGCGAGGGTAACGGAGAAGCTTGCTTCTTTGTTACCGAGCGAGAGACAGTTCGAGACCGGTTTCCGGGCTCAATACCCCGGAGGGGGGAGGGAGTTCAAGATGACTTTTGCCACCCTCCTTTATAAACTTTACGAACCTCATAAACTTTACGAACTTTTTTGTACTTTCGCGAGAGAAACAATTAAAAATTAAAGTATATTATGCAAGCATTAACAGCAATTTCCCCTATCGACGGACGATACAGAGATAAAGTCGAAGGGTTGGCGAACTACTTTTCCGAGAGTGCCTTGATTCGTTACAGGGTGATGGTTGAAGTTGAATATTTTATCGCTCTCTGCGAGCTTCCATTGCCGCAATTAAAAGGATTCGATCACGCGCTGTTCGATAGCTTGAAAGATATTTACCTCGATTTCTCCGTGGAAGACGCGCAAAAGGTGAAGGACATCGAGAAAGTCACGAACCACGACGTGAAAGCCGTGGAATACTTCATCAAAGAGAAATTCGATCAATTGAACCTGCACGAGTACAAAGAATTTATCCATTTCGGACTGACCTCACAGGATATAAACAATACCTCTGTGCCCTGCTCTTTCCGGGATGCTATCCATGACGTGTATTACCCGCTCATCGACGAACTGATAGCGAAACTGGAAGAACTTGCCGAAGAATGGAAAGACGTGCCCATGCTGGCAAAGACTCACGGGCAACCGGCATCACCCACCCGCTTGGGGAAAGAGATAAAGGTATTCGTGTATCGCCTGAGCAAACAACTGGAATTGTTGAAGAAAGTAGCCTGCTCCGGGAAATTCGGCGGGGCTACCGGAAACTTTAACGCCCATACCGTGGCTTACCCGGAGATCGACTGGACGGAGTTTGCCAATAACTTCCTGACGCGAAAGCTGAAAATAGAGCGGGAACAATACACCACGCAAATCTCGAACTACGACAACTTTGCCGCCGTGTTCGACAACCTGCGCCGTATCAACACGATAGTGGTTGATTTGGATCGTGATTTCTGGACGTATATCTCCATGACTTATTTCAAACAGAAAATCAAAGCGGGGGAAGTCGGTTCGTCCGCCATGCCCCACAAGGTGAACCCGATCGATTTCGAGAACTCGGAAGGCAATCTCGGTATGGCAAACGCTATACTGGATCACCTGAGCAATAAATTGCCGATATCCCGCCTGCAAAGAGATTTGACGGACTCTACCGTGTTGCGTAATATCGGGGTGCCTTTGGCTCACACGGTAATCGCGTTCAAATCAACACTGAAAGGATTGAATAAATTGATTATCAACAAACCGGCGATAGAGGCAGACTTGGAGGAAAACTGGGCTGTCGTGGCGGAAGCCATCCAGACCATCCTGCGGCGAGAGGCTTACCCGAACCCGTACGAGGCGTTGAAAGCACTCACCCGCACCAACAGTAAAGTGACACAACAATCCATTGCCGAATTTATCGATACATTGGACGTGTCCCCCGAGTTGAAGAAAGCATTAAAACAAATCACTCCCTCCAACTACACGGGGAGATTATAAACGGAATACATGCGCGATTTTATCCAGATACTGAAAAGATTTATTCCTCCTTACAAGGCAAGGTTAACCAAGAATATACTATATAATATATTGCACGCCATATTCGGTTCGATGTCATTCGTGATATTGATACCCGTTTTGGGCATCCTTTTCCGGACGGAATCCGACGTGAAGGAATTGCCTGAATTCGCGATGAATATGACCACGCTGAAAAATATCCTGTACTACTATGTCACGTTAGGACGGGATACGATCGGACCAGTCACCACGTTACTGGTCGCGGGAGGCTTCTTCGCGTTGGCGGCTCTCTTCAAAACCGGGTTTTCTTACATGGCTTCTTACGAGATTATCTTTATCAGGAACGGGGTTGTCCGGGATATTCGCCGCATGATTTACCGGAAGATTTTATCGCTCCCGCTCCCCTTCTTCTCGGAAGAACGCAAAGGGGATATCATTTCGCGCATGACGGGTGACGTGCAGGAAGTGGAAAACTCGATCATGAACTCGCTGGAAATGTTTTTCCAGAACCCTATATTGATATTGATTTACTTGAGCACGATGATTTTCATGAGTTGGCAATTGACCTTATTCGTACTGGTACTGTTGCCTGTCATGGGACTCCTGATCGGGAAAGTAGGTAAATCACTGAAGAAGAGATCGAAAGAGGGACAGGATAAAATGGGAGAAATCCTGTCCAATATCGAGGAAACACTCTCTGGTTTACGTATTATCAAGGCTTTTAACGCGGAGAAAAAGGTAGATCGGTCGTTCTCCAACTTGAACGAGGACTACCGCCGGATCATGAACAAATTGATGCGTCGGCGTTCACTCGCTCACCCGATGAGTGAATTTCTCGGAACGATCGTCGTGGTTATCGTGGTTTGGTTCGGGGGGTACCTTATCTTGAGAGATTCCCCGATCATGGAGGCTCAGGATTTTATCGCGTACATCGCGCTATTCTACTCTATCATCAACCCGGCAAAACAATTCTCCACGGCATTGTACAGTATACAGAAAGGACAGGCAGCCATGGATCGTATCGACCAGATACTTAACGCCGAATCCACGATAAAAGAGCCGGAGAACCCGAAGCCGCTGAAAGATTTTAACCGGCAGATTGAATACAAACACGTGAACTTTGCTTACCGTCAGGATCATCTGGTACTGAAAGACGTGACCTTAACCATCCCGAAAGGCAAGACTATCGCACTCGTGGGGCAATCCGGTTCGGGCAAGAGCACGTTTGTCGATCTTCTCCCCCGTTTCTACGACGTCGTGAAAGGAGAAATAACGATTGACGGTATAAATATCAAAGATACCTCTACTCAAAACCTGCGGGCATTGATGGGGAACGTGAACCAAGACCCGATCCTGTTCAACGACACGATATTCAACAACATCGCGTTCGGCGTGGAAACCGCCACTCCGGAAGAAGTGGAAAGAGCCGCCAAGATTGCCAACGCCCACGACTTCATCATGCAGACGGAAAAAGGTTACCAGACTAATATCGGTGACCGCGGCGGGAAATTAAGCGGCGGACAACGGCAGCGTTTAAGCATCGCGCGTGCCGTACTGAAGAATCCTCCGATCATGATTCTTGACGAGGCAACCTCGGCTCTGGATACCGAATCGGAAAAACTCGTGCAGGAAGCATTGGATAACCTGATGAAGAATCGTACATCCATTGTCGTGGCCCACCGCCTGTCGACGATCCGGAATGCAGACCTGATCTGCGTGTTCCACGAAGGAGAAATCGTCGAGCAGGGACGCCACGAGGAATTATTGGCACAGAACGGTATATACACGAAATTGTATAACATGCAAAACTTTTAGTCATGGGAATAGAAGCCAAGGTACTCGGGCAGCAAGTTGCCTACCCCACGGATTATTGCCCGTTGATTCTCGTTCCGGTTCCCCGTAGTCTGAACCGGGTGATATACGATATTCATCTCCCGGAAGAACTTTTCCGGGGATATGACACATGGCATGCTTACGAGGCAGGATTCTTAACCCAAAAAGGACTTCCCGTGTGCGGGGTGCTAAAGATCGTGTATTCGGCGGGCAGCCCGAATATAGTGGAGAGCAAGTCCTTAAAACTTTACCTCAATTCGCTCAACATGACCCGCCTCGGGGAAAACGTGGCAGAAGGGATTGACTTGTTTACCCGAATCGTGAAATCCGACTTGGAGCAAATTCTGGATACACGGGTAGATATTTCTTTCTTCCAACAGGAACCGGAAGAATTGTTTTTCGATTTCAACGGCTATGCCCTGCTGGAAAACGATAAAAACACGGAAGACCTGTCATTCACGGAATACGACGAAACCCCGGCTCTTCTGGAAGAAAACACGCCCGGTGAAGGTGAAATAAAGGTTTGCAGCCATTTATTGCGCAGTAATTGCAAGATCACGAAGCAACCGGATTGGGGAAGCATCTATATTCGAATGAAAGGTTCCCGCCTGCCGAACAACGCTTCCCTGCTAAAATACATCGTTTCCCTGCGGAACGAGAACCATTTCCACGAGGAAATCTGCGAAATGACGTACAAACGCTTATGGGATAAATTCAACCCGGAAATACTCTCGATAACGTGTATTTACACCCGCCGGGGCGGTATAGATATTTGCCCGTCAAGGGCGAACAAAGTAGAGTACCTGCCCGAATACATCCATGATCCGGAGGTACTTACCCGTAAATTGATGAGACAGTAAAAAAGGGCTGGCTTAATGAGAATATAGCCAGCCCCGTGCAACCAGCTCTCATACCCGGATATTCTCGATAATATTCAGGTCTCTCAGCTCGTTTAATATTTCATGCGTAACTCCGGTAATTCGAACTCGTTTACCATGTGCCAATTTATACACGTACCACGGGGTGGTATTGTACTTCTTGGCCAAACTGAAGTAAACCAGCTTATTCTTTGATCTAAACACTTTTAATATAATCATACACATTTCATTTAAAATAACACGCTTATTTATAGTGCAAATACATCCATCTTACTCCCTCTCGCCAGTAAAACACCAATTCAAATAAATACTAAAAAAAGAAGGTTTTATGCGATAGCTTTTATCCATGATAACCGGACAGTACTTTGATTCCGCGTGTATCATTCTATGTTTTGGAAATGAAGTAATTAAATACTTTTGATGACTGTTTGTTTTTTTAAATAGAAATCTTATATTTGCAGTATCAATAAACGTTCGTTAAATAATATTCGAGAAGCCCCATTAATTGGCTAGTATTGAATATATTTACTATCTTCACCCCGTGAACATGAATTGAATAATATGCCTGACAAGAGTACACGCGAAGAATTCTTCCCGGAAGTTTACGAAATCGTGAAACAAATCCCTTTTGGAAAAGTGCTTACCTACGGCGGTGTCGCCCGGTTAGCGGGCAGACCTCAATACTCCCGAATGGCCGGGCAAGCCATGTTCAACGCCCCGGCTGACCTGCATCTTCCCTGCCACCGAGTTGTAAATCACAAAGGGGGAATAGCCCCGAACTGGCCGGAACAAAAGGAATTGTTGATTGAAGAAGGCGTAACCTTCAAGAAAAACGGGTGCGTGGACATGAAGAAACACCGATGGAACACGGAGCTGTTACTGGAGTGAACATTGTTCGCCTTCGGCGAGTTGCAGGTTACAGGTTGCATTTGCCTTCGGCAAGTTACAGGTTGCTTCTCTAGCGTGCAAGACTGTATCTTAGCTCTCCCTCTGTTTATAGAGGGAGTACCCCGAAGGGGGGAGGGAGTTTTTTGATTCAGTGATTCAATAATTGTCGATTCCGTGATTTACGAAGCGTTGCTAGTGCGGCTAAAATCATTCAATCTAAAATCATTGAATCTCCTAATCAACAAACACCTCCGTCTGCTTCGCAGCCACCTCCTCTATAAACAGAGGAGGAGTTGGAATACTGTCATAAACGCTAGTGAAGCAACTTGCAACTCGCCGAAGGCGACTCTTCACAAGAAATTTATCAAAGTGTAATTTTGATTACACACACGTATTAATTAAGGCACTTATATACAATGTGACACTAGATATATACAAAATAGGATGCTCAATTTTCAAGCATCCTATTTTCACGTGACACGAGCAAGTTGTTAATAGAAAATGTAATCAGCGTTTAACGTTATCACGATAGCCGCTATGATCGCTAACACGATTACCCCTATACCGATATACATGTACATCGTTTTTCTTTGCTTGTCGAACGTTTCCCATGTAGATTTCTTGTTAACGAAAAACGCTACCATCGGGTCTTGAGGCGCGATAGAGTTTAACATCGCTAACCCGACGTCGAATTTTGATCTGGCAACGTTGGCATTCTTACTCGATTCTTTCAACCACATGTCCACGTAAGAAGACAGAGTTGTTAACGTCTTCACGATTTCATCCTTGTTATTACAGTTAAATTCGATGTTCATCATGCTTTCCAAGAATTTAGTTTCCTGTTCTTGTTTCATGATTTCGATCTTGTCATCATCCATCTCCTCGTCTTCCTCGTGCCACGCGCGTGCTGATCTGGCTTGTCCATGATTGATGTTAGCGTTCAAATTCTTGTTTGACCCGACCCTGAGATCGTCAGCATGTCTACCGTACAACTTGTTACCGAGAGCCTTGCCGGTTTTCTTGCCAAACTCGTTACTGAAATTATCCAAAAACCCCATGTCATAAAAGTTTAGGTTCCCCGACACCCCGAGAGGGAAGTTTTTTAACAAAAAGAGAGTGTGGGTATCGTGAACTTGTCTTATCTAACGAGGTTCTGACAAAACCGTGACCGTAAAACAAGCGACAATCCCCACACCTGTATGTGACACGCCAAGGCGTGTACAAGATGCGAGCATCAACTCGTTCCCCGGTCTAAAATTTGTCAGATTTCGTTAGAGGGAACAAACTCAAACACTCTCGTGTTCAAAAATAACATGTCCGCTCGATCAACATGGATCGAACAACGCGAATATAATCAATTTTTCAAACACGCTAGCGTTCATGCCACGAAAAAGGGGATCGTCGCTCACCCGCGAAAGTAATCTTTTATCCCGTGACACGGGGATTTTCAGCGGGTTTTATAATTCAAGAACGGGTGTCATGCATCACGAGAGAATAAATATCAATACACGAACTTGAAAAGTTAATACATGAGGAATAACTATTTTAAAATTGATACTATTCAAAAAAGCAAGAATGGTTTAATACACCAGCTCCTGACGCTGGCATCCGGAAGATACATTGGTGTTATATATCCCGCTAATGGTACAAAGACCAATAAGGTGGGGATTGTGAATCAAAAAATCTCCGTTTTTTAACCATTCTTGCAATACCGCAAAAGTATTCATAAATGAAAAAATCTCCAAAGATAATTGGAGATTTTTTTTTAATCAATATCATGAAGTGTTACTTTGGAGCGTGATACAAAGAGTCACGTGAAGGACAGGTTCTTTACATGTCTTTTTTCTTGAAATAATAAATTGACGGTTCTCGCGTTTACATCTCGAATCATCATTTAGATTTATTATCGCGCTGATAATGATGTAGATACTGGAAAATTAATGTATGTTTGTTATGCAAAACACGTTGATATTCAGTACAAAAGGAATGATAGATTTTAATGTGACATCGATTCAACAGTTAATCCGGGAATATTCCGACGAGCAAAAGTGCGTGGAGTTTCTCGAGAAAGCACGATGGGGAGATAAAGTCGTGTCACCTTTCGACCCGTCATCAAAGGTTTACAAGCTAAAGAACAACCGTTACAAGTGCAAGAATACAGGGAAAGTGTTCAATTCCCGTGTTGGAACAATCTTCTCTGGATCTAACATTAAATTATCATCTTGGTTCGTCGCGATATTTTTGTTCACGACACACAAGGGTGGAATATCATCTATGGAATTGCATCGGGAGATAGGTGTCACGCAGAAAACAGCGTGGTTCATGTGTCAACGCATGAGACAAGTTATCGTTTTCGAGAATGACAAAACACTCTACAACATAGTAGAGGTTGACGAGACTTTCGTTGGTGGCAAGAACAAGAACCGTCACGGGTGGAAGAAGGTGAAAGATTCCCAAGGACGCAGTTGCAAGGACAAGACACCGGTATTCGGGATGGTGGAACGTCAAAAGGGAAGAGTATCCGCTCACGTCGTTAAATCCACGAGCAAGGAAGACCTGCTCCCGTGTATTCAAAGAAACGTTGATATCACGGCGTGCGTCATGTCAGACGAGTGGATGGCTTACATGGATCTCGACAATATATACGATCACCTTTTCGTGAACCACGGGGAGAAACAATACGTGAACGGTGACGCCCACACGAACAACATCGAGAATTTCTGGTCGCAGTTCAAGCGTGGGGTAATAGGTGTTTACCGCAAGTTGAGCAATTACCACCTTCAACGCTACGTTGACGAGTTCGTGTTCAGGAGAAACACGTGCAAGTTCGCCACGGGTGACAGGTTCGTTTACTTGATAGAACACGTGGAAGGAAGCAGGTTACGGTACAAGGATCTTATCAAGGGAAAACATCAATAAAATAGTTATTAAAAAGCTATTTAACATCACGCCCACTATATCATGGATTACAAGGAAACACGATAATTGAACGTGTTCAAAGTAAAGGAAAGAACGAATTTAAAACAATGTGATAATAATATGTATAAAAATAATGAAATGCCGAGGGAATGTAAGATGTCAATTCTTAGAACCAACACCTTCTGTGCGGGAGAGATCTCCAATGTTCATGAACGTTTTCCCATTTTAAAAATCGGTAACGAACGTAACGTCGCACATGGACGGTTTTTTGTTTGACGATTATCACTCCTCGAGCAATGAGATCGTCGATTACATTATTCATTTTAATAAATTTTTAATGTTAGAAATCAACTTTATTATTGAAAATCATGCTGAGGGTGGGATAATTCGAAATTAAAAAAAAACGATAAACATTCCCCGACATTTCAAAGATCTTTAAAACGAAAAAAGTCCCGTCGTGCAACGAGACTTTTTCGTTCACGATTACAAAGGTAAACGGAAATTTAACAACGACAAAATCGTCCCGAGTAACGATCGATAATCAACCGCTATTTAGAACGATTCTATAATATAAAAACAAAAATTTCGTGGTTACATATTGTATATAAGTGCCTTAATTAATTCCGTATTTTTGTCTAAAATTATACCATATAGCAGATGAAACTGAAAGCCATAATTAATCGAGTATTACCTTCCCGCAGGTGGAAGATAGTATCTATCGTTTTACTGGGAGTGATCAGCGGAAGCGGTATGCTATTCCTTTACGTGCTGCGGGCACACACCTATCTGGGTGACGATCCGTCAGCCTGCGTGAATTGTCATATCATGGCACCCTATTACGCCACGTGGTTCCATAGTTCGCACAGCCGCGACGCTACCTGTAACGATTGTCACGTACCACATGACAACTTCGTGAAGAAATGGGTATTCAAAGGAATGGACGGGATGCGCCACGTGGCGGTCTATCTGGCGAAAGGTGAACCGCAAGTATTGCAAGCCATTCCGGAGAGTTCAAAAGTGATCATGAACAATTGCATCCGTTGTCACACGCAATTAAACACGGAGTTCGTGAAGACAGGGCGCGTTGACTACATGATGGCACAAGTCGGTGAAGGCAAAGCGTGCTGGGACTGTCACCGGGATGTTCCTCACGGCGGGAAAAACAGTCTTTCCTCTACCCCGGCGGCTCTGGTTCCTTACCCGGAATCCCCTGCCCCGGCTTGGCTAAAGAAATTAATGAAACAATAACAAACTAATTATATATGGAAAAGAAACTAAAATCATGGCAAGGATGGCTGTTGTTCGGGGGAACAATGGTTGTCGTTTTCGTATTGGGATTGCTCGTTTCAGCACTTATGGATCGTCAGGCTGAAATCGTGAGCGTTTTCAATAACAAGAAAGTCGAGATAAAAGGTATTGAAGCACGTAACGAGATTTTCGGGGAAAACTATCCCCGTGAATACAACACGTGGACGGAAACAATCAAGACGGATTTCAAGAGCGAATTTAACGGGAACGAGGCAGTGGATGTATTGGAACAACGTCCCGAAATGGTGATACTCTGGGCGGGATACGCGTTCTCCAAAGATTATTCCACTCCCCGGGGACACATGCACGCTATCGACGATATGCGTCATACCCTCCGCGTGGGCAGCCCCATGACTGCCGAGGAAGGACCGCAACCCGCTACCTGCTGGACATGCAAGAGCCCGGACGTGCCCCGCATGATGGAGGCTATCGGGGTTGAAAACTTTTACAGCAATAAATGGGCTGCCATGGGAAGCGAGATCGTGAACCCGATAGGGTGTGCCGATTGCCACGAACCGGAAAACATGAACCTGCATATCAGTCGTCCGGCTCTGCGGGAAGCATTTGCCCGCCAAGGCAAAGATATTGATAAAGCCACCCCACAGGAAATGCGTTCTCTGGTATGCGCACAATGCCACGTGGAATATTATTTCAAAGGCGACGGCAAATACCTAACTTTCCCGTGGGATAAAGGTTTCACGGTAGAAGACATGGAAACTTACTATGACGAAGCGGAATTCTATGATTACATACACGCGCTCAGTAAAACCCCGATCCTGAAAGCACAGCACCCGGATTACGAGATCGCCCAAATGGGTATTCACGGGCAACGGGGAGTATCTTGCGCCGATTGCCATATGCCGTACAAGAGTGAAGGCGGCATGAAATTCAGCGACCACCATATCCAAAGCCCATTGGCAATGATAGACCGCACGTGTCAGGTTTGTCACCGCGAAAGCGAGGAAACCCTGCGTAATAACGTGTACGAACGCCAACGCAAAGCCAATGAAACCCGTAACCGTCTGGAACAGGAACTGGCAAAAGCACACATCGAGGCAAAATACGCTTGGGACAACGGCGCTACCGATGAACAAATGAAAGAAAGTCTGAAATTATTGCGTCAGGCTCAATGGAGATGGGATTTCGGTGTAGCCTCTCATGGCGGTTCATTCCATGCGCCGCAAGAAATACAACGTATACTGGGTAATGGAGTTGACAAAGCGATGCAAGCCCGGTTGGCTATCTCTAAAGTATTGGCCAAGAACGGTCATTTGGAAAATGTTCCCATGCCGGATATCTCTACAAAAGAAAAAGCACAGGCATATATCGGGTTAGATATCAAGAAAGAAAAAGAAGCGAAAGAAAAGTTCATGAACACGATTGTCCCCCAGTGGCTCGCAAAAGCGAAGGAAAACGGGAGAGTAAGCATGTAAAATATGTATGTGGCAGAAACCTTGGGGATATAAAGAAGGATTCGCGATTTGCGGGGGATTGTTCCTCGTGGGAACTCTCCTGCAAATTGTTTTAGGTAAAGTACATTTGGATCTTTTAGCCTATCCGGTGAATTTAATTCTTGGATTGGTCTATCTCGTTTTAATTATCGCGGCTTCTCTTTTGTCCCGGAAAGTATATCTTTTCCGGTGGATGAGTGGTTATCAGGCGGCAGTGACTTCCATGATAGCCGTCGTGATCATCACTGTTATCATGGGGCTCACGTTGCAGGTCAACGAGAAAGTACACGTCACGGGAATTGCCGGTTGGCTCGGTTTTCATCAAATGCTGTCGGCGTGGTCATTTTCCTTGTTGCTGGTATGGTTCATCACGCTGTTGGGTATGGTAACATTGCGTCGTATCCGGCATTTCAAGCCAAGAGATATTCCGTTTATACTTAATCATATGGGACTCTTTCTAGCTCTCACGGGAGCCATCCTTGGAAGTGCCGATATGCAGCGGTTGAAAATGCAAACCAGCATCGGCAAAGCCGAATGGCGGGCTTTCGATGAAGACCGGAAACTGATGGAATTACCGCTTGCCATAGAACTTCACGATTTCACGATTGACGAGTATCCCCCGAAACTGATGCTCATCGATAATGAAACGGGTAAGGTGATCCCCGAAGGAAAAGCCGAAAATATACTCGTGGAAGATTCTGTTTTATCGGGAGATTTAGAGGATTGGCATATAACCATTGAACAACGTTTGCCCTCGGCGGCAAGAGTCGCCACGGAAGACACGGTAAAGTACGTGGAATTTCATTCCATGGGAGCCGCCTACGCCTTGTACGCGAAAGCAGAGAATCGGCAAACCGGAGAACGGCAGGAAGGTTGGGTGAGTTGCGGCAGCTTCCTGTTCCCTTACAAAGCCATACGCCTGAACGAAAAAATGAGTCTGGTGATGCCCGACCGGGAACCCCGTCGTTTCGCTTCGCGAGTGACCGTGTACACGCGGAGCGGACGTAAAGACTCGGCAACGATCGAGGTAAACAAGCCCTATCAAATAGAAGGTTGGAAGATATACCAGCTAAGCTACGACGAGAGTAAGGGCAAATGGAGTGAAATCAGTATTTTGGAAATAGTCAAAGACCCGTGGTTACCCTTGGTTTACACGGGTATATGGATGATGATAGCGGGAGCCGTGTGCATGTTCACGATAGCCGGAAAAAGAAAGGAGGAAAACGTATGACGTGGGATCAATTTCCAATATTTGCCGTTATAGCTTTATGCTTCTGGGGAGCGGGAGCGATAAGTGCATGGAAAGGCAGGCACCCGGGATTGACATTCGGGTGTACAATCACGGGATTGCTGGTGTTCTTCGCTTTTATCGTAAGCATGTGGATTTCACTGGAACGTCCGCCCATGCGTACCATGGGGGAAACCCGCCTGTGGTATTCGTTCTTTTTGCCCTTGGCGGGAATCATCACGTATGCCCGTTGGAAATATAAATGGATACTCACTTTCAGTACCGTCCTGTCCATCGTGTTCATCTGTATCAATATATTCAAACCGGAAATACATAACAAGACGTTAATGCCCGCCTTGCAGAGCCCGTGGTTTGCCCCTCACGTGATCGTTTATATGTTCGCCTATGCCATGCTGGGTGCTGCCGCGATCATGGCAATTTACTTGTTATGGTTCAAGAAAGAGAAAAAAGCCACACAACAGGAAATGGATCTCTGTGACAATTTGGTTTACGTGGGACTTTCTTTTATGACCTTGGGAATGTTATTCGGGACGGTGTGGGCAAAAGAAGCATGGGGACACTACTGGAGCTGGGACCCGAAAGAAACATGGGCAGCCACGACATGGGTGTCCTATCTGGTATATATCCACTTCAGACTCCACCGGAACCGGAAACACAGAATGGCATTGAGTATATTACTCGTTTCGTTCGTTCTTTTGCAAATGTGCTGGTACGGCATCAATTACCTTCCATCCGCACAAGGGGTGAGCGTTCACACGTACAATTTGGATTAGTTCACTCACGGGGAGTTTGCCTTCGGCAACTTGTAACTTGCCGAAGACAAACTTTTATTTATATTTGCACGGTAAACCAGTAATTCAATGGCAATGAATTTAATCACTTTCACAAAGGAACACGAAGAATTATTATTCCAAATCCCTCTCTTCCGGGATTTGCCTTCTCACATAAAAGATTCATTACTGGAACAATTGGATTATTCCGTTTACAATATCAGCAAAAACGAACAGATTGCCAAACAGAACACGATCTGCAAGAACCTTATGGTACTGCTGAAAGGGCGTTTGCGGGTAGACATATTCGACGCTTTGGGTAATGAAGTAATGATCGAGAATATCATTGCTCCCCGTGCGTTTGCCACACCACATTTATTCAGTGCCGACAGCCTGTTGCCCGCCACCTTCACGGTCGTGGAAGAAGGTATTTATTTCACGGTTACCAAAGCCTCGCTGTTTGAATTAATCAGCAAAGAACCGAGCATCTTGAAGAAATTTCTCCAGATAACGGGTAATTGCAACCGTTGTACCGTTTCCCGTCTTCGGGCTCTCTCCCAGAAAAGCGTGCGGGGACGTTTTATCACCTATCTCTTTGAACACGCCAAAGATGATAATAATAAAGTCCTGATCGAACATAATATCATGCAACTCGCCGAATACCTGTGCGTCACTCGTCCCGCCCTCTCTAAAGAAATCAACAAAATGATCAAGGAGGGAATGATTGCCATGGAGGGTAAACAGGTACAATTGATTGATTTCAACGGTCTTCAACTAGCCATCCTGTAAAGAAACGTTTATTTTCTTTCCAAAATATTCCGCGTATTAAAATATTATTGTAGCTTTGTCGTGAAATATTCTGAAGGGGTGCCTAAGAAGCAAGGGAAATTTCCTGACACTTCTGTCTGACTAAGACCATTAGCAGATGAAAACAACGGGCTGAGATTATACCCATGAACCTGATCCGGGTAATGCCGGCGTAGGGAAAGAGTTATAATACAAGTTGAATGCCGTTTTATAGAATCCCCTGAAGAAATGGAAAATTGAAAATGAAAAATTGAAAATGACAACCCATTTCGGGAATTAAAGTTTAATTCAATTCTTTCATTCTAAATTTAAAAATTAAAACGATGCAGATATTTATAAACGACAAAGTATTTGAATGCCCCGCCGGGGCTACACTTCCCGAAGTATTGGAAGCCAACGACATCAAAACGGAAAACATCGCCATTGCCGTGGATTTCTCCGTTATTCCCCGCCCGGATTGGAATAAAACCGTTTTACAGGACGGAAACAAAATCATTATCATTAAGGCGGTACAGGGAGGATGATTTGATTTTAGATTTATGATTTACGATTTTAGATTCCAAATATCATTAAATCGTAAATTATAAATCTGAAATTATAAATCTGAAATCATAAATCTAAAATATAAACATGGAACAATTTAAAATCTCAAGCGGCCCGCTACCGGGTTCCGAGAAAATTTACGTGAAAGGCGAGATGTTCGATATCAAAGTACCGATGCGTCGTATCGCCCTCTCCCCGACGATTGATATTGACGGGAAAAAAGTTGAAAACGAACCCGTTGTTGTTTACGACACATCGGGTCCTTATACCGATCCGGACTATAAAGTGGATCTGCACAAGGGATTGCCCAAAATCAGGGAACAATGGATTGCCGACCGGAATGATACCATAAAATTAGACGGTTTAAGTTCCGAGTACGGGCGGATGCGCCAGAACGACAAATCATTGGACGCTCTTCGTTTCGAGCACGTGAACACGACCCCCAGAGTGGCAAAACCGGGGCATCGCGTATCACAAATGTATTACGCTAGACAGGGTATCATCACCCCGGAAATGGAGTTTATTGCTATCCGCGAGAATCAACTGGTCGATAAAATTAGGGAAAACTATAAAAAGGAAAAGGGGGAACCTTTAGGTGCTAACTTCCCGGAATATATCACGCCCGAATTCGTGCGCCAAGAAGTGGCTGCCGGACGTGCCATTATCCCGGCAAACATCAATCACCCGGAGAGCGAACCCATGATTATCGGACGTAATTTCCTCGTGAAGATCAATGCCAATATCGGTAATTCCCCGATTACCTCTTCCATATCGGAAGAAGTGGAAAAAGCCGCGTGGGCTTTCCGCTGGGGTGCCGATACGATCATGGATCTTTCTACCGGAAAGAATATTCACGAAACGCGGGAATGGATCATCCGCAATTCCCCCGTGCCCGTGGGAACAGTACCTTTGTACCAAGCATTGGAAAAAGTACGGGGCAAAGTAGAGGACCTGACATGGGAAATCTACCGCGATACGCTAATCGAGCAGGCAGAACAGGGTGTTGACTATTTTACCATTCATGCCGGATTGCGCTGGCATCATGTACCCTTGACGCTGAAACGCCTCACGGGTATCGTGTCCCGCGGAGGGGCTATCATGGCACACTGGTGTACCACGCACAAGCAGGAGAGTTTCTTGTACGATCACTTTGAAGATATTTGCGAAATACTGGCAAAATACGATGTCGGGGTGTCTATCGGTGACGGGTTACGCCCGGGATGTATCGCCGATTCGAACGACGAGGCACAGATATCCGAATTGAAAACCTTGGGCGAACTCGCTCAGATTGCATGGAAACACGACGTGCAGGTTATTATCGAGGGTCCCGGTCACGTGCCGATGCAGAAAATCAGGGAAAACATGGATCTCGAACTTGAATATTGCAATGAAGCGCCGTTCTACACGCTCGGACCGCTTGTTACGGATATCGCTCCCGGCTACGACCATATCACCTCTGCCATTGGCGGAGCCATGATCGGCTGGTACGGTACCTCTATGTTATGCTATGTCACGCAGAAAGAACATTTAGGACTCCCCAACCGGGACGACGTGAAAGAAGGAGTGATCACCTTTAAACTCGCTGCTCATGCCGCCGATCTGGCAAAGGGACATCCGGCTGCCTATTATCGTGATTACGCCATGAGTAAAGCCCGCTTCGAATTCCGCTGGAAAGACCAGTTCCACCTTGCACTGGATTCTGAAAAAGCTCTCCGTTTCCACGATGAAACCTTACCCGCAGAAGGACACAAAGAAGCACATTTCTGTTCCATGTGCGGTGAACACTTCTGCTCCATGCGTGCAAGCGAGAAATTGAGAAAGAAAATGAAAGAATAAATGAGTTTATAAAGTTTATAAGGTTTGTAAAGTTCATAAAGTTATCCCCTTCACGGGGAATACTCTAAGACTAATTAAACAGTCGGAAAACTTTGTCCGAAGGACATCCAAAACCTTATAAACTTTATGAACCTTATAAACTTTATGAACTAACTACATGATAGTCGTCATTACCCCCCCTTACCGGATTCCGGATGAAGAAGTTATCGTGAATAGCCTCTTCAAGAACGGTTTGCACCTGTTGCATTTACGAAAGCCGGATGCAGAATGGGTTGTTTACGAGCGATTTATCCAGAAGATAGAACCTTGCTTCCGGGAACGCATCGTTGTACACGATCATTTTGATCTGGTAGAAGCATACGGACTGAGAGGGATTCATCTCAAGTCAAAGCAAGCGGAGCATTTCGGGGACAGGAAACGGTACGCGCATGTCAGCGTATCGTGCCACTCCTTTGAAGAGATCGCGACATTGCCATTCACTCCCGATTACGTGTTTTTAAGCCCCGTGTTTGACAGTATTTCCAAACAGGGATACAAATCCATGTTTACACCTGACATGCTGAAGGAAGGATTAAAAAAGACCTCTACCCCCGTGATTGCTTTGGGAGGAATTAGCGCGGATAATGTAACCGCTTGCCGGAAATTAGGATTCCGGGGAATCGCTCTGTTGGGATACCTTTGGGATACCCCTTCGGAAGCTCTCTCCCGCTTTCTAAAAATCTTTCCCGACGAAACGTTAAGCATCGCCGGATTCGACCAGAGTTCCGGTGCGGGAGTAACTGCCGACATCAAGACCTTTGAATGTTGCCGGGTATATGGATTAGGAGTTGCAAGCGCGATCACGTTCCAAAATCAGAACGAGTACCTTGGGACAAAATGGATGTCCCCGGGGGAGATTATCCGCCAGTGTGAAGTATTGTTCCGTGAATTTACCCCGGCATATGTCAAAATCGGGTTGATCGAAAACTTTGATTCTTTGGCACAAGTAGTGGATTACCTCACGACCGCTTTGCCAAAAGTGAAAATCATCTGGGACCCGATTCTGAAAGCAAGTGCCGGATTCCAATTTCATAATGGGGAAAACATGGAAACGATACAAAATATCCTCGGCAAGATATATTTACTTACCCCTAATAGAAACGAACTGGAGATTCTTTTCGGCAATAACTTGGAAGCAGAAGGATTGCAAAGAATTGCCAAACAGTTGCATACCAATATTCTCTGGAAAGGCGGACACAACACGGAAGCGTTGGCGTCCGATCGTCTGATCACGGGAGAAGAGATATATACTTTCTCCGTCGCACGGGGAAAGCACGGCAAACACGGCACGGGTTGTGTCCTTTCCTCCGCCGTTACCTCCTACTTGACTCTCGGGTATTCTTTACCTGAAGCCTGTCGTCTGGGACAACGCTATGTATCCGATTTTATTCGGGGAAATGACACGAATTTGGGTATACACAGCCGGATACACGCAACTGCTACAGCGAACCTGCACGAAATTCCGTTGCAGTACATCACGGATCACAAGGAGGGAACGCCTATTCCCGAACAAGTGGAAGCCGTGTGCAAAGGCGGTTGCCGTTGGATACAATTGCGGATGAAAGAAGTGTCGAGAGAAGAATTTATCCGAACCGGGAACGCCGTGAAAGAAATTTGCCGACGTTACAATGCTTTATTCCTGATCAATGATCACGTGGATATCGCCATCGAACTGGATGCGGACGGGGTACACCTCGGTAAGGAAGATATGAACCCACTGGAAGCCCGTAAAATACTAGGTTATTCAAAGATTATCGGGGGAACATGCAACACGTTTGACGACGTGGCGGAGCGCTATCGTCAACAAGTAGACTATATCGGTCTGGGACCGTTCCGGTTTACTTCCACGAAAAAGCGTCTGAGCCCGATACTGGGGTTGGAAGGTTATCAACAAATCACGGATAAATGCCGGGAAGCAGGTATTCATCTCCCGATACACGCTATCGGCGGCATCCGGGAAACAGATATCCGTCCGATTTTAGACACGGGAGTAACAGGTATCGCCCTCTCCTCTTTACTGAAAGACAGCGACGATATCACGGAAAAGACAAAAGAAGTTTTGTTACAATTGAAAATTGAAAGTTGAAAATAAACACCTCCGTCAGCTACGCTGACACCTCCTCTATAAACAGAGGAAGAGTTAGAATACAATCCCTAACGCGGGGAAAGCCACTTGCAACTCGCCGAAGGCGACTATAAACAGGGGAGGGAGTTCAATCTAAAATCTAAAATTTAAAATCTAAAATTAATACGATAGCCCATGGAACCATTAAAGATTGCAGACAAGGTATTCACTTCACGCCTGTTCACCGGAACCGGTAAATTTGCGTCAAATCAGATCATGGAAGATGCCATACTGGCGTCCGAATCGCAACTCGTGACAGTCGCACTGAAACGAGTAGACATGGAAAGCAAAGAAGACGATATAATCGCCCACCTTAAAGCACCCCATATCACGTTGTTGCCCAACACGTCCGGTGTGCGCACCGCCAAAGAGGCCGTGTTCGCCGCACAGCTGGCAAGAGAAGCTCTCGGTACCAATTGGTTGAAACTGGAAATACATCCCGATCCGAAATACCTTCTCCCCGACCCGATTGAAACCTTGAAAGCCACGGAAGAATTGGCTAAATTAGGATTCATCGTTCTACCCTACATTCAAGCCGATCCCGTGTTATGCAAGCATTTGGAGAACGCCGGAGCCGCAACGGTAATGCCCTTGGGCGCTCCTATCGGGACAAACAAAGGTTTGGTTACCCGTGATCTGCTTGAAATCATTATCGAGCAAAGCCGGATACCCGTTATCGTGGATGCGGGAATCGGGGCACCTTCACATGCTGCCGCTGCCATGGAAATGGGAGCCTCTGCCGTGTTGGTGAACACCGCTATTGCCGTATCCCCCAACCCGGTAGAAATGGGACGAGCTTTCAAACTGGCTGTTGAAGCCGGACGCATGGCATTCGAGGCAAAATTAGCCAAGCAATACCGCCACGCGCAAGCCAGTTCTCCACTAACGGCATTCTTGGACTAAACCGCCTGTGGCGGGTTATAATTGCCTTCAGCAAGTTGCAGGTTACAGGTTGCATTTGCTTTCAGCAAGTTGCAAATTCACTTTGCCAGTGACATCAATTACAACTTGTAACTTACCAAAGGTAAATGTAACTCGCCAAAGGCGAATGTAACTTGTCGAAGACAAATGCAACTTGCCAAAAGCAAATTTAACCTGTAACTCGCCAAAGGCGAACATAAAAAAAATGAATACATTTTACGATACAATTAAAACTTACGACTGGGATGATGTAAAACAAAGCATCATGGATAAGTCGAAAAACGATGCGATCGCCGCCATAAACAACCCGCGTCGCACGTTAGACGATTTTATGGCACTCATTGCACCCTCCGCCACTCCTTTATTGGAAGATATGGCAATCGAAGCGCAACGCCTTACTCTGGAAAGATTCGGGAATACCATCCAATTATACATTCCCCTTTACGTTTCCAATTATTGCACGAACTTTTGCGTGTATTGCGGATTTAACCATGATAACGAAATTCATCGCAAAATGCTTACCTTGGACGAGGTTAAGGCTGAAATAGACGTTATCGCCGATTGGGGTTTCAAGCATTTATTACTCGTATCGGGAGAAGCACCCGCCGTTACGACCGTGGATTATTACGAGGAAGTAATCCGTACCGTACGCGACAAATTCTCACAAATAGCCATAGAAGTACAACCCCTCGACACGGCAGACTACGCCCGCCTGCATGAAGCCGGACTTAGCTTTGTCTGCGTGTATCAAGAAACGTATAACGAGAAACAATACCCGCTTTACCACCCGAAAGGAAGAAAAGCAAACTATCGTTACCGTTTGGAAACTCCCGATCGAGCTTGCTCGGCAGGTGTACAAAAAATGGGAATCGGGGCGTTACTCGGGTTGGAAGACTGGCGCACGGATGCATTCTTCACCGCCTTGCATCTAAAATACTTGGAAAAGAACTATTGGAAATCCAAGTTCTCGATCTCCCTGCCCCGTCTGCGCCCGCACGCGGGAGCTTTTATGCCGAAAGACCCGATCAACGATCGCCAAATGGTGCAACTGATCTGCGCGTACCGCTTACTGGATCAACAGGCAGAAATTTCCATCTCCACGCGGGAAAGCCGGGAATTCAGAGATCACGTGATGCACTTGGGGGCTACCTCGATGAGCGCGGGCTCAAGCACGGAGCCCGGCGGGTATGTCGTTCCCCACAAGGAACTGGAACAATTTGCCATTAACGATGACCGTAGCCCGCAAGAAATGGTGGAAGCCATTAAGGCACAAGGCTATGAACCGGTGTGGAAAGATTGGGATGCATGGATGTAGTCGAGAGAGGGACACTCTCTTGAATTTCATAACTAATTTTAACATTTATAGTATCACGTTTATTCTCCTCCTTTTGTTACGTTTGTCTTTTTAAACGTCAAAAACTAAATCAATTATGGTAGTTGCGTATTTACGAGTCAGTACTAACAAACAACACCTGGAAAATCAGGAGGAGGAGATTAAGAAATTTGCAGCCAGCCGGGGTCTCAATATTGATAAATGGTACCATGACGTAGTCAGTGGTAAAGTTAGCAGTAATGACCGAAAACTCGGTGATCTTCTTGAATCTCTGCAAGATGGTGATTGCCTTATCGTCACGGAAGTATCGCGCTTGAGCAGGACATTGATCGATATCATGAATATCATCAATACCTGCATCCAGCGCAAAATTGTTCTTCACAGCACGAAAGAGGGATACACCTTCGAGAACAACTTGAATAGCAAGATATTAGGGTTTGCTTTTGGTCTCGTGGCTGAAATCGAGCGTAATTTGATCTCCATTCGCACGAGAGAAGCTTTGGCAGTCAGGAAAGCGGAAGGCGTTAAACTGGGACGTCCGTACGGGAGTTGCCCGCAGTTAAACGTGTTAATCCAGAACAAGGACAAAATCATTGAGCTTATGGATAACAGCGTACCTTACAAGAAAATAGCCAAAAAGTACAAGGTTTCCATCTGTACCGTCAATCGTTTCGTGAAGCAACACATTAACGAGAGAAATAATTAAAAGACAAATAGAACAAATTTAGAATTAAAGCGATAGAATATGTCATTAACCTCTAGAGAAACGGAACGTTATAACCGACATATAATTCTTCAAGACATTGGAATTCAAGGACAAGAAAAAATTAAAGATTCCCGTGTACTGGTAGTCGGTGCCGGGGGACTCGGTTCTCCCGTGTTATACTATCTTGCCGCCGCCGGCATCGGGCACATCGGAATCATGGACGACGATACGGTATCGGAATCCAACCTGCAACGACAGATATTATACGACACGACACACGTGGGGACAGCCAAGGCAACCGTTGCAGCCGCTAAATTAATTCAATTAAATCCTTTTTGCAGGATTACACCATATATCACCCGATTAACTCCCGATAACGCGCTCGAAATCATCACCGGTTACGATGTCGTGGTCGATGCCACCGATAATCTTTACGCCCGCTACGTCATAAACGACGCCTGCGTGCAACTGCATAAACCGTTCGTTTACGGTAGCATTCGCGAGTTCGAGGGACAACTCTCTGTTTTTAATTATCACGACGGTCCGACTTACCGGGATCTGTTCGAGTACCATGATGCCGTGAAGGATTTCTCGCAACCCCTAGGGGTGATCGGCGCCCTTCCCGGCATCATCGGTTCTCTCCAAGCCAACGAAGTAATAAAAGTCATTCTGGAAAAACCCGGTGTCCTTTCCGGCAAACTACTCGCCATCGATATCATGAACAACACGTATCTCACGTTCACCATTCAAAAGAAAGACACATGTCATGACTCGTTGATTTCACCTCCCCCTCCTCCTGATCCACACGAAAATAGCCAATAGCAATAACCCGGCAGGTACAATCCACTTGAACGCTATCTCCGTCACTTTCACCCCGGTTTTACCGAGGAACAGTTTATTATCTATCGCTTTCGGGCGACGCACGTCTACCGGGGCTTCACCGTCGGACAGCCACTGGAAGGAACCGAGAATGATATAGAAATTGCCGTTCTCCATTCCCTCGCGGGGCTTGAATAATTCCGCGTTGCCGATACAATCGGCGTCACCGAGAATCACGATCTTCTGTTCGCGATCTCCCAGCGGACGGGATAATCCCAAAAGTGTCGTGTATTGTTGTTCCTTCTCCCCTGCCGCCGGATTATAACGCACCGTATCGTCAATGAAATTCACGGTTTCCAGTTCATTCCACACTCCCGTGGAATCCGTCAATAATATCGGCGTAACTTTAAACCCTTTATCCATCGTGTATCTCAACCCGGTAGCACCCGGCATCATGGCACACATGCGCCACTCGATCATCGTCCCGAAGAAATACGATAATTCCCGTGCCTCCTCTGTCGGCCACGCCAGCACTAGATCGGGCTGATAATCTTCTGTCGGTTTCACGAGTACTCCATCCGTGAACTCCACACCAAACTGCCGCACCAGAGGATTCATCCGTGCTTGTCCGCCCGCCTCTCCCGCAATAAACAAATTGCCTCCCCGGTCGATATATTGTTGTAGACGTTCCATTTCCGGCTCGCTCAAGGGTTGTTGCATGTCGGCTATCACCAGAATATTGATCCGCTCGGAAATATTCCCGTCCAATGTTACTTCTTGAACATCAAAACCTTGATTCAGCAAGGCATAGCGGAAACGCTTGTTTCGAGCAAAGCTGGCATAATCCCGATCCCGGTAGCGGCTGATACTTCTCTCGCCGTGTCCGGTGAGAAAACCCACGGTAGGCAACTCCATCACCATACGTTTGAATGCGGCAGAAATCTCCGCCTCCGACGGATCTCTCATCATATCGTCGAACTGCCGCAGGAACATCTTCTCCCCGCTTTCCCGTTCCACCTGCCGCACGAACCGGTTGTCCTCCGGCGACAGGTCAATCACCTGCTTGATCTGCTCCGGGGTCAAGTATCTCGACAACTTGATCTTGAACGACGCAGCAATCTGTTTTGCCCTTCTCTCCATCGGCAATTCGGACAAAAAACCTCTCTGTTTCGTGTTCTGAACCGAATCGTAATAATACACGTATTTCATCTTGATCTCCGGCTTGAACCGCAGGTATTCACGAAATTGGTACGCGTCATTATTCTGGTAACGAGGGAGTGCCTTCATGAAGTCCTCATCCAGCAAATTACTGTACGTGGTGATCGTGAGTCCGCCCTTCAGCTTCTTCACAATTTCCTGACTGTTAGGCGTCAACGTCAAACTATTCTCCCGTGTCGTGTCGATATACCCCATCAAGGCGGGACGGGAACTCACGTAAGCTACCATCGCCATGATAAGGAAAACACCCGCATACTTCGCGAAATTCCGCACCCATGAACTCTTCTGCACGCGGGAAGACAGGCGCACGATAGAGAACCACACGCACATGGCGGGGAACATGATGAAGTAAGCGATCTCCTCGCTGCAAATCATCCCGCCTATAAACGTTCCGGCATGCCGCGGAAGTGACAACCAAAAAGTGACGTCGCGAACGAAATCAATATCCTGCCAGATACGGTCTATGAAGTTCAAGAAAGTCAGGAATACTAAAGTCGCCACTGCCGCAATAATCTGGTAAGAAGTCAGCGTCGAGAAAAACAACCCGACGGCTGCATAAGTACATATCAAAAGGAAAAGACCGAGTATCCCGGTAAGAATCTGCAATACATCAAAGTTCTCTACTGCGAACAGACTGAATATCAAGTACATGATAAAAATAGATACCAACACGAACGCGAAAATCACCATGGACAAGTATTTACCCAAGATAATCTGCGCATTCGTCATCGGCGACGAGTACAAAAGTTTCATTGTTCCCCCGGCAAGATCTTTGCTTACCAATCCCATCGTCAGTAAAGGGATGTACAAGAAAAGATAGTTCTGTACCTCGTAAAAAAGGCGACCGAAAATACTGGAACTGATAAACATGGGATCGTACCCCATCGCTTGCTGTTTCTCGATCATCGTGACGGAACCCGTGAAAATCAAACCACATTGAAAAGTAAATATGATCAACACCAACCAAGCTATAGGCGAGTAAAACAACATCTGTAACTCGGTTTTCGCTATTTTATATATCATTCTCATAATCTAAATTTTAAGTATCAACATCCCCGGCGCCGAAGCCATATCAAGATTCCGGCAAACGCGAGTATAACGGGAATAACTACCATGAACACGATCTTCCATACCTCCATGGCAGACTCGCTAACATTCAATTTCCTGTCTATCGGCTCCGCACGGGAAGTATTCACGGGCAATTCCTCGTGTGACAACCAGTAGAAACCGGAACGAGCCAACTCGTAATTAAAATTGCGAACTTCCCGCCTGCCCGTGGCAAATTCCCCGTTACTTAAGCAATCCGTGTTGCCGGAGATAACTACACGTTGTTGCTTGCCGTTCACGTCGCGGCTCAAAGCTATTACCGTGGCGAAAACTCCGGCACGGTCACTCGCTTCCGGTTCATAAACAATCGAATCACGCGTGAAGTCCGCGCCCCGTGTCCTGTTCCAGCATCCCACCGTGTCGGTGGTAAACAACGGCGTGACCGTCACCCCCTCGACGGGAGTGTATTCCAAACCGACGCAGCCCGGCATGGCAACGCAGCCCTCGTATATCCGGATTATATCCAACCCCGGCCATAATTTTATTCCTTCTTTCGTCGGTAAAGCCTGTATCAGGTCAGCCTGAAGATCTTTTGTCGGTTGCACCAGCTGCCCCGGCATAAAGCGGACACCGAACCGCTCGACAAGCGGGTTCATCAGTTCCTGTCTTCCCGGCCCGCCGAGTATAAAGAGATTGCCGCCCCGGTCAACGAAGGCGTCCAGATGCACTTTTTCACGCTCGCTCAAAGGCGACCTTAACTCGGAAATCACCAGTATATTGATACTGTCCGGGATAGCCTGATCCGCTCGCACTTCCTCTATATCGAACCCCTGATTCACCATAGAGCTTCGAATATTCCTGTCGCTGGAAATACGCTTGTATTCCCGGTCGGCTTCCCGGTTGATATCGCGTTCACCATGCCCGGTAAGGAAGCCTATCGTCGGTACGTCCATCACCAGACGTTTGAATGCGGCGGAAATCTCGCCTTCCATCGGGGATTCCTTCCATCCCGCGTGATAATAGAAACGTAAATAAGACTTTTGCCCGTTCTCCCGTTCGATCACGCGTATTGTCTTATTGCCCTCCGCGCTCAAATCCTCTATTTTCTTCATCTCCTCCGGCGACAGGAAAATAGAGAAAGGAATCCCGTAATTGTCACATATCCGTTCTGCCCGTTCTCTGTCGTTCAAGTCGGGATACTGCTCGTCCAGTTCCTCGTTACCCGCGTTGTCATAGAAATAAACGTAACGCAACTTCATATCCGGTTTAAAACGCACGTAATCACGGAAATTGCCCATGTCATGATTAATATGATCGGGCAGCGTGCTCCAAAACTCCTTGTCAAGCACATTCGTGTAAGTCGTGATCTTCACCTTTCCGTCAAGCAACTTCACGATATTCTGGCTTCCCTCGCTCAGCGTATTTCCCTTCGTTCTCGTGGCATCGTAATACGACATCAGCATCGGGCGGGAACTCAGATACCCCAATCCCATCGCCAACACGAATACACCAAGGTAGGCGCCCCAGCGGACTATCCATCCCCGCTTCTGCACCCGGTTGATCAACCGGAGCGTTGTCCATGTCAAGAATATAGCGATCACGATCAGGAAATAAAGCACGTCTTCGCTGCATATTAACCCGTGAATAAACTCGAACACCCTGCCCCGGATTGAAAGCCAATAAGTGATATCCCGCACGAACTCGTAGTTCTGACCCACGTCGCCCACGTAATTGAACAGGATGAGAATCATCAAAGTACCGAACACCGCCACCACTTGATAAGAAGTCAGACTGGAAACAAACAACCCGATAGCGGCATAAGCGCACAACAAAAGGTAAAGTCCCAGAATACCCGTCAACACGTAAGGAATATCTATATTCTCGATCGTGAACAAACCGAATATCACGTAAAACAATATCACGCCCATCATCGCCAGCCCGAATACCATCAAAGCCATGTATTTACCGGCTACCACCTGAATATTGCGTAAAGGCGCCGACTGCAACAACTTTATTGTCCCCCCGTTCAAGTCGCGACTGATCATATTCATCGTCAACAAGGGAATATACAAATAAAGAGAGCCTTGTATCGACTCCATTAATCCCGCGAACACGCTGCCCGTCACTCTCCACATCTCGTATCCCATCGCTTGGCGTACCACGATTCCCTCCAACGAATCAGAAATAGTCATTCCGACCTGATAAGAGAACACGACCAGCAACAACCACGCCACGGGCGAGAAGAACAAAGATTGCAATTCCATCTTTGCTATTTTAAATGCCATCTTCATAAATTCTCGATTTTAATGTTTCTTACTCTTGGCGGACAACTCGGCGAACACGTTATCCATAGAACTCTTCTCGGCACGAATCTCCAGCAATTGCCAGTTGCGAGCCACGCTTGTTTCCACGATCTTGGTGATCGCCTCGCGGGAGTCCGAGAAATTTACCCGGTAATTCATGCCACCCGTGTTCTCGGCATCCACCACCCCGGGCAATACCTTTAGTTCCTCCGCCGAAGGCATTGACGCCAAAGTCACGAATATCGTGCTGGGAACAATATAATTGTCAAACTCCTCCACCGTGCCGGAAAAGACTACCTGTCCTTCCTCGATCATCCGTATATAATCACACGTCGCCTGTACCTCCGACAGAATATGCGTCGATAGAATCACCGTTCTATCCTCACCGATCTCTTTTATCAAGTGGCGTATCTCAATGATCTGATTCGGGTCCAAACCGTTCGTCGGCTCGTCCAGCACCACGAATGCCGGATTGTGAATAATCGCCTGCGCAATACCCACCCGCTGCTGGTAACCACCCGACAAGTTACGAATCAACCGCTTCCGGAAATGGCCTACCCCACAACGTTCCATTACACTTTTTACCGCTCCCGCGACTTCGTCTTCCGGAATACGACGGATATTCGCCGTGAACGCCAGAAACTCCTCCACCGTCAAATCACCATACAACGGGGGCTTCTGCGGCAGGAAACCGATATGCTTTTTTGCTTCTACCGGATTGTCACGCATGCTCACGCCCTTGATGTAAACGTCCCCCTCTGTCTGCTTCAACACCCCGCACATGATATTCATCGTGGTTGATTTCCCCGCCCCGTTAGAACCGAGCAAACCATAAATTCCATTTTCCGTTATCTCGAAATTAATATCCCGGATAGCCCATTGAACACTGTATCGATGGGACAGATGTTCTACTTTTACGATTGATTTTTCCATACAATATTGTTTTGAGTAAAAAATTATCACACTTTTTTCCACACGTATAGAATACCCGAAAACAAAAATGGTATTATCAATATCGGTATAAAATCGAAACCGGAATATAAATAAAATGCTTCCGGATATCCGGAAGCATTTTATTTATATCCTGTTTTCGACTAAAACAGGCATACCTTGAAAATCAATAAACGGCATCCCCGATTTTCTTGATATCAAAACCATACGTTTCTTCGATATACACTCTCAATATATCATACTTTTTTCTCAATAACGGGTAAGTCGATAATTCAGTTTCCAAATCCTCTGATGTTCGCTGCAACATATTCTGTATAAAGTAATCCCGATCGGAAGACTTCAATTGGGATTCATTATAGTATGTAGCCCCAACCATATTTACACTCCATTCGTATCCATTACTCCCGAAGAAGCCTCTGGCTCTAGCATAATTAGGAGAAGTCGGGTCATTTACCACTTTGGTCGAATAATTACTCACTTGGAAAAAGGCCTCCGGAAAAGTGATCATATCTAATCCCATCCAAGAAGACCAAAGTTGATACTGCAACCTATTCTTGAATTCCAACTTCGTTGCCCCAGACATTTTCACCAAAGTATCAGAACAATAATTAATGGCAATTTGATTGCTCCCGTTGCGAGAATATTGAGGTATCGGGTATCCGAATGCCGTCCAATCCAACGTTGAAGTCAGAAAAACGCGGTAAGGTATCGTCTTTCTTAGGAAATCCTCTGGGTAAAACCGAAACCAAATTTCATCCAACAAGTCGAGCATATCCCCGACGTACATGGGATCTCCAAGCGTATATAAATAAGTTCCTTTCAACGTGGAATTACTGATTTGAGTCCACTCGAAATCCCGCTTTGTAAAATCGTACAAAAAATAACTGCCATACTTTTCGAACAATTCCACCACCCGGTCGTCCGCAGGTGATTTCCCTTGCGGCAACACGTAATCCGCCGTCAAAGGAACAATCTCCCCGATCTCTTTGTCTTTAGCACACGAGCAAACGAACACGCTCAACAACATCAAATTTATAATTATGATCTTATTCATTGTTTTTACTTTTAGTTAACCTACATTCCAGTAATTCCCGTTCGAACGGGTTCATAAGCACATGCATTCTGTTCAAGCAATATATTTTTCTCCAGTATCGAATTGGGTATCGGGAAAGTGTATAATGGGTCTTTTTCCTTTAAAACATATTCCGTCCACACGTCCGTACTCCGGTCTTTATAACGATGTGAAATGGATGGCATTCCGTAACGGCGCAAATCGAACCAGCGATGTTCCTCGAAACAAAGTTCCAACCTGCGCTCCAAACGAATCTCCTCCAACAAAGCAGTTGGTTCCGCAATATTCACATCCGTGTATCCGACAATCCGGTATCGGCGCAATTTATTCAAATCTGCCAAAGCCGAAACCGCCCCATCGCTTTTTTGAGCGTAAGCCTCCGCCCGATTCAAATAAGCTTCTGATATGCGCAAAGTATTGGCAGGACGAACAGTTCCGTTCCATCTTTGTTTATAAACGACCTTCTTATCAGCAGAAAAATAAAACTCTTGTCTACAATCTCCTGCTGTAAATTTCGACAACAAATCCAAAGAAGGAACAAAAAAAGTACGCATTCCTTGATCTCTATTATTTGCTCCATACAACCACTCCACCTCCGAATGCTCGTAATCCGTGAAATAAAAAGCATTACTCGATATTCCCGTGTAATCGGTCAATTCCCCACCCGTTTTAATCGCCTTGTCGGCAGCTTTTATTGCATCATCCCAACGTTCCATGTACAAGTATACCCGGGATAACAATATATTCACGGCGGGATAATTAATCCGATAATCATTTCTGGTTTTCGGGTATTTCTCAAGAAGAGTAGAAGCAGCCTCCAAATCCTTCACCATCTGATCGTAAACATCCGTCACCCGACTACGCACGATGCCATTCTCGACAATCCCAGCCGTCAATTTCAAAGGTACAGCCAACGCTTCTTTATTCTCTTGATAAGGCTCCCCGTAAATATTCACCAGTTGGAAATACAAATATGCCCTCACTGCTAACGCCTCCGCCTTGATCCGTTCCCTGTCATATTGCGTACCAATTGCATCATCTATCCCATCCAACACGGCATTGCATCCCATAATCCGCTCATACGTTCCAGAATAGCTCTCTTGCATGGTCTGTACTCGCTCCCACATATCCGGCTGCCAAGTAAAATATGGGAAACGAAGAATAAAATTCGTATTCTCATTTACCGTCAAAGACAACTCGTTCTGTTCTATATCATCATCCAACAAACTTAACGTCTGATAAGGATAAGTAATTGCCGGTTGAGGATAGCCTGATCCCAACAGAAATTCGCTAAAATCTGCTGTCGTCCTCACGAGCACCTCATCTTGGGATTTCTCTTCCAAAAAATCCGAACAAGCGCCTGTCAATAACAGGCTCAATATGAATATAAAAGGTAGTATTTTTTTCATAATCTCTCGTTTAAAATACACTAGAAAATCATTTGAATAGACAAGGAAGTCACCCGTCTTGCCGGCCAATTCCCCGTTTCCGGATCAATACCATCCCATTTTTTATCCTTTACCCACATGAAAGGATTCATCATGGTTGCTTTCAGCGTCAATCGGTCAACATAAAACTTATTCAACAAACTCTGGTTAAATTCATATCCCACCGAAAGTGAATTACAACGGAGCATATCTGTATGGGCTATTCGAAGATTCGATTTATTATATAGGTTATAGGGATTATCCAACGTTCTATATGAAGTTTCTGTTTGGGGCAGATATGTTTGGGTATCCCCTATACTTGGGATTGACGGAATTTTTGTAAAAACTTCATCCCCTGTTTTCCTCCAACGAGTGGTTAGCTCGCGTGATGCGTTTTGTTCAGGAGTGGGTATACCCCTATTGCTTTCCGTATTGTACAAAACGGGTAAACGTCCACTTCCACCCCATTGCATAGAGAACAAAGCATACAAAGTCCAATTTCTGTATTTCAACATGGTGTTCAATCCCCCAGAAAAATCAGGTGTAAACTTCCCGGATTCAACAAGGTATTCAACGGGTCCCTCGGCACCTTCTATATCCATATTACAAAATATCGGTGTCCCATTTTCCGAATCTAATTCCTTGAATTCATAAGAATAAAATGTGGAAAACGGCTTCCCCTTCACGACAGCTGCCCCCTTCAGATAATCATCCAGTGTGTTTACGCGTTCGTTCTTGGTGATTTTATTCCGGGTAGAACTGGAATTCAGAGAAAGACGCCACGTGAAATCTTTCGTTCGGACAGGCACGATTTCCACCAGGAACTCATAACCCGTGTTTTCCATTTTCGAACCGGAAACCACACTGTTTGTTTTCCCGTTCTCGTAAGGAACATCCTTGGATGACAACACGTCACTAATCTTTTTATAGTAATTGAACGTAGCATTCAAACGTTGATTCAAAAGAGCCACATCTACCCCCAAATTATACGTCTTTGTCTTTTCCCAACCCAAATTGGGATAAGGAAGCGATTTAATCCGTAACGTATAAGATTGATAGTAATTATTAATTCCCCCGTCAAAAGCGATCAGATACGGGGAAACGCTCTCTACAGCATTTCCTTGATAACCGTATGAAAAAGTCAAATCTAAAACGTTCAACCAACCGGTTTGCTTAAAAAGAACTTCATTGCCGATTCTCCATTTAGCCCCAGCAGACCAAGTCGGCTCAAAACGCTTGTTTTTGTCCTGCCCAAAACGGTTGGATGCATCCACCCGAGCGTTAAAGTTTACAATATAACGTTCGCCATAAGTATAAACAGCTTGTGCATAACCACTCAGCAGATTACTCTTTCGATTTAACACGGAAGCACTTCCGTAAGCGTACACGGAATTATCCATCGAATAATTTGTATTTCCATTTTGAAAGATCGTGGCAGGTACATTGGCAAACGTCTCTCCCCGCTCTCGCAGATAACCATAACGTTTACTGGTTTCACCCGTGGTCTTCGTTGAATTTGTCTCAATTCCGACCTGTAAAATCATTCTATGCTTTTCGGCAAACAAACGTTCATACATCAGACTATTACGTATTGTCACGGCTTCTATCACTGTATTTCCCGTTTCCAATAATCCACCTTTAGGAATCCGAGCCGATTTTTCTTCACCGCTATTTGGAAAAACCGAACCAAACTCATATCCCCGGTACTGGGTAATATAAAATGAACGTTCCGTTGCGTATTTTTTAGTTGCAGCAGAAGATGCCGCATAAGAAATAACCCCCTGATACCGCAACCCTGAAAATATATTCCACATCAAATCCAGTGTGGCATTCCAACCTTTCGTGTTATTCTCACTCCCTGTGTTTGCCAATTCATTCAAAATATTGTAATTGTAGCTAGTCTTATTGGTTATCGCCAAACTATTAATTCCCCATTTCTCGTGATAAAATAAAGTACCGTCTCCGTTATATGCCGGTATAATCCGCGTCGTGTTATAAGCATACGAGAAAGGATCGACGTTATAAGCAAACCCCTCCACTTTACGCATACTCCCATTCAGTAAAAAATTGGTTATCAAATTCTCCCCGAAACGTATTTCCGTGTTCGACACGACACTCATACTCAACAGGTCATTGCCTTTCGCCTCACCTCTCTCTTGATTAATATTAAATGACGTACGGTTTTTCACTCTCTCGGAGCCTCCGTTAATACTCAAACTATGCTTGTGATTGAAAGAATTTCGGAACAACAGCTTAAACCAATTCGTGTTCTGCCGTGCCATTTTCTCGTACTCCCGGTTCATCTCTTCAGTAGAAATCTCTTTGTTAATCAACTTCTGTACCAAACCAGGATATCCCAAGGGTAAGATTGCCGAAGGATAAGATACCCTATCCTCGTACATCTCTTTGGAAAGAACCATCATCTCTTGAGAATTCATCTGATCGTACAACCCGTAGCGGGGGCGTTGACCGATTGAAAAATCACCACTGTAAGATACTGACACCTTTCCCGCCTGTGCCTTTTTCGTGGTGATCACGATAACACCGTTAGCGGCTTGTGAACCGTAAATAGCAGTAGCTGAAGCATCTTTCAACACAGTGATTGTTTCTATATCATTGGGATTCAACCAAGATATAGCGTTTCCCGCCAACTTGCCAATATCGTCGGCATCCATTGTGAAAGTCGTGTTGTCGTCAGGATTGAAAGGTTGAGGATTACGTTGAATAACACCATCTACCACCCATACGGGTTCCTGACTCCCCAACAAAGAAGAGGTTCCCCGTACTCTGATTTTAGGAGTAACCCCGACCTGCCCGGATTGATTCCGTACCAACATTCCCGGCACCACACCTTGCAACATCTGATCGATAGACGTAGCCCCGGCAATGATAATATCAGCAGCTTTCACCGTTGTTGCCGCCCCCGTGTAGTTTCCCTTGCGAAAATTACCGTAACCGGTAACAACCACTTCGTCCATCTCCGTCCGGCCTTCCTCCAGACGAATATTTATCTCCTTGGAAAAGTCCGTAACAACCACTTCAACAGACTTCATCCCCAAGAATTGCACTACTAGCGTCACACTATCCATAACTGGTAATGAAATCAAGAAATTCCCTTCCGAATTTGCCGCTACCCCCAAGCTAGTTCCTTTCACTTGTACCGTTGCACCCGGAAGTGCATCTCCTCTACGATCCAAGACGTTCCCTTTGATAACCAATCCCTTTCTTTCCTCACCCCCTGCTTTTTTCTTTGAAATGACAATCACATTGTGAGCCATCCGAAAACGAAACTCCGTACCTTTCAGACAAATCTCCACGATCTCTTCAACCGTCGCATTTTTGAACGACTTCGTGATCAAAGGGACAGACTTGATCTCGTCATTATTACACAGGAAATCATACTTCGTGTTTTCCTTGATATACTTCAATACCTCCAACAACCCCGCTTTCTTGAATTCAACCGTTAGCGTCGGTTCTCCCGAAGCATTGGCATAACCGAGATTACCTCCCAGAAGATAAAATAATACCGCAAACGAGGACAGCCATCTCGTTACCCGGCTCCAAACATTTAACTTAAACCTCTTTTTTTTCATAACTCATTACATTTAGGTTTTCTATTGGGCATAACTCACCCGTTTAAGAACTGCATATTCTTATCAATCATCTAAAAATCAAATAATAAACTATTACTTTCTAACCCTTGAATCCTTCACGGAGATTACACTATCCTGCAAAGAAAATACAATATCCGTGGTTTCTTGCAATAACTCCAATACCTCCTTCACACCTATATCATTCGGGATATATCCCGAGAAACGTGTATCCTTTACCGCCGTGGAATTATACAGGACAGACACATCATACCATCTACTCAACTTACGCAGTATAACCTCCAACCGTTCGTCCTCGAAACAGAACTTATCTTCCAGCCACGAGATATACGGTAGCGGATTAACCACCTGTACTTCAACCACCTTATCCTGCCTCATAACGATCTGTTCCCCCGGCTTCATCCGCACGACCGTATCCCTCGTTCTCATTTCCACGCTTCCCGATAGCAACGTGACATTTGACATCTCTTCATCATCATAGTTCATCACGTTAAATGACGTACCCAACACTTTCACGGCAAAATTCTTGCTCGTCACGAAAAACGGCGCCTCATTATTCTTCGTCACGTCAAAATAAGCCTCTCCGTCCAAATACACTTCCCGCTTCCCGACAGCAAACACAACCGGATACTTTATCTTTGAATCAGCGTTCAAGGTAACTCTCGTTCCGTCACTCAACACCACCTTGTACAAACATCCCTTGGGAACAACCAGCGTGTGATAGAAAGAAGAAGAATCCGCATCCCCCCTCTTCACTCGTGTATAGTCCAGCACTCCGGGGCCTTTAGAGAATACAACACCCAAAGAATCCAATTGCACGGATCTATCCGCTTCGTTCAAAGTCACTACTTCCAAATCCGATAAAATCAACCTCGCTACCTTCGAATGTTCGGCTTGTTGCGCTACCTGTCTGACAAAATATTCATTATCCGATTCCTTCTCTCCCAACATATAAAAGAACATTCCCCCCAATACAAATAACACAATAGAAGCCGCGTACCCCCAGCGAAGCCACGGTCGCTTGGTCAAACGTTTAACAGTTTCCGACTCTTCTACTCTATTCAGGAATAATTTAAAATCTTCATTTGCGTCATACTTTGAATATTCCTTGAATCGTCCCATCACGTACCGGTCACTTTCCACATCCTCACGCAAATCTTCCACTGTATCTTTACCGAGCAATTCATCCAGCATCGCTTCCTCCGCAGGAGTAATCGTCCCAGCCCATAACTTGCAAAGCAAATCTCCGATTATATGTATCTTTTCATCTTCCATTCTACTAATAAAACGTGCTCGGTCGCACTTGGTATTACAATAATTTCAAAAAATTAAATCTCAAACCTCTCTTTCGCATTTATCAAACGATCTCTCAAGTATTTTATACTCCTGTTCTTCTGTACTTTCACCGTATTTATACTGATTCCCAACTTATCCGCTATCTCTTTCCCCGAAAAACCACTGATACTCAATTGCACGATTCTTCTACGGTCAGGCGGTAAATCATCAATATACAAGTACAACTGCCGAATGATTTCCTCTCGTACCGACCTCAAAAGAAAATCATCATAAGAGTCGTCCGTTGTTTCTTGTTCCATTGACGCCAGTACCCGTTCCCGCACCTTCTTCTTGCGAATAAAATCCATCGAACGATTGTACAACGACTTGTACAAATACCCCAGCAATTCCCTTGAATTCTGAAAATGGACATCCGACCTCCACACGTTCACCAACAACTCCTGTACTATATCTTTCGAGGTATCAATATCATTGATTATAGACTCGACATAAGTACACAACGCCGCATAACACGACGAGTAGAGTTGCTCCCAACTCCTTGTGTCTTTCATGTTGATTCCCGTTATAATCGTATCCAATTTCACCATCAGTACAAATAATACACAGTAATTATCCAATTCATATATAGAACGTACTAATGTAATAAAAGTATTACAATAAATTCGTTCTTTATTTTCAACAGAATAATTGCGTGGTATATAGTTCCTATTTCACCCTCGTTTCGCCACGGGTAACTCGAATACAGCCCCGTCATAACACAAATCCGTGTTCGGGAAAATCTCCCGGGCTTGTTTCAACAAAGGGGTAGGATCGGGATAACGGGATGAAAAATGTCCCAGCAGGAGGTGTTTTGCTTCGGCAAGTAGAGCCATTCGCGCCGCTTGCCCCGCGGTACTGTGGAATGTTTCTTTAGCTAAATCTTCAAACTCGTTCCCGTAAGTGGATTCATGATAAAGTAAATCCACACCTTTCACGTGTTCGGCAAAACACTCCCGGAACAACGTGTCGGTCATGTAAGCGTAGGATCGGACGGCAGGCGGAGCCATCGTCAAGCGGCAATTAGCGATCACCTCTCCATCGGGAGTCACGAAATCCTCGCCCTTTTTCAGCCGGTGCATGAAAGCCACCGGCACTTGGAAAGCATCCGTCATATCCCGGCGAATCGTTCTTTCCCGTTCTTTCTCGGTAAATAAAAAACCTGTCACGGGAGCATCATAACGATGTTTCAAAGGAAAAGTACGCACGGTCAACGCTTTGTCTTCATAAATCAAAGCGGGTTCCCGTTCCAAATGATGAAAAATCAAGGGAAAATTCAAACGGGTATTCATCACTTTCAACTGAAACTCGATAATCTCTTGCAAACGCTTGTCCGAGTAAACGTGCAATTCGGCTTTCCTGTCCTGCAAAGAAAGACTGGACAACAAACCGATCAAACCGAAAAAATGATCCCCGTGCAAATGGGAAATAAAAATATGATTGATCTTGTTATACGGCACCTTGAAACGCCGCAATTGCTGCTGGGTTCCCTCCCCGCAGTCAATAAGAAAGTACCGCTCAAGTACATTAAGCACTTGAGCGGCAGCATTTCGTTGAAGCGTGGGTACGGCAGAACCGCACCCTAATATAGTTAGCTCAAACTTCACTAGTTATTATTCTTTTCTTCTTCTTCTCTAGCTTCCATTTGGTCTTTCAAAGCAGCCAACTCGGTGATATCACCCAAAGTGGTTTTCTCCAGTTTCTCTTTCACTTTCTTCACTGCTTTTTTAGTTGCGCTAGCCTCATCTTTCTTCTTCGCGTTATCGGTAGCTTTCTGCTCGTCTTCGAAAATACGAGAGTGAGAAAGAATGATTCTCTTGGCACCCTTGTTGAATTCGATCACCTTGAACGGCAATTTCTCGTCAACCTTAGCCTGAGAACCGTCTTCTTTTACCAAGTGGCGAGGAGTTGCGAATCCTTCTACGCCATAAGGCAACGCGATAACGGCACCCTTATCGAAGATTTCGGTAATCGTACCTTCGTGGATAGAATCAACCGTGAAGATGGTTTCGAATACATCCCAAGGATTCTCTTCCAATTGCTTGTGACCTAAACTCAATCTTCTGTTATCCTTATCAATTTCAAGAACAACTACATCAATATCGGCTCCAATCTGGGTAAACTCAGCCGGGTGTTTCACTTTCTTCGTCCAAGACAAATCAGAGATGTGGATCAAACCGTCAACACCTTCCTCGATCTCAACGAATACTCCGAAGTTCGTGAAGTTACGCACGATAGCTTTATGTTTCGTGCCAACAGCATACTTCTCTTCGATATTTTGCCACGGGTCGTTTTTCAATTGTTTGATACCCAAAGACATCTTTCTCTCGTCTCGATCCAAGGTAAGAACTACAGCCTCTACCTCATCTCCTACTTTCATGAAATCTTGAGCGGAACGCAAATGTTGTGACCATGACATCTCTGAAACGTGAATCAAACCTTCAACGCCCGGGGCAATCTCAACGAAGGCACCGTAATCAGCCATAACAACTACTTTACCTTTCACGCGGTCACCTACCTTCAAGTCTGCGCTCAAAGCATCCCACGGGTGCGGAGTCAATTGTTTCAAACCAAGAGCGATACGTTTCTTCTCGTCATCGAAGTCAAGAATAACAACATTCAACTTCTGGTCTAATTCCACGATCTCGTTCGGGTGATTTACGCGGCCCCAAGAAAGGTCGGTAATGTGGATCAATCCGTCTACGCCACCCAAGTCGATGAATACCCCGTAAGAAGTGATATTCTTAACGGTACCTTCAAGTACCTGTCCTTTTTCAAGTTTGGAGATGATGTCTTTCTTCTGCTGTTCCAACTCTGCCTCGATAAGAGCCTTGTGAGATACAACAACGTTCTTGAACTCTTGGTTGATTTTAACCACCTTGAATTCCATCGTCTTCCCAACATAAATATCATAGTCACGAATCGGCTTAACATCGATCTGAGAACCCGGTAAGAATGCCTCGATACCGAATACGTCAACGATCATACCGCCCTTCGTGCGACATTTAACAAATCCTTTGATAATCTCGTCGTTTTCCAACGCAGCATTAACACGATCCCAGCTACGTAAAGCTCTTGCTTTCTTGTGAGAAAGAGTCAACTGACCTTTTTTGTCTTCTTGAGTCTCAACGTAAACTTCTACTTTATCTCCCACTTTCAATTCCGGATCGTAACGGAATTCATTCAATGAAATGATACCGTCTGACTTGTAACCGATGTTTACAACGACTTCTCTCTTGTTCATCGAGATAACAGTACCTTCAACAACTTCTTTCTCAACTACTGATGAAAGAGTTTCAGCATACCTGTTTACTAATTCTTCTTTTTCAGATGCGGGGATTACATCATCATTCGCGTAGGCTTCCCAATCGAAATTGTCATCAGCCTCGGCACTTGTAGTTGCTACCGGAGCAGCTTTCTTGGTTTCTTCTTGTGCAAGTTCCACTTGCATTTCTTTTTGTTCTTCAGTCATAATAATAAATGCTTGTCCTCTAATAAATTAGACATTATATTTTTCTAATACGGGCGCAAAAATACAAATAAATATTAACCCTGACAAACAAAATGCACTGAAAAATAACACGTAACCTATAAAAACCCACTATAATTCTACCCAAGACATAAGCTATTCCCCCAACAAATCCGGGCGCAATCGCCTCGTGCGTTCCAAGGCTTGTTGTTCCTGCCACTCGTCAATCAAGGCGTGATTGCCCGACAATAGCACATCCGGCACCCGCCAACCGTTGAACTCCGCGGGACGCGTGTACACGGGCGGGGCAAGCAGGTTGTCCTGAAACGAATCGGTCAAAGCGGAAGTCTCGTCCCCCATGGCTCCCGGCAACAAACGCACAACGGCGTCCGTCATGATACAGGCGGGTAACTCCCCTCCCGTCAGCACGTAATCGCCCACGGAAATCTCCCGGGTAATCAAATGCTCCCGGATCCGGTGGTCAATCCCTTTATAATGCCCACAAAGAATCATGATATTCTCCTTCAACGACAATTCATTCGCCATCTTCTGGTTGAATGTAGGGGCATCCGGGGCGGTGTAGATAATCTCGTCGTAATGTCGCCGGGAAGTCAATTCATTGATACAATCAAAAATCGGCTGTACCGCCATCACCAGTCCGGCATCCCCGCCGAAAGAATAGTCATCCACCTTCCGGTGCTTATCCTTCGACCAATCCCGTATATTATGGATATAAATCTCCACGATCCCTTTTTCTTTCGCCCGTTTGATAATCGAATGATTCAAAGGACTCTCCAGTAACTCTGGTACAACACTTAATATATCAATGCGCATAACAATTGAAAGTTGAAAATTGAAAGTTGAAAATGCCGATGTAAATCTGACGGCAAATCCCAATACCGCACAAAGATATAAATTTATCTTTTGAAAATAACAGGAACTACCCACGACTGTCTAAACAGTTTACCCCGTTGATATAAAGTTTCCCATTCCTCAAGCATCTGCACTGCTTTCATCGCCTCCTCGTCAAAAATAGTTGAACCGGATGAACGAATTATTTTCACCACCGGCTTTATCTCTTCAGACGGAATAATACAGAATACCACTCGTGCTCTTTCCGGTGTATTTGCTGCAACTTTACCCCAATCTATATGTCCATATATGAAATCTTTAAGCAATTCCGGATTCTCCCAATATCCCGGCCTACAAGCCCAATAATTATTCCAATCTACCCGCTTAACCACATTTCCTTCCTGAACTATAATTTCAGATTCCTTCTCGTACACGGACTGATAACCGGAATGAACGTAGAAAATGCACTCCCCCCGGGGAACGATTAAAGTGTCTGTTACCCACGAAGCTCTCACTCTACCATTAATGACTTCTCCCGGCAGCAATTTTTCCAAGTTTATTTCAATTGTATCACTTAAATCAGACTCTATATTTACCAGATACAATTCATTATCAATAATCTCCCATGTCGCAATATACCCTCTCCAACAAGCTGTGGATGTCCACATCGCACCCATTTCTTCCAATCTCTCACGTATTGAATCTATATCACGTCTTAATTCCAAGGGATTACTAAACAACCAAGAAGTATCTTTACCCCATATTAAAACATCCCCGGCTTGTGCTGTTGCATGAACTCTCGGAATAGTGGAAAATAACACTAATATCACAAATAGTCGTTTCATACGTCTATAAATTTGAGAATTATTTTACAAATATAATAAATCAAGAATAAAAAACAACTTTGGGAAGAAACAAAAAAGCCATTATATTTGTTACCGGATTCATGAATATGACAAAATGATTATAGAAAAAGGGACGGCAGCAGACATCAACGAGCTGGAACAATTATATAATGACTTGAATGACTTCCTTGCATCCGATATTAACCACCCGGGATGGATCAAAGGAGTGTACCCCGTCCGGGAAAACGCGGAAAAGGGTGTCAAAGAAGGTAACCTGTACGTGGCAAGATGCGACGGGCAGATTATCGGTTCCATAATACTGAATCATCACCCGGAAGAAGCGTACAAAATTGCACCGTGGGGTATTGATTCGGATTACAGTAAAATATTCGTGATTCACACGCTTGTCGTTCACCCGGACTTTCTGAAAGCCGGCATCGGGAAAAAATTAATCTCCTTCGCGTGTGAATCAGGAAAAGAGCAAGGTATGACTGCGATTCGTCTGGACGTTTACGTGAACAATATTCCCGCCATCAAACTGTACGAGAAATTTGGATTCAAACACGTGGCTACAGTCGATCTGGGACTTGGAGAGTACGGACTGCACAAATTCCAGTTATACGAAAAGATACTGTAACAGGAATCGTATCGTAAATTCAACGCTTAAAAGGAACAGCCTCCAACTTCACATACTTGATTCCAGTTGAACTTTGATTTCTTGTAAGTTTATATTATCTTTGTTATAACAATAAACAAAAAACATAGGAAGCGAAGGTTTACAAGAATGATATATCAATCCTTACACCGACTTCGGTTTCAAGAAGTTGTTCGGCACAGACATGATACAGGAACGAGTTTTCGAACGTTTTTTCAAAGCGGCAGAAATTGCCGGGTTCTCCAAGTAAGAACTATTTGAATACGAGGATAGCCTGAAAGTTTTCCGGGATTGGTACAGTGTGGTTAAAACGGCAGAAAAGAAAGGGCATATTAAAGGATTTGAGGAAGGTGAAAAGAAAAAACAAATAGTCAAAAACTTAAAAGCCTTGGAAGTTCCAACAGAGGTTATAATTAAAGGAACCCGCTTATCGCGAGAAGAGATTGAAAAGTTATAAAAACTTTCGACATAAAATAAATCAGCCAACTAGAATTAGTTGGCTGATTTATTTTATTGTTCAATTATTTCAAGTAATCTTCAAAATAATCCGTCACTTTCTGCATCAGATGAATACGGTCACGTCCCATAACATTGTGCTCGGCACAAGGATAAGGGAAGTAATCCACTTGCACGTTATTTTTGATACATTCCCGGATAAAACTCAAGCTATGTTGCCATACCACAACAGGATCGACAGCACCTTGACAAATCAATAATTTGCCTTTCAAGTCTTTGGCTTTGGCGATCAAACTCACTTTGGCGTACCCCTCGGGATTCTCCTGCGGGGAGTCCATGTAACGCTCTCCATACATGGCCTCGTACCATTTCCAGTCAATCACGGGACCTCCGGCAACACCCACTTTATAAATATCGGGGTAATTGGTAATCAACGAAATCGTCATAAACCCGCCGTAACTCCAACCGTGAACACCAATACGCTCTGCATCCACCCAAGGGAATGACTTCAGCCACTCGATACCTTTCACCTGATCTTTCATTTCCACCTGACCGCATTGACGATGAATCACCTCTTCGAAAGCCTTTCCCCGGTTCGGGGTACCGTGATTATCAATAATAAATACCACGTAACCGTGTTGAGCCATATACATTTCCCACATGCGGATATTGGCATTCCAGATATTGGTCACCATTTGAGCATGCGGTCCGCCATACACGTAATGAATTACCGGGTATTTCTTGTTCGGGTCGAAATTCATAGGCTTAATCAACCGATAGTATAAATCACAACCGTCGTCAGCCTTTATAGAGCCCAAAGTAACTTCACCCCAGTTGTAATCCTTGTTCGGGTTCTCCACCTCTTGAACACGGCGTACCACTTTACCGCTATTGGTAGCCAAATCAACGTTGCGAGGGGTCTTTACACTACTGTAACTATCGATAAAATAACTGCAATCCCCGCTCATCGTGATCGTGTGCCAACCTTCCTCGGGAGTCAGACGGGTTTTCTTGCCACTCTTCACGTCTACCCGGAAAAGTTGTTTTTCCACCGGGGACACTTCCGAAGAAAGGTAATACACGTACTTCCCGGCACGATCCATACCCGCGTAAGCCACGTCGGCATCGACATCCGTCAGACGTTTAATCAGCTTGCCGTTCACGTCATACAAGTAAAGATTGAAATAACCGTCCCGGTTATTCGTCTCGTAAAGGAACTGCTTCGGGTTATTCTTCATGAAAACCAGCCCGTTTTGAGGCTCCACGTAAGTATCGGATTTTTCCTCGAATAACGTGGCAATCTGTTTCCCGGTAGAAGCATCGTATTTGTTCAGACGCATGTGATTCTGCCCCCGGTTCAACACCTGAATATACACGATGTCGGATTCCGGCGCCCACGTCACGCCCGTGAGATACTGTTCCCGCCCGAAATCATTCACGTCCAGAAAAACAGTAGTACCGGAAGCGATGTCATAAACACCCATCGTCACCAACTCGGACTTCATTCCCGCCATCGGGTATTTGATTTCTTTCAGATCTCCGGTACGGCTATTGATATCCAACAAGGGAAAATTCGTCACTTCGCTCTCGTCCTTACGGTAAAACCCAAGTTTCTTACCGTCAGGCGACCAGAATATACCGCCCGTGATACCGAACTCGTTGCGACTAACCACCTGACCGTTCACGATATTCTTGTCCTCATCGGAAGTCACGGCGTAACTGTTTCCCCGTTCATCCATGTAATACAAATTGTTGTCTACCGTGTAAGCATACATGTTACCTGCCTTCGAGTAGGTCTGATTGACCGCCCCTTTCGGGAAAGAAAAAGTTTGTTTCAACTGTTTTTTCTCCACGTCGATATGGTAAATTTTCCCTTGACGGGCAACTACCAGCGTGTTTCCGTCCAACCAAGAAAAATTAGGGAAGCCTTTCAAATCAGCCCCGATAATTTTGTTTAACTCCGGCACGGTCAACAAAACGGTTTTCTCACCTTTATCCGCCGACTCACCCGTGAGTCCTTCACGGTCGAGATAAGTAAACTGATTCTTATCCCCCTGCCATTGGATATACTTTGCCCGCGGATACAAATGGTACCCCACGACAGCCTCTTCCATGGTCAAAACCTTCTCCTGTGCATTCAAACCGAACATCATACTTAATCCGATTATCGTCAACAATGTTTTTTTCATCCTTTCTTCTGCTGTTATTATTTATTCATCAATTGTAAATTCATCTCTATCTTCTAAAACGGGAAATTTTGCACGGAACCCTTCCAAAGCCCCCAAATCGACATCCGCCACCTGTACTTCGTCGGCATAAGGCTCACAAGCCACCAGCACCTCTCCCCGGGGAGATATCACCATAGAATCGCCGGAATATTGCAGACCGTTTCCGTCCTCCCCCACGCAATTCACGCCCACCACGTAGCACTGGTTCTCGACGGCCCTCGCCTTCAACAATATCTGCCAAGGCTCCCTCCTTGCCTCCGGCCAGTTAGCCACATAAACAGCCAAGTCATACCCGGAAGTATTACGGCTCCACACGGGGAATCGCAGGTCGTAACAAATGAAAGGCGCGATCTTCATGCCCTTGTATTCAAACACCAGCAACTCGTGCCCGGCGGTGAAATGCTCGTCTTCATGCCCCATCGTGAAACGATGCCTTTTATCGTAATGCAACACTTTCCCCCCCGGAAATGCCGCCAGCAAACGATTGAAATAATGTCCGTCTTCAAAATAAATGGTCGATCCCATGACCAAAGCGTCTTTCTCGTCCGCCCAATCCTGCATACACCGGTATACCGCCTCGTGGAAAGGAGCCACCTGATCTTTACCCGTCATCGTGAAACCGGAAGAAAACATCTCCGGCAGCACGATAATATCCACCCCGTTTATGTCACTCATACGTTTGTTGAAGAGTTTCAAATTCAAGGGAACATTTTCCCATTCCAAACGTGCCTGTACGATTGCTACCTTCATAATCCTTTTATTTTAGTTTAATCTCCTGCCGAAAAGTTTTCCGGATGACGGGGATTAGCGTCCTTGTAAGTCGACATGATGTATTTCAAATCGGCATCCGGATCATCCGAGGGAACAAACCGAGGTCCCCACGTGCAATATTTATCTTTATAATCGATTCTGCCTAGATACACGGGAACACCCGCCTCTCTCGCGATTACCAGAAATCCTTTCTTCCATTTCTTTCGCTTTTTGCGACTTCCTTCCGGGGTAATCGTCAGGTACATCACGTCCCGTTTATTAAATTCCTCCACCATCCGCTCTACAAGATGATTTTCTTTATTTCCCCGGTCAACGGGAATCACGTTCAAGGCTCTCAAGATAGCCCCCAAGGGAAAAAAGAAAAATTCCTTCTTCATTAATATATAAGTAGGAATCCCATAACTCATGAACGTGAGCTTTCCCCATATAAAATCCATAATAGAAGTATGCGGCACGGAAATCACCACCGCTTTTTTATCCACGGGCAAACTTCCCTTGAGTTTCCAACCGAACATTTTCAGTATCAGACGTGCGATATATTTCATAGCTTTTACTATTTCCTAAAATCTTGCCAAAGTTAGTACTTTTCCGGGAATAACACCTAACTAAAATAGGACACAATGTTTTTTATTACAAATAATATCGAACAAGAACACGATTCTCTATCCTACACACTCGTGCCATATTTTCAGTCCCGAATAATTAATTAACAACAACTTCGCTTCACTTGAATAACGTGAAGCGAAGTATAATATAAACTTTTCCAACGATAATACAGACTATTATTTCTGAACTTTAACCCACTTTATGGCATCAGCAACGACAACTTGCGGGTCACTATCTTTGTCAGCGGAATTACGTTTACGATCCCTGTCACTCAATGTCACCCTTCCCTTCCCGTGGAAATCAAAAACACCCAAGGACAACCATCCCCCATCATCCTTACTCATAGAAAGCACAACCTCGTGTTCTTCCTTCCCGTCAAATACGGTATAATAGTACTCCCTTAAGAAATCACTGATTCTGTTTCTTTCAAAAGGTTGATAACAAAATACCTCGTATGCTCCCTCGGGTAAATCAGTTTCCCATTGTACTTTTTGGTTACCCTTGCCGGCTTGTTTAAAATACGCTCCTTTCACGGGAAAACCATAACCACCAGCCTCTTTGACCGTAAAACCCCAGTGATCTTCAGGGGGAAACTTGTAATACTTGGCACGAGTCTCGACTTGTCCGAACAAAGAAGCTATATTAAACTTTCTGGTTTCAAGGATAGTGAATCCCGGATCAGCGTCATCCACGATAATCTCGTTCTCGTTCACAGTTGAGAACGAGGTCGAATCGAGGGGTAAATACCACGTGGTGGTGTCGGTATAGACATCCCTTTTCTCGCTTGATAATTCAACATATCCCGGGATATTTAAAGCCATAATGGTATATATGTTAGTATTATCAGCAGATACATGCGCTCTTATAGCCCGTCCTTCTCCCGGAGGAATAATCCACATTCTCGGTCGATAACCACTCGTCTGGACAATACCCGGCACTTTTCCCCGGTTAAACACCTTGATATCGTACGTATTGTGCATACGATACCTCTCATCCACCACATAAATGACGTGACCGTCTATCTCGAAAAGAGGTAACTCGTTACTTCTAAACCAATTCATAACAATGGAGTCCAACCTAACATTAAAATGGGCGAAGACTTCTCGAGAAAATTCCTCTAGAGTCGTTTCCTCGAAAAGGTGTCGCTTGAGGAAATCATGATAAGCATCGTTAAATTCTTTTTTCCCGATTCTGATCGCCAACAGAGCGTTTAACTCCATACATTTTTTGCGGATAATCTTATCAAGCAGATCCGGGGACAATAAGGGATCACTCAAAGCCTCTTCCAGACTATGCTCTTTCATGTAATCGAGGACATAGTACTCTATATCCGTCCCATGCTCCCAACTTAAGTTGGGATTAAAAGCCAAAGACAAGACATCATTAATCAAAGGACACTCGTCAGAGTAAACGAAACCCGTGTTACCCATACCGCTTGATTCCAGACCATAACTTCCTCGCTCAAACAGTTGAAATTCATTATCAAACCATAATTGAGTTTCTGGTTCTTCGTACGATCGTAATTGAGTTTTCAATCTCTTGTTGTCAGAAAAGAAAGACATGTCCACCGAGTATTTCTTTTCCGGGAGAAATATCATTCCCCCTTGTACCCTTTCTCCCTCCTGCAAGGCCTTCCCCGTGAACACATGAAAAGCACACGGCACTTCCACTATGGTGATCCAACTGTAAGGATATTGTAGCGTGGGATCAACGGCAATTTTATTCATCATGCGTTTTACGGCATAATTGTTATTATTACCATAAAATCCTATTGAAACTTTAGCACTTTCGATTATGTTCTTCCACTCCTCTTTAGGGATTTTATCATAAATATCGAGCATAAACTCATGTTCGGGCAAGTAGAAAAACTCTACCCGCGTCGGATATTCATCCTTTGCAAACTTCGATATTTTAGAGTCAGGAATTGATTGATCCCATTCCCATCTTTTCTCATCACTACCGACTATGATTTCCCGTTTTTTGTAATTACCTACACAAAGACTAATTCCTTTCATGTCATGCTCGAAGGTGAACATTGTCTTCCCATGCGTTTCCCGATTCGCCTCTCCCTGGCATATTGCCACCAAATTCGGATCATGTTCCACTTCCAATTTGTAGCGGGTAAACATGGCTCGCCTGAAACCGGATGCATCGTAGGGAGGCACACTGACCGGGTACCAAGCACATTCCGGCGTGAGTAATTTGTACCCTTTCTCGCAAAATGCGGGACTATAACCGAAATGGTAAATATCAATTGTGTTCACTGCCGGGGAAGCATACTTCTCTTCCGGGGTATCGAGAAAACAAAAACTATTGTCGATTTTCCCCTCGTATTTCACGATCACTTCTTTTGTCTCGCCGGGAGAAACCTTACAGTCCGCAAGAAGCACTTGCAGTTCACGCTGGTACTTGACATTTGCCCCGTCTACGGTAACCGAGGAGATCACAAGTCCGGGATTCAAATAAAGAATCAAAGGAAGTTCCTCGTTATCCTTGTTTGCTACAGTCATTCGACTGGTCACGAAGATACCCCCGTTTTCCGTTTCTTTCAAATGGAGTTGATTGTCGGCAATTTTTAAAACCTTTCTGGGGGTGTACTTTGAATAAGTTTCCCGGAATGCTTCCCGTTCATTAGACACGGATTGGAAACCGTAAGCGACCGCAAAACCTCCGGCAAGAAGCAAGGGAAGCAGTGTCACACGTGCCAATCGGAATGCCGCCCGCACATTATTATGAATCCTAGGGTAAGGGATCACGGCAAGAACAGCCAGCCCTATCCCGAGGAACAAGATAAATACCCGTTGCAGCAAGTAACTACCGGGGGGCACGTGGCCTGTGAAATCGGAAAACATATTGGGAATCCTTGCCGCCAGAGGGTCAAATAACCCGTTTAGCCAAACCGAACCGGGAAGGGTCATCAATCCAAGAATTAACGCCAAAAAAATCACACTCAAGCCTTGATTCCTCGTTAGCCTTGACACAAGAGTAGATACCCCCAAGCAAAAGATAAGGGTTGGAAGGTTTAGCGTCAACCAATAAAATAGGTAATACCCGATGTTAAACACCTTGGGATAAAAAAGAAGGTTCAGCAATCCGCAAAAACCGAGGATTAACACGTTGATTATGGAGATAGCAACGAGTTTTCCCACTATGCTCCCTGCCGCACTCTCCGAGTTCCCTTGCGGGTGAACGTTCAAGGCATCCCTACTATCCACACGGACTAATCTCGTGTCGTTGATAACGAGTACCGTCACGAAGAAAAGTTGCAAGATGTTGAACAAGTAAGCACACGTGAAGGGAATGGATGAAGGTAATGCCCGGGATACCCATTCCATCGGAGGTTGCCTTAAAAGTTGATCGATACTTTTGACATGAGGCAAAGCAGACAACGGCGTGAACACGTAAAGGACGATTCCCACGATTCCAAGAATTACAAACATCCAAAAGATGACATTCCGTCGGGCACGTTTGAACCCATATAAAGTTTCAATAAAGACATGATTACCGCTCATAACGCTCAATTTTGATTGTATAACACCTGCTCAAAAGTATCATTTTGATAAAAGAAAGTTCATAGTTAAGAATTACTTCAAGAATATTTCCAATATATCTTGAAGTAATTCTTGCCGACAAACCGAATAGAATTATTTTTATCTCGACAATTCAACAAATAGTCGCGCCGTCGATATAGCCTCTCCATATCTGTTTTGAAATTTCACCACATACACTCCAGCATCTTCTGGAAATACATCTACTATTGTCAATTTTGCAGTATTTTTTTTCATATAAAATTGGAACCTTCCCCCAACTGGTAATATTTCTCCATTCTTGTACCATACCGCCAAACAATCAGATGACGAAACAGTGGCAACAAAGGTAATAGAACTTCCTTCTGGAGCTATAAGATCCTTGAGCGGTCTGACTATTTGGGGTGCATAACCTACAAGTGCAACCCTCTCTTGGAAATTCACACTATTTTGCTCTATAATTCTACTTTCCCCATTGAATCCTGTCAACCCTAAAAATAACGCGATGATAAAAACGATCCTCTTTTTCATGTTATTTGTATTTTAAATTAGTAAATAATTAGTATTACAAAAATATTAAAATAAATTCATATATCAAAGAATTTACCCTATTTTTAAAAAGATTAAAAAAATAGTTCATTAGGCAATATAGTATATTTTTAGCTATTTTGAAAATCATCAAATTTAATAAGAATAATTTTCCATATATCGGCAATATACTAAATACTTCTTCGTATTTTGATAAAATTCAAGCAAACACAAAAAAAACTAATCATAATATCATTATTTTCTTGAATTACCATTCTTGATTTCGACCCGCTTCATGATATTAGCAATAATATCTCACTACCATTCACGACATTTTACCTTTAATTATTCAATATCCACTCAAAAATACGAATCCAAAGAATTTCTATTAAAAACAACACCGTTTTATTCAGTGAAATCTTTGCCGTTTCAAAAACAATTACTACTTTTGCCGAGCGAAAATTTAACCTCAGGGGTACACCAAGCGGAGAAATGCCCACCCCATGGTATTAACTTAAAAATGAATTAGAACAATGTACGCAATTGTAGAAATCGCAGGACAACAATTCAAAGTTGAGAAAGACCGTAAAGTCTATGTTCACAGACTGGCTGCAGAAGAAGGTTCTCAAGTAGAATTTGACAAAGTGTTTTTAGTGGACAATGAAGGAGATATCAAAATCGGTACTCCAATTGTAGAAGGAGCCAAAGTTACGGCAAAAGTATTATCTCACTTGAAAGCTGACAAAGTAATCATCTTCAAGAAAAAGAGAAGAAAAGGATACTGCAAAAAGAACGGTCATCGTCAATGTATGACTCAAATTCAGATCGAAACGATCAACGCTTAATTTATTTTGTAACTTCTAAAATTATAAGACGATATGGCACACAAGAAAGGAGTCGGTAGCTCTAAGAACGGTCGTGAATCAGAAAGCAAACGATTAGGAGTAAAGATTTTCGGCGGACAATTCGCCAAAGCTGGTAGTATTATTGTTCGTCAAAGAGGAACTGTACACAACCCCGGATTGAACGTGGGATTAGGTAGAGATCATACCTTGTTCGCGTTGATCGACGGAAAAGTTGTTTTCAAAAAGAAACAAGACAACAAATCGTACGTTTCTGTTGAAGCTATTGCCGAGTAAACAGAAAAATGAACATATTTCGAACTCCTGTCCTTGGTAAAGTACAGGAGTTTTTTTATTTTTACACCCCGGAACAACGGTATCCTCATAAGCCTTTTGTTCCCGTAATCTAAAATCTAAAACCTAAAATTAAGACGGGATGCTAAACCTTAAATTTATTCAGGAAAACAAAGAAACGGTGATTCGTAAATTAGCCGTCAAAAACTTTGATGCCAAGGAATTAGTAGAAAAAATCATCTCTCTTGACAACGAGAGAAAAAACCTTCAAAAAGAATCAGACGATAAACAAGCCGAAATGAATAGCATCTCGAAACAAATCGGCTCGTTGATGAAAGAAGGAAAAAAAGAGGAAGCGGAAACTGCCCGTGCAAACACCACCCGTTTGAAAGAGGAAATCGCCGCGTTGACAACCAAGCACAACGAAACGCTGAACGAGTTGAACACGCTCATCGTGCGCCTGCCGAACCTTCCCCACGACTCCGTACCTCCCGGCAAAAGCGATGCCGACAACGTGATCGTGAAAGTATGCGACAACGTGCCCGCCCACGAGGAAGGACAACTCCCCCACTGGGAGCTGGCAAAGAAATATCAATTAATCGATTTCGAGGTAGGTGTAAAAATCACCGGAGCCGGATTCCCCGTGTACAAAGGATTGGGAGCCCGTTTGCAAAGAGCCTTAATCTATTTCTTTCTGGAGGAAAACATCAAAGCCGGGTTCGAGGAAGTACAACCGCCCCTCGTGGTGAATGAAGATTCCGGCTTCGGAACCGGACAATTACCCGATAAGGACGGACAAATGTATTACGTGAACGAGGATAAACTTTACCTTATCCCGACGGCAGAAGTTCCGGTAACGAACCTTTACCGGGATGTTATTCTTGACGCGGACCAGTTGCCGGTAAAAAACACTGCCTATTCGGCTTGTTTCCGCCGGGAAGCGGGTTCATACGGTAAGGACGTGCGCGGATTGAATCGTCTGCACCAGTTCGATAAAGTGGAAATCGTGCAAATCACTCGCCCGGAAGCGTCTTACGAGGCTCTGGACGGTATGGTAAAACACGTGGAAGGCTTGTTGCAAAAACTGGAACTACCTTACCGTATCGTTCGGTTGTGCGGTGGTGACCTGAGTTTCACGTCTGCCCTAACTTACGATTTCGAGGTATATTCCAAAGCCCAGAATCGTTGGTTGGAAGTCAGTTCCGTTTCCAATTTCGAGGAATACCAAGCGAACCGCTTGAAACTGCGTTTCCGGGACAAAGGAGAGAAGAAAACCATCATGGCTCACACGCTTAACGGCAGTGCGCTGGCTCTGCCGAGAATCGTGGCTTCCTTGCTGGAAAATAACCAAACACCGGAAGGCATCCGTGTACCCGACGTTTTACGCGGATTCATGGGTACGGACTATATCAGATAATAATCAATTTAGGACGTGACCGTAGCGGTCACGTCCTAAATTTCACCTCGATACCTATGCGTTTTATCTACAACACAACATTCCACGTCGAAGAAGAAATAGAGGGTGCATTCAGAAAAGCCATCCACGAATTTTATATTCCTTTCGTCAAAACCAAAGGAGTATGCTGTGACGTTCTGTTCACCAGAATACTGGTAAATGAAGAGGATGGGAAATCATTCTCCCTGCAACTCGTTTTCTCCGTTGCAGACGATTACGCTGTTTTCATGGAACTATACAAGGAAAAATTACTGGGTGTATTGACTGAAATGTTTGGAGAAAAAATGCTTCATTTCAGCACCACGCTGGAAGAAGTATAGAAATCTAAAGGATATGGAAAAACTAATCATGGGCATCGATCCCGGAACTAATTTCATGGGATACGCGATTCTCCGCACTACCGGAAAGAACAGCAGACCCGAACTTGTCGTGTCCGGAGTCGTGGACATGAAGAAACTGGATGATCCATACCTGAAGTTACAACGGGTATTCCAAAGAACCCTGCAAGTCATCGACTCCTATCACCCGGACGAATTAGCCATTGAATCACAGTTTTACGGGAAAAACATCCAATCCATGCTCAAGTTGGGACGCGCACAAGGCGTAGCTATAGCTGCCGCACTGCAACGCAACATACCTATCTTCGAGTACGCTCCCAAAAAAATCAAGATGAGCATCACGGGTACAGGAGAGGCATCAAAAGAACAGATTGCCATCCTGTTAGGCAAGTTTATGGTTATGCCAGACACCATTTCGACACTGGACGAAACGGACGCCATCGCCATCGCTTATTGCCACCATATACAAGGCAACCTCCCGACAACAGGCGGTTCCAAATGCAAAGACTGGGGAGATTTCATCAAACAGAATCCGGATAAGGTTTTGTAAAGCGATAAATTGCTTCACAAAGTTGCAGGTTACAAGTTGAGCCCTACGGCTCTGCAAGTTGCAGGTTGGCTTTTATACAATAGCAAATAGGGTTATCGCCTTCGCCATAACCCTATTCAACAATGCAAAGTCAAACAATTTTAATCAACAATATTCAAATAAATCGTTTCTTGCGCGTAAGGATAAAATTCTCTATCCATCTGAGCTTTTTCTTTCATTCGCGGGTCAAGCTGTATAGCTTTCTGCAAAGCGTCAGCCATGGTCCGCGTATCTTTCAATCTGGCAGCAGCTACAGCCATCAAATAATATTCATCTCCTGTCGTCAAGTTCAAACTCTTAAAAGTCTGTAAAGCGGCACGATTGTCATTAGCCATCAATTGCGCGTAAGCAAGATTTACATCAGGCATTGCCTTCAAGTAGGGAATAGCCTTGTTATACTCGCCTTGCTGCAATAACAACATACCTAAATTGTACTTGGCCTCTTTCTTGATAGATGCTTTGGAATACATATTTTGGGCTTGTGCGTTATTTCCCTCGTTTTGGTACACGATACCCAAATTATTGAACACTTCCGGTTGCTCTTTCATCACGGCAGCCGACTCCAACAACTTCTTGGCTTTCCGGTAATCCTTGTTCCGGATAGCCATAGCGGCCAAATCATTCAACAAACTCACGTCAGTCTGTGCAGACAACACTGAATTTTCCTGTAATTGAGGCACATAATAAGCGGTTGCCTGATTCTCTACCTGCATAACAGCAGGCATCGTGTAGAATATAAAGAAGTCAGCACGACGAAGAACAGGAAGAACAACATCTTTCAACTCCGGAACCGATTTGATATATGAATCAAGAATAGCTGCACGTTTTGCCAAACTCGGGGCAGCCTTCAAATCTTTCACGATCGCGGCTTTATTCCGTATATTAGAGTCATCCAACAACAGATACAAACCATCCCAGTTCTCGTCTACCAAATTAGACACGATAAGTTTGGAATCCTTTGCCACCGGAGTATTTGCCAGAGCAAGGTCTTTCTCGAAGAAAGACTTGGCAGCCTTGAAACGGTTCGTCGTCAGATTCTTGTTCAATCTCTCCGGTCCTTCAGGAGAACTGGAAACATACATTACCATCTTCGTGATCTTGGCATCCTTATTAGCCAACACTTCTTTCATAACCTTGGCGGCCTGCGTCATCACGGTTGATTTCTTTTGCGCGTCCGTGATCACGGATTGAGATAACGGGAACAATACATAACCGCTGACCACACCTACGCCCGTGGCGGGAACATCTTTCACAAATGTTTCGGTAAACAACGGTATCGCGTTAGGATTATTAGGTAAGGAATAAGCGTAAGTTTTCCACTCTTTCACCCCGTTCGTGTTCAATATAGCAGGAGTCAAAGTAACGCTCTTGTTCTTCATAATTGCCTCGATATCCGCGATTAGCACACCTTTCTGCATACCGTCACGGTACGGGAAAGACAAATTATAAGTTGCCATTGTATTACCCTTGTACTCTACCACGGGATAATCCGTTCCTTTCACTTTCTCACCTTGGAAATAAAGTGGTGCCATAGCCTCTTCTCCACCGGGATATTGCATCTTGGGAGTCACTTTCAAAATTAACTTCTTATAAAACTGCTTGGGAGCGAAAGCAATATTATAATTAAAATTCACCGTACCATCCACCGCTGTCAACTGCTGAGGTGAGACCTTCCCCACTACTGCCGTTTCGATGGCTTCTCTCTCTAACTTCTTCATGGTATTACACCCCACCATCAAGAAAGAAAGCATCAAAATAACTCCACTACTTATCAAAGATAATTTTTTCATAGTTCTCTTTTTTTGCGTTCAACTTATTCCATTCATTAAAAATGTTCATATTTTTCAATTCATATCCTCTATAACGAATTTTATTGAATAAGGTTTTTTATCTTTGTCAAAACTTTTGAAGTAAGAGAGAGCAATTCACAATAATTATGGAAGAAACTGTTAAACCGATATACATTGAACAACTTTTTAAGAGCAAAAATCCAAAATTAGCACGCTGGATCCCTAAATTCGTTTATTCATTCTTAAAAAGATTAATTTGCCAGGACCAAATCAACGATTTTATCTCGAAATACGGGGACCGCAAGGGACTCGATTTCGCTGACGGAGTCATGGAATACCTTGACTTATCCTTTAAAATCGAGGGAGAAGAAAACCTTCCCGATCCCAACGGACGATACATATTCGCCGCCAACCACGTTCTCGGCGGTCCGGACGGAATTATACTGATCTCTTATTTAGGTAGAAAATACAGTCCGTTAAAATTCCCGGTAAACGACTTGTTGATGAACTTGAAGAACTTGAACAACATCTTCCTGCCCGTCAACAAGCACGGGGCTCTAGCAAAAGAAGCCGCTGCCGATCTCGAAAACGCTTTCGCTTCCGATGCGCAAATAATCACCTTCCCGGCAGGGATGGTCAGTCGTAAGACCAAGGGGGTAATCATTGATCCCGAGTGGCAAAAGAGCTTTATCGTGAAAGCCGTGAAATACCAACGCGATATTGTCCCGATACACGTGAAAGGCGAGAACTCCAAGTTCTTCTACAACCTCGCTAACTTCAGAAAAAAAATAGGCTTGAAAGTAAACCTCGAAATGATGTGCCTCCCCAAGGAAACATTCAATAAAAAAGGTTCTACTTTTACATTAAGTATAGGTAAACCCATCCCGTGGGAAACGTTCGATAAAAGTAAGACTCCCAAAGAGTGGGCAGCAGAAGTGAAAAAAAACGTATATAGTTTATAGATTCAAAATTATGCAACCAGTTATTTATCCTGTCGATAAAGCAAAATTGCTAGCTGAATTAACGGAAGAAAGATTTATCCGGAAAACCAATAAAGGCAATAATGAAATATACTCGTTCAATGCCTTCAACAGTCCCAACCTCATGAGAGAGGTCGGACGGTTACGTGAATTGACTTTCAGGACAGCGGGGGGCGGGACAGGAAAAGAAGTAGATATAGACCCGTTCGACGTGGATGAACAGGTACCCTATCAGCAACTTATCGTGTGGGACCCGAAAGAGCAGGAAATACTGGGTGGCTACCGTTATATCCTTTGCGACAACCTCTCTCTGAATGCGGAGGGAGAGCCCAATCTCGCGACCACGGAGTTATTCCGTTTTTCAGAGCGCTTCAAAAAGGAGTACCTCACCAAGATGATTGAACTCGGACGCTCTTTCGTTCAACCTTTGTATCAATCCACCAAAATGGGACGGAAATCCCTTTTTGCCTTGGATAATCTATGGGACGGATTGGGAGCCCTTACCGTGGAGAACCCGGAGATGGAATACTTCTTCGGTAAAGTCACCATGTACACCAGCTTCAACATAAAAGCCCGCGACATGATACTTTTCTTCATGCGCAAGTATTTTAAAGACAACGAAGGATTGGTTGAACCTATCGTTCCTTTGGAAATACATATCGACGATAGAAAACTCGGCAGCATCCTCTGTGGGAACAGTTACGAGGAAGATTACAGGATACTTTCCCGTTACGTGCGTGAACAAGGGGAAAACATACCCCCTCTCGTGAATGCCTACATGAGCCTGTCGCCCTCTATGAAATCATTCGGCACGGCGATAAACCCGGGATTCGGCGGTGTGGAAGAAACAGCTATTTTAATTAAAATAGCCGACGTCTACGATACGAAAAAAGCGCGTCATATTTCAACATATATCCCCCGCATATTACGCTTGAGGAAGTTCTGAGCCCACGGTCACGAAGATCAAACTGATACCGATAGCGAAATACACCAACGACTCGATGATATGCATAATCAACGAGAAACGGTTGTTTTGCATCAAACGACGGGATAACCGGTCTGCCAACAAAGCAACCAGCGAGAATATAACGATAGCCTGTGCCATAAAAAGCACGCCCAGCAACAGAAATTCACCTGCCGGATTCTCCGTTGCCGGATTGACGAATCCGGGAAAAAACGCTATAAAAAACACGAGAACCTTGGGGTTCAAGACATTCATCAGAATACCCTTGCGGTATAGCTTGTATTCCGCTCCCCCGGAAGCAGGCAACTCCATCGAGTTCTCGTTACGATGAATAAAAGACTTGATACCCAGATAGATTAAATACCCCGCCCCCAGATACTTCAGCACGGCAAAGGCCACCGGAGATTTGTACAGAATCAAGGAAAGTCCCAAACTGACTGCCGCCGTGTGAACGATCAACCCGGTACACAACCCGCAAGCAAAAATGATTCCCGCCTTTTTTCCCCGGATAATACTTTGTGTTATCACAAACAAAATATCGGGTCCCGGCATCAATGTCAACAGAATTGCCGCACCCAGAAATCCCAATATATTCATAAAATGAGTCTATAAAGTTCATAAAGTTTATAAGGTTTATAAAGTGACGGGTGTCCTTCGGACTATATTTATCGACAGCTAAAGCTGTCGTGGACAAAGCGCCCCGCAGGGGGCTATGAACCTTAAACTTTATGAACTTTATAAACCTTATAAACTACTAATTCGACTATTACAACAAGTTACTAGCCACCTCCGCAAGGTAACTCCGTTCCCCTTTCTCCAGCTGCACATGGGCAAAAATCTCTTGCCCCTGCATCCGGTCAATCAAATGCGACATACCGTTAGACTGACGATCCAGATAAGGAGAATCGATCTGGTCAATATCCCCCGTGAACACCATCTTCACCCCTTCTCCGGCACGCGTGATAATCGTCTTCACCTCATGCGGGGTAAGGTTCTGGGCTTCATCAACGATAAAGAACACGTTTGACAAGCTCCGTCCGCGGATGTACGCTAACGCAGAAATAACCAAACGTTCGTCTTTCAACATATCATCAATCAAGCGGTTCTCCTGACTATGCATATTATAACGATGCTTGATAACCGCCAGATTATCGAATAGAGGCTGCATATAAGGACCTACTTTCTCGTCCACGTCACCCGGTAAAAAACCTAAATCTCTATTGGATAACGCCACGATAGGACGAGATAAATAAATCTGCTCGAAAGATTTATTTTGCTGCAATGCCGCCGCTAACGCCAGCAAAGTCTTACCCGTTCCCGCCTTACCACTCAAGGCAACAAGGGATATATTCGGGTTCATCAACGCATCCAACGCGAATGCCTGCTCCGAGTTCTTCGGGTAGATACCGAAAGTATTCAACTTCTCCACTTTCCGCACAACTCTCCGCGTAGGATCATAACAAGCCAGAACGGAATTACTGCCGTTCTTCAGTATATAATAATTATTTCCTTTAATATCCTCTTTCGGGAAGAATGCCTCCACCGGAACCCCGGCTTCCCCGCTCTCGTAAAGTTTGGCAATCAAGTCTTGCGAGAAATCCTCTTTCGTAATTACACACTTGTTCAACGACACTTCCAAATTCTTCACTTGGTCCGTCTTATAGTCCTCTGCCAAAATATCCAGAGACCTTGCTTTCATCCTCAAATTCATATCTTTCGTCACTAAAACAACCTTTTCACCCTTCCTCTGCTCTGTTACATAAGCGGCAATAGCCAATATCCTGTGATCCGGAATATCTTCACTGAACGAATCGTTTATCTTCTCGTTAAACGGCACTCCAGTCTGGATAAAAAGATGTCCTCTCCCTTTGCCCAAAGGAGCTCCTTTAACAAAGAAATCCTCCCCGGAAATCTGGTCCAATTCCCGCACGAACTCCCGCGCATGGTAATTAATCTGGTCATTTCCTCGTTTGAATTTATCCAACTCCTCGAGAACCGTTATCGGGATAACGATATCATTATCTTCAAAGTAATAAATTGATCTGTAATCATGAAGAATAACATTCGTATCTAATACAAAAGTCTTTTTAGTTTTATTTTTTGCCATAATTGTAGTATTTCAAAACACTGACAAGTTAATAAATTAATTGACAAAAAAAAGCGGCTAAGCCGCTTTTTTTTAATGTATAAACCGGAACATCCTGTTCCATCGTATCTTACCCAAGAAAGATTTATCCTTATCCAAGGAAAGCCAGATGAAATAAGCCTTACCCACGATATGATCTTCGGGCACGAATCCCCAGTAACGGGAGTCCGCCGAATTATGACGATTATCACCCATCATCCAATAGTAATCCATTTTGAAGGTATATTTATCCGCCGGATTCCCGTTTATATAGATAACGGAATCCTTCACTTCCAGCTTATTCTCCTCGTAAGCCCCGATAATACGCTCGTACAAAGGTAAATTCTCGATAGTCAGATCAATCGTTTCCCCCTTCTTCGGAATCGGCAGCGGACCGAAATCATCTCTCGTCCACGGGTAAGCCTCACTATACGGGAACACCTCTCCCCGCTCCGTCTCTCGAGTAACAGAAACCACGTTAGGCATCGCCTTGATCTTCTCCAACATCTCCGGTGTTAAAGGCAACTTATAATTATTATTGTAATATTGAATGTCATCCAAAGCAATCCCCATCTCCTGCAACTTCAATTGATTAAACGGGGAAGTCACCTTAATATGATAATTCAACTGCATGGTAGCGTAATTCTCTTCCTTTTGCCCGTTCACGTATAACACGGCATCTTTCATCTCCAACACATCTCCCGGCATCCCCACGCATCTCTTGATATAGTTTTCCCGTTTATCCACCGGGCGGGCGATGATGTCATACTTTGCCCACATATCCTTACGCACAATAGGTAATGCAAATTCATAAGAAACATCTATCCCTTTCTCCATCTTCGTATCGTAAATCGCTTTCTGTGTTGCACTCCGCAACCTCGAATAATAGTCCGGATTCTCGTTCCCCACGACAACCGTATCCCCCGCTGGGAAATTAAACACGACAATATCATTCCGTTTCACCTTGCCCAATCCGCCGATACGCTTGTAAGGCCACTGTATTGCCTCGGAATACGCTTTCGTGGATTGCGTGAAAGGTAAGGTATGATGTGTAAAAGGTACTGATAAAGGGGTGTTCGGCAACTTCGGTCCGTAAGCGACCTTACTCACGAACAAATAATCCCCCACGAGCATGGTTTTCTCCATGGAAGACGTCGGGATCGTGTACGCCTCGAAAAAAAACATTCTGATCAGCGTGGCAGCAATAACGGCAAATATCAAAGCATCAATCCACTCGACGGCTTTCGTTTGCTTCTCCACGTTCTTTTTCTTCCAGAATGCCCAATGTACTTTCTTCGAGATATAGATATCAAACAATATAGGTACCCCGATCAGCAACCACCAACTCTGTACCCACAACGTCCACAACAAGTATATAAAAAGAACTATCCCGAACTTAAACCATTTATTTGTCAATACATTTCTCATATCTTCGTTCTTAATTCTAAACTTTTAGTTTTTAACTTTCAACTCCAAAAGATCATCCATCCCGTAAACCCCCTTCTTCCCGGCAAGAAATTCGGCAGCCATCACGGCACCTTGAGCGAAGCCGTCACGGGAAAAGGCGGAATGATATATCTGAATCTCGTCCACTTCCGATTTATACGTCACGGCATGAATACCGGGCACTTCTCCTTCACGCTTTGCCTTGATCGGTAACTCGCCGGCTTTCACCTCTCCTTCATCCAGTTTCCAAGAAGAATATTTCGGGTGTTCCTCTAAAATTCCTTCAGCCAAAGTAATTGCCGTACCACTGGGTGCATCCAGTTTATGTACATGGTGCGTTTCCTCCACGAATACCTTATAATTATCAAACCCCGCCATGGTCTTAGCCAACCATCGGTTCAAATGAAAGAATATATTCACCCCTATACTGTAATTCGACGCGTAAAAGAACGCCCCCCCCGTCTCGTTGCATAATTCCGTCACTTCGCTCCATCTCTCCAACCACCCGGTTGTACCGGATACCACGGGAACCCCGTTGCGAAAACACCAGCCGTAATCATCCACAGCAACAGCCGGAGTTGTAAACTCTATCGCCACGTCCGCTTGCTTCAACTGCTCGTCCGTGCTCGAAGCCCGATTCGTTTCATCCACGATCAAAACGATCTCGTGACCGCGTTCCCGAGCCAACCGTTCGATAGCTTTTCCCATTCTCCCGTATCCTAGTAATGCAATCTTCATTATTCTAAATAAATAAAATATACCACTGACACGCAAAGGTAACATTTTAATTAAAAAAAAAGGCTACCCGAGGGCAGCCTTTTTCCGATATTTTATAATTACTAAGCTAACTCTTTCACTTTCGCCACTACAGCTTTGAAAGCTTCCGGTTGATTCATAGCCAGATCAGCAAGAACTTTACGGTTCATGTTTACTTCAGCCTTATGAACCAAGCCCATAAATTTGGAGTAAGTTAAACCTTCCATTCTAACCGCAGCATTAATTCTCTGAATCCACAGTGCTCTAAATTCTGATTTTTTCTTCTTTCTGTCACGGTACGCGTACGTCAAACCTTTTTCATACGTGTTTTTAGCAACCGTCCAGACATTTTTTCTTGCACCAAAGTTACCTCTGGTCTGTTTTAAAACCTTTTTTCTACGTGCTCTCGAAGCAACGGCATTTTTAGCTCTTGGCATAATTCTTGTTTTTTTTGAATGTTAGCGTTCTTTTCAGAAACTTGTCAGGCATAACATTCCGGTTAATTACTTTTAATTTAATTTCTTAGATTAGATACAAAGCATCTTTCTCACGGTAGCCATGTTAGTAGAATCAACAATAGCACTATGAGTCAAATTTCTTTTTCTCTTCGTTGCTTTTTTCGTCAAAATATGACTTTTGAAAGCATGTTTTCTTTTAATCTTCCCGGTAGCGGTCAGAACGAATCTTTTCTTCGCGCTACTTACACTCTTCATCTTTGGCATTTGTTCTAAATTTAATTGTGTTTCAGAATATGTAATTATAAAAAATCCTTTCAATTCAAATTTTAGATTTTAAATTTTAGATTTCATTCTAAATTCTAAAACCCAAATTCTAAACTATTTTTTAGGAGTAATCATCACAATCATCTTCTTCCCCTCCAGCATGGGAGCGGATTCCAATTTACCGTAATCTTCCAAAGCATCGACAAAGCGTTCCAACAATGTAGCCCCTTGATCCTTAAACAAGATAGAGCGTCCCTTGAAAAAAACGTAGGCTTTCACCTTAGCACCCTCTTTCAAGAACTCAATCGCGTGTTTCAACTTGAAATTGAAATCATGGTCATCAGTCTGAGGCCCGAAACGAATCTCCTTCACGACCACTTTCACGCTCTTGGCTTTAATCTCTTTCTGCTTTTTCTTCAACTGGTACAGAAACTTACTATAATCTATAATCCTGCACACGGGTGGATCGGCATTGGGAGATATTTCTACCAGATCCGCTCCGGCAGCTTCAGCCATCGCTAAAGCCTCTTTCACGGGATAAACCCCCGGTTCCACGTTTTCACCAACGACTCTCACAGAAGCGGCTCTTATCTGCTCGTTAATTCTGTGCTGTGGCTTGTCACTTTGACCTCTGCCCCTAAATTCCATTGTCCTTGCTATAATTAATCCTCCTTTTATTATTTATTTTCATTGTAGATAGCGTTCAACTGCATCTCTACCTCTTTATTTATCATCTCTGCAAACTCTTCCGTCGACATCGATCCCTTGTCACCTTCACCCTGACGGCGCACGGAAACTTTATTTTCGTTCATTTCCTGCTCCCCGACAATCAACATGTAAGGAATCTTTTTCAACTCGTTATCACGTATCTTCCGACCTATCTTCTCGTTACGGTCGTCTAAAACGGTGCGAATGTCGGAATTATTTAAGAAATTTACAACTTTTTCCGCGTAATCGTTATATTTTTCGCTAATCGGAAGCACTACAACCTGATCCGGGGTCAACCACAAGGGGAATTTACCACCCGTGTGCTCGATCAAAACCGCCACGAAACGCTCCATACTTCCGAACGGCGCGCGGTGGATCATCACCGGACGATGCTTCTGGTTATCGGCACCCGTGTATTCCAAATCGAAACGTTCCGGCAGGTTGTAATCCACTTGAATCGTACCCAATTGCCATTTCCGACCGATAGCGTCTTTCACCATGAAGTCCAACTTCGGGCCGTAGAACGCGGCTTCTCCCAGCTCCACGATAGTCTTCAACCCTTTCTCCTCGGCAGCCTCGATAATAGCCCTTTCAGCCTTTTCCCAGTTCTCGTCCGAACCGATATATTTCTCCTTGTTATTCGGGTCTCTCAACGATACCTGCGCCGTGAAGTTCTCGAAATCCAACGCTTTGAAGATCGTGAATATAATATCAATCACTTTCTTGAACTCATCCTTCAATTGATCGGGCGTACAGAACAAGTGAGCGTCATCTTGAGTAAAACCGCGTACCCTTGTCAACCCGTGCAACTCACCACTCTGCTCGTAACGATACACCGTACCGAACTCGGCAAAACGCACCGGAAGATCCTTGTACGAGCGGGGCTTAAACTTGTATATCTCGCAATGATGCGGGCAGTTCATCGGTTTCAACATGAACTCCTCGCCTTCTTGCGGCGTGGTGATCACTTGGAAACTATCCTTCCCGTACTTCTGGAAATGCCCGGAAGTCTTGTACAAGTTCACGTTACCGATATGCGGGGTAATTACCTGCTCGTAACCGTATTTCTTCTGTACCTTTCTCAAGAAAGCCTCCAAACGGTCGCGCAACATGGCGCCTTTCGGCAACCACATGGGTAATCCCGAACCCACGGCTTGCGAGAACATGAACAATTCCATCTCCTTGCCTATCTTGCGGTGGTCACGCTTCTTCGCCTCCTCCATCAACACGATCCACTCGTCCAACATCTTCTGCTTCGGGAAAGTGATACCGTAGATACGGGTCAGCATCTTATTGTGCTCGTCCCCTCTCCAGTATGCCCCGGCAACGGATGTCAACTTGATCGCTTTGATATAGGATGTATCGGGCAAGTGCGGTCCGCGACACAAGTCCGTGAAATCCCCCTGACGGTAATACGTGATCGTACCGTCTTCCAAATCATTGATTAACTCAACTTTATATGTTTCGTCGAGGGATGAAAAATGATTCAACGCCTCTTGCTTGCTAACGTCTATCCTGCAATACTCCTCGTTTTTCCTTGCCAACTCCAACATTTTCTTTTCAATCTCCACTAAATCTTTCTCTTGGATGGCAACACCTTCTCCGGGATCCACGTCATAGTAGAAACCATTCTCGATAGCCGGTCCTATACCGAACTTGATATTCGGGTAAAGAGCCTGCAAAGCTTCTGCCATAAGGTGTGCAGACGAGTGCCAGAAAGCATGGCGTCCCTCTTCGTCGTCCCATGTATACAGCTTAATCTCGGCGTCTGTCGTTATCCCCCGCGTCAAGTCCCACGTGACTCCATTGACGGATATCGACAACACTTCCTTAGCCAGCTTATGGCTAATCGACTTAGCTATGTCCATGCCGGTAACCCCGGACTCGAACTCTTTTACATTCCCATCGGGAAATTTAATCTTTACCATTCTGCTTTCTTTTAGTTATTACTAATTGTAATTTACAAGTTGCAAAAGTACGAAAAAACATCGGAAAAACAACACACGAGTAATAGATTCGCTCAGATTTAATCGACTACATTTAAGAAAAATACAAAACTCTTACAACTTCCGGGCTTTATATTGTTCATTCCTCGAACAAAGATAATACAAACATATCTATATCTCGTGTTCGGATAAAAAAAGTCCCCAACTTTTCCCAAGACATCCCACGACTGCCAGTAGACCTGTACCATAGGGTGGCTATCAGGCGACTGTTGCCTGACTGTTAGGCGACATCGCCTACACTTCGCCTACTTATCGCCCACTCTTAGCCCACGTTTTTGCAAAAAATACGCTTATTTAACACACTTGAAAAACATGTCTTCCCATTCTTTTACCCCCCAAATGAACAGCAAACAACATCCACCGGTAGAGATTATCCCCGACATCCCCCTTGTGACACACCTAACCCGAAGAGATTGAACCTATTCCTGACCGTGTAATTTATTGAACAGGATTGCCAGATTCGTGTAAATAGTACTATTCTGGACAGCTATATGCGAAGGTACTTTAATGCGCGCGGGGGTAAAATTCCAAATGGCTTTGATTCCCCATGCCACCATTAAATCGGCTACCGCTTGCGCACAATCTGCCGGAACCGTGATGATTCCGATGGCCACGTTACATTCGGTAGGCATACCGCGGAACTGATCGATATGAAATATCTCCACGTCATTGATTTTAGTGCCGATTTTCGATTTATCCACGTCGAAAGCCTTTTGGATATTCAGACCGAAATTTCTCAATCCCTTATCTTGCAACAAGGCTCCTCCTAACGAACCGGCTCCCACGAGAAAAGCGTTATTCATCTTATTGAACCCGAGAAAATCATCAAGGATTTCCACGAAATTGTCCACCTCGTACCCCACCCGAGTCTTACCGGATATCCCGGTATGTGATAGATCTTTCGTCACTTGCGTGGCATCAATTTCCATGTATTCGGCTATTCTTGTCGATGACACGTACTTCTCTCCCTGCTTCTGCAAGGTTTTCACGAATGAAAGATAAGCAGGCATCCGCCTGAGTACCGGAACCGGAACTATTTTACTATCGTTAGCCATATATCGTCAATAATTTCGCTGCAAATTTATATCTTTTCATCGAAAACGATGTAAATAATCTGCATTATTTATTTTCCTCCTCCACTTGGCAGCTCGCTATTTACCTTTCCACCAATCATTTTTCTCTCCCCGTTGAAACAATGTCCACCAATTAGACGAGAAACAACAAATCGTTTTGCAAGATGATACCCTCATCATATTTTTACTACTTTTGCCCGTTCAATAACGAGAACTTGTTTTAATACAGAGGATATATGAATTACAATGAAACTTTAGAATGGCTGTTCGCCCAACTTCCCATGTATCAACGCGAGGGAAAAGCCGCGTACAAAGCCAATCTGGATAACACGTTAAAACTGGACGAGCATTTCGGTGCGCCGCATCACCGGTTCAAAACGATACACGTGGGCGGAACCAACGGGAAAGGTTCCGTGTCACACATGCTCGCTTCTATTTTACAAACAGCGGGATACAAGACCGGATTATACACCTCCCCTCACTTGAAGGACTTCCGCGAACGAATCAAGATTAACGGGGAAATGATGCCCGAGCAATACGTGATTGACTTCGTGGAAGAGAACAAAACTCTTTTCACGGGTATAAAACCTTCATTTTTCGAAATGACGGTAGCCATGGCATTCAAGTATTTCGCCGATCAACAAGTGGACATCGCCGTGATAGAGGTCGGGTTGGGCGGACGGCTCGATTCCACGAATATCATCACACCTCTGGCTTCCGTGATCACGAATATTTCATTCGACCACATGGCACTTCTGGGAGATACGCTGGAAAAGATCGCCCGCGAGAAAGCGGGAATCATCAAGCCAAACGTTCCGGCAATCGTCGGCACGAGGGATGCCGATACCGATTTCGTGTTTATCGGGAGAGCCAAAGAGTGCGGTACGACACTTGAATTTGCTTCCGACAACTGGAACGCGGAGCGCACCCCGGGTAACACTTACAATCTAAAAAACAAGCAAGGCATCACGTTCGACAACCTGCATCCGGATCTGAAAGGATTGTACCAACGCAAAAACATCCCCGCGGTTTTGGAAACGGTATTGAGTCTACGGGCGCAAGGGATAAACATTTCGGATCAACATATACATGACGGTATAGCGAACACGATTCGCTACACGGGATTACTCGGACGCTGGCAGGAATTATCCCGTGCCCCTTACACGGTTTGTGACACGGGACACAATATTGACGGGTTGACGGAGATCGCGGCTCAACTGGAAACGTGCAAGTACGAACGACTCCATTTCGTCATGGGCATGGTGAACGACAAAGACGTGGATAGCGTATTGCATATCTTACCGAAAGACGCAATCTACTATTTCTGTAAAGCGTCTATCCCCCGGGCAATGGATGAGCATGTATTGGCGGAAAAAGCGGCAGCCCACCATTTACACGGTAAAACGTACCCGACCGTCGCAGAAGCATACGCCGCAGCAAAAGCCGCCGCCACTCCCGATGACATGATCTATATCGGGGGAAGTACATTCGTGGTAGCTGAAGTTATCTGACATCACCGGAAAGGCCCCTCTCGAACAAAGCGAAGAACCTCGTGCAAGCTACCGCGGACAAGAGATTTTTCGCCCCGTTCAAGAAGGACTTTTCCGGTAATCTCGAAATAGAAATTCCTAAAAATCAAACGCTACCCAAAGATTTGATACCTTGTAACTTCTCTTTGTTTATCAATACAATATCTCCATTCTTGACTTTATGCTTCTTTATCGGATAGCCTTCGGGGGTAAAAACAGCATCAACTTCAATCATTTGATTTAATTGACTTGCAAATACACCTAAACAATAGCGAATAACGGAGGATAATTTAAGTTCAAATTCAAAATCAGTTTGAATCTTGAATACTACCGATTCATCTCCCGCGTTCAGTATATCATTTATCGAAATATTATCATACTCTATCTCGTATTCAACACTATTGTAATCAAATTTGACATTATTTTTCCGTGCCGTTTCGAGCGAGAAAGCATATTCCCAAGCTATATCTTCATCATTGTCCGAAAACTTGGTGAACAAATCTTTTCTTATCAGTTCGGGTTTTGTACGTGACAATATCGTTAAATTATATGTACTGTCACATTCCATACACCTGTAAATCAGCCATACATCAATGTTCCTTTTTTGCGCATTCATTCTGAATTTGTTGCTGCAATAAAATTTATTACAATTACATCGGTTACATTTTCTTTCTAAAGCGGGAGTGTTTTTAATCTTTATTTCCCATGTATACTCTGTTCTCATGATCTATACCGTACCTAATATTCTTTGAAAGTCTTGTTATGATTCACGACATCGCGCTACAACACGCGTCCCATGCCCTTCAAAAGAGCAATGCCATGAATAAAAATGAAATAGAAAACCTTTTCAAGTAGAATTACTCGAACGAAAGAATTATTAGCCCGCGGTTTACAGGGCTAAATATTAAACCAGTATAAATCTAAGAATTGTTCTCAAAATGTGGATACTTATAATTTCGAGGTAAAGATAACTATTTTATCGGGAAAGCGCATAAGCCACAAGTTAAATAAACAATAAGGGACTTATCGTTGCCGACAAGCCCCTTTTCTATCACGAAAAATCAAACTATAAACTATTTTTTCTTCTTGTCTGCCTTTTCATCCAAGGCCTTAAATACCGCTATCACGTTGTTGGCATCTTTCAGAGTCAGCTTGTCGTTTTTGATCACGAAACTCTTTGTATCTTCCAACACCTTGAAGAACGAAGCCTCGATATCCATATCCGGACAGGCCATCTTCGTCGCCCCCATCCCGCTAAACGCCAATTCCGACTCGTTCAAATCGTAAGTCCCGAAAAAACGATTGCAACCCGCTTTCCCGGAAACCTTTTTATCGGTGGCGTCAAGAGTAAAGAATACCTCGCTCTGCGCCTCCTTGAATTTAATTTCTTTTCCGTTCAAGCTTTCCGCCACCCACTTCACTCCCGTCAGAGAAACGCTTTCCTTAGCGGATTTACACGAAATCGCCAGAACTGTTATAAAGCAACAAACTATCATACCTTTCATAACTCGATCACTATTTTGGATAATATCATATTAATCATTTTCACACTAATCTCAACAAATACTATGCCAAATAGGAATATACCAATCCGATACTCAAAGCTAAAAAAAGCATTCTATTGCAAGAATTAACCTTTGAATTACTGAATAAATTCAATAATTGATTATATATTTGCACGTATTTTTAAAACACCATTTTTATGCGTGGAAGAGAAATAATTATCTACATATCAAAAATATAATAAAACAATGTCCAAGGTGATAAAACTGAAAAAAGGCCTTGATATCAAGTTGAAAGGAGAAGCGGAAAACGTGGTAAAAAACGTGGAGAAATGCAATCTCTATGCAGTAAAACCGACAGATTTCCGGTTACTTACTCCTAAACTTGCAGTAAAGGTAGGCGACCAAGTGAAGGCGGGCGATGTATTGTTTATTAATAAATACCGACCCGAAGTCAAATTCACGGCACCCGTCAGCGGTACTATCGAAGCCGTCAACAGAGGTGAAAGAAGAAAACTACTGGAAGTTGTCGTCAAAGCGGATGATCAAATCCAATACCGGGATTTCGGGAGTGCCGACGCGAACCAACTTTCCAGAAAAGAAATCATCGAAAAGTTGCTCGACAGTGGTGTTTGGCCTATGATCAAACAACGCCCGTACGACATCATCGCTAATCCGGAAGATATGCCGAAAGCGATATTCGTGTCGGGATTTGATTCCGCACCGCTTGCACCGGATTATGACGTAACCCTCGCGGATGAGCTTCCCGCACTTCAAGCCGGAATCGATTGCTTAAAGAAATTGTGCGAGAAAAACGTGAATCTCAATTTGAGAGAAGGGACTCCTTCCACCTCTATTTTCACGAAACTGAAAAACGTGGACGTGAATTATTTCTCCGGACCGCACCCGGCAGGTAATGTAGGGATACAAATTCACCATTTGAACCCGATCAACAAAGGAGATATCGTGTGGGTGGTAAACGCCATGGATCTTGCCATCATCGGACGGGTATTCACTACCGGTAAATTCGATGCCCGCAAAGTGATCGCCATTGCCGGTTCAGAAGTGGAGAAACCCGCTTACTACAAGACGATCATGGGAGCCCAAATCAAGTGCCTCGTGAAAGGCAATTTGAAAAATCAAGTACACCAACGTATTATATCCGGAAACGTGCTCACGGGTTATAAAACCGACGAGGACAATTATCTCGGGTACTATAATAATATGGTAACGGTTATCCCGGAAGGCGATAATTATGAATTTTTGGGCTGGGCTATGCCGGGCTTCAACAAATTCTCGCTCTCCAAAACCTTCCCGTCATTCCTGTGCCCGGGTAAAAAGTATCGGTTAGATGCCAATTATCACGGGGAAGAGCGGGCTTTCGTGGTTACCGGACAATACGAGAAAGTCCTTCCCATGGACATTCTGCCCGTGTACTTGCTGAAAGCAGTTTTGGCCGAAGACCTTGATAAGATGGAACAACTCGGCATGTACGAGATTGCACCGGAAGACATGGCTTTGTGTGAATTCGTTTGTACCTCCAAGACTCCCGTTCAAGAGATTCTGGAAAAAGGTATAGAGTTAATGATTAGAGAACTGAATTAATTGACGATTGCAGATGGACGATTTAAGATTCGCTTGGCGACAATAAATCGTAAATCATAAATCACAAATCATAAATTATAAAGATGAATTTCTTACGCAAATATTTAGACAAGCAGAAACCAAAATTCGAAAAGGGAGGCAAGCTGGAAAAGCTTCATTCCGTTTTCACCGGTTTCGAGTCTTTCCTTTTCGTGCCTAATCGCACGACAAGTTCAGGGTGTAACATCAGGGACGGTATCGATTTGAAAAGAACCATGATCATCGTGGTACTGGCACTGGTTCCCGCCTTGTTGTTCGGTATTTACAACGTGGGGTACCAACACTTCAAAGCCTTGGGAGTAGAATCCGGACTTTTCGAAATGTTCTTCTACGGGTTATGGAAAGTATTGCCCATGATCATCGTTTCCTACGTGGTAGGACTGGCGATAGAATTTACCGCCGCGCAAATCAGAGGACACGAGATCAACGAGGGATTCCTCGTGTCGGGATTATTGATCCCGATGGTAATGCCGGTCAACGCACCCCTCTGGATGGTAGGAGTATCTACCGCCTTCGCCGTGATTATCGGTAAAGAGATTTTCGGTGGTACCGGTATGAATATCTGGAATCCCGCTTTATTGGCCCGTGCATTCTTCTTCTTCTCCTACCCTTCCATGATTTCGGGGGACAAGGTTTGGATTGCCGGAATGCCCGACGGATTCTCACAAGCTACCCCGCTGGCTGAAGCCTCTCAAGGCTTACCGGCGACCTATGACATGGCATCCATGTTCTGGGGATTGATTCCCGGTTCTATCGGTGAAACCTCCACATTCTGTATTTTACTGGGAGCAATCTTATTGATCGCGACAGGTATCGGCAGCTGGAAGATTATGCTTTCCACTTTTATCGGGGGATACTGCATGGCGTTGTTATTAAACTACACGTTACCGGAAACGAACCCGTACGCCGCAATCACCCCGATCGCACACCTCATCATGGGTGGATTCGCGTTCGGAGCCGTGTTCATGGCAACCGACCCCGTGACTTCCGCTCAAACTGAAAAAGGAAAATGGATATACGGGTTTATCCTCGGTGTGATGGCCATCCTGATTCGTACGCTGAACCCCGGTTACCCGGAAGGTATGATGCTCGCTATCCTGTTGATGAACACCTTTGCCCCGCTTATCGACTGGTTCGTGGTTCAAGGAAACATCAAACGCAGACTTAAAAGAGCCAAACAATTTCAGATTTAAGATTTCATGATTTCAGATTACAAAACATTCATAAATCATAAATCGTAAATCACTAAATCTTTAAAGAGATGAACAAACAAGGAAATACATATACCTTTATCTATTCCATCGTTTTGGTTGTCGTGGTGGCGGCTATATTAGCCGTGGTATCTCTTTCACTAAAACCACTGCAAGATGAGAATATAGAGAACGAGAAAAGACAGAATATACTGAGCTCGGTGAATGTCAATTCAACCCCGGAAACTTCAAAAGAGTTGTTCGACAAAATTATCAAAAGACAATTCATTCTGAATTACAAGGGAGAAGCTATCGAGGGAAATGCTTTTGAAGTTGATATTCCCGTGGAAGGAAAAAAACTTCAGAAAGCCATCAAGAATAGTCCGGAACTGCAAAAAGCGTTGAAAGACGGACGCATGATTGCCGAAGTAATAAAAGACGATAAAGCATTGGCAGATATCAAATTCCCGGTATTTGTCGCTGACGTTGACGGAGCTATCAAATACATACTTCCGGTTTACGGGGCAGGACTTTGGGGTCCGGTATGGGGATATCTCTCCTTGAACGAAGACAAGAACACTGTTTACGGCGTGCTGTTCGACCACAAGGGAGAAACTCCCGGGTTAGGAGCCGAAATTACCCAACCGTTCTTTAAAGAGCAATTCAAGAACAAAACTATCTTCGACAACTCGAACTTAAAAGCAATTACCGTGAAAAAAGGCGGAAACGCTACCGGTGCCCACGAAGTAGACGGTATTTCGGGAGGAACAATCACGTCGAAAGCCGTTGAAACGATGATTGCCGATTATCTAAAATGTTACGAACAATTCTTAAAACAAATACAGTAATGAGCGATAAAGAAACATTATTTTCAGCCAAGAACCGGGGATTATTACTCGGTCCGTTGAACAAGGATAACCCGGTACTCGTGCAAGTGTTGGGTATATGTTCTGCTCTCGCCGTGACGGCAAAACTGGAACCCGCCATCGTGATGGCTCTTTCGGTAACGGCAGTAACGGCATTCGCTAACGTGATCCTTTCGTTGCTACGGAACACCATACCGACACGTATTCGTATTATCGTGCAATTGGTGGTAGTTGCCGCTTTGGTAATTATGGTAGACCAAGTTTTAAAAGCGTTCGCTTACGAGGTTAGTAAACAACTATCCGTATTCGTCGGCTTGATCATCACGAACTGTATTATCATGGGACGTATCGAGGCTTTCGCGTTAGCAAACAAACCGTGGCCCTCTCTGCTTGACGGTATCGGCAACGGTTTGGGATACGGTCTGGTACTTGTGATCGTGGGCTTCTTCCGTGAATTACTGGGTTCCGGAACTCTGTTCGGTTTTAAAGTTATCCCCCAGATATTCTACGATTGGGGATACCAGAACAACGGGTTGATGATCCTCCCCCCGATGGCTTTGATGCTCGTAGGATTGATCATTTGGGTTCAACGCTCAAGGAACAAAGAGTTGATAGAACAGAAATAGTGAACTAAAAAGAAAAATAGAATATGGAAAATCTATTAAATATATTTGTCCGGTCTGTATTTATCGATAACATGATCTTCGCCTACTTCTTGGGTATGTGTTCATACCTTGCCGTATCGAAGACCGTGAAAACATCGTTCGGATTGGGTATTGCCGTTGTATTCGTGCTATTGATTACCGTTCCGGTAAACTACCTGCTCGATAATTTTGTGTTACAAAAAGGAGCTTTAGCGTGGTTATTGGGAGAACAAGCTGCCGCTAACATAGACTTGAGCTTCTTGAGTTTCATCATGTTTATCGCGGTCATCGCCGCTATCGTGCAATTGGTTGAAATGGTCGTGGAGAAATTCACTCCCGCGCTTTACAACCAATTGGGTATCTTCCTCCCGTTGATCGCGGTGAACTGTGCCATCATGGGTGCTTCCTTGTTCATGCAAGAGAGAGGATACGCGAATATCGGTGAGGCCACGGCATTCGGTTTAGGTTCAGGTATCGGTTGGTTGCTCGCTATCGTGGGTATCGCCGCCATACGCGAGAAACTGAAATATTCCAACATCCCCGCCCCGCTTAGAGGTATCGGTATTACCTTTATCGTGACCGGATTGATGGCTATTTCATTCATGAGTTTCTTGGGTATTAACCTGTAGTAATTTTAAATTGTAAATTTTAAATTGTAAATTTCAAGACTTACAATTTAAAATTTAAAATCAATAAATCTAAAATTAGTAAGATGATTTTATTAGCAATAAATACAACAATTGTCCTGTCGGGGATCGTGGTGTTTCTCATCGTGACACTGCTTCTCGTGGGTATGCTTTTGTTCGCGAAAGCTAAACTTACCCCCAAGGGAGAAGTGAAAGTCAGCATCAACCAAGGCGAAAAAGAATTAGTTACCGAGCCCGGCTCCACGCTTCTTGCCACACTTGGGAACAACAAGATATTCCTTCCCTCCGCTTGTGGTGGAAAAGGTTCTTGCGGTATGTGCCGTTGTCAGGTAGAATCAGGCGCGGGGTCTATACTCCCGACCGAAACAGGGTTCTTCTCGTACAAACAACAGCACGATAACTGGCGTCTGGCTTGTCAGGTAAAAGTGAAGGAAAACATCGAGATGAGCGTTCCGGAAGAAGTACTCGGTATCAAGAAATGGGAATGTGAAGTGGTTTCCAATAGAAATATTTCCACATTCTTGAAAGAATTTGTGGTAAAATTACCGGAAGGCGAAAACTTGAAATTCAAATCGGGTGGATATATACAAATTGACGTACCCGCCCTTGACGTGGATTTCAAAGACATGGATATTGACGAGAAATACAAGGCTGACTGGGAACGTATGAAGATGTTCGATCTGAAAATGCATAACCCGGAACCGACTTACCGCGCGTATTCCATGGCTAACTCTCCGGCAGAAGGCAACATTATCATGTTGAATATCCGTATTGCGACTCCCCCGTTTGATAAAGCTATAGGTGGATTTGCCAACGTGAACCCCGGTATCTGTTCTTCTTTTATCTTCACGCGTAAACCGGGAGATAAAGTAAACATTTCCGGCCCTTACGGGGAATTCTTCCTGAGAGATACCAACAACGAGATGATGTTCATCGGTGGTGGTGCCGGTATGGCTCCGATGCGTTCGCATATCTTCAACTTGTTCCACACGATGCACACGGATCGTAAAGTAAGTTTCTTCTACGGTGCCCGTGCCCTGCAAGAGGCTCCCTACGTGGATGAATTCAACAAGATTCAAGCAGAGAACCCTAACTTCCATTGGACGCTGGCTCTGGATAAACCGGACCCCGTGGCTGATGCAGCCGGAGTAGCTTACACGCCGGGATTCGTGCATCAGGTAATCTATGAAACCTACTTGAAAAACCACGAGAACCCGGAAGACATCGAGTATTATCTCTGCGGTCCCCCGATGATGATCGCGGCCGTAACCAAAATGTTGTACGATTTGGGTGTACCCGATGAAAACGTGATGTACGACAACTTCGGAGGATAAACCAAATTCCTTCAATCATAAAAAGAAAAACAGACCGGAATGTAAAGAGTCCGGTCTGTTTTTCTTTTCCCCTCTCCCACGCTTATCTCCCGCTCTTCTCCGTATATCATGGCGACCAAGTCCTGACTAGGTTCTGAGTAAGTCCTGACTAACTCCTGTCTATACAGGACTTGGTCAGGACTTAGTCAATAGGTAGTCAGAAGATAAGAGCCGACAAACACGGGGAAAAGAAAGAAAGATCACGTGTGCCAAAACTCCATTTCTAAAGAAACTCCTCCGTCTGCTTCGCAGCCACCTCCTCTATAAACAGAGGAGGAGTTAAAATACAGTCTTAAACACAAGAAAAGCAACCTGCAATTCGCCGAAGGCGACTATAAACAATCACTAATTTCTCATTTTGCTCAAATTCACCCCGTACAGGATTATAAATAATAAAGCGAAAAAGCCGGATACGATCATTGAAGCCATAACTACCATATTCCAGCCGGAATACATAGGCAATACAAACAATTGCGCTATTTGAGCGAAAGCATACAAATAGAATCCGGTTCTTTTCAAGTTAAACATCAAAATAGCCCCGCTCAAACTCATTAAAGCGAACAAGGTCAATAATGAATAAATCGGAATCGCGTGTTTAATCGTGGTCTGCAACATTTCAATGGAAGATCCCATGAAAGAAGACATCCACGAAGGAGCTCCTTCTGTACCTGTCATTGTTGTTATCTGTTGGATCTGCGCCACTATCGCTTCGGGAGAAAACGCAACCAAACTGAATAAGTTGGATACCGTTCCCCAACCACTACCAATAAAAGTTAAAATACAAAGTACTGTCAGAAAGGTCGGTCTTACCGGTTTTTCTGTTTCAAAAGGATTTTCCATAGCAAGTCATTTTTTTATACAACAACAAACATAAATAAAATTTTGAAAATTAAAAAGCGGGAGGACGAAAAAAAGTCGGGAAATACTTTGCTTAGACGAACGAATTAGTATAATTTTGGGCAAGATTTTATAAACGTCTATATTATTAAAAATCTAAATAATGGAAAGAGATACTCAAATTTTCGACCTGATTGACAAGGAATGCCATCGCCAGAAAGAAGGACTGGAATTGATCGCTTCCGAGAACTTCGTGAGTGAACAAGTTATGCAAGCCATGGGTTCTTGCTTGACGAACAAGTATGCAGAGGGATATCCCGGAGCTCGTTACTATGGCGGTTGCCAAATCGTTGACCAAACGGAACAATTGGCTATCGACCGTGCCTGCAAATTATTCGGTGCCGAATTCGCTAACGTGCAACCGCACTCCGGGGCACAAGCTAATGCTGCCGTGTTCTTCGCTTGCATGAAACCGGGCGATACCTTCTTGGGACTTGACTTGGCTCATGGCGGACACCTTTCACACGGATCACCCGTTAATCTTTCCGGTATCAACTACCACCCGGTAGCTTACCACGTGAAAGAAGAAACCGGAATGGTAGATTACGACGAAATGGAAAAATTGGCTATCGAGCACAAACCCAAAATGATCGTATCCGGGGCATCTGCTTATTCTCGTGACTGGGATTACAAACGTATGCGTGAAATCGCTGACAAAGTAGGTGCTTTGTTAATGTGCGATATGTCACACCCTGCCGGATTGATTGCCAAAGGTTTATTGAACAACCCGATGGAATATTGCCATATCGTGACAACTACCACTCACAAAACGCTTCGCGGACCGCGCGGTGGTATGATTCTTCTCCCGAAAGACTTCCCGAATCCTTGGGGATTGAAGACTCCGAAGGGAGAAATCAAAATGATGTCACAAGTGATCAACTTTGCCGTGTTCCCGGGACAACAGGGCGGACCGCTTGAACACGTGATCGCAGCCAAAGCCGTTGCTTTCGGGGAGGCATTATCTGACAGCTATACCGAATACGCTAAACAAATGCTGGCTAACGCCAAGGCTATGGCGAAAGCATTCGTGGAAAAAGGTTATAAAGTTGTTTCCGGCGGAACTGACAATCACTCTATGTTAATTGACTTGAGAACCAAATTCCCGGAATTAACCGGTAAGAAAGCTGAAAATACGTTGGTATTGGCAGACATCACGATCAACAAGAACATGGTTCCGTTCGATACCCGTACCCCGTTCTCCACGTCAGGTTTACGCGTGGGTACCCCGGCTATCACTACCCGTGGTTTGAAAGAGGAGCATATGCCTATCGTAGTGGATATGATCGACAGAGTATTGAGTAACATCGACGATGCCGCTGTTATCGCTCAAGTGAAGAAAGAAGTAAACGCGATGATGAACGACAGACCTATGTTTGCTTGGTAATCATCGTACCCGTATAAAAACAGTCACGCGATTCTCAACGAGTCGCGTGATTGTTTTTTTTACGGATAACCCGTGCATTCTTTTTCAGATCCTTTAAAGCCTTTTTCATGGCATTACGCAACAACGTTCCGGCGGAACGGGCAAACACGACCTCTTCATCCCCTTGGTCCAAGGTAACGGAAGCAATTACCTGTTGATAATAGATTCTAGCCCCGTCAGCGACATCATACACGGCGATGCTTACCTCCGATTCGCTTTTCTGGTAATAGACCGGGTTCCCGGGATACACCAGATCAGGAACCTCGTCCCGAACCTTTCGTGCCGTAGCCGTCACCACGTAATCGAAATCCGTCGATTCCTTGAATATCTTCAGCACTTGAGGATTCAACTCGAACGTCAGTTTGCTCGGGTTTATGTACTTGAATCTCACATTCTCGATACTATACACGGAATCTCCGCCTAATTTCTGTAAACACGCCAATAAATCCCGATTCAAACTCTCCCTGTACATGTACGGTATCTTCGAGTCCAAATTCGTGACCAACCATTTTCCCTCGCTGAAGTCCAATGACTTCGGCGACTCGTACAAGTGTATATAATGGGGTGTAGCGCACGCCCCCAATATCATACCAACAAAAACAAATAAAACTATCCGATTCCTCATTCTATTATTAGTTCATCCCTTAGTCTTTCACCAAATCAAAATAATGCATATCAATCACTTTACCGTTCTTCACGGCAGCTTTGCGCAGTATTGCCTGTTTCGTGAACCCGGCCTTTTCCAGTACTTTCATGGACGCCGGATTATACTCGTAAACGGTGGCAAACAAACGAATGATATCCGTTTCCCGGAATACATAATCCACCACCCGGCGTATTGCCTCGCTCATGATTCCTTTATTCCAATAATCTTCACTCAACCAATACCCCAGTTCCGCGCTATATCGTTCGACGTCACACAGGGGAATGAAACCGATTCCTCCCACCGCTTTCCCATCCACCACGATAGCGAAATCCTGCACGTACGGTTTATCCATCGTTACACGGATATACGTCCCGGCATCCTCCCTCGTGTAAGGATAAGGCAAACCGTCCCGTACGTTATTCCATATATTAATATTACTGATATTTTCAGCCAAAGAATCGACATCGGCAAGCGTCCATTCTCTCAATAAAAAACGTTCTCTCTCGTCTCGTATCTCCATATTCATATCATTTGTTTAATAAAACCCCTACTCCAAGTCAATGAAATATTACTAAAATGTTAATTTTCTTTCCCAATAAAGAAAAATACGAACTTTCAGGTGGTAAATATACCTATTTTCACGTATATAGCAGAAAAAAAGCACGGAAAACGTTGCATTTATTGAATCGATTCGCTATATTTGAAACAAAACACTAAGTATGATAAGATTCGTATTACATAGCCTTCTGATCTTGGTGGTAACACAACTCACGAATGTTGCCATGGGACTGGTTATGACTGAATCTCAACGCGGTGCCATCGTTTGTCAGATATCAGAAATACATGACTCTATCACCAAGGCGGAAGCCTTTGATATCATGAACCCCAACGATATGCCGGTACTCCAGAACACGCTCGTCAGCATGAGGAGATCGGAATTGCCTTGTCGGGTTCGAGTCATGCTTGACGGAATCACCGCTGACGAATACGAATATCCAATTCTCAACCCGAAGACAGACAACAAGGGAACACGTGACGTGTTCATATCGCAACCCAAGCGATATTTCCATGAGCTCTGCCTTCTAATCATTTGAAAAACCAGTACATATTTGGCACGTATCTTGTATCGTGAATACATAGGATACATTTGCTAAGTGTTACCCAAGTTATAAAACGGAGCAACGCGTAAAGCGTTATATATATACACACACAATACACACAAAAATGAAAACAACTTTATTCAGTAGAAATCGGGAAGAGAAAAATTACGAATTATTTTTCGAGCCGGAAGAATTGCACCGGGTGCAATATTTGTTGGAAACCAAACAGTTCCTCGGTCTGTCCGAGTTACAGAAAAGCGAGGACGCGAACACGGGTATGAAATTGAAACTCTCACTGGCTGAGCGCGGGAAATTAGCCACAGCTCAACTATTCGAGTATATAATGTCTGCTTACGAAGCAGTTTCACCTATTATGATTTTCCGTAATAAAGAAGCGGTAGCTCTCTCGGGAGCAGTCACGCTGGAAGATTAGACATTCTTTAAGTAAAAAACGGGTTCAAGAAATTGAGCCCGTTTCTTATTTCATGGGAAATATTTCCACATGTATAAAAAGTATTTACCACACTTTTCCTCATATCTGTTTGTTCATCTTGAAAAGGAGTCCCTTTTTATTAAAATAAAATAAGGTAACGACTGCCATCACGAAAGAAATAAAATCCGCCATGGGCAAACTGGCCCACACGCCCGTGATACCCCAGAAACGGGGTAAAATCAGCAGGAACGGTATCAAGAATATCAACTGGCGCGACAACGACAGGAATATAGAAACTTTCGCTTTCCCGATAGACTGGAAAAAATTGGTAATAATAATCTGACACCCGACCAGTGGAAATAACAAACAAGTTATCCGTAACCCGAACTTTGCAAGCTCCGTCAACTCATGATTATCCGTGAACATACCCACGATAAAGTCCGGGAATAATTGGCTCGTGATAAACCCGAACGTCGTGATCGAGATTCCCGTGATCATGGCATAACGCAACACACGTCGTACCCGGTCAAACAATAACGCCCCGTAATTATACCCGACTACCGGCTGCATTCCCTGCGTGAGCCCGATCTCGATCATGATAAACAACGTCAACACCCGGTTCACGATGCCATAAGCCCCGATTGCCAAATCTCCACCGTAGCGCATGAAACTATTATTCAAGATAATCACCACCGTACTGGCGCACACGTTCATCAAGAAAGGCGACATCCCTATAGAAAGAATACTTTTGATTATCCGGCCTTTTAACCGGAATATTCCGGCCTTGAAATGTACCGAACTATTCTTGTTTATAAAATGTGCCAGAATCCACACCAACCCGCTCGTCTGCGCAATCACGGTAGCGAACGCTGCCCCCCGGATTCCCCACCCGAAATGGAAAATAAATATCGGGGCTAATATAATATTCACGAAAACCGTCAACAGCGATGACAACATGGCTTTCTTCGGGTATCCCGTCGCGCGCATCAGGTTGTTCAACCCGATAAAAGTGAAAGCGATAGGATTTCCCAATAGTATCACCTCCATAAAATCTCTGGCGTAAGGCATCGTGGCCTCGCTTGCCCCGAAGAACCGCAACGTGGGCTCCAGTAATAACGTGGCAATCCCCCCGAAACAGAATCCGAGAATAACGCACAGCAAAAACACGTTCCCCAACACCGACGAGGTCTTTTCCATATCTCTCTGTCCCATGTATATGGAACTAATCGTGGCTCCCCCGACACCAATCAGTGTACAAAAAGCAATAATCAGGTTCATCAACGGGAAAGTAATCGCCAATCCCGAAATGGCAAGCGGTCCCACGCCATGACCGATAAAAACACTATCAATAATATTATACAACGATGTAACCGTCATCCCGATGATAGCGGGTATCGAGTACTGAAGCAATAACTTCCCGACGGGTTTTGTTTCCAATAAATGCGATGCGTCCGCAGCAGACATAAAATGATCCTCCTTTCTTTAGTATTACAGCCTCGTTCACTCCCCCTCGATCACCATCAGATAAGAACAGAGAGCGCGAAGATAGCAAATAGTTTATAAAGTTTATAAGGTTTATCTAGGGCAACCGCATCAAAATAATTTTTACTATTTTCCTTCCTTTTTCAAGATAAGATTCTGGTGTATTCAGTTATTTTTCTATAATGAATAATAATTATACCATGTATTTTCGTATTATCAAACTTTATTCAATTTCAATTTATTTTCTATTATTCTACCTTTATAATAGGAGATGAATAGGAGTTGAATGGGAGTTGAATGGGAGTTGTTATAAAGAAACTATAATGTATATATATCATATATAATTACTATTTAACTTATCTCACACTAAACAAGAGAGAAAAAGGGGATAATTTTTCTCTCTATTCAATTTTGACGCATTTGTCCTAAAGGTTTATAAAGTAGAGGATTCCCAAGGAGACGCCGCATATAAAGCATCCCGCGGATATCTATTACTTTATAAACCTTATAAACTCTATGAACCTTACAAACCCTTATTTTTTTCCCTTGAATAGTCTGCCGATCCGCCCCACACCCCAGCGTAATACAATGGGTATAGCCGCCTCTATCAAAATAGGCGAAAAATCTTTTAACATGGCACCCAGCATCGGGGTATCGCGCACCTCCTTTTCTTCCTTCGGGGTATCGTCCCTCCTGCCGGAAAAAAACAACGACGAGATACCGGAAAACAACAATTTCCCGGAATGGCGATGGATAAAACGGAAATCCTCGTTCAGTTTTTCCTCCTGCAAACGGCAACTCTCACGCACCCGTTTCTGTTCCGCCCGTAATATCTCCAGCGGGGTCGGTGGTTTCTTCGTCCTCTTTTTCATCTTTACTCATCATCGCGGTTATAATCTCGTTTGTCACCCTCGCGCTAATCTTCTCCCGGAACAACAGAATCAGCCCGAACAACAACAGGTACATCCCCACTACCAACAAAAACCCCAGTGCCACGCTGTTCAATATCTCGCCGAGGAAAAAACCAAGGGCGAGAAACAGGAAAAGAATAGCGAAAAAGGCGAGCAATACCAAAACAATACCGTACGAGAAGACCGCCATTGTCTTGGCTACCCTCTCGTACGTGTTCAATTTCATTAGCTCAAGTCTCGTCTCCACGTAGGTTGAAATGTCATTTTTCAACCCGGAGAAAGTCTTTTCGGCGAAATTCTCCATAAGCCGTTACTTGGTTTCAGCAGCCGCTCTCCCCTCGTGTTCAGTCTTTCCCGCTACTTTTTCCGCTACATCATGTACATTCTCGGAAACATGCTCGCGTGCTTCCTCGGCTTTTGATTTTGCTTTAGCGTATACGCCTTTCACCTCGTCCTTTACTTTGGCAACAGCGTGATCAAACTCTTCAGCTAATTTCTTGCGGTTGTCGGCAACCATTAAATACCCGACAGCTACTCCAACTACCGCGCCTATACCCAGACCCAGCAGTAAATTTGAAGTTTCGTTTTTCATATTCGTCTAATTTTTAATTTATATATTTACTTCAACGAATAGAACTACAAAAAGTTTGCCTTTTTCTTTATTTTTCAAGACTAATTTTAACGACTTATAAAATGCACTTTCAACGGGTCATACCGTTCCGTCACAGTATCCGTTTCCCTCGCCGTTTTCCCGAGCGCGACCACGGCGAACGGCACAAATTCCGACGACAAATGCAATGCTTTTTTCACCTCGTGCACGAAATGCATTTTCGGGTACACCCCGATCCATGCCGTTCCCAATCCTTCGGCATAGGCTTGCAGCAACATATTCTGCACGCAGGCTCCCAATTCCTGCGGCCAATTACCACCCTCCAGACCTGCCAGCCGGGTATTACAACACACGAGTATAGCCATCGGGGCTGTCCGCAACGCCTCGCTCCCCGGCAAAATCTCCGCCAACTCGTGCAGATGTTTCGCATCCTCCATCACGAAGAACTCCCACGGGCGACGATCTTTCACCGAGGGTGCGTACATTCCGGCACGCACCACACGCTCGATCACTCCCGTGCAAATCTTCTCCCCCGTGTATTCCCGCACCGTGCGGCGACCTGTAATCGCCTCGTCCGCGGAAGCCATCGTCGTGAATTTCTGGCTTTTCATCTCCGTCGCCAATTCCCGTACACGGGGAATAATGCGCGTGAAATGTCCGCTTTCCTTATGTGTCGCCAGCACCGCCTCGTTCTCCCACGTTTCTATGATCATCATCGTATCTTCCAGCCGACAATTTTCCAGTATCTCGTAACCGATACATCCCCGCTCTCCTCGCGAGAGGTCTGCCATTTCGCTCAACAAAGCCGCAACTTCGGCGCGTACCCCGGCGCCGACCGATAAAGTAACATTTATTCTGATCATATCCTGTTCACTTAGAAATTCGACATTCCACACCCCACTACCTTTCTCCCCGCTTAAAATCATACAAATTTATAAAAGTTCAATGACTATTTCATAACCTAAAAGAACTTTTATTCGTAAATGATTTCAAAGCATACTTGCGGGTATCGCTACTTTATAAACTAAACCTTATATTTGTGGGCTTAAAAAACGAACAAATGATACAACCGTTAGATATTATACGCAAATACTACACGCTTGACTCCCTCGCAGGACAAAGTCTATTGATACACAGCCAACTCGTGCGGGACAAAGCACTCGCCATCGCTATGCGCCACGCGGAAATGGATCTCGATATCTCCTTTATCAAAGAAGCCGCCATGTTGCACGATATCGGGATATTCCTCACCAACGCTCCCGACATCGGGTGTTTCGGCGAATATCCTTACATTTGCCACGGCTATCTCGGTGCCGATTTACTCCGGAAAGAAGGACTGCCTCGCCACGCCCTCGTGTGCGAACGTCACACGGGCACAGGGCTCACGATCGAAATGATACAGGAAAAACATCTCCCGCTTCCCCTTCGCGACATGCAACCCGTCACGCTGGAAGAGAAACTCATCGCTTTCGCCGACAAGTTCTACTCGAAAAGCAACCTCACCCGCGAAAAGAAAATCAGTAAAATCCGTGCCGAAATGTTGTTTCACGGGGCGGATTCCGCCGCCCGCTTTGACGAATGGTGCAGACTGTTCTTGTAATTTAAAATGGAGTGTTATTCTCCATTTTGCTTTCTACACCAGTTCTTTATCCCGCATTCCCCGCATTTCGGGCTTCGTGCCGTACACACGTACCGTCCATGCAAAATCAACCAATGGTGTGCTCTCGACAACCATTCCGCCGGGATATTGGCCACGAGTTGTTTCTCTGTTTCCAGTGGAGTACGTGCCCCTGTCACCAACCCGATACGATCGGCCACACGAAACACGTGCGTGTCCACGGGCATTGCCGGACGCCCGAAAGCCACCGCTTCCATAACGTTCGCGGTCTTTCGTCCCACACCGGGCAAGGTTTGCAGTAACTCGAAATCAGACGGCACTTCCCCGTTGAACTCGTTCATCAATTTCTTCGCCATTGCCGACAAATGTTTGGACTTATTATTCGGGTACGATATCGACCGTATCAACTCGAAAATCTCTTCTATCGTGGCGCCCGCCATCGCCTCGGCTGTCGGGAATCGCTCGAATAATGCCGGAGTCACCATATTTACCCGCTTGTCAGTACACTGTGCCGACAGGATGACCGCAACCAGCAACTGGAAAGGGTCATTATAACGCAACTCCGTGTCGGCAACGGGCATCTCTTCCCGGAACCATGCCAACACGCGGTCATATCTTTCTTTCAATTCCATACCTTATATATAATTACAAGTTTCAAGTCCGCAAGTTACAAGTTATTTTTCAAAATACACGCCCCGAAGTCGATTCTGTAATCACACGATCAACTAAATTCATCCCACGGGCGACGCAACTTTCCCTGCACGAAGTGAAGTGTTTCTTCCCACAAAGCCCGACAAGCCGGAAGGTCACGAGCCTCGGCAGGTAGTTTGACGGGATGACCGCCACGGAAAAGACTACCCGTCACGTGGGCGTAGCGGTCGGTAGTAGCGAGCATAATGGCAGAGGATGCTCCCCGCGCAGGAGATTTGATAAAGGGACGGAACAGAAGATCGGTCAACGGGTCATACCAACGTCCCATCGTGATCATGCCCGTATCGACTACACCGGGATCGACCGCGTTGGCAGTAATCGTGCGCCCGCGTAACCGCCGGGCAAGTTCCGCCGTGAACATGAGCACGGCAAGTTTAGAATCCGGATACGCCCGAAAACGCCGGAAACGTTCCGGGTCGGGAACAAGGAAACGCTCTCCCACGTGTCCCATGCAAGTGGTGATCGAGGTCGTGTTGATAACACGCGATTCGATGCCGTGTCCCATGAACGGGAGTAACGAATTGGTCAGCAACCACGTCCCCGCGTAATTCACACCGACGGTCATTTCCAGCCCGTCTTCCGTCAGAGAAAATTCGCCGGGCATCGTTCCCGCGTTATTCACCAGCACGGCAATATCCTTTCTTGTCATTTCCTCGGAAAACATTTGAATGGACGCGAACGAAGCGAGATCAAGACGATATAATTCCACGTTTGAATTACCACTCTCCCGTACAATATCCTCGCGCACCGGTATCGCTTTCGCTATATCGCGACAAGCCATCACCACGGGCATTCCCGCCCGGGCTACCGCCATCGCGATTGCCCGTCCCATGCCGCCGTTAGCACCCGTGACTATTACCCAACCTTGTTTCATTTTTCTTTCCTTTTATCCTTCTATCTACCTCTCGAATCGCCCACCTGATCACCCCTAATGGCACGAGTTTCAATGTCCCGATCATGAAATAATTGAATATCCCCGGGATTACTCTTGCCCGACGACGGAACATAGCCCGTAACCCGCGGCGAGCCAACGAACGGGGAGTCATCATCACCCCAAGGCGCAAGGCGAGTCTTTGCAAATGTCGCGGTAAATTGTACAAGTCTGTCGCTACCGCACCCGGACACACCGCAGTGACACTTACCCCGTGGTCAAGCATTTCCAACCGGAACGCACGGGAGAAATTTCTAAGAAAAACTTTCGTGGACGCGTAAAGCGAAATTGACGGGTAAGGTAACCACGCCGAGGCGGACGACATATTCAAGATATACCCGCGACGGCGGGATTTCATATCTTCACCGAAAAGACGGCATAGCATTGTCGGTGTAGTCACGTGAAGCGTCAGCATCAACTCCACCCGATCAACGGGAACATCCACAACCTGCTCGAAATAGAATACACCCGCGTTATTCACCAGTATATCAACCGTGAATCCCCGTTCTCGACAAAATTCGTGCAACCGCACCGCCGCATCGGGTACAGCCAGATTCATGCACACGGGATAAGTCCGGGTTCCGTATTTCGCAGCGAACTCTTCCGCCGCTTTCCGTAGCGGGATATCCTCGTTGCTCACCATCACCACCTCGTATCCCTTCTCGCACAACTGCCGGGCATATTCCCGTCCGATACCGGAACTCGCTCCGGTTACAACAGCCGTGAGGTTCGCCTTCGGCGAGTTACACGTTGCAGGTTGCAAGTCACATTCGCCATTTGTTTGCCTTCGGCAAGTTGCAGGTTGCAAGTTACATTCGCCTTCGGCGAGTTGCAAGTTACTTTTCATTCCGATAATCACTTAATCACTAAATCTCTAATCACTTAATCACCCAATCGGCAATCATAAATCATAAATCATAAATCATTTAATCGTTCCATTTCCTTTACCAGCGATTTCGGCAAATCCTTCAAGTGATGATGGCACGCCATCTCACGCGAGTACATTCGGGCAATACAATAATTGACGTGCTCACAAGTATTTCGGGCGTTCTCTTCTCGTGCCATACGGTTCACGAAATCCGGTTCGTTAAGTAAGGCTCTTGCCATAGAAACAAACTCGAATCCCGAATCCAGCACCCGATCTATCGTGTCACGGGCTATCAGACCACCGACAAAGACGAGAGGCAAATGCAACGCCTCACGAAATTTTATCGCGTCATCATAAAAATAAGCTTCTTTGAAAGGCTCCGTCGGAATCATAAAACGTCCTGCCAAACGTACCCCCCAGCGTAACCACGCCTGATGCATATAATGTGTCATAGAACGTATCGGCATAGCCCCGCGCATCACGTACATCGGAGCCCGACTAACAAACCCGCCACTAAGAATAAGAGCGTGTGCTCCTGATTTTTCCAAAGCTTTCGCAACCTCGATACACTCCGGTACTTCCATGCCACCGCGAAAACCATCGCGTGTATTCACTTTCACGAGGATAGCCATATCATCGCCCGCCGCCTCCATCACCTCGTCCATCACGATACGCATAAAACGCATCCTGTTCTGGAGCGAACCACCATACTCGTCGCGACGATGATTGGTATAAGGCGAAAGAAACTGACTAATCAAATAACCATGCCCGGCATGAATCTCCACGGCATCGAATCCCGCCTCTCGGGCAAGACGCACGGAGTTGCCATACTCCCGTGCCATATCGACGATCTCGTCCCGTTTCATTCCCCGCACGAGCGTGGGCGAATAAATATTGAAACCGCTGGACGCGGAGAGAGGCATACAACCACATATCGAGCGATGGGACATATTCCCGCAATGCCCCACTTGAATAGATGCCGCGGCTCCCTCGGCGTGGATATCATCGGTTATACGCCGCAAACCGGGAATGATCTCCCGCCGCAACCATAGCTGGTGAGGAAACGACAATCCGCTCCTCGTCACTGCCGCGTATGCCAAGGTGGTCATACCGATTCCCCCGCGGGCTACCGCCACGTGATAATCATGCAACATATCCGACGGGGCATTCCCCGGGCACATTCCCTCGAAAGCAGCCGCCCGAATCGTCCGGTTGCGCAATGTCAAAGGACCGATATTATAAGGCGTGAACAGTTTGTTGCCTTCGGCAGTTGCAGGTTGCAGGTTACATTCGCCGTTGGCGAGTTGCAGGTTGTTGCTGTTAGTGGTGTTTTCTTTCATGTTAACCTTTTTATCTTTGAGAACTAATATATAAACGGTATCACCCGCTTCAAACGCATCGCGCGCACCTCATCACCGAATTCGTCAAGATAACGATGATAAATAGTGTTCGCTCGCGGCACAAGGTTCGCGAATGTCCAAACGACAAATACCGTGCCGGAAAGAGACCACGTGAGTATGGCAAAACCTGTCCACTCCACGATTTCACCGAAATAATTCGCGGAAGTCACGTAACGGAACATACCGCCGCGAGGCAGATAATGAGCCGTGTCACCGGGACGACGCAAATGCCGGATAATATAATCGGAATGAAGATTGATAAACATCCCCCCGAAAAATACGACCGTACCAATGATAAATTGCGGGGTGGTCAGCCACGCCGTCGTGTACATATCCGCGGGAGAGAAATAAAATATCCATCCCCCTTGCATACATGCATTAAGCACGTTGAACGTGATTCCCATAAGCACGATACCCAACGGCATACGTCCCTTACCCTTCAGCAGAAACGGGAAAATGAACGAACGCTGGAAATAATGTATCTCGAAAAAAAGAAAGAATAAAAACGGAACAATATCAAAACGACGATCGGAAAAATACCAGTAAAGCAACATCGCCACGAAAACGGGACTCTCCATGAGCACCCACCCCAACCGATTATTCAGCGGACGTCCCCACTTCGCATCAAAAAACATACCGTATCCCGCCTTCACGAAATAAAGTGCCACGAAAACGATAACCGCAATTCCGGTCATCACGAATAAAAATATATGAAATGTATCCATACAATAACCTTTTATTAGTTTCCGGCAAAACTAATAAAAAGTTTATAAAGTTTATAAGGTTTATAAAGTAATAGACACAGTCCGAGAAGCACCCGTTACTTTATAAACTTTACAAACCTTATGAACTTTATGAACCTATTTATCGTTTAGCTTCCCCGTGCGGTCCCGGCAATCCGTCACGGAAACGGATACTGGCATGCGTACCGTCGCAGAATGGCTTGTTGGACGAGGCACCGCAACGACAAAGAGTAACCCGATTGCGAAGTTCGTATTTTACCCCCTCCGTGTCGTCAATAGGAATCCCCCCTCTCACGAACAGCGGACCACTGCAACGTTCCTGAGGATCTTCAAGTAACACGAGCGAGGGAGTCAGCCTGTTCTCGATAAACTCACCTTTCTCCTTGTCCCACGCCTTCAGTCTTCCGGCAGGACAATAATTCGCCTCGCGCACGGTAAGTTCACGTGCTTCCTTATCGTCGGATTCCTCGACAAGATTCCACACCTTACCGTAAGCATCACAAAAACGGGCAAAAGCACAATATTTCTCGTTATCCGTCAATTCCAATTCCGGACCGTCGAACACGTCGGCGTTATCGAGTAAAGGTATATTATCGGCAGTCAGCGAGGGATCCCAATTGGTGGTCAAATGGCTACCGTCACAAAAGGGGTGATTCTTTGATGCACCGCAACGACAAAGCGCCACGGGGTCATCTTCCAAATCGAACTCGATACCGTCGCGATACGACCACGAAGTACCTTCCTCATTTTGCACGATAAACTGTTGTTTCATGGGTGGACGCCCGTAGACCATATAAGGTCCTTTGCGATCCACCACGATAGAATACTTATGATCGTTCAGGGGTGTCCCCGGTTCTATTTTACGCTCTTTCATGACTTATAAGATTTATAACATGATAGATATATCGTAAAAAAATAAGGTTTTGTTTCAAGAAATCACCACATTATTTCTTCACCCGCGTGAAAAAATAATGTTCTTCATTCGATAGTTCCGGGTTAAACGTGAAACCGTCCCAACGAAAAGACTTCAACTCCTCGGGGACCTCGATACGGTTGAGCAGAATGTGACGGGTCATAATACCTCGTGCTACCTTGGCATAAGTACGAATTGTCTCGTATTTCCCGTCACGCCACTCTTGAAACTCCGGTGTGATCACCTTCACCTTTTCCCGGATCACGTCCATTTGTAACGCCCCTTGTATATCAAGACTGGCGAGGTTTACCATAATACCACCGGCAGAACGTAGGGCATCCAGCAACGGGGTTGTCAACTTGGGCGTCCAATAATCGTAAAGATCACCCCCGTTTGTCCCGTTCAATTTTACCGCGAAAGCGATACGGTACGCCTGTATCAGATCAAGCGGTCGTACCAACCCGTAGAGCGTTGAAATAATACGGAGATGATTCTGGGCATATCTCAGATCGTCTACCGCGAATGAAGCAGGATCAATAGCTTTGAACACACTCCCGTTATATGCCAGCAACGCCTGTTTGCGAGGATTCGACAAACTACCGAACTTTTGATAACGTTCGTAATTCTCCTGAGCCAACTTATCACTGATCTTTAACATTTTCTCTAAATCGGATGCCGAAAAACGACGCATCTGTTCCGCAAGATACTCCGCCTCGGTCGCGTACTCGGGTATAGAACCCGGAACATCTTTCTCTACCGCGGACATATCCATGGCCTTTGCCGGTGATAAAATAATCAACATAACTTCTAATGTATTTCTTCAATTTTATACCCCGCACCCTCGAATGCCTTGCGCACGGAACGGGTATCGCCCGTTTGCAACGTCACTGTCAGTACTTTATCGGGATGTTTCAAATCAACAGTCCAATCCGTAACGTCCCTCGTGCTATTCAAGTACGGGGTAACTTTTGATACGCAACCATTACATTTTAGGTTTGTCTTGAATCGAAATTTCTTTTCCATGTCTAATCTGTTTATAAAGTTTACAAGATATGACTATCATTACCTGACATTGCAAATTATCATTTATATGTTTACGAATACAAGTGCTTCTATGTTTCAAATGACAGGCATATAAAGTATTAGATCACCAAATTCCATACCAAGGGTAAACTTTTTTTTGACATTATTATAGGATCTCCATAAAATCTTTGCCTGTTCCCGTGTCTACCTACCGTCCGCAAGGAGAAAAATGAAACAATTCGTTGTTTTTTATAAAATATTCGCGTAACTTACTTCCCGGCTATAAATACAAATGATCAAGAAGGAAAATATAAAACATACAGCTATGAAAAGAAAAGATATTACCCTCCACGTGGCACCAGAGGCTCTCATGGCTCTTGCTCTAATATTGGAAATGAAACTCGATGAATGGGACGAAGACCCGCAGAAAGAACTTTACATGCTCATGCCCGACCTCATTGATGAATTCAAATATACCATAGACGAAATGACCAGACAGGGTACTCTCGCCAGTAAAATATTCGGGAAAAATCGTGAAATACGTCCGGCAAAAATCACCTTTACCAGCACAAAAGGAGAACACGTGCTATATCCCACGCAAGACCTGCCCGTGGTGGACGGTTGGCATATCCTGTTTATCGGCGGAAGAATAAAAATCGGGGTAAAAGGACAAAAACTCACCCCTGTATCCATAAGGCAAGGAAAACTCGTGCCGAAAGCTATCGACATAAACGAAATCTACAAAAAGCTAGTCATAGGAGCCGGCTTCGCTTACTATGAAATGGAAGATGAACTGCTCGATATCACTGACAAAGGCGCCGTCCCAATCACAGGATGCTCCATTGAATGGGAAAAAAGCGACTTCTGCCTCTGAAAATAAAAGTTCACAAGCCTACACTCAAAGAAACAACATCAAAATCACCTGCGCCAGAATTACCCGTACGAACATCGTCAACGGGTAAACTGTCGCGTATGCCACGGAAGGAGAATCATTATCCACGGTCGTGTTGACATAATTCAACGCCATCGGATTAGACATACTCCCGCACAACATTCCCGCCACCGAACCGAAATCAATCTTCATCCACTTGATTGCCACAGCCGCCACAAGCACGACAGGAACCACCGTGATAGCAAAACCGAGAGCCACCCACAACGCTCCTTCCGGACGAAAAACCGTTTCGAAGAAATGCGTACCGGCATCCAGCCCAAGACAAGCGAGATACATCGAAAGTCCCAAAGCCCGCAACATCAAGTTCGCACTAATCGTCGTGTAAGTAATCATATGTATCCGAGGACCGAAAGCACCGACCAGAATACCCATTATAATCGGACCTCCCGCCAATCCCAACTTCACCGGAAAACTGATACCGGGAATAGCCAAAGGTATTGAACCGAGCAACAAACCGAATACCATACCGATAAACACCGCCACAAGATTAGGTTCGTCAAGGTCTTTCACGGCATCACCCACAGCTTCCCCCACCCGGGCAATAGCAGCCTCCTCACCAACCACATTCAAACGGTCGCCCAACTGCAAGACAAGATCAGGTGTCGGCAAAAGCACGATTCCCGCTCGGTAAATACGAGTCACGTTAATCCCGAACTCGTTCCGTAGGCGCAATGTCCCCAACCGCTTCCCGTTAATATCGGGACGTGTAATCACGATACGATGCGACACGAGTTGGTTATCCACGGCATTCCAGTCGATATCCTCCTGATTCCAATCCGTCGTGTCCCGCTCACCAATCATTCCCGACAAAGCGTCAACATCACTCTCCGTGATAATAACCAGCAAACGATCGCCAAGCTGCACTACCGTGTCGGAAGCCGGAATGACTACCTTCCCGTCACGCCACAAACGGGAAATCACGAATCTCTTCGACGCCATTCGCGCTATATCTTTAATTGTCTTGCCCTCCACGCCGGGATTGCTCACGTTCAACCCCACAACAATCGTCTTCTTATGCTTATCATCATTCGATTTCTTGAAAAAGATATTCGAGGCAAAAAGTTTACGCACGAAAATCACGGCAAGAATCACCCCGACTACCCCCAACGGATAAGCCACCGCACATCCCAACGCTATATCGGAAGGAGCCATCGTCGGATCTCCCATCTGCTTCAACGTCTGTTGTGCCGCTCCCAACGCCGGGGTATTTGTCACCGCACCGCTGAGAATACCTACCATGTCCGGCAAAGATACCCCCGTCGTCCAATGAAAACCCAAAGTCAGCATTACCCCGAGAGCCACCACGACCATTGCCAGTATATTCAACTTCAAACCGCCCTTTCCCAATGACGAGAAAAAACCGGGTCCCACCTGCAAACCGAGAGCGTACACGAAAATAATCAACCCGAAACTCTCGGCGTAATTCAACATCTGCGGATCAATCGTGAGACCGAAATGGCCTGCCATAATACCGGCAAAGAACACGAACGTCACCCCTAACGATACTCCCCAGATACTGATTTTCCCTAAAGCCAATCCCACTGCCGAAACCAGCGATATCACGATTACCGCCTGAATAACAGAGTGTTCTACAAATAAACTATTCAACCATTCCATATATTGAAATTTGAATGCCAAAATTAATAAATTTTCCTACCTTTGCAACAATCAAAGTTGGATTATGGAACGCGTGAAAAACAAAGAATCGATGTGTACCGGGTTTGAAGATATCTTCAAACAGCACTTTGCAACGTTATGTACCCACGCTACTACTTTCGTGAACGATCCGGACGCCTCGAAAGATATCGTTCATGACGTATTTCTCAGCTTGTGGAGTCACCGGGAAGAAATAGACTTTTCCCGTCCTATCCTGCCTTACCTGTTCAGCCTTACCCGCAACAGGGCAATCAATTACTTGGCACACCGGAAAGTAGAGGACGCTCACGCACAACAGGCACTTGTCGAGGAACCGGTATACACCCTATCCGAGCCTTCCGATCGGGATGAACTCATCAACCGTATCATAAAACGAATAGACCAACTTCCGGAACGTTGCTCGCGGGTGATGAAATTATGCTTTATAGAATGCAAAAAATACAAAGAAATAGCGGAAGAACTTAACATCTCGGTCAACACCGTTAAAACACACGTAACCACCGGATTAAATATATTACGTGACGAGTTTCCCTCTTCTCTGCTATTACTTCTTCTCGTTCACGAAGACTCTTTGCGCAACGATAGCACACCGGAGGGCTATCAACGATAATCAAATTATTAGAAATTTACATAACAAATCTTCTTCTCTCCACGTTACAACGAAAAATATTAAATAAAAACGGAGGAAAACATATCTCATTTTAAATTTTTCGTTATGACTAAACCAACTAAGAACATCACTACAACTCAACTCGCGCTAATGACCGCCGCCGCGGTAATCAGCCTGCGAGGTTTACCAATGATGGCACAAGAAGAACTTACCATGTTCTTCTATATATTCTTTGCCACCTTCCTGTTTCTTATTCCCGCCGCCCTTGTTGGAGCGGAATTAGGTAGTGCTTTCGCCTCCAAAGGAGGAGGCGTCTACACGTGGGTAAAAGAAGCTTTCAACCAACGGATGGGATTTGCCGCTATCTTCCTGCAATGGATACAGAACGTGGTTTGGTATCCTACCGTCCTCGGTTTTGCCGCCGCATCCATCGCGTACATGATAGGCAAACCCGATCTGGCACAGAACGGAATGTTTGTCGGATTATTCTCTATCATCATGTACTGGTTTGCCACGTGGGTAACCCTTAAGGGGACTTCCACCGTATCCAAGCTCACCAGCCAAGGCTTCTTGATCGGAACGGTATTACCCGGAATCGTCGTCATCGTTATGGCTATCATCTGGATGGTTGATAAAAACCCGATAGCTCTGGAACACGTGCCGGCCACCGTTTCGGAAGTTGTAAATATAGACGCCGCACATCACGTGCATCCCCGTCTGTTCCCTCACATCACGGGAATGAGCGATATCGCTTTCCTTGCAGGAATATTACTTCTTTTTGCCGGAGTTGAAGTACACGCCGTACACGCCCAAGAATTACAAAACCCTCAAAAACAATTCCCGGCCGCCATGTTCCTCGCAGCATTGATCTCTTTCGCATTGTTTACCCTAGGAGCTTTGGCAGTGGCAATCGTCACCCCTTATGACCAGATAAACCTTCAATCGGGATTATTTACCACCTTCCAACAATTGTTCGACCATTACCATGTCGGCTGGCTATCCAACGTGATGGGACTCCTTGTCGCTTTCGGGGCTCTCGCCGGAGTTATGTCATGGATATCCGGCCCCAGCCGCGGTCTACTCTGGACAGCAAAAGACGGACAACTTCCCGATTTACTGAAGAAAACCAATAAAAACGGGATACAAATTAACATCCTTATCATACAAGGATGTATCGTTTCCGTTCTATCTTCACTTTACATGATCATGGACGACGTCAGCGTTGCATTCTTCCTGTTGAGCGCCCTCACGATCGGATTGTACTTACTTATGTACATGATGATGTACGCCTCCGGCATTAAGCTGAGGTACACGCAACCCGACCTTCCCCGTAGTTACCGGGTACCGGGAGGAAATCTGGGAATGTGGCTTATAGCGGGCATAGGCTTTCTTGCAGTACTATTCTCCTTCGCTGTCACCTTCTTCCCACCATCCCAACTGCCTGTCGGCAGCCCGGCAATGTATACCGGACTTGTCGTCATAGGAACCGTGGTATTCTTCTCCATCCCATTCATAATCAGTATCGCGATGGAAAAGAAACGCCAACGAAGCGGACATTAACCGCATAACATACCGGGAGCGGTAAGTTTTTCACTTATCGCTCTTTTTTTTATGCACCGGGATATTCCCCTCTTTTACAAAACCGGAAGTGCTTCCGGATCTATCTTTTCAAGAATATCAAACTCCGTGTAAGAAGTCTTTGCTACCGCTTTCCGATGAGTCGTTGTCTCCTTCGCCAGTAAATACGTTATTTTCCCCTGACTGTCTATCGTGTATCCTTCTACATAAGCATACCTCACATCTTCGGGAATACGCGTTCTTCCTTGTTCATCCGGAGTAACTCTTCTAAAACCGGGAGTAATTATCCTGATCCTCTCATTTACATCAAACTTCTTATTGGCATCTATATACTGCTGCCTCAAAGTATCTTGTTGCGAACGAGCATCAATAATAATATCCTCAAGTGCCTTCATCTGAGATAAATAATCCTCTCTATTCATGCTACTTTTGAAATAAAATAAACATACCTTAATACATCATCACTGTTTTACAAATATATACAAAAAAATATAAACACCACATTTTTCCACGAAAAATGATTTTAATCGAATAATAAAGGAAATAGCCAAATCTTCCTAATCCATTAACGAGTCTACAACTATCAGAAAAATTCACATCCCGAAATTTCAATTCAAAATCATATTCCCACCAAAAAAACATTTCAAAATCACGCATTTTATTCTAATATTGAAATAATTTATTACATTTGTGCGACAATTCGAATTTGTTAAGAGGGCGAACGGGAAAGCAAACGGGAAATACGCCCTCTTTTTTTATTGCGTTAGATTGGTGTAAATAAAAGTATTAGGTCATGTTTCAAATTCCCGGGGATAAGTTCGACGAAAAAAAATTAAAAAAAGTTCATTTTTTTCTCACCCATTTTCGAGATGAATCTGTGATATAAGAAAACAAGAAGAAAAAAGCTGAAAATGGACGAAAAATACGATAGAATAGAATTTATTCTTTCTCATTTGAGGGAGCCGGAGAAGTTGTTGGACGAAAAGTTTATAGAGTGGCTACTTATCAAAGAGAACAAAGAATTGTTCGAGGAGGTAATCTTGAATCGAGAGGCGTTTTTACGCGAGGAGTACGGGCGGCAGATCGTGGTGAGCGAGGAGTGGAAGAAGTTCCGGCAAAAGGTACAAGAAAAGAATATGACTTCACAAAGGAGTCGAACGATACGGCAACACCGAGTTGGAAGGAGAGCGTGGCTATCCGTGGTTGCATGCACGGGCGTGTTGCTGAGCGTGGCGGGAGGATTGATGCTAAAACAGCATTTTACAAAACAGAAAACGATTCAAGTGGCAGAAGAAGTACACAAGGGTAAACAAGGTGCCATATTGACAACCGCATCGGGACAAGTCTACGATCTGACTCAAACGGAGATTCACTTGGAAACACCTCAAGGTACACAGATCGTGAACGACTCCTCGAATTTACTTGCCTATCAAACAAATAGCCCGGCAGGTTCACAACATCAACAGGTTCGGGATTCACAGATAATACTTCCTTCCTACCACACGATACAAATCCCGGCAGGAACAGACTATGGAGTGACACTTACCGACGGGACTCGAATATGGTTGAACTGCGAATCGAAATTACGCTTTCCCGAACAATTCGAGGAAGGGAAACCGCGAGAGGTGTTTCTCGAAGGAGAAGGATTCTTCCAAGTCGTGCATGCCGAAGGATGGCCTTTCATAGTAAACACGAAGGGCATGAAAGTACAAGTGACGGGAACGTGTTTCAATGTAAAATCTTATCCCACCGAAGACATCGTGCATACCACGCTGGTGGAAGGTTCCGTTTGGGCTTACACCGACAAATCGAAAGTGTTGTTGAAACCCTCGGAGCAATTCCGTCTGGATAGGATAACCGGAGAAACTTCCGTCCAAAAAGTGGACACGGACTTATACACGGGATGGGTGAAAGGGATGTTTGTCTTCCGCAACCAACGTTTGGAAGACGTGATGAACGAGGTGGCTCGTTGGTACGGGATGACAATCTTCTACACCAACCCGGAAGCGAAAGAGATAAAAATTTCGGCGAATCTGGATAAATACGAAGAAATCGACAACTTACTGGAAATTATCAACGAGAGCGGGAAAGTGCTTGCCGTCCGGAAGGCAAACACGATTACCGTTCAAACCCGATAATAAGAAAAGGATCGGGGCCTGCTCCAACATTTCCCGATCCTAGGAATTAATTAGTCATTAATTAACTGAACAAAGTTATGAAAAAAAGATGGAAAAGCGTTTTTCCCTCCGGGGGAAATACGCGAAAAATGATTAGATGTATGAAATTGACATTACTATTACTCACGTGTTTCGTGATACAAACCTTTGCCGGGGCGAACGCACAAACAGTCACGCTCAAGAAGAAAAATGCCACCTTGGAAGAGGTAATCTGGGAGTTAAAGCAACAAAGCCACTTCACCTTCATGTACAATGATACGGACATTGCACCCGTGAAAGGCATCACGCTTAATGAAACCGATGTAGACATAGAAAAGATTCTACAAAAATGCTTGGAGAACACGAACTTGGAATACGTCGTTCTAAATAACGCTATTGTTATCAAACTCAAAGCCAATACACAGGACGAAAAAAAATCTATCACGTTAAAAGGTTGGGTTTATGACAAGAAAAAAGAACCGATGCCGGGAGTAACTATAAAACTAGCTAACACGAGCATTGGAACAGCAACAAACAATAAAGGTTGGTTTTCTTTACAACTTCCAACAACCAAAGGCTCTTTAGAATTTTCTTTCGTGGGTTTCAAAACACAAGTCATCAACTTCACGGAAAAAACAGATACCCTCCGCATCACCCTAGAGGAAGACATACAAATGTTGGACGAAACTGTCGTTGTTGCCTATGGAAATACCACGAAAAGAAAAATGACAGGCGCAGTGTCAACGATAAAGGCTGATGAAATAAAAGGAATTCCGACATCAAGTATTGCTAACCTATTACAAGGACGGGTAGCCGGTATGGATATAACCAATATCTCCGGAGCACCGGGAGGAGGCGATATTGCAGTCACAATTCGGGGTTACAACTCATTAGATGTCGAACAAAAACGTCGTTTTTCCAATCCTTTGTGGGTGGTGGACGGGATGCCGTTAAACTCTTTTACTTCACCTATCACGGGAGCAAACTTATTGGCTGATTTAAACCCGGATATGATCGAATCAATTCAAGTATTAAAAGATGCTTCCTCTGCGGCAATTTATGGCTCACGTGCAGCAAACGGAGTAATTATTGTTACCACGAAAAAAGGATTGAAAGATCAAGATGCTACATTTTCTGTCAATTTTTCTCAATCATGGAGCATTCTACCACGTTATCCCGATTTAACGTCAGGAGGAGCAGAACGAGCCTTTCGTTTGGCTGCCAATAGAAAGTATTATCGCGCATATTTAGATAAAGAAACCAATCGCTGGAAATACCCGACTTCTTTAAAGGAACAATACGAACACAATACACAAGGAGCCACATTAGATAAAAATTGGATTCCAAACACGGAATATTGGGGAACAGGAAATGGCACGATGTTTCAAGATAGTTTAAATCCTTTTTACAACAATTCCACGAATTTTTTCAAAATGTATTTTGAAACAGGTAAAATTACAAATGCAAACATTCAAACGTATGGAGGTACAACGAGAACAACTTACGCCATCGGATTAGGTTTATACGATGAAACAGGTATTTATAAGGGCACAGGATACCGGAGAATTGATCTAAATGCCAATTTAAATGTGAATCCGGTAAAAAAATTGACTGTAGATTTACGTTTTAACGCTTCTATCACACGAAAAAAACGGGCAAGTTCAAATGCTTCTGAAAATTTAGCTTATTCGGGAAATGCAGTCCCAATAGAAACAGTCCCGGGAGAACCCTATCAATTATCATCCTTATTGCCAGGAGAAGGTTCCATCGTGTGGGAGCAAGCCCTAAACGCATACAAAGGTACAAAAGAAAACAATCGTTCCGTACGCTTAAGAACGAACATGAAATTAGGTTACGAAATCATAGAGGGATTGAATATTTCTTCTTCCTTGGCTGCTGATTATGTCATTGACCGTCGAAACTATTTCCAACCGGCAAATTTAAGCTATTCCGGTTATTCTAAAAGCATCGGGGAAACGGGGATAAATCTCATGGTTCTAAATGAAAATTTATTGACATACAAAAAAGTAATTCATGAAGACCATCATGTTGACTTTGTAGCCGGTTTCTCTTACCAGTATGATCAAGAGGAATACAACGGAGGATACGCCCAAAATTCACCAAGTGATAAAATATATTATGCCCCGGATGGAATGCCGGATATCGGGTATGAAGATTGGGGAGGTGGCGAATCTCGTCCAATCGCTTTCAAAAATTATCAATCCGACATGCAAGAAAAATGTTTACTCTCTTATTTTGCCCGTTTGGAATACGGTTTTCGAGATAAATATCTACTTTCATTTAGCATTCGCAGGGACGGAAGTTCCACATTTGGAAAAAACAACCGTTGGGGAACTTTCCCCTCTATCGCAGCAGGATGGAATTTTTCTGAAGAAAACTGGATAAAAGAACACTTAGCATGGTTCTCTTTCGGTAAAATACGTGCAAGTTGGGGACGTTCTGGTATGCATTTCGCACAAAACTATTTAGCATTAGGAATCTTTGTCACGGATATTCCTTACATGGGTAACGGAATGATTCGTCCCCAATGGTTTGGAGGACTATATAATGATAAATTGAGTTGGGAAGAAACCGACCAATATGATTTTGGAACTGACTTGGATTTTTTTGACTATCGCTTAGGATTTACGGTTGATTATTATTACCGGCTTACAGACAAATTACTTGATAGAATCAATTTACCCACAGGCTCTTATCAACGATATGATTCCCAATGGCAAAATGCAAAAACAATTTCAAACGAAGGTATAGAACTAATGGTTCGTTACGAGATATTCCGACGTCCCGAGCTGTATTGGAAAATTTCTATCAACGCTGCCAAAAACTGGAATCGCTTCAAAAAATCCACGAACGGAAAAGATGACGGAGCCGAACGAATTATAGGAAAAGCTTTAAACGGAATTTATTTACCTAAAACAGACGGCTATATAAATTCACAAGATGAAATGCCCGTGTTCTATAATTCTGTTGGTGTAAGTCATTATCTAGGAGGAGATGAAGGTAATAGTACTTATTTCAAACCCGGGGATTACAAGTTCATTGATGTGAACGGTGACGGACAAATCGGTTTTGAAGACCGAGTATATTGTGGCAGTGCCTTACCCGAGATAAGCGGAGGAATTGTGAATGAAGTACGTTGGAAAAATTTTGATTTGAATATGCTGATATCCTATCAATTAGGACGACATATGATAAATTATATATCTAAAAGATGTTTGGGCATGCCCGGTGAATACCCCGCTATCGCAATGAATTTAAATAAAGTAACTTTCTGGGAAAAAAACGGAGATAAATCAGATTTCCCCATGTGGCAAGGAAATGCTGACCACAACTGGGGTAGCGTTAAGGATGACGTAGAAAAAGTAAACTGGTTAAAGCTAAAGACCGTAACTTTAGGCTATTCGCTCCCCCAAAATTGGATCAAACGTTGTGGGCTTTCAGAATTACGTTTCTTTGCCAGTGGAGAAAACTTGTTCACGTGGACAAACTATTCCGGTATAGAACCGGAAACGGTGGATATTCGCTCCGGAATAGATGGAAACAATGGAGCATTACCCTATCCATTGGCTCGCAAGTTTACTTTAGGTTTAACGATAAAATTCTAAACCATGAAACACATATATTATTTATTCCTCTTCACATTTTTATTGAATTGCACGGCTTGCGTGGATTCCTTGGACATGAGCCCGGAAAACTCTGTCACATTCATGAATGTTTTTGAAACAGAACGAGAACTAGAGATTGGCGTAATGGGTGCGGAAGCCTCTGTACGCAATGAATGCGTTGGTCAAGACCTTGCCCCCAATGGAGAATATTCGGATTACATTGAAGAAGGTTCATCGTCACTATTACAAGAACATGAACCCTTTATGTATATTGTAGATTGGGATTGGTTTTATCGTGTAATCTCATACGCTAATGTACCATTACCTTATATTGATAAAATTGACATGCCAAAAGAAAGACGCGATTTTTACAGGGGACAAATCTACTTCTTTAAAGCATTTGCTTACTTGCATATCGTTCGTCTATGCGGAGATTGCGTCTTGATTCGTGACGAAGTGGAAACCACCCCACAAGGGCAAACCTCTTGGATAAAAGTAATAGATTACGCCATTGAATTAGCTAAAGAAGCGGTACAACTTCTCCCCGAATGGGACAAATTAACGGACGCAAACGGCAATGCTGTAACTCATCGTGCCCGTCCATGCAAAGGTGCGGCAAATGCCTTGTTAGCCCATTTGTGCGCGTGGAAAGCTGGTTGTAAATACATGGCAAAACCGGAAGACCGAAATTATGATGAACAGGAACTGTGGAAAATAGCGGAACAAGCTTGCACGGACATCATCAAGCGGGAAGATATTTATAAACTAGCGGATACCCCGGAAGACATGTGTGAAACAACCTTCATGGGTGGTTCAAAGGAGAGTGTTTTCGAGAGTATTTTCCGAAATTATTGGGATGAATTGGCTCAGACAAAATGGGATCAACGTCTAGCTTCAACCGATATGGCAGTATTTTATCAAGGCTATCCAGTGGTTACGGGGGCAACGATGGCTAATATACAATACATGAGATTCCGAATCACGAATGAAACCGTTGAAAAAATGTTCTCCAAAGACGATTTAAGACGAGATGCTTGGTTTTATCGGTATGAATATATGCGTGATTCCGTGGATATTGATATAACAGGCGGATACGCTTACCCTTACAAACACCGTAAAGCCTATGTTTCCACGGACGGAGGTGCGGGCGGCGGAGAATTTATCAATTTCGACGCTAATAAAATCTGGTGGCGATTAGCCGATATTATTCTATTGAGAGCTGAATGCCGGGCTAGATTAGGTGGCAGTTACCTGCAAGGTGCGATAGACGACCTAAACACGATCCGGACTCGTGCAAAAGCAAAATTATATGATGCATCCGAGTATGGCGGTAACTTGCGTTATACAATATTTAAAGAACGGGAAAAAGAATTCCTGATAGAGGGTGGACGTTGGTTTGACGTGTTACGCAATGAATACTACAAAACGGAATTATATGGCGGTTTTCGTAACGTAAGCGCCCAAGATATTATTGACGGTGTATTCTTTGGTGCCCTTCAAAGTTCAAATTTTTGGGATAACCCCTTGTTAAGGCAAAATATATATTGGCAACGAAGAATGTAAATGGAACAACGTAAATCTATTAAATTGAAGTTTATGAAAAAAATATATAATATATTTGTTTGTATTAGTGCCGCAATCTTCCTGTCTTCTTGTACCGCACAAGATTGGTATGACAGCGGGGTTTCCAGCCCTTATCATGATTGTTCTATCATGGAGTATTTACGAAAAGATACATATAACTGGGAATTAACCGTAAAATTGATAGAACGGGCAGGATTAACCGATATGTTCGAGGGAAAAGACTCGAATTACAAAGAGATTACTTTCTTTGCTCCCCCGAGTTACACTATATTACGACATTTATGGAATAACGGTATGGAATCAGTGGACGAGATGAGTATAAAGGATTGTAAAGCAATCGTGCTACGCCACGTGTTGAACAAAAAATACTTGAAAGCCGACTTTGCATACCGTAATGTAGACTATATGATTGACGACGAATTACAAGACGGAGGAACGGATGTTGAAACTTTAGGCGGCAGTCATTTACGAATTTATCGAGATAAATCGGCTTATGGCGGAGTTCCTGATTTAGGTCCCGAGACCATGTACATTTATTCTTTTACAAAAGCAACAATGGTTCCTCTCGCCACCCCAGACATTCAACCTCTGAATGGAGTAGTTCATGCATTGAATTATAATTACGATTTGGGAAGAATATAATGGAGGTATTAAAAAATTAAAACTATGAAGAATATAATTATATTGACGATTATTGCCATGGTTACTTGGCTTGGAGTCGGGTGTCAAGATGTAACCATAGGCTATTTATTGACAGAAAATGCCAGTTATGAAACCGATTCAATGATTGTAAAAAAAGATTTAGATATTACACCTCCAAGTTGGGGTATTTGGTCGAACCCGGAATATTACGATTTAATCAACATGGGGATACCACCTGAAGAAATTCTCGAATGGGGAATCGAACCTACTTATGAAGGTATGGGAGGAGAAGGAGAAGATTATTATCGGTTAAAGTGGAAACAACCATGGGTAAGCGTACCTATCGAAGGCATTCAAGGAACTCAACAGATTTATGTTACCGTGAAAGAAATCAAAACAACGAATGGCGATGCTAATAAATTAGCGGATTGCCTAACTGTTAGAGGTAATGGAATATTCGAGGTTCCTATTGAACATGATATTCCCGTCGGACGTTACGTGATCTCCTTAAATTTCTCGAACGAGGGGTACTCGAAAGACGTAAATGATTGTTTCACCATCATCGTTAAATAAACCATCGTTGTGTGTCAGGAGGGCACTTTCACTAATGCCCTCCTCTACCCCTTCACAAAAATAATCCTTGTTTTCCCGGCGTTTGACAAGGAATGTTAAGCCTATAAAGTCGAAATAGACTTGAATTTATTAATCACCAAAGGAAACGAGCTCGTGTCTTTACAGGATTTGTCAAATGACCACCGGAAATATCTTGACCGGTTTCTCACCTTGCAACGAGAGTCTTTCGAAAGAACTAAAGCCAGCCTGCTCGGCACGACCTCTTTCCGTCCATCCGATTTCATGCTTGAAGGTACCGAAATAGACTTGAACGAATTAATCAATTTCCTATGGCATTCCGGTGCGGTGAAAGGCATCACTCCCGGTGTCACGAAAAAGGCTTTCGCGGGATACTTCTCGGCCATGATGAACCGGAAATGCGCCAATAATTTCGAAGATAGGATACACCAATCTCTCGGGCGTTACAACCCGCTTAAATACGTGGACAAACTGCGGGAGCAGTACCTCGATTATGCGGAGCAACGAGAACAGAGAAAAAAATAACTTCCCTTCCTTTTCACTAACCACAAATCTACAATATTATGGAAAAATATATTGACATCGAGTATCAACTCCACATGTTACTGGAATGTAACCACACGTTATTGAACCAAGTGGAAATATTGCTCAACCGAGTGGACCAACAAACGATAGCCCCAACTACAGAATGGCTGGACGGCAACGATGTCTGTCGCATTCTGAAAATATGCCCCCGAACATTACAAGTTTATTGCAACAAAAATATCCTCCCCTTCCGGCGTTTAGGAGGCAAAGTATTTTTCAGCAAAACGGACATCGAGGCAACATTGGAAGCGAAGAAATTTTAACGAAGAACACGTATTAAACAATCTGCATTTCTTGCAAATCCACTTGTTAAAAGTGGATTTGCAAAACAATGACAAGTTTATACTAAAATCAAAACCATTAAAGAATACATGAGAACCTTATTTTTCCACATATTCATCAGCAATCTCAATTAGGTCAAGTTTTATATCATCCCAATTTTTACCAAGCAAACATATAGGATCAGGAAATTCATCCGCAACACTAAAATCAGTGAACAATCGTAACAACTCTTTGGGCTCATGTTCCCACGGATGCCTTTTCTCATGAAAAGCAAACATTTCAGATAGTGGAAATCTAGCAAGCAAAAGATGTAAATCCCAAAAATCCTTTTTTCGTCCACCGCAAGACACCACATTCATTTTCATCGCAATAATATCACTTAGGCTAGCCATACGTATATTGTCAATGATTTCAATCTCATTTATAAAAGAATCCGTGTACATCAGATCAAGTTTTATATAATTATCAGCAGACAACCCTATATAATATGATCTGCCATTTCCCACTACCGAAGTTGTATCCGTGGATTCATAATATGGAAATCTAGCACGAAGATAAGATTCAAAATTCCGGTAATTTAGACTACCGTATTCTACATCTGTGAATAAATCAATATCTTCTGAAATACGATGACCAAATCGCAAACTGAGATTAGTTCCACCAACCAAACGAAACGGGTTAAACAATTCTTCCGCCATCAGCATATCAAGAATTTCCTTCAAATATGGTTTTACCGTTTCATAATGTAATACTGTCATTAGAATGTTTCGTTTTAGTAATCCGATAATAATTGTTCGATTTGTAACCTTCAAGTTCAGTAACCTCTATATTATAGAAACGTGCTATTTCTTTCTTCTCTGCTTTATTTCCTCGTTCTAAAACCCTTTGTATTACGGCTTTTTTGTATTTACCCCAGTCTATCGAATCAAAATCTACGTCCCAAAACAAAGACTTTCGGATATTGGGAATTCCAGATACAGACCGACTTAATTCCTTATTCTTAAATTCTATTACTAAATAATACGCCTGAAGAGCATATAAGAATCCATCTTCGTATCCCAATGCCTGTTCTATCTTAAGAGATAATTCAATTGTCAGTTGCCGCCGCCCGTTAATTATAGCATTAAGAGTTTGACTATGAACACCAATAGAAGCAGCGAAAGAACGCTGGCTGAGATTTTTCTTTTTTAAATCTCGGCTAATGATCTTTCCCGGATGAATTCCTTTTAATATGTCAATTTTATGCACCATAATTCTTTTTACAAAGATACGAAAATGCAAACAAATTTGTTTGCATTTTTATAACAAAAATCACAACACTAATTCCCGAAACAGTTTCTCGAACGTCACGTCAAGGTCGGCAGAGAAACCGGGATGAGGACGGGAGGTCTGTATTGAAGTACTCCGGACGGCGGTAAGCCAACGGAAACGTTCGGGAATTTCAAATTCGGCAATAGGACCGCCCTCTTTCGCACCGGAACAGATACGATCGAAAACACGCAGATTATTTTCTATCACCTCAACCTCCGCCTCCGGAAAAAGCGTTCTCAATTTATCCTCGTGCAGGATATATTTTGCCTTGAGGTATTTTTTCCGTTTGGAAAACAAAATGATTCCCACGTTCACAAATTCTTCCCGTTCCACCCGGGGCACAACCCGGATGACCGCATATTCATACAAGTATTTCTCTGGCATGTTGAGCTTCTTTTATAAATATTTCCGAATTTGCTACCCGCTCCACAAGGAAACGCACGTAAGTATCTTTAATCTCCGAAGGCAATACGCCGAAATCTTCCCAATTCAACCATTCGTCGGGAATCAAATGGACAATCTCCCGTATTTTTTCCGGCGTGAGCAAGGCTTTCAGTCCGGCATCCACTTCCACCAACCGGCTCGCCCGAGGCAACAAGACATGATCTTTTACCTGCCCGAAAGGACTCAAGACGTGTTTTTCCCAATTCACCCACGAGTAATGAAAATAAAGTGATGAACCGTGGTCTATCAACCAAAGTTCCTTGTGCCACATCAACAAATTGGTATTTCGTATCGTGCGGTCGATATTCGTGAGCAAGGCATCCAACCAAACAATTTTCGATGCCAATTCGGGATCAATTATATTCACCGTGGGATCGAACCCTAATGCCCCCGACAAGAAATGAAGCCCCAAGTTTAACCCCCGGCTCGCTTTCAGCAAATCCTGTATCTCCTCGTCGCCTTCCGCCTGCCCGAATGCTTCGTCCAGTTGAAGAAACACGATCTCGGGCACCCGTAATCCCAAAGCACGAGCCACCTCTCCCCCGATCAGTTCAGCGATCAAAGCTTTTGCCCCGTGACCTGCACCCCGGAATTTCACCACGTATTTGAATTCATCATCCGCTTCCGCCAATGCCGGCAAAGAGCCGCCTTCACGCAAGGGCATGATATACCTCGTAACATTTGCAGTCCGTAACTCCATATCGTTCCTTTATTTTAGCAAAAACAAAGATATAAATAAACGACAATTTTACCGGAGATTTCACTCGAAATACTCTATTAACTTTTTTTATTTAAGCAGTAATATTGTATGTACAAATTAAAAAACAAAAGATATGAAAGAAAAAAGTATGACAGACGAAAACATGAGTCTATTGTTGAAAAACAGCAGAACATTGATAGACAAAGTCAACTTGTTGCTGGAAAAACTGGAACATTACACTTACACCCCGGCAACCGAATGGTTGGATTCCGGAGAGGTATGGCGTTTCCTGAAGATGGGAAAAGAGGATATGAATTAAAAACAAGAAAGGGGTAAAAACCCCTTTTCTTCAAAAACTCCTCCGTCTGCTTCGCAGCCACCTCCTCTATAAACAGAGGAGGAGCTGGTGAATCTTTCCAAAAACGGCGAGTAACCAAGCTTCCCCTCTGTTTATAGAGGGGGTACGGCGTAGACGGGAAGAAGCTAAAATGACTTTTACCCCTTTCTTGTTTTTTAATATCTCCGATTGTTCCCGCCGCTTCTTTCAACACGGGGACGTGCAACGGTTACGCTAATTGTCTTTCCTTCAAATTCCGTTTCATTCAATTTAGCAATAGCCTCTTGAGCCTCCGGCTCATTCGCCATTTCAACAAACCCGAAACCACGTGACCTTTTAGTTTCGCGGTCTGTAATAATGTAGGCAGAAGTTACACTACCATACGCTGAAAATAATTCTTGTAAGCTTTCACTCGTCGTGCTATAGCTTAAATTGGATACATAGATGTTCATCATTTAGGTATTTAATTATTGATAATGGGTTATCCTTTAACTTGCAAGAGCGATTCTCACGGCATTCATGCCTTTACGACCGCGTTCCAACTCAAAAGTAACCATATTTCCTTCAACAATAGGGTTTTGGACGCTGGTAATATAGAAAAAATATTTTTCCGTACTATTGACATCCTTGATAAAACCGAATCCCCTGTCCTCGTTAAAATATTCCACCCGACCTCTCAACACGGTTTCTTCGGTTTCCTCTTTCTTTAATGTAGAGACAGCAATGTCTTCTATATTAATCTCCTGTTTGTTATTCATATCAGGAGGGGTATCGGTAATAAGACCATTTTCATCGACATAAGCGATCATATCCTCAAAAGATCCGTTACCGGCATTTGCTTTACGCTCCTCTTTGCGTTTCTGTTTTTCCAGTTTCTTACTCTGTTTCTTCTTTTCTAATTCTCTTTTACTAAACGATATCGCCATAGGCATTTATAAATTATTATAGTTATATTTATGCGGAGACAGATACCGCGTTCAATTCTTTTCCTGTCAGTTTCTGTATATTTTTAAGCATGATACTTTCTTCCTGTGAACAGAACGTCAGAGCAGTCCCGCTATTCCCGGCACGCCCGGTACGTCCGATCCGGTGCACGTAAGTTTCCGCCATATCAGGCAAATCGTAATTAATCACAATCTCCAGATTGGCAATATCTATTCCCCTTGCGGCAATGTCCGTGGCAATAATCACGCGAGTTTTACCCGATTTAAAATTCGAGAGTGCACGCTGCCTGGCGTTTTGAGTCTTATCACCATGAATAGCCTCACAGCCTATGCCCTGCTTGTTCAGCACCCGGGCAATTCTATCCGCCCCGTGTTTGGTTCTTGAAAAGACCAAAACCGTCTTTTTCTTTTCCTTTGCCAGAATCTCGACAAGCAATTTGCTCTTTTGAGATTTTTCCACGAAATACAATCTCTGGTGGATGGTATCGACGACCGACGACACGGGTGCCACCTCTATTCTAACGGGTTTGTACAGAATTGATTTGGATAGGTTAGCAATTGTCACGGGCATGGTTGCCGAAAAGAAAAGACACTGCTTTTGTTTCGGTAGCATAGGCAACAATCGTTTTATATCGTGTACAAAACCCATATCGAGCATCCGGTCTACTTCATCCAAGACGAAGTGACGGATATGGCTAAGGGAAATGTATTTTTGATTAATCAAATCCAGCAAACGCCCCGGCGTTGCCACCAGAACATCCACCCCGGATTGAAGTTGTTCTACTTGTGATCGTTGATTTACTCCCCCGAATATTACCGTGTGGCGTACACTCGTGTATTGGGCATAATCACGAAAACACTCATCTATCTGGATTGCCAATTCTCGTGTCGGGGTAAGGATTAATGCCTGAATCTCCCTTTTCCGGTTCTTGGGCATCTGTTGATCAAGCTGTTGAATAATGGGAATAGCGAACGCTGCGGTTTTACCCGTTCCCGTTTGTGCCAAACCTAATAAATCACGCCCCTCCAATGCGACCGGTATCGCCTGTTCCTGAATGGGAGTCGGCGTTTCATATTTCTTATTTACCAAAGCCTTCAATATCGGCTCCGAAATATTCAATTCTCTAAATGTCATAAAATATCTGCTACTTTACAGCTAGCTCTGTCTAATTAAAAATTTAAAACAAATAAGTTGATTTTGAAGTCAATTTTGACGATGAAAAGACCTGCCTGAATACGACAGAGCAAAGCACAGCTCTAAAAGATACAATATGAACTCGATTGTTTGTTCTGCAAAGATACGAAAAATAATTTAACAATCCAACTCACTCCCGCACTTCACTAGGGCAAACGCGTCAAAACGCTTTTCGCCCGGTTCATAAAGTTGAGCTTTCAGCTCCTAAAGTTTATAAAGTTCATAAAGTAACGGGCGTCCTTCGGACAAGGTTTACCGGCAGCCATGCTGCCGTGGACAAAGCGCCCGCTAGGGTCCATAAACCTTATGAACTTTATAGACTTTATAAACTTTTAACTAAAAGGGCGAAAAGCGTTTTGACGCGTTTGCCCTGCGCACTTCACCTTTGATTATGAATTGGAGGATGGGGCGGCGGGGATCGTTGCAGTAGAGCGTAATTTGTTTGCGTTGTTTGCCGATTCTTCCGGCGGAGTGGAAAACGACGTCAAGTTGAGTGGATTTGCCGGGGAGAATGACGCGTTGCCCGAGGACGACGGCGGTACAACCGCAGGTGGTTTCGATTTTGCGGAGCAGAAGGCTACCGCTGCCTGTGTTACGAATAGGGATGATGATCGATTTTTCTTCACCTTCCTTTAGCGTTCCGAAATCATATTCCAAAGAATCAACCTCTATTCGGGGAGCTTTGGCTTTTTCTTCCTCGCTCCACTCGTTAAAATTCTCCTTTACTTCAGCTTCGGCAACAACGCCGAAAGAATAATCCACTTCTCCATCAACCAAAAAACGGAGAACATTATAATATTCACCCAACAACATTTCATTTTCCGGTCGGAAAGTGATAATCAAAGTATCTATCTCACCGGAAGCAATATCATATCCTCCCAAACGCCAATCTTGAACGCTCCCTCCTATTTTCCGACAAGTCAACTCAGGGAAATTATTAAAGCCTTCCAATCGAACAGCCTTACTCTTGGGGTTATATACCATGACGGTATCCGTGTACTCCCGCCCGACATAAGTCGTACCTAAAGCAATATTCTCTTTATTGAACAACAGATCGCCCAAGGGGTAAATAAACCCTTCCGGAACTTTCTTCCCGGAACAGGCACACCCCCCCAAAGACAATATAAAAATCCAATAAAAATTTCTCATGACAAATCATAAATCGTTTATGAATTTCAAAGCTACTATTAAAATCTTAATTTCGTCCGGGCATTCTCCAAATTTTGTGGAGAAAACGTATTTTTGCCTCGAAAACAGCATAATTAATCAGAGAAAAGTAGTAATTAATGGTTTCGTTAGTGGATTATTTACTGTTCTGTTTATCCCTCCAAGATAAATTTGTTGCAGTAAAATGAAGCAAAATCTTTAATTATAAATTTTAATCCACCATGAAAACAAAGAATTTATTCATTGCACTTATTTCGATGTTGTTCGCCTTTCAAGCGTGCACGACGGATGACGTGTCATTAACAGAAACAGGTCCCGGTGACGGGACGAATCTTTATGCCATCAAAGACAATGCTTTCGGGGAATATCTAAAATACCTGAAGGTTGGCGGAGTTTATTCCCAAGTATCCAACGAGAGCGGGAACGCCGTTATCTCCTACGTGATCGACACGGTTGAATCCCAAGGCTACACGGGAGAGATCAACCTCAACAAGAGTAACAGTTCCATGACGAAACTGGAAACAGCCGGACTGACGACAGCTAAAGAGAAAATCAAAGACTTGGACGGCATCCAGTATTTTCCGGGAGCCACGTCATTAATCCTCACGTCAAACGAGTTGACATCCATCAATTTGAGCAAGTCTGTGAATCTAACCTTATTGAATTTGAACAACAACTGGATAGGTTCGTTGGATTTGTCGCAAAACACGAAATTAAAAACACTTTTATATAACGCCAGTAGCAGCGCATCTGCCCCGGAAAACAGCAAACTTATCGAGATTGATCTTACTCACAACGTGGAATTAGACACGATATCCATGACAAATCACGAGTTGGAAAATATCGACCTGTCACAGAACACGAAACTACGGGGAGTAAACTTTAAAGGTAACAGCAATACTTTGTACATACCGCAAGAAGTGTACGACAGATTGAATACGGCGACCGGATTACAGCCGAGCAAAGAAGCGGAAATCCCGGGAGAAGGGGATTACTACACGATTCCGGATAAAGCCTTCGGCGAATTTTTGCACTACCGTTTAAAAGATCAGGGTATCGTGGCAGAAGAAAACGGAACGTATAAAATTGACAAGACAAAAGCCGCCGCCTACACGGGAGAACTGGATCTGACCAAAAGCAAAAGCGCTATTACCGAACTCACGGAGGCCGGACTTGAAACGGCAGAAACCAAATTAACCGACTTGAGCGGTATCGAATATTTCACGGGAATCACCTCGTTGAAACTGGTTTCCAATCAAGTTACCTCTTTAGATATCACAAAACTCGTGAACCTCACTTATCTGGATTTGAACGCTAACTGGATCGGCAGTTTGGATTTAACCAAAAATACGAAGTTAGAATACCTGCGTTACGGGGCTAGTTCAAGTAAAGATGCCCCGGAAAACAGCAAACTTTCCAATCTCGACTTAACACAGAACACAGCATTAACCACCATTTTATTAAGCGGTCATTTATTGAATGACTTGGATTTAAGTAAAAACACGAAATTGACTGTCATTGACTTAAGTAAAAACCCGGGAGTTCCCTTTGTCGTTTCCTCTGAAGTTTACGACAATGTTGCAGCCGAAGGCAATAAGAACACGGTCATCGACAGTATCAAAAAATAACACCATGATTTACATAGGAGCACTTATTTCAATTCAATTCATTGCCCTGACTGCCTACTGGCTGTTCAAGAAATATCACGCGCAGGCGGTACTGCTTTTCAGCGGTTTGGCGATGTTGACCTTAGCATTGCTGCTGGGGTTCGATATTCCCGAACTGAAGAACGCTACCGGACTGAAAGAGTTCGATCTCTTCAAAGTGATACAGGAGATTTTCAGCGAGAAAGGTGCGGGAGTGGGATTGATGATTATGACCATCGGAGGATTCGTGGCTTACATGAAGCACATCAAGGCAAGCGATGCCCTCGTGTACGTTTCCATGCAGCCGCTGTCTATTTTCCGGAAGTACCCCTATCTCGCCGCATCACTGGTGATACCTATCGGGCAACTGCTGTTTATCTGCACTCCCTCGGCGACGGGGCTGGGACTACTGCTGGTAGCTTCCATCTACCCGGTTCTCGTGAGTCTGGGTGTCAGCAAACTGTCTGCCGTATCGGTAATCTCGGCATGCACGGTATTCGACATGGGGCCCGCCTCGGCAAATACAGCCAGAGCATCGGAACTCGTGGGGATGAATAACGTGATGTACTTTATCGAACACCAGATGCCGCTGACCATCCCTATGACGATACTGCTCATGGTAGTGTATTACTTCAGTAACCGGTATTACGACAGGAAAGACGCATTGCACAAACAACCCGAAGAACCCAAACGGGAAGATTTCAAGGTAGATGTACCTCTGATTTACGCCATTCTTCCGGTATTGCCGTTGATCCTGTTGATCGTGTTCTCGAAATACATTCAATTGTTCAACTTCTCGGTAGAACTCGACACGACGACAGCTATGTTCATGTCATTCTTTATCGCTATCATCTTCGAGCTGATCCGGCAAAAGAACCTCAAGAATGTATTCGCTTCCATCAAAACGTTCTGGGACGGCATGGGAAAAGTCTTCGCCAGCGTAATCACGTTGATCGTGGCCGCCGAAGTCTTCTCCAGAGGATTGATCAGCCTCGGCTTTATCGATTCGCTGGTGATGCTCTCGCAGCACATCGGGTTCTCCGGGGCAGCCATAGCCATATTGATGACACTGCTCATCTTCGCAGCTTCCATGTTGATGGGCAGCGGTAACGCATCATTTTTCTCGTTCGGACCGCTGGTTCCTTCCATCGCAACCAAAGTAGGATTGGATGGGGTGAACATGATATTACCGATGCAGCTTGCCTCCAGCATGGGGCGCGCAGCATCACCAATCGCCGGGGTTATCATCGCCATATCGGAAATCGCCGGGGTATCGTCCTTCGACCTTGCCCGCCGGAACCTGATTCCGCTATCGGTTACCATGATAGTCATGCTGGCATATCACTTCTTAATCGGATAAGGTATGAATATTACAATTATAAGAAACGCGAATATATACGCCCCGGAAAAACTGGGGATAAAAGATCTTCTCGTGTGTAACGGGAAAATAATCATGGTGGATGAGAAGATCGAGTTGACGAGTGTGAGCCACTCGAAGATCGATGCCGGGGGCATGATCGTGACCCCCGGTTTTATCGATCAACACATGCATATTATCGGTGCAGGCGGCAAAAGCGGTTATTTCTCCATCACCCCCGAAGTACAACCGAGCGAACTGATTCGCTGTGGAACCACCACGGTAGTAGGTCTGCTGGGTACCGACGGTATCACGAAAGAATTGACCACTCTCTACGCCAAATGCAAGTCACTGGAACAGTACGGTATCGGGGCATATATGCTCACGAGTTATTTCGCCGTACCCCCAAAAACGATCATGAACAGCGTGGCAGAGGATATGTTGTTTATTGACAAAATCATCGGTTGCAAGGTAGCCATTAGCGATGAACGGTGTTCATTCCCGACCAAGGAGGAGCTACTGCGCCTGATCAATCAAGTACACACAGGTGGTCTGACTTCCGGCAAGGGAGGAGTTTTACATATCCACTTGGGAGCGTTACCTTCCCGTATGCAACTCCTGTTGGAAATCGCACGGGAATATCCCACGCTGGTAAAACACATCTCTCCCACTCACGTGGGCAGAACGGCAGCCTTATTCGAGGAAGCCGTCGAGTTTGCCCTTCTGGGAGGAATGATTGATATCACCACGGGAGGCACCAAATACGATGAACCCTACAAGATTCTGTTGCACGGTCTGGAAAAAGGAGTACCTATCGACCGCATGACTTTCAGCAGCGACGGCAACGCAGGAATGAGCAAGAAAGATCCGGAAACGGGCGAACTCGTGTTCTACAAAGCCCCCTTGCACTTGAACCTGCAACAAGTGCAGAAACTGGTGAAAGAAGGTGGACTACCGTTAGAAGAGGCTCTCCGCCCGGTAACGACCAATCCGGCAAAGAACATGACCTTGCGCGCGAAGGGACGCATAGCCCCGGATTGTGACGCCGATTTCTGTTTATTCGACAACGAACTGAACCTGCAAGGCGTGATCGCAGGTGGTGTGGAATGGATGCGCCGGGGACAGTTGGTAAAGGTTGGAAATTTCGAAACGCTTTAACTTGAAACGAAAAGATGAAAAAATATAAGTTCATATTTATGCTGTTTATGCTGGGGTTCTGTTTTCCCGCTCTCTCCCAAGAGAACGAAACGGAAGACGACGACTCGGAAGCCGTAACGGCAGATTCCGATGCAGCTAAAATCATCGTGAATAAATACCGTCCGGGTGACGGAATCACGTTCTCCGCACCGGACGGGGGATACAACATCAACCTACGGGGATTTATTCAAACTTCCTTTGAAACCCGCAAATACGAGGGTGACGATAAATTCTATTCCCGTTTCCGGATGCGACGTTTACGTCTTCGCTTATCCGGTGACGCTTGGGGTGGTAAAATCAGCTACCGTTTACAGACAGACTTCGCTCAAGCCAATGGCGGCGACGGCGAATTAAGCGGGATGCTACTGGATGCCTTTATTTCTTACAAACCCGTGAAAGGACTAACCTTGACTTTCGGACAAAAGTCCACCCCGACGGATAACCGGGAATTGGGAATGACTTCAAACACGCTACAATTGGTCGACCGCAGTAAACTATCCTCTTATTTCGGTTCCATCCGGGAAGTGGGTATTTTCGTGGACGGTTCTTTCCGTGTCGGACACACGGGTTACATCCGTCCCTCGATTGCCATCACGGACGGCGATGGTAGCGCTACCTTTACCCGCCGTCACGGGGGATTCAAATACGGGGCTCGTGTCAATTACCTGCCTTTCGGGCTATTCCGGGCTTACGGGGAGAGCCGTGGCGGGGACATGGTAAGAGAAGTAGTCCCGAAACTTTCCATCGGTACGGCATTCAGTTACAATGTCGGCATCAGTGACCGGAGAGGTCGGGAAAGCGGTTCTATCCTCTACTTGAACGACGAGAACAAAGAAGCATTACCGGATTACATCAAATTCGTGGCAGACTTCCATTTCAAATACATGGGATTCTCCATGCTGGGCGAGTTCGTGAAAACATGGGCGCACGTGCCAAGTGAAATCACGCAACGGGTGAGAAACGACGGGACAACCTCGACCGACTTCAGCGGAGATATGGAAAAATACGTGAAGGGACGCATGATGCTGGGTTCCGGGTACAATATCCAAGCCGGGTATATGTTCCCCTGCCGCCTGTCGATCGATGCCCGGTACACGCATTTCGATCCGGCAAAAGATTCGTTCCTGCATAACGAACTATACTTCAACCGGAACAACTTTTACGAAATCGGACTCGGCAAATACCTGACGAAATCATACGCCGTGAAAGTACAGGCTTCCGTCGTATTCGTGGATGCCGAACCGGGTAGTAAAAACGTGAATAGTGTCGTGACCAAGGGCAACGAAACGCTCTTTCAAGCTATGATCCAGTTCTCATTCTAATAACAGCAAAAGATGAATACGATGATAAGATACTTATTGACATTATTGATTCTCGTGCAGGTCGGTTCACTTTGGGCACAACAACCTGCCAAAGTTGCCAAAAAATTCTTCCCTGACCCCGAGATGGATATTCAGACACCGTGGTTCCAGAAAGGACGGAAATTCACGACATACAACGAGATGATGACATACATCCGTCAACTCGTTACGCGACATCCCGACAAAGCGACGCTGAACTTTATCGGGAAAACACAGAAAGGTAAAGAGATCCCCGCCGTCACCATATCCGGGAAGACCAAAAATACCAAGATGAGAGTATTATTCCTCGGACGGGTACACGGCGATGAACCGGGCAGCACGGAGAGCATGCTCTACACGATGGAACGCCTGTTGAACGATCCGGAACTGGCATACCTGTTGCAACGTCTGGAAATCACGATCATCCCCATGGTCAATATCGACGGGGGCAGTCATCTGGAACGGGTAACCGCCAACACGCTGGACCTGAACCGGGATCAAAGCAAACTCGCTACACCGGAAGCCGTGGTTCTACGGGCATTTTACAACACCTACAACCCGCAAGTCGTGATCGACTTCCACGAGTTCCAACCCCTACGTGCCGACTACACGCTAATCAGCACGGATAACATCACCAACTCGTTCGATGCCATGTTCCTCTACACGGGCAACCTCAACGTGCCCGAAGAGTTGCGCAACCTCACGGCGGGCAAATTCGTCGGAAACGCTCGTGAAGCACTTGACTCCAAGGGACTTCGCCATCACGACTATTTCACAACCTCGAAGAAATTCGGGGAAGTGGTATTCAACGTGGGCGGTATCAATCCCCGTTCAACAGCCAATGCTTTCTCTCTGGGTAATTCCGTGGCTATATTAATGGAATTACGGGGCGTGAAAATCGGTAAGACATCCTTGAAACGCAGAATCAACACCGCTTTCACGCTAGCCGAATCGTACTTGAAAACGGCATATGACAACTTCGACGAGGTAATGAATATCACGGCGGAGGCTGCCCGCTCTAAAAACGATATCGTGGTCACCAGTAAAGCCAAAACGGTAGATGATTACGTGCTTCCGTTCATCAGCATGAACACGAATGAAATCGTGGAACTGGAAGTAAACGCCAACCTGTCGTTGGAGTCCACCCCTACCCTCACCCGGAAACGCCCGGAAGCCTATTATATTACCGCTTCCCACCCGGAGATCACTCAAAAACTGAAACAACTGGGGGTAACGGTCGAAACCCTAACCGCCCCGGCAACCGTCGAGGTGGAAGCATACACGGTAGAGTCGCACAAAGCGGAATACTCGTTATTCGAGAAATTCTATCCCGTGAAAGTGAAAACAAGTGTCGCCGCCAAAACCGTGACCTTCCCCACCGGATCGTTCGTGATTCCCATGAATCAGAAGAACGGTAACGTGGCGGCATCGGTACTCGAACCGGAAGCACCGAACGGTTTTATCAATTACCGGGTTTACGAAACAAAACAAGGAGAGGAATTACCGGTCTACCGGAAAATGAACAGTGAAAAATAAGGGAATTACAGCAATATGAAAACATTATTTATAGCTATCATAACATTATTATCAGCAACCACAGTTGTTGCACAAGATAATAAAAACACGGCCAAATTTGAATTGGGCAAAGGATTGGATATCAATTTAAACAATGGCGAGTACCACTTCAACTTGAACGGATTTATTCAAGTTTACGGGGCTTACCGCAACCAGAAAGACGGCGAGGACGAATCGGTTTTCGGCGTGAAGAACGCTTTCTTCGGGTTTAAAGGAGGCGCTTTATACAACAAGTTCACTTTTATGCTGGAAGTCAATTTCGCAGATTCCAACCCGTTGATGGACGCGTGGGCAGCCTACAATTATAAAGACTACCTCACGATTACCGCCGGACAGAAACAGACATTCACCAACAACCGGGAGATGATGATGCACGAGAAAGGATTGAGCATGGCGGAACGGAGCATCGTGAGTCAATATTTTTCGGGTACGGGACGCGAACTCGGACTTTTCTTCGAAAGCAAATTCCATATCGGGAATGTAGGCTTGAAACCCTCTATCGCCATCACCACAGGCGACGGGAGAAACTCGTTCGGCTCCAGTTCTGTTGACGCGGACATGGGCGGTTTAAAATACGGGGGACGTCTGGACGTACTTCCCCTCGGTGAATTCAAACCGGGCAACGACGGCGTGGGTGCTGACTTCGCGCGGGAAGCCACCCCGAAATTATTGATCGGTGGAGCCATGAGCTACAATGACGGGGCAAGCAACAGCGCAGGTGAAGGCCATGGTGATTTTATCCTCTACGACAAGGACGGGGATACACGATTCCCGGCACTCCGCAAGATTGCAGCCGACTTGTTATTTAAATGGCAAGGCCTGAGCGTGATGGCCGAATACGTGAACTCCTCGGCTACCGACTTGAAAGGTATTTACACCAAATCAACGGGTGATCTTCCCCTCCAGCCGGAAGAGATTGCCAACTACTTGAGCATCGGAAACGGGTACAACGTACAAGTGGGTTATATCTTGAAAAACGGCTGGGCATTCGACGCCCGTTACAGCAAAGTAAAACCGGAATTTAAGGAAACCGCTAAATCCGTATTACTTGAAACCGATGAATACGCCGTGAGTGTTGCCAAATATCTCATTGACAACCGCTTGATGTGTCAAGGCTCTTTCAGTTACTGGAAAAACCCGAACCTGAAAACTTCAAACGAGAAATTAAGCGCAGAATTATCGTTACAAATCATCTTCTAAATCACAAATAATAATCAGAAACGCTTTATGAATTTAAGAATATCTATATTACTGTTGCTTTTCGGCTTTACACTCACTAGCTGTGAATGGAAAAGCGACGTGGACGATCCCATTCTGAATCAACTGGGGACAGGACGGGGAATCGTGACCTACACGGGCTACGAACCGTTGAAGGACAAACCGATAAATTTACATTTCTACATCCCGGAAGGCGATATCAAGGCAATGCCGATCGTGTTTATTTTGCCGGGGACGTCCAGAAATGCCAATGACTATCTGGATGCTTGGGTGAAACATTTCAAAGACCGGAAAGTAATTGCCATTGCCTTGGAATTTCCCCAGAATCATTATTCCACGAGCGAATACATAGAGGGAAATATGTTCAAGAACAACAAGGCACTTCCGGAAGAACAATGGTCATACTCGGTGATTGAAGCCATTTTCGATCACGTGAAATCAGAAACGGGCAATCAATCCGTGCAATACAACATGTTCGGTCATTCCGCGGGAGCTCAATTCGTGCATCGTTTCGTCACTTTCAAACAAAACACGCACCTGAACAAAGCCATAGCAGCAAATTCCGGTTGGTACACGGTGCCCGACACGAGAATAGAGTACCCTTACGGGTTGAAAAACTCCGGTTTCTCCGATCTGTCTACCCTAACACATTTATTCGGCTCCAACTTGATCGTGGCATTAGGGGATCAAGATACCGACCCGAACGACAGTTCTTTACGCCACACGCCGGAAGCCGATGCGCAAGGTCTGTACCGTTACGCCCGCGGGGAACACTATTACAGCGAAAGCCAACAAATCAGCCAAACCAACTCGATGATTTTCAACTGGAAAAGAGTCATCGTGAAAGGTGTGGCACACGATTTTGAGGCAATGATGGTGGAAACGGCGGATTACTTGGGTTTATAAACTCATCGTTAATTTCTATAACTATATAAAAAATAAATATTTGTTTGCTTCCTCAAATTGTAGTAATATTGTAATGCAAAGTTACTACAAAAAAGTGAAATGCGGAAAGATATAGTGATAGAATTGAGTTACAAGGGTTTTGGTTGAAGTGGCGATAATCCGTGAAGCCATTACAATCCCTGCCGAAGCCAAATCCTGACGCCGCTACGTTACTTGTTCGTAACCATGCCCGAAAATGCGACAAACGGGTACGAATAGCGAAACAAGGCTCTAAGGAATAGTGAGTTATCCATAACTCATGCGAAAAATCAGGTTACGGAAAAAGATTGCGCCGTTCCTCCCCGTTTTGCGTACCAACACCGGACTCTTCACCAACTAATTTTGAAACCCAAAAATTAAGGACAATGAAGAGTACATTTTCAGTAATCTACTACCTCAAGCGTCAGGTAGTGAAAAAGGACGGGACAGTTCCCGTCATGGGACGCATCACGGTGGACGGCAGCCAGACACAGTTCAGCTGCAAACTGACTGTCGATCCGAAACTGTGGGACACCAAAGGTGGACGTGTCACGGGCAGAAGCACGGCGGCACTCGAAACGAACCGTATGCTTGACAAGATGCGGGTACGCATCAACAGGCATTATCAGGAAATCATGGAGCGTGACAACTTCGTCACGGCGGAGAAGGTGAAGAACGCCTTTCTCGGACTGGAACACCGCTACCACACGCTGATGCAGGTGTTCCGCCAGCACAACGAGGACTACGAGAAGCAGGTGGAGGCAGGCATGAAAGCCAAAGGCACGCTGCTGAAGTACCGCACCGTTTACAAGCACATGCAAGAGTTCCTCGACATCCGCTACCATGTGAAGGACATCGCCCTAAAAGAGCTTACCCCGGCTTTCATCTCCGACTTCGAGATGTTCCTGCGCACGGACAAGCACTGCTGCACCAATACCGTGTGGCTGTACGTCTGCCCGTTACGGACGATGGTATTCATCGCCATCAACAACGAGTGGCTGACGCGCGACCCGTTCCGCGAGTATGAAATCAAGAAGGAGGAAACAACACGCAGTTTCCTGACCAAAGATGAGATCCGCCTGCTGATGGAGGGGAAACTGAAAAACGCCAAACAGGAATTGTACCGCGACCTCTACCTGTTCTGCGCCTTCACGGGGCTGTCGTTCGCGGATATGCGCAACCTTACGGAAGAGAATATCCGCACCTACTTCGACGAACACGAGTGGATAAACATCAACCGCCAGAAAACGGGCGTGGTGTCCAACATCCGCCTGCTCGACATCGCCAACCGCATAATCGGCAAATACCGGGGACTGTGCGGGGACGGCAGGATATTTCCCGTTCCGCATTATAACACGTGCCTTGCCGGTATCCGTGCCGTCGCCAAGCGTTGCGGCATCACCAAGCATATCACGTGGCATCAGAGCCGCCACACGGCAGCCACGACGATATTCCTCTCCAACGGTGTTCCCATCGAAACGGTCAGCTCCATGCTCGGACACAAGAGCATAAAGACGACGCAGATTTACGCAAAGATAACCAAAGAGAAGCTCAATCAGGACATGGAGAACCTTGCCGCAAGATTGAACGGCGTCGAGGAATTTGCAGGTTGCACCATCTAAAAAGAAAAGCCATGAAACGTGACACAATCATCATCGAGGACAAGGCAGTCAGCGTAACCGGTAACGACGTGTGGATGACCGCCACCGAAATAGCCGGATTGTTCCATACGACCGTCCCGGCAGTGAACGCCGCCATCAGAGCCGTCCGCAAGTCGGACGTGCTGAACGACTACGAGGTGTGCCGCTACATGCAGCTTGAAAACGGGCTGCACGCGGACGTGTACGCCCTTGAAATCATCATCCCGGTCGCTTTCAGGGTGAATACCTACAACACCCACCTGTTCCGCACATGGCTGGTGGGAAAGGCACTCTCACAAGAGAAACGGCAGACATACGTGATGTTCATACAGAACGGAAAAGCCGGGTATTGCTGATTGCACATACCCCATAAGACAAGTAAACGGGTAGCACCACAAAAGGTGTCACCCGTTTACTTTTTCATGAAACCGCCTCACTCCAGCGGCTTGCGGTAGTTCGCTTCCAGTACCCCGCGCAGCCCCGTTTCCGGGTAAAGCACCTTCCCTCCCAAAAGTATGAAGGGCAACACGCGGTTGTTGCGGTATTCCTGCAAGGTGCGCCGGCTCACACGGAGCAGTTCCGACACCTCGCCGTCCGTCAGGTAACGTTCCCCGTCCAGCGGAGGACGGTAGCTTTCCAGAAATGCGGACAGCCATTTCGAGCCTTTGCGCATATCCTGCACCACAGAGGCTATCGGCTCGTCTTCCATCGTAAAAACATCGTTGTTCTCGTTCATCATAACTTCGGATTCAGTGGGTGAATAAATCAAATCATCTGCCGTGCGGATAGAGCGTGCCGACAAGCGGTATCAGCCGCTTCACCTCCTCTGGCTTGTAATAGAACCTGCGGTTTATCTGCGAGTAGCCGATAAGCCGCCTGTCACGCAGCGTCTGCAACGTGCGCGGGCTTATTCTCAACTGCCCGCAGACCTCCTCGCCCGTGAGCCATCTTTCCATGCGCCCCGTGTCGCTTTTGCGCCTCAGGGCGGCGACCTTCTCCGAGAGTGCGCCGAATGCCGCCACCATCATCTCGAAAGTCTTTTTCTCGATAGATACTATTTCCATATTCATGTCATTTAGAGTTTGCCGCAAAGGTAACGAAACGGCATACAAGACGTATCGTTTTCCGCTGAAAGGCTGCCTGTTGCGCCGTTTGACCGGGTTACGGAGCCATCTTCCGCAAAAATCTTACGTGAGTCACGTAGTGAGTTGTTAAAGCCCCTTTTGTTTATTGCCGAATTTTGTCGCAGAAACAAAAAGAAAGGACTGAACATGAAAGTGATAACAATGGAAAGTTCCGCCTACAAGGAGATGATGGCGCAGATTGCGAACATCGCAGGGTACATCCGCGAGGCAAGGGACGAGAAGAAACGGAAGCGGGAAACCGAAGACAAGCTGCTTGACACGGCACAGGCGGCGAAGATGCTCAACGTGAGCAAGCGCACCATGCAGCGTATGCGCACCGACCACCGTATCGAGTATGTGGTGGTACGCGGAAGCTGCCGCTACCGCCTTTCCGAGATACTGCGGCTATTGGAGGACAACACAGTAAGGAACGAGGAAGGGACAATAGACACCCTGTTCCACAACCACACGCTGCGCACGGGCGGCAAACCAAAAGGAAGGAGGACATAGGTCATGGAACTGCTCACACGAAACAACTTCGAGGGCTGGATGCAGAAGCTGATGGAACGGCTCGACCGTCAGGACGAACTGCTGCTGGCGATGAAGGCTGAGGGGAAACAGCCCACTATCACGGAAAGCATCCGCCTTTTCGACAATCAGGATTTGTGCATGTTGCTCCAGATAAGCAAACGCACCCTCCAACGCTACCGCAGCGTAGGCGCATTGCCCTACAAGACGCTGGGCAAGAAGACCTATTACAGCGAGGAGGACGTGCTGACATTCCTTTCCAACCATATCAAGGACTTCAAAAAGGAAGATATAGCCTTCTACAAGGCTCGTATCCATAATTTCTTTCATAAATAACCCATTAAAACATTTTTCAGATGGCAAAGAAAAAAGACGAAAAGGACGTGCTGGTAGTCCGTGACGAGAAGACAGGCGAGATCAGCGTGGTAGCCGGGCTGAACGCGGACGGCACACCCAAGCGCACCCCCGCAAAAGCGGAGAACGCGCAGAGTTTCCTGCAATTCGACCGACATGGCGACGTGCTGGACAACTTCTTCAAGAACTTCTTCCGGCAGTGCAAGGAACCCAGCCGCTTCGGTTTCTACCGCATTGCGGCAGACCAAGCTGAAAATCTCTTAGAGGTGATGAAGCAACTGCTGAAAGACCCCGAAGCGAACAAGGAGCTGCTCGCCCCTCACAAGGTGGACACCTCCGACTATGAGAAGAAGGTGCAGGAAGAGATGGCAGCACAACAGACAGAGAAACAAGAACCTCAAAAACAGGAGAACATGGAACAACGGAAAGAACAGCAACAGGACAAATCCGAACAGATGCAGGGCAAACGTGGCTACCAGCCCATCGACGAGAGTAAAATCAACTGGCAGGAGCTGGAGGACAGATGGGGCGTAAAGCGGGACAACCTTGAAAAGTCCGGCGACCTTACGAAGATGCTCAACTATGGCAAGTCCGACTTGGTAAAGGTCAAACCGACCTTCGGCGGCGAATCATTCGAGCTGGACGCCCGCCTCTCCTTCAAGAAGGACGGTGAGGGAAACATCAGCCTCGTGCCGCACTTCATCCGCAAGGAGCAGAAGCTGGATGAGTACAAGGAACACAAATTCTCCGACAATGACCGGAAGAACCTCCGCGAAACGGGCAATCTCGGTAGGGTCGTGGACATTGTGGACAGGGAAACGGGCGAGATCATCCCCTCCTACATCAGCATCGACCGCAAGACGAATGAAATCACGGACATTCCGGCAAGCAGGGTGCGCATCCCGGAGCGCATCGGCAAGACGGAAATCACCACGCAGGAGCGGGACATGCTCCGCGCCGGACTGCCCGTACGCGACAAGCTCATCGAGCGCAACGACGGCAGAAAGTTCGTCACCACCCTGCAAGTGAACGTGGAGCAGCGCGGCGTGGAGTTCGTGCCGGGAACCGGCAAGTCGCCCCGTACCGCACAGACACAGGAAACCAAAGGCGACACATCGAAAAGTCAGGCGCAGGGCGGGGAAAATGCCGCACAGACCAAGAAGGAGCAACGCCGCAACACGTGGACGAACGAGGACGGCAGCATCCGCCCCATCAGCAAATGGAGCGGCGTGAGCTTCACCGACCAGCAGAAAGCCGACTATGTGGCGGGTAAAGCCGTGAAGCTGGAGAACGTGACCGACAAGCAGGGCTTCCATGCCACGATGTATATCAAGTTCAACCCGGAGAAGGGACGCCCGTACCGCTACGACACGAACCCTGACAATGCACAGCAGGTTGCTCCGTCCAACGAGAGCCGCACGCAGGTGGCGGTGAACAACGATGGCAAGACCAACGAGGCTACAAAGAATCTGAGAGAGCCGTTGCAGAAAGGTCAGACCAACCCGAAGGACGCCCGCCAGCAACAGCAGCAGGAGAAGCCGCAGAAGAAAACGGGCAAGGGCATGAAAATGTAATCCCGTGTCCGCCACTGAATCCAAAATAAAATCCAAAGTATCAACAAAAAAGAAGAAGACATGAAGACAATCATTGCAGAAAAGCCCTCCGTGGCACGTGAAATCGCCCGCATCGTGGGCGCGACAAAGAGAGAGGAAGGATATTTCGAGGGAGGCGGTTATGCCGTGACATGGGCATTCGGACACCTCGTTCAGCTTGCCATGCCCGACGGCTACGGCGTGCGCGGATTTGTCCGTGACAACCTCCCGATTATTCCCGACACATTCACGCTCGTCCCCCGTCAGGTCAGGACGGAGAAAGGTTACAAGCCCGACAGCGGCGTGGTGTCGCAGATAAAAGTCATCAAAAGACTGTTCGACACAAGCGAACATATCATCGTGGCGACCGATGCCGGACGCGAGGGAGAGCTTATCTTCCGCTACCTCTACCACTATACGGGTTGCACCACTCCTTTCGTGCGCCTGTGGATCAGCTCTCTCACCGACAAAGCTATCCGCGAGGGACTGCGGAAACTCGAAGACGGCAGCAAATACGACAACCTCTACCTCGCCGCCAAAGCGCGGAGCGAATCCGACTGGCTCGTGGGCATCAACGGCACACAGGCGTTATCCATCGCCGCCGGACACGGCACGTATTCCGTGGGGCGGGTGCAGACACCAACGTTGGCTATGGTATGTGAACGCTACTGGGAGAACCGCCGCTTTACGTCCGAAGCATTCTGGCAGCTCCATATCGCAACGGACGGTTGCGACGGCGAAGTCGTGAAATTCTCATCCTCCGAGAAATGGAAAGAGAAAGAACCGGCGATGGAACTATATAATAAGGTAAAGGCGGCAGGTTGCGCCACTGTCACGAAAGCCGAGCGCAAGGAGAAGACGGAGGAAACTCCCTTGCTCTACGACCTGACCACGCTCCAGAAAGAAGCCAACGCCAAGCACGGCTTCACGGCGGAACAGACGCTTGAAATCGCGCAGAAACTCTACGAAAAGAAGTTGATAACCTATCCGAGAACGGGAAGCCGCTACATCCCCGAAGACGTGTTTGCCGAAATTCCCAAACTGCTCGCTTTCATCGGCACACAGCCCGAATGGAAAGACAAGGTGCGGGCAAAAGCCGCCCCGACACGCCGCAGCGTGGACGACGGCAAGGTGACAGACCACCATGCCCTGCTCGTCACGGGTGAGAAACCGCTCTTCCTCTCCAAAGAGGACAATACCATCTATCAGATGATTGCCGGGCGCATGGTCGAGGCATTCTCTGAGAAATGCGTCAAGGATGTGACCACTGTCACGGCGGAATGTGCCGGAGTGGAGTTTACCGTAAAAGGCAGCGTCGTGAAGCAAACCGGATGGCGTGCCGTCTATGGCGAGGAAAAAGAGGAAATTACCATCCCCGGCTGGCAGGAAGGCGACACGCTGACACCGAAAGGCTCGTCCATTACCGAAGGAAAGACCAAACCCAAGCCGCTGCATACCGAAGCCACCCTGCTCTCGGCAATGGAAACGGCGGGCAAGGAAATTGAGGACGACGCACTGCGGCAGGCGATGAAGGACTGTGGCATCGGTACTCCCGCCACACGCGCCTCCATCATCGAAACGCTTTTCAAGCGCGGTTACATGGAACGCTGCAAGAAGTCGCTTGTTCCCACCGAAAAAGGACTTGCCCTCAATTCCGTCGTCAAGACGATGCGCATCGCCGATGTTGCCATGACGGGCGAATGGGAAAAGGAGCTGGCGCGTATCGAGCGCGGGGAACTGTCCGACGACACCTTCCGCAAGGAGATAGAGGCGTACACACGTGAGATAACCTCCGAACTGATCTCGTGCGACAAGCTCTTCGGCAGCCGTGACTCCGGCTGCGCGTGTCCCAAGTGTGGCACGGGCAGGATGCGGTTCTACGGCAAGGTGGTACGCTGCGACAACACGGAGTGCGGACTGCCCGTGTTCCGGCTGAAAGCGGGACGCACCCTGTCCGACGATGAAATCAAAGACCTGCTCACCGAAGGGCATACCAAGCTGCTCAAAGGGTTCAAGAGCAAACAGGGCAAGAGTTTCGATGCTGTTGTCGCCTTTGACGGGGAATATAACACGACTTTTGTGTTCCCGGAGGCTAAAAAGGACAAGAAATTTTCAGGACGGAAGAAATAGTATTAACTTTGCCACTTGTTCAGAGTAATGAATTGTTCTTCGATACCGGATTACACTCATACTTTGGATTTAGTGGTGGCACTCGGAGGGATACCGAGTGCCTTTTTCTTCCTTTTTCCAACCGATTATCCCGTTAATTATCAATCCGCTAAATCCAAAGTAATGAACAACAAGAAGAAAAACGAGGGTCAGACCGACTTTTCCTATTACGGTCTGTACCTGCTGGACTATCTCCGCACGAACAAGTTTGAACAGGCTGACGACACCGCTTTCATACGGGAACGGGCCGACCGTGCCGCCGAAACGTATGAGAGGGCACGGCTTGAAGGCTATCCCGCCGATGGTGCGCAGGAACTGGCGATGGACACGCTGCTGCGCGGACTGCATTATTCCCGTTACGCCATCCTCCGCGAAGTCGTGGAAAACGAGTTTGCCGATGAAGTGCCGGAAGAGAAGCGTGAAGCCTTTGTCCTGAAACTGCTGCCGCTTGTCGGCAACGTGTTCTCCGTCTATGACCTCTCGGATGACAATTTCGCCCTGTCTTCCGATTACGACCTGCTCTACACGGAGCTGACGGGAGCAACCGTCCTTTACTTAGACGAATATGGCGTTTAACCGCAAACAGAAACTGCGGGACAACATCGAGGCGATACGGACGGCATTCATCCTTGACAGGGAAAATAGGACAGCGACAACCGAAGAGCGTGCCATACTTCAAAGGTACTGCGGTTTCGGCGGTCTGAAATGTATCCTCAACCCTGCAAAGGAACTGACGGATGCCGTCCGGTGGGCGAAATCCGACCTCGAACTGTTCGCCCCGACGGTGGAGCTGCACAGGCTTATCCGTGAGAACAGCAAGGACGAAACAGAGTACAAGCGGTTTGTGGATTCGCTGAAAGCGTCCGTGCTGACCGCTTTCTACACCCCCAAAGAGATAACCGACACCATCGCGGACGTGCTGGCAGATTACAGCGTCCGCCCCGCCCGTATGCTCGAACCGTCGGCAGGTGTCGGCGTGTTCGTGGATTCCATGCTGCGGCACAGCCCCAATGCGGATGTGATGGCTTTCGAGAAGGATCTGCTCACGGGTACAATCTTGAGGCATCTCTATCCCGACCAGAAAATGCGCACCTGCGGTTTTGAGAAAATCGAAAGACCGTTCAACAATTATTTCGACTTGGCGGTGTCCAACATTCCGTTCGGTGACATTGCCGTGTTCGACGCGGAGTTTCAGCGGAGCGACTCTTTCGGCAGACGCTCCGCCCAGAAAACCATCCACAACTATTTCTTTCTCAAAGGACTGGATGCCGTGCGTGACGGCGGTATCGTGGCGTTCATCACCTCGCAAGGGGTATTGAATAGCACCAAGACCTCCGTGCGTAACGAGCTGTTCAGTCAGGCCAATCTGGTATCCGCGATACGCCTGCCCAACAACCTGTTCACGGACAACGCGGGCACGGAGGTGGGCAGTGACCTGATTGTCCTGCAAAAGAACCTCAGCAAGAAGGAAATGTCGCAGGACGAGCGGCTGATGACCGTGATACAGACGGACACGAAAACCGCCCTGACCGACAACGCCTATTTCATCCACCACCCGGAACGCATCGTGCATACGATGGCGAAACTTGACACAGACCCCTACGGGAAGCCCGCTATGGTTTATCTGCACGAGGGCAAGGCAGCAGGCATCGCCGGGGATTTGCGCCGTATGCTCGACGAGGATTTCCATTACAGGCTTGCCATGCGCTTGTATTCGGGTTCAATCCGGCAGGCAGGAACGGAAGAAAAAGTTGCCGTTCAAAATAAAGTAGAGCGTCCTGCCATAAAATTGGAAACAGTATCCTCGGCGCAGACGGTGGAAACTCCGACAGAAAAGCCGCAACCCGCAGATGAAAAGCCGGAGATAGAACCGCGCCCGCAATATTCCGCAGGCGTGCAGCTCACCCTGCTTGACCTCTGGGGGATGACGGAAGAGGTCAGCCAACCGAAAACCTCCAAAAAGAAAAAGACGGTGAAAAAGGCAGTTACGGCAAAGTCCACTCCGCCCAAACCGAAAGTCACGGTTACACCGACAGCTCCAACTGCAAAACCCGCAATGGAGAATAAGGAGGTGAAAGCGGAGAACACCGCCAAGCCTGCCGACCCGGACGACATCTATGCCACACTGGACTGGGATACCAATCCTCCCATCAACGGTTTCTATGAAATGATGATGGGTTTGACGCCGGAGCGTAGGAAAGAACTTCGGGAACTGGCAAGGCAGCATAACGAGAAACAAGTGGCGGAAAAGACGGAAGTGAAAGCCGTGCCGGAAACTTCCCGTGAGCAGCCACGACAGGAGGAAACACAGCCGGAGGCAGTCGCCGCACCTGCCGTTACAGATACCCCATCGGAAGCGGTGGGGACTTTCCTTTTCCCCGACATCGAAGCGGAAAAGCCGAAGGAGGAAGTCGTGGACCTTTCTCCGCGTGCCTACCACCGCACGCCGGAGATGCACCTGCGCGAAGGGTCGCTGGTGGCTGACCGGGGGCGTCATAACATCGGCTACCTGAAAGACATCACGCCATACGGGGCGACATTCCAGCCGCTCGACCTGAAAGGATACCAGAAGGAAAAGGCGTTGTTGTATGTGTCGCTGCGTGACGCCTACGAGCGTCTGTACCGTTATGAATCGCTCCGGCGCGAGGCAAATGTTCCGTGGCGAGAGCATCTGAATACCTGTTACGATGAGTTTGTCATGCGCTACGGCAACCTCAACGCCAAGCAGAACGTGAAGTTAGTGATGATGGATGCGGGCGGGCGCGACATCCTTTCGCTGGAACGGATGGAAAACGGAAAGTTCGTCAAGGCGGACATCTTCGAGCATCCTGTTTCCTTCGCGGTGGAGAGCCATGCCAACGTAGGCTCTCCCGAAGAAGCCCTGTCTGCGTCGCTCAACAAATATGGTACGGTCAATCTCGACTATATGCGGGAGATAACCGACAGCACGGCGGAGGATTTGCTCACTGCCCTGCAAGGGCGCATCTACTACAATCCGCTCGTGACCGGTTACGAAATCAAAGACCGTTTCATCGCCGGAAATGTCATAGAGAAAGCGGAACGCATAGAGGCATGGATGGGTGACAATCCCGAAAATGAGCGTATGCCGGAGGTGAAGCAGGCGTTGGAGGCTCTGAAAGATGCCGAGCCGCAGCGCATCGCCTTCGAGGATCTGGACTTCAATTTCGGGGAACGCTGGATTCCGACGGGTGTCTATGCCGCCTACATGAGCCGGCTGTTCGACACGGAGGTGAAAATCGCCTATTCCGCAAGCATGGACGAGTTTTCGGTGGTGTGCGGCTACCGCACCATGAAAATCACGGACGAGTTTCTGGTGAAGGGGTATTACCGGAACTATGACGGTATGCACCTCCTAAAACACGCCCTGCACAACACCTGCCCTGACATGATGAAGTCCATCGGCAAGGACGAGCATGGCAACGACATCAAGATGCGCGACAGCGAGGGAATACAACTCGCCAACGCCAAGATTGACGAGATACGAAACGGCTTCTCCGAATGGCTCGAAGAGCAGTCGCCGCAGTTCAAGGAGCGGCTTGTGACGATGTATAACCGCAAGTTCAACTGTTTCGTGCGCCCGCGCTACGACGGCTCCCATCAGACCTTTCCCGACCTCAACCTGAAAGGGCTGGCAAGCCGGGGTATCAAGAGCGTCTATCCCTCACAGATGGATTGCGTCTGGATGTTGAAACAGAACGGCGGCGGAATTTGCGACCACGAGGTGGGAACCGGTAAGACGCTGATAATGTGCATCGCCGCGCATGAGATGAAGCGTCTGAATTTGGCACACAAGCCGATGATTATCGGGCTGAAAGCCAACGTTGCGGAGATTGCAGCCACCTATCAGGCGGCATATCCCAACGCACGTATTCTGTACGCTTCGGAGAAGGACTTTTCGACCGCCAACCGTGTGCGCTTCTTCAATAATATAAAGAACAACGACTACGATTGCGTCATCATGTCGCACGACCAGTTCGGCAAGATACCGCAGTCGCCGGAATTGCAGCAGCGCATCCTGCAAGCAGAGCTTGACACGGTGGAGGAAAACCTCGAAGTGCTACGGCAGCAGGGAAAGAACGTGTCGCGGGCGATGCTGAAAGGATTGGAGAAGCGCAAGCACAACCTTGAAGCGAAGCTGGAGAAGGTGGAACACGCCATAAAGTCACGCACGGACGACGTGGTGGATTTCAAGCAGATGGGCATCGACCACATCTTCATAGATGAGAGCCACCAGTTCAAGAATCTGACTTTCAACACGCGCCACGACCGTGTGGCGGGATTGGGAAACAGCGAGGGAAGCCAGAAGGCACTTAACATGCTCTTTGCCATACGCACCATACAGGAGCGCACAGGAAAAGACTTGGGTGCGACCTTCCTCTCCGGCACGACTATCAGCAACTCACTGACTGAATTGTACCTGCTGTTCAAGTACCTGCGCCCGAAGGAGCTGGAACGGCAGGACATAAGGTGTTTCGACGCTTGGGCGGCGATATTTGCCAAGAAGACGACGGATTTTGAATTTAACGTGACGAACAATGTGGTCCAGAAGGAGCGTTTCCGCTACTTCATCAAAGTGCCGGAGCTTGCCGCCTTCTATAATGAAATCACGGACTACCGCACGGCGGAGGATGTGGGCGTTGACCGTCCTGCCAAGAACGAGATACTGCACCATATACCGCCCACGCCGGAACAGGAGGACTTCATACAGAAACTGATGCAGTTCGCCAAGACGGGCGATGCCACCTTGTTGGGCAGGCTGCCGCTTTCGGAAACGGAAGAAAAGGCGAAGATGCTCATCGCCACGGACTATGCCCGGAAAATGGCACTCGACATGCGCATGATAGACCCGAATTACGAAGATCATCCCGACAACAAAGCGAGTCACTGTGCCAAGATGATCGCGGAGTATTATCAAAAATACGACGCCCAGAAAGGCACGCAGTTCGTTTTCTCTGATTTGGGGACATACCAGCCGGGCGACGGGTGGAACGTCTATTCGGAAATCAAGCGCAAACTGACGGAGGACTACGGTATACCGCCAAGCGAGGTGCGCTTCATTCAGGAGTGCAAGACCGACAAGGCGCGGAAGGCGGTGATAGACGCCATGAACGCCGGGACGGTGCGTGTGCTGTTCGGCTCTACCTCTATGCTCGGAACGGGTGTGAACGCCCAGAAACGGTGTGTGGCTATCCATCATCTCGATACGCCGTGGCGACCGTCCGACTTGCAACAGCGTGACGGACGCGGAGTTAGGGCAGGTAATGAGATTGCCAAACATTTCGCCGGGAACAACGTGGATGTAATCATCTACGCGGTGGAGAAGTCACTGGACAGCTACAAGTTCAACCTCCTGCACTGCAAGCAGACTTTCATAAGCCAGCTCAAAAGCGGTGCGATGGGTGCGCGTACCATCGACGAGGGGGCAATGGACGAAAAATCGGGCATGAATTTCTCGGAATACATGGCGTTGCTCTCCGGCAATACCGACCTGTTGGACAAGGCGAAACTGGAAAAGCGGATCGCATCGCTCGAAGGGGAACGCAAGTCGTTCAACAAGGGCAAGCGTGATTCGGAGTTCAAGCTGGAGTCAAAGACCGGCGAGTTGCGCAACAACACGGCTTTCATAGATGCCATGACGGAGGACTGGAACCGCTTCCTGTCGGTGGTGCAGACCGACAAGGAGGGCAACCGCCTTAATATAATAAAGGTGGACGGAGTGGATTCCGCCGATGAGAAGGTCATCGGAAAGCGTTTGCAGGAGATAGCCAAGAATGCCACGACCGGAGGGTTGTACACGCAGGTCGGTGAACTTTACGGTTTTCCGATAAAGGTGGTGAGCGAAAGGATACTCAAAGAGGGATTGGAGTTCACCGACAACCGCTTCGTGGTCGAGGGGAACTACAAGTACACCTACAACAACGGGCATCTGGCGATGGCTGACCCGTTGGCCGCCGCCCGCAACTTCCTCAACGCGATGGAGAGGATACCCTCCATCATCGACCAGTACAAGGCGAAGAACGAGGTGCTGGAGATGGAGATACCGCAGTTACAGGAGATAGCGGGTAAGGTGTGGAAGAAGGAGGACGAGCTGAAGCAGTTGAAGTCCGAACTTGCCGCCCTTGACCGAAAAATTCAGCTGGAGCTTGCGCCACCCACGCCCGAAGTCGCAGAAAAGGAGAATGAAGGGCAACAGCTCAAGCCGGAAGCGGAAGATGTGAGGAACAGGCAGGCGCAATATCCCGAAAATGCACCGCCGCAGATACGCAGTCCGGCGGATAGTATCGTTGCCAACCATGTCATAATCGGGCGTCCGGGACTGTATGCCAAGGAGGAAACCCGGTCCAAAGGATTGAAAATATAACCTAAGGAATTTTATCTGAAGTATTAATAAGGGCTATCCCAAAAGGTCTAAAAGTAAATTTTATCCTTTCTGCAAGTATCTATAGGATGGCAACTGCATTTTTTTCTTTTTGGGCAGCCCTTATTAAAATTTATTCTTATTTTAGGTTATATACATTCATGTCCATTTATGTAAAAAATTCCTGCTGACCTTGTTTATGTCTTGTCAGTCACCATTTGCAAAACCATATTTGACCCTCAAAGAGGCTGAATTTGATAAGTAACTTGCTACATACTCATAATAAGGAGCTAAATAGAACACGAATGGGAAATACACAAATGCTAAACTAAAGAAGATATTGGCCAAAATAAACGCTATACCGAGAGAGAAACTTGATTTTTCAACTTCCTAAAACGGTGTTGTTCAAACATTTCTACTTATTTGTACTTGCCAGTTGAACCTACGCTTCCCTAATAAAATGTCTATGGTAAAAAGTTAAAAAATCCTCCCACTTTTGTTAGATATATTTTTTTGTGTAATTTTGTAATCGTTATGCGGCAGTAATAATATACATATTAATACGAGTTAGTAATCCTGTAGTTCTCATATGCTACGAGGAGGTATTAAAAGGTGCGTTTCGACAATGCATCTACTGTAGTATATTATTGCTTAATCCAAATGAATATTATAAATTTAGGAATTCTTGCTCACATTGATGCAGGAAAAACTTCCGTAACCGAGAATCTGCTGTTTGCCAGTGGAGCAACGGAAAAGTGCGGCCGTGTGGATAATGGTGACACCATAACGGACTCTATGGATATAGAGAAACGTAGAGGAATTACTGTCCGGGCTTCTACGACATCTATTATCTGGAATGGAGTGAAATGCAATATCATTGACACTCCGGGACACATGGATTTTATTGCGGAAGTGGAGCGGACATTCAAAATGCTTGATGGAGCAGTCCTCATCTTATCCGCAAAGGAAGGCATACAAGCGCAGACAAAGTTGCTGTTCAGTACTTTACAAAAGCTGCAAATCCCGACAATTATATTTATCAATAAGATTGACCGTGCCGGTGTGAATTTGGAGCGTTTGTATATGGATATAAAAACAAATCTGTCGCAAGATGTCCTGTTTATGCAAACTGTTGTCGATGGATCGGTTTATCCGGTTTGCTCCCAAACATATATAAAGGAAGAATACAAAGAATTTGTATGCAACCATGACGACGATATATTAGAACGATATTTGGCGGATAGCGAAATTTCACCGGCTGATTATTGGAATACGATAATCGCTCTTGTGGCAAAAGCCAAAGTCTATCCGGTGCTACATGGATCAGCAATGTTCAATATCGGTATCAATGAGTTGTTGGACGCCATTTCTTCTTTTATACTTCCTCCGGCATCAGTCTCAAACAGACTTTCAGCTTATCTCTATAAGATAGAGCATGACCCCAAAGGGCATAAAAGAAGTTTTCTTAAAATAATTGACGGAAGTCTGAGACTTCGAGACGTTGTAAGAATCAACGATTCGGAAAAATTCATCAAGATTAAAAATCTAAAGACTATTTATCAGGGCAGAGAGATAAATGTTGATGAAGTGGGTGCCAATGATATCGCGATTGTAGAAGATATAGAAGATTTTCGAATCGGAGATTATTTAGGTGCTAAACCTTGTTTGATTCAAGGATTATCTCATCAGCATCCCGCTCTCAAATCCTCCGTCCGGCCAAATAAGCCCGAAGAGAGAAGCAAGGTGATATCCGCTCTGAATACATTGTGGATTGAAGACCCGTCTTTGTCCTTTTCCATAAACTCATATAGTGATGAATTGGAAATCTCGTTATATGGTTTGACCCAAAAGGAAATCATACAGACATTGCTGGAAGAACGATTTTCCGTAAAGGTCCATTTTGATGAGATCAAGACTATCTACAAAGAACGACCTATAAAAAAGGTCAATAAGATTATTCAGATCGAAGTACCACCCAACCCTTACTGGGCCACAATAGGGCTGACTCTTGAACCCTTACCGTTAGGGGCAGGGTTGCAAATCGAAAGTGACATCTCCTATGGTTATCTGAACCATTCTTTTCAAAATGCCGTTTTTGAAGGGATTCGTATGTCTTGCCAATCTGGTTTACATGGATGGGAAGTGACAGATCTGAAAGTAACTTTTACTCAAGCCGAGTATTATAGCCCGGTAAGTACACCTGCTGATTTCAGACAGCTGACCCCTTATGTCTTCAGGCTGGCTTTGCAACAGTCAGGTGTGGACATTCTCGAACCGATGCTCTGTTTTGAGTTGCAGATACCCCAAGTAGCGAGTTCCAAAGCTATTACAGATTTGCAAAAACTGATGTCTGAGATTGAAGACATCAGTTGTAATAATGAGTGGTGTCATATTAAAGGGAAAGTTCCATTAAATACAAGTAAAGACTATGCCTCAGAAGTAAGTTCGTACACTAAGGGCTTAGGCATTTTTATGGTTAAGCCATGTGGGTATCAAATAACAAAAGACGGTTATTCTGATAATATCCGCATGAACGAAAAAGATAAACTTTTATTCATGTTCCAAAAATCAATGTCATTAAAATAATGGAGCGGTCAGGAAATTTCTATAAGGCAATACGGTTGGGATATATACTTATCTCCATTCTTATCGGATGTATGGCATATAATAGCCTCTATGAATGGCAGGAGATAGAAGCATTAGAACTTGGCAATAAAAAAATAGACGAGCTCCGAAAAGAAATAAACAATATCAATATTCAAATGATAAAATTTTCTCTATTGGGTGAAACAATACTGGAATGGAACGATAAAGATATCGAGCATTACCATGCACGGCGTATGGCAATGGACAGTATGCTCTGCCGTTTCAAGGCCACCTATCCAGCAGAGCGCATCGATAGTGTGCGCAGTCTTTTAGAGGATAAGGAACGACAGATGTTCCAGATAGTCCGGTTAATGGATGAACAACAATCTATTAACAAGAAGATAGCCAATCAAATTCCGGTTATTGTACAGAAAAGTGTGCAGGAACAGTCCAAAAAGCCAAAACGAAAAGGTTTCTTAGGCATATTCGGCAAAAAAAAGGAAGTAACTCCAGCAGTATCAACCACTATCCTTCATTCGGTCAATAGAAACGTAATCAGCGAACAGAAAGTGCAGGATCGCCAATTGTCGGAACAAGCCGACAGCCTTGCAGCTCGTAATGCAGAACTTAACAGACAACTGCAAGAATTGATTTGCCAAATAGAAGAAAAGGTACAAACCGAACTGCAAAGCCGGGAAAACGAAATAGTTGCCATGCGTGAAAAGTCATTTATGCAAGTAGGCGGTTTAATGGGATTCGTTCTTCTATTGTTACGCGAGTTCGGGATAAGATATAGCTTATAAAAGTTGGTAATCTCGCAAATATTTTGTAACTTTATAGCTGTAAATCAATCAGTTATCAAAAACATAAGCGATGATTACCGAAAACAAAGTTATAGAAATTTTCTGTATTATGGATGAGTTTTGCCGGAATTTTGCATCCGAGTGTGAGAAAAACCTCCTTTTGGAGGACAAAGAGCACCGTCACCGCAACCGCAAGGGAAAGTTAAGCCATAGTGAGATAATGACAATACTTGTCTGTTACCACTTCGGCTCGTTCGCCAATTTCAAGCATTACTACCTCTTTTATATACGTCAGCACCTGTCCGGTTGTTTTCCTGATGCCGTTTCGTACAACCGCTTTGTCGAACTCATGCCCCGCGTGTTCTTCCACATGATGCTCTTCATGAAGCTTCAAGGCTTTGGCAAATGCAGCGGCATCAGTTTTGTGGACTCCACGATGATACCCGTGTGCCACAACCTGCGCCGCTATGCCAACAAGGTATTCAAGGGCTTGGCGACGGACGGCAAGGGGACGATGGGATGGTGTCACGGCTTCAAGTTGCACCTTCTGTGCAATGACAGCGGAGAGATCATAACCTTTTGTCTTACAGGCGCAAATGTGGATGACAGGGACAAACGGGTGTGGACAATTTTCGCCAAAGAACTCTACGGAAAGGTCTTCGCCGACAGGGGATACATCAAACAGACGCTCTTCGAGGACCTCTTCGACAGGGGCATACATCTTGTGCATGGATTGAGGGCTAACATGAAGAACAGGCTCATGTCCATGTGGGACAAAATCATGCTGCGCAAGAGGTACATCATTGAATGTATCAACGACCTGCTTAAAAACAAGGCGAACATCGTACATTCGAGGCATCGTTCCATACACAACTTCATCATGAACATCTGTGCCGCACTTACGGCGTACTCCTTTTTCGAGAACAAGCCGGAGGCACTGCCTGTACATGTGGAAAAATCAAACCAACTCACACTCTTTTGAACATAACTTATCCCGAACTCGCGTATTGTTGTTAATTTCCTACATCATCATACATCGTGATGCAAAAAGCATTAAACAATACAAGCACAAGACAACTGATTTGATAAGGCAACTGGAACAATCCGTACAACGGAACGAGGCACTGATAACGTCAAGGAAGAAGGCGGTACATACTATCACCCATGAACTGCGCACACCGCTGACAGCAATAACAGGCTATGCCGGACTGATACGGAAAGAACAGTGTGAGGATAAGTCCGGGCAGTATATCCAAAACATACTGCAATCCTCCGACCGTATGCGGGATATGCTTAACACTTTGCTTGACTTCTTCCGCCTGGACAACGGCAAGGAACAGCCCCGTCTGTCACCCTGCCGGATTTCAGCAATCACGCACACACTTGAAACGGAGTTCATGCCTGTTGCCGTGAACAAAGGGCTGTCCTTGTCCGTGAAGACTGGACACGATGCCATTGTATTGACCGACAAAGAGCGAATAATACAAATCGGGAATAACCTGCTGTCAAACGCTGTCAAGTTCACAGAAGAAGGCGGTGTTTCTTTGATTACTGAATATGATAATGGAGTTCTGACACTGGTCGTTGAAGATACAGGTACAGGCATGACAGAAGAGGAACAGAAACAAGCGTTCGGTGCGTTTGAACGTCTATCAAATGCCGCCGCAAAGGAGGGTTTCGGGCTTGGGCTTGCCATAATGCGTAATATTGTGTCGATGCTTGGCGGAACAATCCGTTTAGACAGCAAGAAAGGGAAAGGCAGTCGTTTCACAGTTGAAATTTCTATGCAGGAAGCTGAAGAACAGCTTGGATATACAAGCAATACACCTGTTTATCATAACAATAAATTCCATGATGTTGTCGCCATTGACAATGATGAGGTATTACTTCTGATGCTGAAAGAGATGTATTCCCAAGAAGGAATACACTGCGACACTTGCACCGATGCTGCGGCACTGATGGAAATGATACGCCAGAAAGAATACAGCCTGTTGCTGACAGACTTGAATATGCCCGATATAAACGGTTTCGAATTGCTGGAACTGTTGCGTTCGTCCAACGTGGGCAATTCACCAACAATCCCGGTGGTTGTGGCAACCGCTTCGGGCAGTTGTAACAAAGGGGAACTATTGGCAAAAGGCTTTGCCGGATGCCTGTTCAAACCGTTCTCCATATCGGAACTGATGGAGGTTTCCGACAGGTGTGCCATAAAAGCGACACCGGACGGGAAACCGGACTTTTCCGCCTTATTGTCCTATGGCAATGAAGCCGTCATGCTGGAAAAGTTGATAACTGAAACAGAAAAGGAAATGCAGGCGGTACGGGATGCAGCAAAAGAAAAAGACCTGCAAAAGCTGGATTCCCTGATCCACCACCTGCGCAGTTCGTGGGAGGTGCTCCGTGCCGACCAACCGCTGAATGTACTTTACGGATTGCTTCGTGGCGATGCTCTCCCGGATGGTGAAGCGTTAAGCCATGCCGTGACTGCCGTGCTGGATAAGGGAGTGGAAATAATACGGTTGGCAGAAGAGGAAAGGAGAAAATACGAAGATGAATAAGACAAAAATAATTGTGGTGGAAGACAACATCGTGTATTGCGAATATGTCTGCAATATGCTGTCACGGGAGGGCTACCGCAATATGAAGGCTTACCACCTCTCAACCGCGAAGAAACATCTGCAACAGGCAACAGATAATGATATCGTGGTTGCCGACCTGCGTCTGCCTGACGGCAGTGGCATAGACCTTTTGTGCTGGATGCGAAAGGAGGGAAAGATGCAGCCCTTCATCATTATGACCGACTACGCCGAAGTTAATACCGCCGTGGAAAGCATGAAACTCGGCTCGATAGACTATATTCCCAAACAGCTTGTGGAGGATAAACTTGTCCCCCTGATCCGTTCCATACTGAAAGAACGTCAGGCAGGACAACGCCGTATGCCTATATTCGCCCGTGAAGGTTCCGCCTTTCAGAAAATCATGCACCGCATAAGGCTGGTAGCCGCCACCGATATGAGCGTGATGATATTTGGTGAGAACGGCACGGGCAAGGAGCATATTGCCCACCTGTTGCATGACAAGAGCAAACGTGCAGGCAAGCCATTTGTGGCGGTGGACTGCGGTTCACTCTCCAAAGAGCTTGCACCGTCGGCTTTCTTCGGACACGTCAAAGGTGCATTTACAGGTGCGGACAATGCCAAGAAAGGATATTTCCATGAGGCGGAAGGCGGCACGTTGTTTCTGGACGAGGTAGGAAACCTCGCGTTGGAAACCCAACAGATGTTGCTCCGTGCCATACAGGAGAGGCGGTATCGCCCGGTCGGAGACAAGGCAGACCGGAATTTCAATGTCCGCATCATCGCTGCTACCAATGAAGATTTGGAGGTATCGGTGAATGAAAAGCGTTTTCGGCAGGATCTTCTGTACCGCCTGCACGACTTCGGGATAACCGTTCCTCCGTTGCGTGACTGTCAAGAAGACATTATGCCGCTGGCAGAGTTCTTCCGTGATATGGCAAACAGAGAGCTGGAGTGTAGCGTGAGCGGGTTCAGTTCCGAAGCACGTAAAGCGTTGCTGACACACGCATGGCCGGGCAACGTGCGGGAACTTCGGCAGAAAGTTATGGGTGCTGTATTGCAGGCGCAGGAAGGTGTTGTCATGAAAGAGCATCTGGAACTTGCCGTGACGAAACCGACCTCTACTGTCAGCTTCGCCTTGCGCAATGACGCGGAGGATAAGGAGCGGATATTGCGTGCGTTGAAACAGGCAAACGGCAACCGGAGTGTCGCCGCAGAACTGCTCGGCATAGGCAGGACAACACTATACAGCAAACTTGAAGAGTATGGACTTAAATATAAATTCAAGCAATCATAGCCCGTAATTCACTGAATTTGGCTATCTTTGCATAACATTTGAGAAAAACGGCGATTGGCAGGAGCTTTTCGCCGCCAACATATAGGATAAGACCGCAAGGCGTTTCAAGCGAAAATCTGGTAAATTGGAACTACGGAGACGATTGCGTGATGCTTATGCTATGCTTACGCATAGCGTGCATTCACGTACTCTCCGTAAAGGCTTTACCAGAGCCATCGCTTGAAGGTAGTGTGAATTGCACGCTACTTTTTTACCCTTGCCTAACGAAAGGAAACGATTATGGGTAAAGTTCAGATTCTCGCCGTACTGACGATGGACGGATGTCTTTCTTCAGAGTTATATGATAAAGCACATCAGGATTTGTGCCTTGACCGTTGCGGTCTTGATGAAATCAGGAAGAAAGCCTTTTACCGTGTGACACCGGACTATTCCATTTCAATGCTGCACGAATGGAGAAAAGACTGCACAAACATCCGTTACCTCGCGGAAGCCACACCGGACACGGCAGACTATATAAACGGACTGCTGCGGATGCACGCTGTGGATGAAATCATACTATACACCGTTCCTTTCATATCCGGAAGCGGACGACATTTTTTTAAGTCGGCTCTGCCAGAGCAACACTGGACGCTTTCCTCTTTGAAAAGCTATCCCAACGGTGTATGTCGCATTATCTATATCCTTGATAAAAAAGCAAGATAGCCAAAATGTGCGGCAAGCATACATTTCTATTTTCAGGAATAGAATAAATGTTCCGATTACAAACAATTTAAGTCGGAGATAATTTGTCCTTGTGAAAAAATACTGAATTTTATACCTCTGAAATCCAGCACTTTGTAAAATTGAGTGTTGGATTTTTTATTTTCTGCCGCGTTTTTTGCCAATTATATTCATGTGCGCACGCAGAAAACAAAGTGTAATTTTCAAAATTGACAGAACCATGAATTATTTCTTGCTGGCGGAAACCGACTTTTTCCGCCTGATAAACGAAGCCGGCGACTGCAATATGGAAACGGCATACACGGCTTTCGCCACCCAAGTGATCGAACTGTGCAACGGCGGCATGGACATGAACCTTACCGTCATCGCGCTTGCCTACATCGAAATCGAGTTGCAGCACCATCCCGTACGTAATCTGTCAGAAGAAAAAAGAGAGATTGCCGCCTACGTCAGCAAGGCTCTGTCTTTCGTAAGAAAGATGCAGAAATTCCTTGCCACGCCCCAAGTGCCACCACTAATATCCGCCAACAACGCAACAGAAACCACCGCCAGCCTTCTTCAATGGACGGGCAATGCCATCGACCTCGTGGAACTTATCTACGGCATAGACGTGATGGGCTGCATCAACAACGGCAATATGCCGCTCAAACAGCTCGCCCCACTTCTCTATAAGATATTCGGGGTTGATTCTAAAGACTGCTACCGCTTCTACACTGATATCAAACGCCGGAAGAACGAAAGCCGCACCTATTTCATTGACAGGATGCAGGAAAAACTGAACGAGAGAATGTTGCGTGATGAGGAGTTGGAGCGGATGAGAAAATAAAAAAATATCCATTACATATGAGAAGACAGGAATACTCGTATCCTGTCTTTTTATTTTCATTTAATTATATATTAATTAGCACAATATATGTGAGTTTTTCATTCCTATAAGGACAAATTTCAGAAACGTATGTCTGGTAAATTATTGAGTCATCATAGTATGAACATATATCATTACTAAAAACAATGAAACAACTTCCATAAGATTGTGGTTGTAAAAATCGCCATTTAATAGCCCGTTTTTTTTGTAAAATTCGCCAATTAAAAAAATATGATTATCTTTGCATTATATTTTATAAGGTATGGAAACAGTAAATAGAATACTTCAAGAGAAGATTACAGCACGAATCGCGCCCAATAAAGCAGTACTGATTTTTGGTGCTCGCCGTGTTGGTAAAACGGTAATGATGCGTAAAATTGTGGACAACTATTCAGGTAGGACGATGATGCTCAACGGCGAAGACTACGACACATTAGCACTATTGGAGAATCGCTCAATAGCCAATTATCGGCATTTATTGGATGGTATTGATTTGCTGGCTATTGATGAGGCACAGAACATACCACAAATCGGTAGTATTCTGAAGTTGATAGTTGATGAAATACCGGGAATAAGTGTCTTGGCAAGTGGTTCTTCGTCATTCGATTTGCTGAATAAGACTGGTGAACCGTTGGTCGGCCGCAGTACGCAATTTCTCCTTACACCATTCTCGCAACGGGAAATCGCACAGACGGAAACGGCACTTGAAACCCGCCAGAACCTCGAAGCGCGCTTGATTTACGGTTCCTATCCCGAAGTAGTAATGATGGAGAACTATGAACGTAAAACAGACTACCTACGTGATATTGTCGGTGCATACCTGCTTAAAGATATCTTAGCAATTGACGGCTTAAAAAATTCGAGCAAGATGCGCGATCTACTGCGATTGATAGCTTTTCAGTTGGGCAGCGAAGTTTCTTACGAAGAGTTAGGTAAACAACTCGGCATGAGCAAGACGACCGTTGAAAAATACCTCGACCTATTGGAAAAGGTCTTCGTTATCTATCGTCTGGGGGCTTATTCGCGTAACCTACGCAAGGAGGTTACAAAAGCTGGCAAGTGGTACTTCTACGACAACGGCATTCGCAATGCCATTATCGGGGCTTTCTCACCGCTGGCCATTCGGCAGGATGTCGGTGCGCTGTGGGAGAACTACATCATCGGAGAGCGGCGCAAAGCGAACTTCAATGAGGGACTGCACAGGGAGTTCTATTTCTGGCGCACCTACGACAAACAGGAAATCGACCTGATTGAGGAGAGTGCCGACAGTCTTACCGCCTTGGAGTTCAAGTGGGGAAATAAAATGCCGGCCGCACCGAAAGCCTTCCAAGAAGCCTATCCCTATGCCGAGTTTCATGTGGTAAATCGGGAGAATTATTTGGAGTTCGTATAATCAATAAATTACGTATATGGAAACAAAACTACAATCCAAACAGCAATATCCGCGGTTTATCCAAAATAAACCGTGTGGTATTGACAAATTCGATGGAGGTTCGCAAGAAAGGTTGGCAAAAACTATTGCTCGCCATTTTTGTCAGAATGATTCATTGGATGAGGAATGTACTTTACCTCGAATTATCGGCATCGAAGGTATTTGGGGATCTGGAAAATCCAACGTGGTTAAAATGTTGGAACGTGAATTATCAGACGACTATTACTTTTTTGAGTATGACGCATGGGGACATCAAGAGGACTTGCAACGCCGCTCTATATTGGAATTGCTTACAAGCAAACTTATTGATGATGGTATCCTATCTGGAAATGCAACAATAAAAGTCAAAGGTGGAGGTACGAAAACCGTATCATGGTCTGAAAAGCTGAAATATTTATTAGCCCGTAAAACGGAGACCGTAACCGAAAAATATCCCCTTATCAGTAATGGTATGGTTGCGGCATTTTTGGTTGCAGTTTTAACTCCGATATTTACATTTATTGCGTATGCAGTAAAACCTACACCCACAACATGGTGGTTTTCTTTATTGTCTATTATCATAGCTGCACTGCCAGTTCTTATTGCATTGTGCGTTTGGAAATGGGCATATAGCAAAGATCATAAATATGGATGGAGTTATATGTTAGCTATTTATCAAGATAAAGTCGAAAAGGACGTTTGCTATGAGACTTTGAGCGAAGACGAACCAACGGTTTACGAGTTCAAAACATGGATGCAAGACATTTCTGATTTTATCAAGGAAAAAGGACAACGTAAATTAGTCCTTGTTTTTGACAACATGGATCGTCTCCCCGCTGAAAAAGTAAAAGAATTATGGTCTTCTATCCATACGTTCTTCGCCGATAGCGGTTTTGAAAATGTTTGGGCTGTTATTCCTTTCGATGAAACACATTTAGCTTGTGCATTCGGAGATGAGACCGACGAACAAACGAAACAACTGACCAAGTATTTTATCAATAAAACTTTCCCTATTGTTTATCGTGTTGCTCCTCCTGTTATTACCGACTATCGAAGTATATTCAACAAACTGTTTGTTGAAGCATTTGGAGAAACAGAAAATGAAGCGAAAGAAACTATAAATCGGATATTCAGATTGGTAAATCCTAATGCCAATGTTAGGGAAATTATATCATATATCAATGAGATGGTCGCTCTTAAACAAGAGTGGTGTAACGAAATTTTGATGATAAACATAGCATTGTTCTGTTTGAAGAAGACGGATATTCCGGCAAATCCAGTAGAACAAATATTGTCCGGCGACTATCTGAATGGCATTCAAACAATAATTAACAATGATCTGCAAACACAACGCGAAATTGCAGCTTTGGTATATGGTGTCGATGTTGAAGATGCTCGACAAATTCCATTGAAAAAATATATTGAAGGCTGCATCAACGGAGAAGAAGACCACGACATAAATCAATATGCAGAGACTAATAAACAATTTGACACTGTATTAGAAGAAGTTATACAATGTATGGACAATGCGCTTATCGATAAGATTATACATTGTTTGCATAAATTAACTCGAAAGAGCGATGTTATTCTGCGTGTATGGCAAAGAATAGCACAATTGAAATTAAAAGAATCCATAGAGAAGCAGGTGTTCCCTGTCGAATACCAAGAACTGCTGTTGCATTTAGACACGGAAAGCCAAAACCATGTGATTGCTCAATTATATAAGAAGATAGTTCGGTTCAATGACTTCAATGGCGGCGACTATTTCAAAACGTTAGATGCAATAGACAGGTTTATTGCGCAAAATAAGTTGGCGTGCGATTTTACGTCATTGATTGAAGCAAAAACAGTCAAGCCAAATACATTTATCGATTATATTCAAGCTGCAAATGCAACAGATGCTGCCTATCGGGATAACGCGACAACTAAAGCATATAAATATTATCAAGTAGCAACAAATTCGGAGGCGCTCGATAATTATTTGGCAAACTTACTACCCGATAATTTCGACCATGCAGATATTGTAAAAACGTTAAAAGATAATTCTACCTATACGTTTCCAACGCTTTTGCAAGCGATCACGAATTGCATTGATGAACAGAATGTAAATAAAGATAATATAGGGGCTATATTTACAACCTATCGTTTATTGGCATCTGACGAAGAAAGACCTTTACCTGTAACGTTAGATTCAACCTACATAAATCAGTTGCATTCTGAATTAGAAACTGATGGCCGAAACATTAAAGAGTCTGGATATTACGATTTAGTCGCCATGCAATTGGCACATGGTCATTCCGTTTCCTTAATAGAGGGTGGAGATATAAAATATGTTGCAGAACTCATGGACTATTATGTGGATCATGGAGACTTATTAGTAAATAGTGTGGGATGGAATATACCGCTATTAAATGAAACACTACAATACATGGTAAATCATAAACTTGGCTATAAATTATTGCTCTCAGACATATTGCCCCAATTTGAAGATATTAAGAACAGAATAGGTGTAACGGATGAGGTATTTATCGAGCATTTAGCAGAGTGGAATACCGATTTGGATAAGTATATCACTAAGAACAATATTAAAGATGTAATTCCTGACGCATCTTTTTACGATTTGACCACTAAAATAAGCAATGTCCTGACCGATCATATCAATAAAATAGCGTTCGAAGCGTTGTCTGAAATAAGTGTTGATACATTATACGCCCAAAGAACAGCACATACATCATATTATTGGTTTGTCGCAATAAAACATTTACTGGCTAAAATCAAATCCTTGCCAGATAACTTGACTGAATTTGGCAAAAAGATTCTGATGGATATTGCTTCTGGAACTCAAAGTTTGAATCCTTTCCCTAATTGTTTCAAGAATATAGTTGAAAGATTGGATAAACGAAAAATTAAATCGACAGTTACCGATATAAGAAATGATTTCTGCATCGGTAAAAAGACTATCAATGCAATAAAGTTTCAATTTTTCGAAACATGGCTTAGATCGCATGGTAATTTGAAAAGTCAAGCTGGAGACGTTATTGATAAAATAGTGAAACCTGTAATTTCCGATGGGGCATGCCGTTCATTGATTCTGCAAAACAAAGATTTTTATATGGATTTAATAAATACAGCAGGGGATGATGCTTATGAATTGAAAAAGAGTCTCCGAAACCTCATACAAAAAGATTCAGATCCGCAATTGGTTAAATTTGTCAATTCGATAGATTCAGTACCTGAGGTTGAAACCGCGTAAGTATTTGTCTAACAAGTCCGAATTTTACGATTTTACCCGTCAGAACTGAAGTGCCCCCCAAAAAAATTGTATCCAACTTTTGGGGGTCACTTCAAACTTCGATAGGGATAATTTTCAATTTTGGGGACTTGTTAGACAGTCTCATTATCTGGTAGCAGTTTACACAGCACCGGATCGTTTTTGATACGCTCCAGTTCCTCCTGCACAATCTGCTTCACCTCTTCCTTGATGCGCCGGTAGTTCGCCTGCACCGTTTCCTTCATGCGGTCGTTGCCGTCCTCGTCCGTGAAGTTTGTAATGACGGGAATTTTCTTGTAGGCACTTTCTTCCCGTTTCACCTTTTCGGCATCCACCACAATCTCGCAATGAAAAATCTTCTGCTCGATACGCTCGTTGAAGTTGTCGGATACAGAACCGACAAACATTCCCTGCGTAAGCCCGGAAATCTTACTCGGTGGAATGAGCGCGTCCATCTGCGTGTTGATGGAGGTGGAAACATCCTGCCGGTTGATGGAGATGGACTGCCGTTTCTGCAACACCTTACCGAACCGCTCGGAGAGCGTCTTGGCTGTTTCCCCCACCACCTGACCGGAGAAAATATTGCCGACAGTGTTCATCACCACTTTCGCCTCTTTGTCCCCGTAGTCACGCACTAACTGGCTGAAATCCTGAAAGCCCAGACACACGGCAACCTTGTTGCTTCGGGCGGTAGCTATAAGATTGTCCAACCCTTTGAAGTATATTGTGGGCAACTCGTCGATGATGACCGATGACTTCAGCATCCCCTTCTTGTTGATGAGCTTCACGATACGGGAATTATACAGACCGAGTGCCGCACCGTAGATATTCTGACGGTCGGGATTGTTACCCACGCAGAGGATTTTCGGCTCTTCGGGATTGTTGATGTCCAGCGTAAACTCGCTGTCTGACATCACCCAGTAGAGCTGCGGTGAAATCATCCTCGAAAGCGGGATTTTTGCCGACGCTATCTGACCCATGAGCTGCTCCGCAGCCCCTCCAAGCCACGCATCCATGAACGGCGAAAGGTAGTTCTCCAGCTCCGGATAAGAGGTCAGTATCGGAAATATATCCTCGTAACGGCGGTTCAGAAACTCGATAGCATGGGGAAACGTGCAAAACTTCCCGTTCTGATAGATTTTGAGATACCAGATAATACTGGCAAACAGAATGATAGGTGACTCCACGAAGAAGTCGCCCTGCTTTTGCACCCACGTTTTATTGAGGTTGAGCATTATTGTGTAGGCACTCTCATAGGCATCCGTAATATCTTCCATAAAATCCGGGTGAATGGGATTGCACCGATGAGAGCGTCGCGGGTCGTCGAAGTTGATCACATAGAACTTCGGCTTTACCTTGTAGCCGTCCGGGTGGTTCAGCAAATGGTTGTAGGCAATAGTAGATAGGTCGGGATACTTGAAATCGTAGATGTATTGACTAAAGCCCTTTTCAATCTGTTGCTTGATAAAATTGTTTACCACGGCATAGGACTTGCCGCTGCCCGGCGTACCCAACACGATGGACGCACGGAAGGGATTAACTACATTGATCCAACCGTTGTTCCAGCGTTTCCTGTAATAGAAACGTGTCGGCAGATTGACCGAATACTCGCTTTCGATAAGCCTCGTTTCCTGCATGAAACTCTCGTTCTCGTTGTTGAAAACATCCTCCATCAAATTGTGTTTCAACAGGCGGCTCATCCACAGACCACCCATCAACAGGCAGACATAGCCCGTTCCAATGGTAAGGACATACAGTCCCGTCACCGCTTCAAGCGGCAGCGGCAGGGGCAGCAACCACCAGTTCAGGAAAAACAGCACGAACCCGACGGCAAATGCTGTCCAGATTCTCCCCCAAGTGATTTTCTCACCCTTGACACCCTTCGTACCCAGACAGGACAAGGCAAGCAAAAGGACGGAAAACAGCTTCGTGTAGAGAATGGAATGGAACAGCCCCGCCGTGCGGTCGAAGTTCAGAAGGATTTTGTCCACCACGCCGATGTTCACGCCCCACAGCCGGATGGCTTCGTAGCAGAACCAGTACACGTTCATGACCACTAAAATGATACTCACGGCACGCAGAAAATCCATGATTTTCGCCAATGCCCTCAAATCGTCTTCTTGTTGTGACATACATTGATTTTTTAATTGTTGATACTCTGATTACATACCCAAGCCCTTGCGTTTTTTCTTCTTTTTGCGCTTCATCGCCCGGATGAAAGCCTCTTCCTCGGCATCTACCGCCGGACCTTCGGGAGTGAGCAAGCCCATACCGCCCGATATATCTTCACTGTCGTAGGCGGTCTGCCCGTGTGCCTTGTCCGCAGCATCCACAGGGATGGATAGCGGTATCGGCGGTTGTCCGGCGTATGGCAGGGTGAAGTGTTCCTGCAAGGCATTCGCCGAAAGCTCCTTACCCATGCGCGAACCGTTCAGCACGCATCCCGTGCGGTGGTCGATGAAGGTAGCCCCATAGATGCGCCCTTCCTCTGTGTAGCGCAGTACGGTGTCGATGCCCTTCTCTTTGAGTTGGGATACAAATTTGTCCTTGTCATAAGTGCCTTGCAGCACGGAAAGGACGGTGCGTTTCGTCATGTCTGCCAGTTTCCTATCCTTGATTTCCGATTTGGAACGGACAAACTTCTTCTGTACGGCTTCATAGCCTGCGGACTTCCCGAAAAGCGAGGATTTGAACGGGTTGCCCACCTTGTTACCCTTGTCGTCCGTGACGGAATAGACCAGCCCGTGATACTCCCGTCCGCGCACGTTGCCCCTCGCTTCCTCCACCGTCATATTATATAAGGAAAGGAGCGCACGGTATTCGCCCATCGTCTGGAAACGGTACTGCCCATTCAGAGCCTTCACGGTGTTGCCTACCTGCTTCTTCACATCACCTGCCGATGCGGCCACCTTGCGCAACGGATTATCCAATCTCTGATTTTTACGTTCTGCCGGATGCAATCCGTACTTCTGTTCCAGTTCCCTGCGGATACGGTCGCTGCGGCGGTAGAGAAAATCCCGGTTGAGCCTTTTCCCGTTCTCGTCCACGTTGACCGTCACGATGTGCAGGTGGTGGCGGTCGATGTCCTCGTGCTTGAATACAAGATAAGGCTGGTTTCCGAAACCGAGTTTTTCCAGATACTCGCGGGCGATATTCTGCAACTCAATATCGGTCAGCACATCCTCCGGGTGCGGGTTGAGAGAGATATGCACCACCGGCTTCTCGATCTTCATCTGCGGTGGCAGGAAGGTGAGAAAACCCTCCATCGCCTTGCCTATGTCCACCGTTCCCGAACCGTCATTGTAGATGCGGTTGGTGGTGAGAAGCCGCCCCTGCGCCTCGTTAATCTTCTCCCCGTTGTAGGCAATCGCGCCGTACAACGAACTTCCTACACTGATTTTTGCGACCATTTTGCCTCCATTTCCCTTGAAAGTTCCACAATCCGGCGGCTCAGTTTCACGAGTTCGACGGTGTGTTGCTCTAATTTGTAGAGCAACGCCATCGCCTTTTTCTCTGAAAAATGCAGCCTCAGTTCCTTCACGACTTGGTTGTAATTCGTACCCACGGCACGGAATTGTGCATGAAAATCCGACAGTTTGGTGTAATAGTCCACCAACGTCTTGTCCACCTTCAGCACCTTGAACGGTTGCCCGAAGAAGTGCGCTTTGAGGAAAACAGACCGTGCATAGACACCCGATTTTCCGAACATGGCGAGGAAACGGTTGTGTTCCTCCTCGTTGAAACGGACGGTGTACCGGTACACCGCCGGATCAAGTTTGGGATTTCTCCCTGATTTGCTTTTCCTTTTCTCTTTCATATTACTTTGGATTTAGCGGATTGACGGCATAAGCCGCCGCTTCGGATTACAGCACCGCAGTTCTGAAAGGCTTCCCGACTTCGGAGGGAAAGCCCGCCCCCTGCAAGGGCAAGTGCTTTTCGTGGCTGCTCAAAATATTTTGAGCGGCTGAAAAGACATCTTGCTATGTTCAGGTGAACATAAAAATCCGTCAGGGGACGGATTGGGAAAATACCTTTCAGGACTCCGGGCCGCGCGTCATCGGCGAACCCTGCTGTCCGGGTGCAAAGTTACGCCCTTAAAGCGGTATCGGACAGATGCTTGACCCGGTCAATGACTGCCAACCGGCGCAACGTGCCGCCACTTGCCGGAGAAGTGATACAGGTTCCAAAATATACTTGTTTATTTGCAGCATGATTCAAGAAACGAACGATTTGAAGATATGATAAACGGAACATTCAAATACCCGGAAATCCGCTTCTTCGGATACTTGCCGAAACGGATACCCGAACCGTCGGAAACCCGGTTCTCCGACAATTCGGTGACGTATGGATTCAATGACTTCATGACGCAATGTCGTCAATCACCATTTGTCCGACGCACCGCTTCACCACAGAACCGGATACGCGACGACCCGCCTGCGTGTGTAGTCACGGAAGCGGATGGTGCGACAGCCAAATCCGTATGGAAACAGAAAAACAAATCATCAACAATTAAAATAAATGGAACTATGAGTAAGGAAATCTTCGTTGCATTCGCAACACAGAAAGGTGGCATCGGCAAATCCACTGTCACGGCACTTGCCGCCAGCTACCTGCACAACGTGAAAGGCTACAATGTCGCCGTCGTGGACTGCGACGACCCGCAGCACAGCATCCACGGGCTGCGCGAACACGAAATGGGGCTTATCGACAGCAGCACCTACTTCAAGGCTCTCGCTTGCGACCATTTCCGCCGGATCAAAAAGAACGCCTACACCATCGTCAAAAGCAATGCGGTGAACGCCCTCGACGATGCCGAGAGGATGATTGCCACTGAGGACGTGAAACCCGACGTGGTGTTCTTCGACATGCCCGGCACACTCCGAAGCAACGGCGTGATAAAGACGCTCTCGCAGATGGACTACATTTTCACTCCGCTGAGTGCCGACCGCTTTGTCGTGGAGAGTACCCTGAAATTCGTCACGATGTTCCGCGACAGGCTGATGACTACCGGACAGGCGAAAACAAAGGGGCTGCATCTGTTCTGGACGATGGTGGACGGCAGGGAGAGGAACGACTTGTACGGCATCTACGAGGAAGTGATAGCCGAAATGGGCTTTCCGGTACTTTCCACCCGCTTGCCCGACAGCAAGAAGTTCCGCCGTGACCTTTCGGAAGAGCGCAAGAGCGTTTTCCGCTCCACCATCTTCCCGATGGACACGGCACTGCTGAAAGGGAGTGGCATCCGGGAGTTTTCCGAAGAGATAAGCGACATCATCAGACCGCAGTGAGCATGGGCAGCAGGAAAGTGAACACGGAAGGCATCGACGAGGAACTGCTGTTAGCCTCCATCGGGCGGCGCACACAGGACGGGACACTGCGCCCCGCACAGGAAGTACCCGCAGCTGCACCGACCGAAGAGGACACCGCCGCACCGGAACCATCTCCTGTGCAACCCGTAACACGGGAAAAAGCGCAGAGGGAAAGTGGACGCCGGAAAAGGCAGGACGAGGACTACAACGAGCTATTCCTGCGCCGCAACGAGATAAAGACCCGCCAATGTGTCTATATCAGCCGTGACGTCCACGGCAAGATCCTCAGAATCGTGAACGACATCGCCGGAGGGGAAATCTCAGTAGGCGGATATGTGGATACCGTGCTGCGCCAGCATCTGGAACAGCACAAGGAGAGAATCAACGAACTGTACAAGAAACAACGTGAAGATCTGATTTGAAAATGGAAAAAGAAATGACACCGAATGAAAAAAGACCACAGCAAGACTGCGGAGGTATGTTTACCCAAGTGCAGGCGAGTGTGGAAATACTGTCGCCTGTCCCGGTAAGCGGCAAATGCAGTGAGAAGGACTATGAACGCCTGTTCATCCGCGACCCGGAAGTAAAGGCACGTGAGGGGAAGATGGCGTATGTGCGCCCGGAGTACCACGAGCGTATCATGCGTATCACCCGTGTAATCGGGCATGACCGGCTTACGCTGTCCGCTTACATCGACCATGTGCTGACGCACCACTTCAACCAGTGCGAAGATGCGATAAAGAGCCTTTATGCCCGAAATTACAATTCAGTATTCTAACCAAAAACGGAAGGATATGAATTACACAATCAGCATGACAGACATTCTGCTGGCGGTATCGGTCGGCTGCAACCTCTGGTTCCTGTTCCTGCTCCTTTACGAGCGCATCATGGACACGCGGATTGTCCGCTTCTTCAAGGGCATTGTCGGATTATGGCGGTCACTGGACGGGAATGAGGCTAAACGCATAGCGGCACACGAGGAAGTCCCTGCGGAAAAGGCGGACATCATCGGCAAGAGCCGTTTCAGGATGGCATCCACCCGGACAACCGCTGCCATACCGACGCAAGAAGCCGCCACTATTGAAAAAGGCATTGAGCTGTCGGAGGAAGAGGCTACTTTTGACGACGGAAAAACGGGAAACGCATCCCGCCCGGCACAAGTCCCGGAGGAAAAACTCGATGAGACCTTCACGAGCATACCGCCGGAGGAACTGGGATACGGGGACGACGAACCGGAAGAGGACGCCTCGGACACGCCACGGGCTTCGGGCAGCAGCTTTGACGAGATTGACGACGCCTGCAAGACCGCCAAAAACCCGGACGCGACACAGGCGGAACGTGAAAAGGCGGCTAAGGTGTTCACCGACATGGAGGGCACGGAGTTGTACGAGAAAATGATGGAAGGCTCTTCGGAGATAGGCATCCGCATCAAGGGGCTTATCGAGATTCGGCTGAAGAAATCTGAAAAGGAGTTCGTCGTGCCGGACAACATCGAGGAGTTCGACATTCGCAACTATGTATGACAACAATAAAAGAAATGAACATGAAAGAATGACATCAACCCACGCGGCGAGGAAACGCAAGGCGCATCCCCATCCGCAACGGACACGCCCACGTCCGTGGAAACAAACGGGCATCCACTAAAACCAAAGTAAAGAAACAAAGTATCAACCGCCCGACAAAGGACCATCCACCCTTTTGACGGCAAAAAACAAGAACAGTTTATGAACAAGAACATCTTGAAAAACAGAAAAGCAATCCTCTCCGCGGCACTTGTCATCGCCGCAACCGCCTCCGCTTTCGCGCAGGGAAACGGCATCGCGGGCATCAACGAAGCCACCTCTATGGTGAGTTCTTATTTCGACCCCGGAACTAAACTGATATACGCCATCGGTGCAGTCGTCGGGCTTATCGGGGGCGTAAAAGTGTACGGCAAGTTTTCATCGGGCGACCCCGACACCAGCAAGACAGCCGCCTCGTGGTTCGGCGCGTGCATCTTCCTGATTGTTGCCGCCACCATCCTGCGCTCATTCTTCCTTTAATAAATAATGTATGGCTGAATACCCAATCAACAAGGGTATCGGCCGTCCGGTAGAGTTCAAGGGCTTGAAGGCACAGTACCTCTTCATCTTCTGCGGAGGTCTGCTGGCTCTCTTCGTCCTGTTCGTCATCCTCTACATGGTCGGTATCGACCAGTGGATATGTATCGGCTTCGGCGCGGCATCGTCCTCCCTCCTTGTATGGCAGACCTTCGCGCTGAACGCCCGGTACGGTGAACACGGGCTGATGAAATTAGGAGCGGCACGGAGCCATCCCCGATACCTTATCAACCGGCGGCGGATAACCCGTCTGTTCAAACGACAACGAAAGGAAGAAAGACAATGAGGAATACATCGAAAATGACAACACTGGAAAACAGGTTCCCACTTTTAGCGGTGGAGCATGGCTGCATCATCTCAAAGGACGCCGACATCACGGTGGCTTTCGAGGTGGAACTACCGGAACTTTACACCGTGACGGGTGCGGAGTACGAGGCGATACACAGTTGCTGGTGCAAGGCTATCAAGGTGCTGCCGGACTACTCCGTCGTCCACAAACAGGACTGGTTCATCAAGGAACGCTACAAACCGGAGCTTCAGAAGGACGACATGAGCTTTTTAAGCCGCTCTTTCGAGCGTCACTTCAACGAGCGTCCGTACCTGAAACACACCTGCTACCTCTACCTGACCAAGACAACAAAGGAGCGTAACCGGATGCAGAGCAATTTCAGCACGCTGTGCCGGGGACATATCATCCCGAAGGAGCTGGACAGGGAAACCACGACCAAGTTCTTGGAAGCCTGCGAACAGTTCGAGCGCATCATGAACGACAGCGGGCTTGTCAGGCTGCGCCGCCTCTCCACCGATGAGATTGTGGGTACTGAGGGAAAGACGGGACTTATTGAACGCTACTTCTCGCTCATGCCGGAAGGTGACACCACCTTGCAGGACATCGAGCTTTCGGCAAGGGAGATGCGCATCGGCGACAACCGCCTGTGTCTGCACACCCTCTCCGACGCGGAAGACCTGCCGGGCAAGGTGGCTACCGACACCCGTTACGAGAAGCTCTCCACCGACCGGAGTGACTGCCGACTGTCATTCGCCTCCCCGGTGGGGCTTCTGCTCTCCTGCAACCATATCTACAACCAGTATGTGCTGATAGACAACAGTGAGGAAACCTTGCAGAAGTTCGAGAAGTCCGCCCGTAACATGCAGTCGCTATCTCGCTATTCAAGGAGCAACAGCATCAACCGCGAGTGGATAGACCAATACCTGAACGAAGCCCATTCCTACGGACTGACCTCGGTACGGGCACACTTCAACGTCATGGCGTGGAGCGACGATGCGGAGGAACTGAAGCATATCAAGAACGACGTGGGCAGCCAGTTGGCAAGCATGGAATGCGTGCCGCGCCACAACACCATCGACTGCCCGACACTCTACTGGGCGGCGATACCCGGCAATGCGGCGGACTTCCCGGCGGAAGAGAGTTTCCACACCTTCATCGAACAGGCGGTGTGCCTGTTCACAGAGGAAACCAACTACCGCAGCTCGCTCTCGCCCTTCGGCATCAAGATGGTGGACAGGCTCACGGGAAAACCGCTGCACCTTGACATCTCCGACCTGCCCCTGAAGCGAGGTATCACGACCAACCGCAACAAGTTCGTGCTGGGTCCTTCGGGCAGCGGCAAGTCTTTCTTCATGAACCACCTCGTGCGCCAATATTATGAGCAAGGCGCACATGTGGTATTGGTGGACACGGGAAACTCCTATCAGGGCTTGTGCGGCATGATCCGACGCAAGACAGGCGGAGCGGACGGTGTGTATTTCACCTACACGGAAGATAAGCCCATCAGCTTCAACCCGTTCTACACCGACGATTACATCTTCGACGTGGAGAAGAAGGACAGCATCAAGACCCTGTTGCTGACGCTCTGGAAGTCGGAGGACGACAAGGTGACAAAGACGGAGAGCGGCGAGCTGGGCAGTGCCGTGAGTGCCTATATTGAGCGCATCCAATCCGACCGTAGCATCGTGCCGTCGTTCAACACCTTCTACGAGTATATGCGTGACGACTACCGCAAGGAACTGGCACAGCGTGACATCAAGGTGGAGAAGTCCGACTTCAACATCGACAACATGCTCACCACCATGCGGCAGTATTACCGGGGCGGGCGTTACGATTTCCTGCTCAACTCCACGGAGAACATCGACCTGCTCGGCAAGCGGTTCATCGTCTTCGAGATAGATTCGATTAAAGAAAACCGCGAACTGTTCCCCGTCGTGACCATCATCATCATGGAAGCCTTCATCAACAAGATGCGGCGGCTGAAAGGCGTGCGGAAACAGCTTATCGTGGAAGAGGCTTGGAAGGCCCTCTCATCGGCGAACATGGCTGAATATCTGCGCTATATGTATAAGACGGTCAGAAAATATTACGGCGAGGCAATCGTGGTGACGCAGGAGGTGGACGACATTATCAGTTCTCCGGTGGTCAAAGAGAGCATTATCAACAACTCGGATTGTAAAATCCTGCTTGACCAAAGGAAATATATGAACAAGTTCGACCAGATACAGGCGTTGCTCGGACTGACGGAAAAGGAGAAGTCGCAGATACTCTCCATCAACATGGCGAACAACCCTTCACGGCTCTACAAGGAGGTGTGGATAGGCTTGGGCGGCACGCAGTCGGCGGTCTATGCCACGGAGGTCAGCGCGGAAGAGTATCTGGCGTACACCACCGAGGAAACGGAAAAAGTGGAGGTTTACCGTCTGGCGGAGAAGCTGGGCGACGACATCGAAGCCGCCATCCGGCAGCTTGCCGAAAGGCGGAGAAACAAGGAATAACTAAAAAACAGAATGTATCAACCAAAAAAGAAAAACGCGTATGAATTTACCAAAAGTGAAAATGCTGCAAGTCAGCAAGTGCCTTATCGGATTGGCGGTCATGATGCTGCAATCCTGCGACGTGGCCGACAACCGCCGCGACATGCTGTGCGGGAACTGGGAGAGCGTGGAGGGAAAACCTGACGTGCTTATCTACAAGGAGGGCGAAGCCTACAAAGTGACGGTGTTCCGTCGTAGCGGTCTGCGCCGCAAGCTCAAGCCGGAAACCTATCTCTTGCAGGAGGAGAACGGCAACCTGTTCATGAACACCGGCTTCCGCATCGACGTGTCCTACAACGAGGCCACGGATGTGCTGACTTTCTCGCCAAACGGGGACTATGTGCGGGTGAAGCCGCAGCCGGGACATCCGACCGAAGAATAACAACCACTAAAATCCAAAGTAACATGAGAACAAGAATAACAATGATTATCTGCCTGTGCCTGCTTTTCGCGGGCAGGGCAAGCGCACAGTGGGTCGTAAGCGATCCGGGCAATCTAGCGCAGGGCATCATCAATGCCTCCAAAAACATCATCCATACCTCCAAGACCGCCACGAACATGGTGAGCAACTTTCAGGAGACGGTGAAAATCTATCAGCAGGGCAAGAAGTATTACGATGCCCTCAAATCGGTGAACAATCTGGTCAAGGACGCCCGCAAGGTGCAGCAGACCATCCTGATGGTGGGCGACATCACAGACATCTATGTGAACAGTTTCCAACGGATGCTCCGTGACGGGAATTTCAGACCCGAAGAGCTTTCCGCAATCGCTTTCGGCTACACGAAACTGCTGGAGGAAAGCAACGAAGTGTTGACGGAACTCAGGAACGTGGTGAACATCACCACGCTCTCCATGACCGACAAGGAGCGCATGGACGTGGTGGAACGCTGCCACTCGAAGATGAAGCGTTACCGCAACCTCGTGAGCTACTACACGAACAAGAACATCTCCGTGAGTTACCTGCGTGCGAAAAAGAAGAACGACCTCGACCGCATCATGGGGCTGTACGGGAACATGAACGAAAGATACTGGTAGCCTATGAAGTTCGACAACCTTCATCAGATTTTACGTTCACTTTATGAGCAGATGATGCCGCTGTGTGGGGACATGGCTGGTGTGGCGAAAGGCATCGCCGGGCTGGGTGCGCTGTTCTACGTCGCCTACCGGGTATGGCAGTCGCTGGCGAGAGCTGAACCGATAGACGTATTCCCGATGCTCCGTCCTTTTGCCATCGGTCTGTGCATCATGTTCTTCCCGACTGTGGTGCTGGGCACGATAAACAGCATCCTCTCACCCGTCGTACAGGGCACGGCAAAGATGCTGGAGGCGGAAACGCTGGACATGAACCGATACCGGGAGCAGAAGGACAAACTGGAATACGAGGCGATGGTACGCAACCCCGAAACCGCCTACCTCGTGTCCAACGAGGAATTTGACAAGCAACTGGAGGAACTCGGCTGGTCGCCCTCCGACATGGTGACGATGGCGGGAATGTATATCGACCGGGGAATGTACAACATGAAGAAGAGCATCCGCGACTTCTTCCGCGAGATACTCGAACTGCTGTTCCAAGCCGCCGCCCTCGTGATAGACACCGTCCGCACCTTCTTTCTCGTGGTGCTGGCGATTCTCGGTCCGATAGCCTTCGCCCTGTCGGTATGGGACGGTTTCCAAAACACGCTCACGCAGTGGATATGCCGCTATATACAGGTCTATCTGTGGCTACCGGTATCGGACATGTTCAGCACCATACTGGCGAAGATACAGGTTCTGATGCTGCAAAACGACATCGAGCGGATGCAGGCAGACCCGAACTTCTCGCTGGATTCGAGCGACGGGGTGTATATCGTATTCCTCTGCATCGGCATCATCGGCTACTTTACCATTCCCACCGTTGCGGGCTGGATTATCCAAGCCGGAGGCATGGGCGGTTACGGTCGCAACGTGAACCAGATGGCGGGACGAGCCGGAAGCATGGCGGGCAGCGTGGCGGGTGCAGCCGCAGGAAACGCAGTCGGACGTGTCGGCAAATTGCTGAAATAATCAATGTGCAATCATAAATTGGAAAATATAAATGGAATTCAAATCACTTAGAAACATCGAATCGTCGTTCAGGCAGATACGCCTGTTCGGTATCGTCTTCCTCTCGCTGTGCGCCGTGGTGACGGTGTGGAGCGTGTGGAACTCCTACCGTTTCGCAGAGAAGCAACGGGAGAAAATCTATGTGCTGGACAACGGCAAGAGCCTGATGCTCGCCTTGTCTCAGGATTTGTCGCAGAACCGCCCGGCGGAGGCACGGGAACATGTGCGCCGTTTCCACGAGATGTTCTTCACGCTATCACCTGAAAAAAGCGCGATTGAACACAACGTGAAACGTGCCTTGCTGCTGGCGGACAAGAGCGTGTACCACTATTATTCGGACTTCGCGGAGAAGGGGTACTACAACCGCATCATCGCCGGGAACATCAACCAAGTGCTGAAGGTGGACAGCGTGGTGTGCGACTTCAACGCCTATCCCTACCGTGCCGTGACCTACGCCACACAGAAAATCATCCGGCAGAGCAACGTCACCGAGCGCAGCCTCGTGACCACCTGCCGCCTGCTGAACGCATCGCGGTCGGATGACAACCCGAACGGTTTTACCATCGAGGGTTTCACCATCATTGAGAACAAGGATTTACAGACTATCAAACGGTAACAGGACATGAAAAGTATCAGAAAATCAATGTGGGGCATGTATTGGAAACTCCACGACAAACGGAAACGCTTGGCGGCAAGTCTCAAAGGGTATCTGGACGGCTTGCCGCCGGAAACACGCCGCCGCATCGTGCTGGGGATGTTCGCCGCCTTCGCGGTGCTTGCCCTTTACACCTTCGGCAGAGCCGTCTATGACATCGGCAGGAACGACGGCTCACATATGGAAACGGGACACGCCGGACGGGTGGAACTGCCGACCCCGGCGGAAACAGGCAATCACTTAACACCTTATTTATATGGAACAGACAAAGAATGAACCGACGAAAGAGAACAAAGCTGCTCCCGAAACGGGGAAACCGAAAAAGGAGCGCGAACCGCTGACAGAGGCGCAACGGCTGAAACGGCAGAAGATGATCGTGCTGCCCGCTATGGTGTTGGTGTTCATCGGGGCGATGTGGCTGATATTCGCCCCGTCCTCCGGCAAGGAGCAACCGCCGGGAACGGACGGATACAACACCGAGATGCCCGACGCTGACAAGGCGAACCGGCAGATTATCGGCGACAAGCTGAAAGCCTACGAGCATGGGGAGATGGAAGAGCGTCAGGAGAGCCGCAACCGTGCCATCGGGCAGCTGGGCGACATGTTCGACCGCGAGATAGCGGGAACGGAGAACGGAGTGGACTTCGACCTCGCCAATCCGGGCGGCAAGGAAGAAAGGGCAAAGCCAGCCACGCCGCAGACCATCCAGTCCTCCGCAGCCGCCTACCGTGACCTGAACGCCACGCTCGGAAACTTCTACGACCAGCCGAAAAACGACAATGCGGAGATGGACGAATTGTTGGAGCGCATCGCATCGCTGGAGTCGGAACTGGAAAGCGAGAGGGGCAAGGCTTCCTCTATGGACGAGCAGGTGGCTCTTATGGAGAAGTCCTACGAGCTGGCGGCAAAGTACATGGGCGGTCAGAACGGAGGACAGCCATCGGCGGAACAGAGGGCAGAGCCAACTACCGTGCAGAAAGGGAAGAAGAACAAGGCAATGCCTATCAGACAGGTGGAGCATCAAGTAGTTTCTTCACTCTCACAGCCTATGAGTAACGCGGAGTTTGTCGCCGCCTTATCGCAGGAACGCAACCGGGGTTTCAACACGGCTGTCGGCACGGCGGAGGTATTGGACAGGAACACCATACCGGCGTGCGTGCATGGGGCGCAGAGCGTGACGGACGGGCAGACGGTAAGGCTGCGCCTGCTGGAGCCTATGGCGGTGGCAGGCAGGACAATACCCCGGGGTGCGGTGGTGGTCGGCACGGGCAAGATACAGGGTGAGCGGCTCGACATCGAGATTACCTCGCTGGAATACGACGGCACGATTATCCCCGTGGAGCTTGCGGTCTATGACACGGACGGACAGCCCGGCATCTTCATCCCGAACTCGATGGAGATGAACGCCGTCCGGGAGGTCGCCGCCAACATGGGCGGCTCGCTGGGAAGCAGCATCAACATCTCCACCAATGCCGGGGCGCAGCTCGCCTCCGACTTGGGCAAGGGGCTGATACAAGGCACGAGCCAGTACATCGCCAAAAAGATGCGAACCGTCAAGGTGCATCTGAAAGCCGGGTACAGGGTCATGCTTTACCAAGAAAAATATTGAAAACAATAAAAATTACCACTAAAATCCAAAAGTAATGAGAAAAGTAATCATCATGTTTGCCCTCGCTATGGGCATCATAACTGCCAACGCGCAGGAGAATGTAACCGTTGAAACGACCAACGGAAGTGAACAACCGACCTTGACGAAGGAGGTCTATCCGCAGAAGGAGGCGGACGGCGACCTATATCACGGGCTGTCACGCAAGCTGACCTTCGACCGCATGATACCGCCGCACGGTCTGGAAGTGACCTACGACAAGACCGTCCACGTCATTTTTCCGGCGGAGGTGCGCTATGTCGATTTAGGCTCGCCCGACCTGATTGCCGGGAAAGCCGACGGAGCGGAGAACATCATCCGTGTGAAGGCTACCGTAAGGAATTTTCCCAACGAAACGAATATGTCCGTCATCACGGAGGACGGCAGTTTCTACACCTTCAACGTGAAGTACGCCGCCGAACCGCTGTTGCTCAACGTGGAGATGTGCGACTTCATCCATGACGGCAGCACGGTGAACCGCCCGAACAACGCGCAGGAAATCTATCTGAAAGAGCTGGGCAGCGAAAGCCCGATGCTGGTGCGCCTTATCATGAAGTCCATCCACAAACAGAACAAGCGCGAGGTGAAGCATATCGGCTGCAAGCGTTTCGGCATCCAATACCTGTTGAAAGGCATCTACACGCACAACGGCTTGCTTTATTTCCACACGGAGATAAAGAACCAGAGCAACGTGCCTTTCGATGTGGACTACATCACTTGGAAAATCGTGGACAAGAAGGTTGCGAAGCGTACTGCCGTGCAGGAGCAGATTATTCTGCCGCTCCGCGCGCAGAACTACGCCACCCTCGTGCCGGGCAAAAAGAGCGAGCGCACGGTCTTCACGATGGCGAAGTTCACCATCCCCGATGACAAGTGCCTCGTGGTGGAATTGAACGAGAAGAACGGCGGCCGTCACCAGTCCTTCGTGATTGAGAACGAGGATTTGGTACGCGCGGGTACCATCAACGAACTTCAAGTACGCTGACCATGAGAAAGTACATCGCAATAATCATCGCGTCGCTTGCCCTTTTTACAGGGCAGGCGCACGCCCAGCGGTGTCTGCCGAAGATGCAGGGCATCGAGGTGAGGGCGGACATGGCGGACGGCTTCAATCTCGGCGGCAAGGACGGCGGGTACAGCTTCGGGGCGGCTCTCTCCACCTACACGAAGAAGGGGAACAAGTGGGTGTTCGGTGGCGAATACCTGTTGAAGAACAATCCCTACAAGGACACCAAGATACCCGTGGCGCAGTTCACGGCGGAGGGCGGCTATTACTTCAAGATACTGTCGGACGCCCGAAAGATTGTTTTCGTCTATGCCGGGGCTTCGGCTCTCGCCGGATATGAGGCGGTAAATTGGGGGAAGAAGGTGCTGCATGACGGCTCCACGCTGCACGACCGGGACGCCTTCATCTACGGCGGTGCGCTGACGCTCGATGTGGAGTGTTACGTGGCAGACCGTATCGCCCTGCTTGCCAACCTGCGGGAGCGTTGCCTTTGGGGTGGCGACACACGGAAGTTCCACACGCAGTTCGGGGTCGGTATCAAGTTCATCATCAACTGACACGGGCATGGAAAGGACGGAAATAGATGCTGTCAGAAGGATGCCGCTTGCGGATTTTCTCGCACGGCTGGGGCATGAGCCTGTCAGAAGGAGCGGTAACGAGCTGTGGTATCTTGCCCCGTACAGGGGCGAGCGCACATCCTCTTTCCGTGTGAACGTGGCGAAACAGCTCTGGTACGACTTCGGTTTGGGCAAGGGCGGCGACATCTTCACGCTTGCCGGGGAGTTTCTGCAAAGCGATGACTTCATGAAGCAAGCGAAGTTCATAGCGGAAGCCGCCAATATGACGGTTGCCGGATGGGAAAAGCCCGTCTATCTCTCGAAGCCGACCGAATCCGTTTTTGAGGATGTGGAGGTCGCTCCGCTGCTCCGCTCACTGCTGACGGAGTATTTAGAGGAACGGGGCATCCCTTACGCCATCGCATCCCGTCACTGCTGCCGCTTGAACTACGGTGTGCGTGGGAAACGGTATTTTGCCGTTGGCTTTCCGAACATGGCAGGTGGCTATGAAGTCAGAAGCCGATATTTCAAGGGTTGCATACCTCCGAAGTCTGTATCACTGGTAAAGGCGAATGACATCCCGGCTGACGAGTGCCTCGTGTTCGAGGGCTTCATGGACTTTCTCTCTGCCGTGACGCTTGGTGTAACCGGTAACGCTGACTGTCTTGTGCTGAACTCAGTCGCCAACGTGGAGAAGGCGGCGGGATTGCTGGACGGATACGGGCGCATCGGCTGCTTCCTCGACCGTGACGAAGCCGGACGGCGGACGCTTGCCGCACTTACCATGCGATACGGGGAACGTGTCACCGACCGTTCCTCCCTCTATGACGGTTGCAAGGACTTGAACGAGTACCTGCAACTGACAACGAAAAAACAGAAAAACAACCATCTAAAAATCGAAGAACAATGAACATACTGAACAACAGAAACAAGAGAACATCAATATTCAAGGCAGTGGCGTTATGCCTGATAGCCGCCATGTCATTCACCCTCGTGTCATGTGACGATGACATGGACATCCAGCAGTCCTATCCCTTCACGGTGGAGGTCATGCCCGTGCCGAACAAGGTAGTAAAGGGGCAGACAGTGGAAATCCGCTGTGAACTGAAAAAGGAGGGCGACTTTTCGGGTACGCTCTATACCATCCGCTATTTCCAGTTCGAGGGGGAAGGCTCGCTCAAAATGGATAACGGCATCACCTTCCTGCCTAACGACCGCTACCTGCTGGAGAACGAAAAATTCCGCCTGTACTACACGGCGGCGGGTGATGAGGCGCATAATTTCATCGTGGTGGTGGAGGATAACTTTAGCAACTCCTACGAACTGGAATTTGACTTCAACAACAGGAATGTAAAGGACGACGATCTTACCATCGTTCCCATCGGCAACTTCAGCCCCTTGTTGAAATGATGCGTGTATTCATGACAATGCTCTGTTCACTTCTGACGGTCTGTTCTGTGTCCGCGCAGATCAGCCGCCAAGAGGGAACGGACGGGCAGGCGGCAATCTACCGACTGCCGCTTATGGAACGTGCTTTTTTATGCTGCCGCTACTTTGAAGGCTGGCACTCAGAAAAACACTACCCATACGTCGGTTGGGGTCACAAACTTTTGCCAAACGAGAAGTATTCGGCACGAACCATGACAAAACGGGATGCGGATGAACTTTTGCGGAAAGACCTGCGCAAATTTGTCGCCATGTTCCGTAAATTCGGGGTTGATTCGATTTTGCTTGGCACGTTAGCTTACAATGTGGGACCGGCGAAGCTGTTAGGCAGCAAAACAATCCCCAAAAGCACCTTAATCAAGAAGCTGGAAGCTGGTGACAGGAACATCTACCGTGAGTATATAGCCTTCTGCAACTACAAAGGAAAACGCCACGCCATGCTGCTCAAACGGAGAAAGGCGGAGTTTGCGCTGTTGTATATCCCATAAAAGGACTGACAAAACTGGCAAAAGACGTGCCATATTTAACTTGGCACGTCTTTTGCTCTATCACTTGATAGATTATCGTAGGATTTTCTCGTTAATTGACATCGTTGAGCCATTTTTGCCTATCGGTTTCCAAATAACACTTCAAGTTGTAAGTGTTGTGAGAGCAATACAAAACATAGTTATTAACCATAAAAAGTATAGCGAAATTATGAAGAAAGTATTTAGGAAAATTCAGAAAGGAACAACAAAAATGATTGAACGTATCAAATCGTTGGGGGAAATGGAGACGAAGCAGAAATGTGTAGTTCAACGGTTCGAGATTATCATTCCCCTCCACCAAAAAATAACGACCCAATATATAGCCTCCGCAAGTTTTACTTGCGGATTTTTTAGTTATCGCAGATTGGACAAAGGTTTCTTTGCTACTTTCTTTGTCCGCCATCATGCTCACTGAAAGAAAGTAGGGCGGCTCTCGCCGCCCCGCCACTCAAAAGCGTGTGTAAAGTCCCGTCACCATCGTGAACATTTCCTCCAGCATATCAAAATAGATACCCTCGTGTACGGCAATGTCCTTTGTCTTGCACTCAAAGGTCTTTTTGCTGAACGTCCTGCGGTAGAAGCGCATATTGTAGAGGTCTGCCCCTTCGTCATAGATGATGTCAAGGCGGTTGGCACTTGTTTTGTTCCTTGCAAGGCTCATCCGTAAGCCGTTGCCCATATCTATGAAATCACGGCTACCTGTCATGGCGGTGAAGCGTTTTCCGCCTATCTGCTGTAATATCGTCTTGGCTATCATATCTTTTGTTTTTAGGGTTTTAAGTATTGGCGGTGCGGACACCGCCATCCCGTTCAAAATTCTCGCATTTCGGAAATGGGGGTCTGCCGTTGTAGCCACTCTTTCACACATTCCATATTGTACTCGCTCGTGATGACTGCCGTATGGCTGTCGGTGGCGGTGAAACGTGTGCTTTCGTAATCATCTATCCACCCCTTGAGGGTGTCCGTTCCCCACGCTCCGGTATCGTCAAAGATACCGTCCAATGCCGTGATAGGTTCGCTGAACTTGACTATCAGCGTTTGATAGGTCGTGTTCATAGTCTGTCCTCCTTTCCCTTCTTTGCGTTCAGCCACTTGTCCCGTGCGGCTCGGCACTCGTCCAACGTGGGTTTGACACAAGAGAACAATTCTCTGTCTATGGGGTGGCGGTAGTCGTACTGCACAAGTGTCCGCCTGCGTCTTCCGATACCCGATTGGAAACGCTCGTATTTCTCCGTACCTGCTTCCGCGCAGGTGCTTACTCCGTTGATGGTCATTCGTGTTGTCATAATGTTGCTTTTTAGATGGTTAAAAATGTACTGACAGAACTCTGTTCTTCATCACCATTTCGGGGTTGCTTGTGTAGCGTTGGTGCAGGTAGAAATGGTGTGAGCCGAAGCCGTAAAGGAAAAACTTGTCAAGTTCGTGCTTCTCGGCAAACTCCTTTACGCTCTTTCTCAATTCCCCCTCACTCGTTGTGAGAGTGAGGAGGTTCACAAATTCAAGGAACATCGTGGGGATTGCATCATCCCACACACAAATCATACTTTCAATTCTTACTTCCATATCAATGTTGTTTTAGGGGTTATGCTATGCCGCTTTCATCCGCTCACGGATAAGGTTGGCGTTCTTGTTCACAAGGTCTATGATGCGCTCGTGATATTCGGTGTCCTGGTTGTGCTTGCCGTGGCACTGCACCACTTCGAGGGTTCGCAAGTCCACCTCTACGGTTTCAATAATCTCATCGCCAATCCTTGCCGATAGTATGAGGGTTTCGGCTTTCTTGTAGTATCCACTGCCAAACACGCAGATGCCCTGCGTCTTGCCCTCGTTGTAATACTCGTCTATGCTTTCAAGCACCTTGACGATTATTTCCTCGTCCGTGATTACCAAGCCGAAGAATTTGGATTTGTTGGCGATGAAATCCTCCGCATCTTTCTTTCGTTGGAGTTGTCGCTGTTGCTCACGCTCACGCCTTTCAATCTCCCAACGGCGTTGCTCTGCGGCTCTTTCCTTCTCGTGTATGGCTTCAATTTTTCGGGTTGCGTTGTCGTGTGCCGCCATGAAATCTTCGGGACAGATGTTCTTCGGGTTACGGAGGTCTTGACCGAGTTTTTTGAGCATACGCAGATAGTCGCACCACATTGAGAGGTTGTCTATCTGATACTTGTGACGCTTGGCAATCAGATATGATGCCCAACATTCATCGGCAGTACGGGTATTGAAAAGAAAGTGTTTCATGACCTCAATCTCACCGCCTTTCATAAGGGTTTCAATTCTTGGGTCTGAAAGCAAGGCTTTGAAAAGACGCACGGGGGAGATGCCGTGGAAATCGCCCTTGAAGCCGTTACGTCTGAGTTGGGGCAATATCCTCATCTTTGGATATGCACAGCTTCTTGCCACCACATCATCGTATAGGCTGTTGTGCGGTCTTACCTCCATATCGCTGCCTAATGCCCACACATCGCAATAGCAGAAAAGGAAGCCACGGAGCAACGCCATGTCCGTAACCTTGCCGTCGGGTGAAATCCAACGCTGCACGACCTCGTGGCAGTAGAAACGCATCGGTTCGCCTTTCCTGCTCTCGCATCTGACCTGCGCCACGCGGATTACCTGATACCCTTTGCAGGTGGTTATCACGCTGAAATTCTGCGTTTCCTTGTAGATGCGTCTGCGTGTGTCCTGCACTTTGAGTTCGGCATGGCATTTGGGGCAGGTGCAGCCTTCAAGGGTGTCGCATAGTCCGCTGTCGCTGTGCCACTCGTGACCGCAGTCGGAACAGGTGATGTTCCCTTTCTTGGTGCGGTAGCCGATATGCTCAACGCAGTGGCGGTATGCCCAATCTATTTGTGTCGCTGATATGGGGCGAAGGTTGGCGGAAAGTCTTGCCACCTCTTTCTGTATCTTGGTCTTCGGTTTCATAAGCCTAAATCAAATAATGAGGGTTGGGGTTGGTTTTCTTTTCTCGCTGACGGTCTGTGGCGGTTCTGCAACTTGCGGAGTTCCTCCTCTTGGTATTTGCGGACAGCGTTCTGACGTGCCTCCGCCTTTTCCTCTGCCGTGAGTTTCACAACGTGGTTCACAACCACTTGGCAGTCCATCGGTTTGCCCACCTCTATCTCGTTTTCCTCATAGTAGTGGATGGCTTGCCCGAATATCTCTCCGTCCGTGAAACCGTTGCAACCGCTTTTCTGCACATAGTTCAGAATGTGGGTCACGCACTCGTCCATGTTCTTGGCAGGGTTGCGGTACTTCTTTGCAAATAGCGCATCTTCCTCCGCACGCTGTTCCAAGTACATATATATCGTTCTCTTGAAATGGTCTGTTCCTTTCATATCGCTGTCATTTTTAGATTATCTGTTTCAGTATCTCTCTCCAATAGGTCGGCTCTACCTCGCTGAGAAGGAAGTCCATGAAATCCCTCCGTGCGTCCTTGTTCAGTTCGTGGTACAATCTTCGGAAAGTTTCAAAATTGCCGTTGATGTACGTTTCCACCATATACACGAAGATGTTGTCCACCTCGTAATATCTGCACTGCTGCGCTGCCGTCTTGCTGTTTCTTTTTGCCATGTCGGTAAGGGTTAAAGGGTGAATAACCAAAGGATGAAGCCAAAGAAGGCAATGGTGGAAAGGATAGCCACGATTACACCTATCGCCACTCGGAACACTCCGTTTACAATCTCTCTGATGATGCCCCAAAGGATGCCGAACACCCCGAAGGCGGTGCGCATCATCAAGCCGCATATCGCCAACCCGATGTGTTGCGCCATTTGTCTGAAATTTGCCGTTGCCGTCATATCTTCGCTGTTTTTGATTTTTTTGTTTTTAATGCGGATTCAAGAGCTGAGGGAGTTGAGTTTCAAACTATCTTATCTGCCTCTCGTTTATCCGACATTTTTTTTATGCGTCTTTCTGTCGCATCGGTCGTTTTCGTTTCGGGTGCTTGAAAAGGTAGGGATTAGGGAATGCAAGGTTTTTCGGTCAAAATACTACCCGCAGGGCTGGAGATTTTTACCGAAAACAGGAGGCTTGACCTTGCTTTCCCGTCCAATCCCGGAATTACCTTTGCGCCCAGAACGAAAATGACTGACTGATGCGGCTTACTGAAAGGCGCAAAATGGAGGTAAACGAAAACAGAGGCAGATTGTGTAGAAAAAAACTTCAGGGGAAAATCCGTAAAAAAAAGAATCACCAAAAGGAAAAAGACATCACCGGAAGCGTGAAAAGGGCAAACCACAACAAAGGAAGTATGATTGTTTCCGATCCGACGGAACTTGTTCAGCCGGGTGGCAACAATCATTCTTCCCGGTTTGTCCGGCTGTGTGTGGGCGCCTGTTTCATTCATGGGGCAGGCTGACACACTCTGCATTCACTTTCCGCTTCCGGCAAAAGAGACAGCGAAAAAAGAAAAATCATTTGAAAACCCGTAAAAGCATCTCTTGGCATAGGCGCAAAAGAAAGGGGCATTGCTTCATCTGTCTAAACATCGTTTAGGCGTGAGGCAATGCCCTTTTCTCCAGCTATGCGGTAGTCGGCACACGTTTGTTCCAAACTCGTTTTGGGCAATGGTGTGCCGACGGACAATACCGCTTTTACGGAAAATTCTTATGAATGAGGGGATAAAAAACGGGAGTTTATATCAAAATCTCGAATTAAATAGCTACTTTTGCATACGAAGAGTTCTTTGAAGGTTACGCAACGCGCAGAAGGATAATGCAGTAGATAACTAACTAAATCGTAACCTATTACTATCAAGAGCAATTAACCTACGCTCATTTCCAATAAATTACACTCTTTTCGTAACTTCACACTGCGAAAATACAACAACAGCTAATATATAAGACTATGAGTATTAAAGGAACAAAAACAGAACAGAACTTATTGAAATCATTTGCTGGTGAATCACAAGCCAGAAGTCGTTACACTTTCTTTGCAAGCGTGGCTAAAAAAGAAGGCTTCGAGCAAATCGCCGGAGTATTCATGGAAACCGCGGAACAAGAAAAAGAACACGCCAAGAGATTCTTCAAGTTCTTGGAAGGCGGAATGGTTGAAATCACGGCGTCTTACCCCGCGGGAATTATCGGAACTACCGCTGAAAACCTGAAAGCTGCCGCCGAAGGTGAAAACGAAGAATGGGCAGACCTTTACCCTGAATTTGCTAAAGTAGCCGAAGAAGAAGGATTTACCGCTATCGCTGCCGTATTCCGCAATATCGCGAAAGTAGAGGCTGAACACGAGGCTCGTTACAGAACTTTACTCGCTCGCGTTGAAGAAGGAAAAGTATTCGAGAGAGATGAAGAAATCCTGTGGCAATGCCGTAACTGCGGTTACGTGCATAAAGGCAAGACCGCCCCGAAAGCATGCCCGGCATGTGCTCATCCGCAAGCATACTTTGAAGAAAAGAAGAACAACTATTAACGAGAAAAGTTAATAGTTAAAAACTGAAAGCCGGGGATATATTTTTCCGGCTTTCTGTTTTTTATTTTTACACGTGGTAGAAAAATAACAAGGTGATTTTCGTTATATTCGCGTCGAGGAAATAGAATTATATTTTTAAATCAATAAAATAAAAGTCATTATGAAAAAAGTTATCAATTCACCGAAAGCACCGAAAGCAATCGGGCCTTACAGTCAAGCTATTGAAGCCAATGGAACGCTCTATATCAGCGGACAACTTCCTATTGACGTGAACACCGGTAAATTCGCGGAAGGTGGCGTGAAAGAGCAAACCGAACAATGTTTGAAGAACATCGGTTATATCCTCGAAGAAGCCGGATACACTTTCGACAACGTGGTTAAATCAACTTGTTTACTCGGTGATATGTCTTATTTCGCTGAAATGAACGAAGTATACGCGCAATTTTACAAGAGTGACTGCCCGGCACGTGCCGCGTTCGCCGTGAAAGCACTTCCCATGGGCGCTATGGTGGAGATCGAAACGATAGCCGTGAAATAAAAAAAGGAGGTGTGTCAAACACACCTCCTGTCTGTAATGTCTATAAAGTCGAGCCTCCGGATCCTAAAGTCCATAAAGTTCACGACGCAATAACACAATGATATACAGTATCATAAACAAAACATTCCGATAGATTTGACCTTATGACCTTATGACATTATGGACATTCAGACCTTATGGACGAGAGGGCGATACATGGATCATGTCATGATTTTTGTTTTTCTCCGTTTTTTTTCGTAACTTGGACTGCACTTATAAACACATAAAAACAATGATTATGAGAACATTCGGATTTCTTCTCGTGCTTGCCTTCTTTTGCTCGTGTGCCTCACAGAAAGACATTACCCAAAACAAGAAGGGACGTTGCGCTATCAAAGACTCCGCGCAATATGAATTAATCGTTTTCGATTCCGGGTTCGACTATTGGCTGGCAACTCACCAATCCGTCGCGAACCAACACAGCAACGAATATTATCAAAGCATGAATCTGCAATACTCCATCGAATGGAACAGGCGCTATGCCATGGGCGATCCGAGGATAAACAGTTATATCGATTATAGTATGAATAAAAACTACGGCTTCGATTTTAATTACAAGCTATACATGTATTTCAAATTCTTCGAGGACACGAATCACATCAAACTGATACCGGGAAGCAGAAGCATTTAAATGATTTTAGATTTACGATTTTAGATTTCAACCACACGAGGCTATATCTTTTTTTCAATCCGAAATCGTAAATCATAAATCGTAAATCATCCCGTTTGCCTCTTTTATCGCCTCCGGAGTTCCGAGGTCAAAGGCAAGTCCGTCATGTTGAAAAAGTTCGATAGGATGATTCTTTGCTTGTGCCAGATGTTCGTCGATGATAGAGAAAACATCCCCATGGATCATGTTATGTAAATATTCGGAACTAAGCACCTGTATCCCGCAATAGTTGTATTCTTTCGCCCTGTAAAAACCGTCGTCCACGATTTTCTGTTCTCCAGTCCGCTTGTTCTCCCAACCTTTCAATATACCGCCATTAAACTTTAACACCCGATCTGCCAGACAAGGCTTCACCACTAACGTGGCATACGCGTCGTGTTCCTCGTGCTGCCGAATCAAAGCATTCAAATCCAGATCGGTTAATATGTCCACGTTGTGTATCAGCACCGGAGTGTCAGGAAGGAATAAATCACGGGCTTTCAGAACTCCTCCCCCCGTATCGAGCAATTTTTCCCGCTCTTCGGATAGAACGATATCCATTCCGAAATTCTCATGCTCGCGTAGAAAGATCTTTATCTGATCGGCAAAATGATGAATGTTTATCACCAAACGCTCGACCTTCACTTCTTTCATTCTCCCGATCACCCGTTCCAACAAGGCTTTCCCGTTCAATTCCACCAAAGCCTTCGGGCGATCATCCGTCAACGGTCTTAGCCGTGTGCCTAATCCGGCGGCGAAAATCATTCCATTCATCAACTAATTTTAAATTTAATGATTTATCTTGTAGCTTTCAGATCTCTATTATGTTGTTCTTTATGGCGTACATAACTAACGCGGCAGTATTGCGGCATCCCGTCTTGCTTAGCAAATTGGCACGGTGTTTATCCACCGTCCGTTTACTGATAAACAACTCGTCGGCAATCTCTTGGTTGGAAAGCCCGCGACAAACGTGGTACAATATTTCCAATTCCCGTTCCGAAATGTCATTATCCACCACTTCCGGCACGTCATTTTTATTATCCCGCATATTATTCAAGATATTCACCAACAACTCTTCCGAGAAGAAACTCTCCCCTTCCGCCACCTTTTGAATCGCCGTTACCACTTTATCAATACCGGAATTTTTCAACAAAAATCCTTTCGCTCCCGCATCGATCATTTTGTAATAATATTGCTCGTCCCCGTACATGGAAAGCACGATAATTTTCAAGCCGGGCTTCATCTTCATCGCCTCGATCGTCGCCTCGATCCCGTTCATTCCCGGCATCTCGATATCCATGAGTACCACGTCACAATCCACGAACGAGAGATTCTCGATAAACTCCCGACCGTTCGAAGCCTCGTAGATATGTCGCACGAAATCCTGCGTCGAGAGCAACAGCTTCAATCCCTCGCGAAATAACTTGTGGTCGTCGACCAGATATATTCTCAATTTATCCATATTTAAACAACTACTTACATTTTATAAAAGCCCGGGCAATCATTCCCTTTCCCCGCTCGCTCAATATCTTGATATCCCCGTTACCGGAGTTCAGACGATATTGCATATTACTCAATCCCATTCCCCCGTCACTTTCCGCCAGTTTCACGTCAAATCCCATGCCGTTATCCTCGTATTCGAGGTATAGGATATCATTTTGTAATTGCAGGTCAATACTGATTTTACTCGCTTCGGCATGGCGCAACGTGTTATTGAGCAATTCGCAAACCACACGATACATGATAACCTCGACATTATAAGCGAAACGGCGATTTTCTACATTTGTTTCAAAAGTTATCTCGATACCTTCGGCCGGACGCAATTTCTTGATAAATGACCCCACGGCATCCTTTAGCCCGAAATTGTTCAATATGTGGGGACTGATATTCGCGGATATCTCCCGAACTCCCACGATGGCCTCGTCTACTGCCTGTTTCAGGTTCACCTTGATTTTCTCGTTTACCTCCGGGGTATTACTTTGGTCAAAACCGGAAAGCAGCATTTTTATCACGCTCAGCAACGGTCCCAGACCGTCATGCAATTCTTTGGCAAATCGTTGCCTTTCCTGTTCCTCCGTGCGGATCACTGCCGACAAAACCCTTTTCTCCGTTTCACTCCGTATCCCGTCCAAACGCCGCAGGAATTGAAATACTTTCCGTATATAAAACGCCCCGATGGCAAATGCCAAGGAAATCACGAACGACAGCCATACTTTCGTCTGGTATAACTCTTCCGATTCTCCCCGGTGCATGGACGGAACCAACTCTATCGCCCGGTAAATCGCCATAAGAAAAAAGCCCGTGGAAATCAATATCCACGCCGCATTGAATTTTGTCCGCTTAAATAAACTGATTGCAAATCCCATCGCCACGATCTGCAACAACAACGATAAATATACAACGATCTGTGTCACCAAGAGATATATTAAATTAAAAGTTAAAAACTAAAAGATAAAAGTTATCTGTCAAATATCGGTATAATTTACAAATTTACCAAACGCCACAGGGCAAATACGTTAAAACGCTTTTACCCTGCTAGAACGGATACCCGATTGCCACATTAAATACCGAACGACGGAAACCTCCGCCCGAGTTAAACAACACGAAACGCTGTCCGGCGGGGAGCGCGGGATCTTTCAGTTTTATACCCAAGTCGAAACGCAGAAGGAAGAAATTAGCGTTCAATCGTAATCCGGCTCCCGTACCTATCGCTATCTGGTTGAAGAAATTGTAATTCAATTTTGCACCGTGACGGGTTTCTTTCGGGTTGATATTCCACACGTTTCCGGCATCGAGGAACAAAGCACCCTCCAGTAGCCAAAGTAATTTGAAACGATACTCGATATTGGCTGCCAACTTGAAATCCCCCACGCTATTCGGGTACTTTTCCGTTGCCAGATATGACCCCGGTCCCAGTGTCCGAGCCTGCCAAGCCCGCATATCGTTAGCCCCTCCCCCGTAAAAGGCCTCCTCGAAAGGCAACACTTTCATGTTCCCGTACGGGTAACCGCAACCGACAAAGAAACGCCCGACGAGGGAGTTCGCCCGGTTGATATACCAATTGTAACGGTATTCGGCATCCGATTTGACAAATTGCGCGTACCGTACACCCAACAACTTATAATATTTCTCGTCCAGACTCTCACCTGTCTTCTTGCCGCCGGAAAGGCGATCTATCACGTTCAACACGTTACCGGAAGTTTCCACGTTCACCCGAAAATAATTATAATTCATTGCTTTCGCGTTCAGAAGCTGATCGGTAAAGGTCGCGGAGAACACGGCCGAAAGAATCATGTGGTCCGTGTAGGCATTCTTGATATACTCGTTTTTCAGCCCGTCGATAAAACTCTTGTCGACATCCTTCATCAACACGTAATTCAAATCGATCAAATCAAAATTATACCGCCATTTCTTATCCGCTTTCCGCCACAAGTAACCGAACCGGGCGTTGGCAATCGAACGGGTATAATAAGGCGTGTATTCATAACTGTAAGAGAAAGATATCGACGTCTTCGGGGCATAATTCCGACGGAAATCTTTCATCCGCAAGAAAGGCATCCAGAACTGCGGCGTCACGAGTTTCAATTCCGCCCCGATCTCCGTGGTATTAAATAATTTTCCCTCCCCGTTCACTTGCTCCTTACGCAGGCTTCCCCACACGCTGGCAGAGATATTCTCGCCCGCCCGAAACACGTTACGATGGTTATACGTGAAGTTTCCCCCGACTCCCAAGTTACCCGAATTATGAGTTCCTTCCAAGAACACGTTATATGACTGTCTTTTCACGGGGGACAACTGTATCGTGCAATCCAACGCTTTCACCTCCCCGTCGGATTCCACCTCTTTGAAGTCGATATTCACCAGCTTGAAAAGATTCAACGCCTGTAAACGCACGTAAGTATCAATCACCCGTTGCGCATCGTACAATTCCATTCGCTGCAACTGTATCGTCTCGATAATCATCTTCGGCTTGATTTTCAACTTATCCTTGTACAATATCGTGTACCCGTTATATACCAATGAATTATAGGTCGCAGCAACCTGTTCCGCGCTCACGAGAGGATCATAGTCAAAGTTGACGCTGATATTCCGCACGAAATAACGCTTGTAGGCATTACTGTCCACGGCATTCTCGACAATACGCACGAAGACTTTTGCCATATTCTCTTTTTTCACAGTCGACGTGTCTGCCATAAAACGAATAAAATTCTTCGAGAAGTTGAAGTACCCCTTTTCCCGAAGCGCTTTCGTGATCCTTTCCCGCTCGTCGTCCAGCACGTCCAAATCCAAAGGTGCATTTTTCTCCAACAGCGTGTTCACCGTGTCTCTCCGGTAATTCGCCATTAAACCGCTTTCTTCCGCTATCCGATTTTCCGGCCGTCCTTCGGGGGCATCAAATTTTATACTCTCGATCGAGGTCACGGGACCGACTTTCACCTTATACTCCACGTTCGCCCTTTTCTTCTTGTAATACACCGTATCATGCACTTCCGCTTGATAGAATCCTTTATTGTGAAGGAATAATTCTATTTGCTCGACACTCCGTTTCGTTAAAAAGGGATCGTAAATCACGGGAGCCTCCCCGATACGACGCAACCATTGATTAAATTTCTTTTTTTCGTTCCGTCCGCTTAAATTATAAAGCCCCAAATGGAACCGCACGGTACCCAGAATCCGGGTGTTCGGTTTTTGTCGTATACTCCGCCTCACATCACTCCTATTCAGCTTGTAATCATCCACTTTCACCTTCACGTGATCCAACAAATACTCATCCTTCCCGACATACTTCGTCGGGGAACACGAATACAGGAAGTAGAATATAAAAAGAATAAAACTTATCTTGTACGCTCCACGCATGCTCAAAAATCTCAAAAAAATACTATGTTTGTGTTTTAATTCTAATCAGCAAACTTGAAAAGTATGCTTAGTAAACACTTAACAAATATAATCCAAAACCTTGAAAAAAAGAAATTCAGGGAAAAATATAATTTGTTCAAAATAGAGGGTGAAAAACTCGTGCAGGAATTATTCCTTTCCGACATGAAGGTTGACACCTTGATCGCCCGTCCCTCGTGGATTGAACGCAACAGGCAAAAAGCACAGTCATACAATACGATAGAGGTCAACGAAATTGAAATGGGACGAGTTTCCAACTTCAAATCCCTCCCCGAAGTAATCGCTTTGGCACAGATTCCGGTCAAAGAACACTCGCCGGAAGAAATAAAAAATGAGCTTAGCATCGTGCTCAACGGTATTCAAGATCCCGGTAATCTCGGCACGATTCTCCGCTTGAGTGATTGGTTTGGAGTTAGGCACGTGTTTTGTGACCATGATTGCGCGAACATTTTTAACCCGAAATCCGTTCAAGCGAGTATGGGTGCAATTTTCAGGGTGAACGTGTTCTACTTGAATCTTGTTGAATTTATCCCGCGATTCGTGGATCAGGATTTCCCCTGTTACGGGGCGTTTCTGGAAGGAGAAAACATCTACCGGACTGAACTTCGAACGAAAGGATTTATCGTCATGGGAAACGAGGGGAACGGTATCAGTCCCGAAATAGAAAGGTTTGTTACCCGAAAAATAACAATCCCCAGCTTTGCACACAGCCCCTATTCGACGGAATCCCTGAACGTGGGCGTTGCCACCGGCATCATCCTCTCGGAATTTAAACGGATAGAATATAAATAGCAACAATTTATTTAATCACACAAAAAAGAACAGTATGAAAAAGATTGTAATTTTAGCGTTCTTCAGCCTTATCGGTTTAACTACCATGGCTCAATCCCTCCCTATCAGTCTGGGTATCCACGGCGGTTGGAACGACACGAAAATCAAGGCAAAACACTTGAAAGTAGATTCTCACGGCGGATACATGATCGGTGCCTTTGCCAGAATCAATTTCGGAAGTATTTATCTGGAACCGGCTTTAAACTTCGCTCACAAGGAAAGTAAAGTTACCGCCGGAAATATCGGGAAATTCAAATACAGCTCTATTGACATTCCGGTTTTGGTCGGTTACCATATACTAGAACTCCCGATCTTCAAACTTCGCGGATTCGTTGGTCCGGTAGCCTCTTTCACAACAAAAAAACTTAAAAAAGATATGTTTGACACCGACAAGATGATGTGGAACGGTAAAGTCGGCGCCGGTGTAGATGTATGGAAAGTTACTTTCGATATTGACTACGAGTTCGGTTTAAAGAAATTCGGTGACGGCATCAAAGCCCCGAAATCATGGAACTTGACTCTTGGATTCAAGATTATTTAATAAACTGTATATAAAATGAAGGAGTGTTTTTACACTCCTTCATTTTATATACAACACCTCCTTATCCCGGTATCTACCCATATCCGACAATATCACTTTCTCTCCCGAAGTCAGTCCCTGCACGACCTCCACGTGTTCAAAACCACTCTCTCCCAACACTACTTTTCGCTTCTCGGCACGGTCGCCGTTCACTACCCACATATCGTAATCGCCTTTACCCATGTAATAAGCTCCCGTCGGGATCCGTAACACGTCGTCTTTCATGGCGTGGGTAACATGTACATCTACTTTCAGCCCGGAACGCAAACGGGTGTTGTTATGCTCCGTCAGGAACACGACAAACTTGATAATCCCGTTATTCACCGATCTGGCTATCTTGTAATCCAATTCCAACGGCCAGATTTCCGATCGAGAGGCACTTTGCTTGTTCTCGAACTTACGCTTCAGTTGCTAATACTATAGTTATTCTGTTTGCGTATCAACGAAGTAATCTCCACGGTAGACTCGTAAACCAATTATAGTCCCCCTGCCCTTCTTTTCTCCGGGCAAGGGAAATATTTTACTTTTTCGCGTTTTCGTCAATAGACTTCAAGAAAAGGCGTTGCAACAATTCTTTATCAATAGAATCCTCGTTATTTTTGCCTAATTCCTTGTAAAGAGCATCCAAATATTCAGCTCCTTTCAGTTCCAGAACAATATAATTCGTGTATTGTCCGGTTTGCTCATCCTGTGTCCAACGGTCGAATACAATAGTAGCCCCCACCAAAGTCTTTTTCACCGTTACTTTCGTCTTATCCTGAAGCAAAGATTTGGACGCGGACGACAACCCCTCGGACAGCACCGTGGTGTATTCTTCAACGGTAGCCTCCACGGTTTTAGACAACATGGCGGCCAATTCAGCGGAAGCCATCATCTGTGCTTTCTTCCGGGCAGAAGCCTCGCTGTCGGACTTCCCGGAACCCCATCCGCGAAGCACACCGTTGCCGCTGACATATTCGGAACCGGGCATGATAAAAGTGGATACGGGAGATGTTTCCTGTACTTTCTTCGATGAGCCGCAACCGACTAACGAGAAAAACAGAACTAAAAATATTACCCACAAGGCATAATGTTTCATAATCTTACATTTTAATTGATTTTTAATTTTTTAATCCGGTCCGGTAATTCACGGTTGACACGTTTCATAACTTCCCGCACACACATTGAAATAGTTTCTTCCGCAGACTTACTGATAGGTACCAGAACTTTCACGCGATTCACCGAATAGTTTAGTAACATCTGCTGATTCTTGTTATTATAAATCTTGAGAACGAGTGTACAATAACACGCGTTCAAATCATAAATACCACCGGTAACCGTTTCCCCCATCTCCATTTTTGTTGACAAATCGACAAAACATTGTGGAGCATCCGGGTCTTCCGACAGCGTGAAATAATTGTTGGTCAATAAACTGCTGATATGGCGTTCACATCCTTCCAAGTCATTATCGTTGACATACAAGTAAGCCGTGATCGGGGCACTTTTCAACAGAATAGAAACCTTGGCAGCCGGCCACGTTTGATTTTGTAACAGCCGGCGATACGCCGCAGGAAGAGCGTCCGTGAACGACTCGTCAATAGAAACGCGTAACTCCTGCACATCTTCTTTAGACGTGATATTCGTCACGTAAAATTCAGCCGTCCCCGTGTGATCCGTCTGTATGGCAGGCGACACGGCACCGCTACCGGACACGAACGACGCTTTCAACTTCACATTGGGAACAACAACGCCATTCTTTGAAAGACACCCGGCAATAGGCTCAGCAACCGCCTTGAAAGCCTCCCCTTCCACTTGAACGACATTCGTGGTAATAGCCATACCGCTGAATACATTCATGTAGGCATTGTAAAGTTCAACGGGAACATTTACAGACCTTCCCCCCTCGTCCGTCGTCAAATCCATAAACACCCACGGTTCCGCGGCTTCAAGTCCTTTACCGTAAAGCTGGACGGCTTGCGTGAGATTCATGGCTTCTTCCGCGGCACGTCCCTTTTGCAGGTAATCCATACCCGTTTTTATCGCCTGCTGCCTGCGTTCCTCCGCCTTCCGGGCATACACGTTTTTATCCAGAACATAATACACGTAGTATTTTTGTCCGGATTGGTAGGTATCCTTCAACTCCTGCCCTTCTATCCAAGCCACCAGCGAACCGTGAATCTTGTCCTCGAACATCTCGCGCGACTTCCCGTCTACATCCACCCGATGTAAAAAAGAATTATTTTCAAGTTTTATCGCTATCTGTGAAACAATGTCCAACAGAGCATTTTGAGTGGCCTTTTTCATGTAGTCGGTTTCTGTCAGCGATGCCATGCCTATGCCGATATACATATCCGGCGAAGTCGGACGCTTGTTTACCCATTCGGGTTCCTGCGCTCCGGCTTGAAAAACACCGTACACGGAAAGCAACAAGCTTAAAATAATCTTTCGCATAATCCTTTTCTTTTAACTGTTATTACTCTCTACAAATCCAGCATCAGCAAAATCGTGCCGCCCTCGATACGATAAGAGGCGGAAACACCCTGTTCTTTGAGTTGCCGTCCCAGTTGACCGGCGAATTTGTCCGCGGTCATTTTGTAACCGTTCTCGTCTTGCATAGGAATCATGACATAATCAAATATAGCCGACTCTCCCATAATACCCTGCATATGATAATCCCCTTCAAAAGCGTTACGATCCAACCAATTCTGGATAAAATCCAAAATCCGCTCTCCATTAGAGCAGGAAGCATCGTTCAAGGAACTTATAGAACTTCCGCTAATGGATATTTGCAAAACGACACGTGCCGGCTGAGAATAATTCTTAACAATCTGTTCCAAGAACTTCGGAAGATTGTCCTTAACGGCATGAGAACACAAAACATCCGTGGCTCTGGTACGGAAACGATTCGTCCACCCGTCTTCCGATGCCCAGATAGTTCCGCTTGCCGTTTCGTAAGCCTTCATTATCAATGATACGCGGGCATCCTGTTCCGTGACATCCTTTTTCATATCCACGGTGACATACACATCCGCACCCGACGACAGCAAAAGCTGCTTATCATTGGAATCCGCCGCACCGGCATTGTCCTCGTATTGCATACGCCGTTTCATCGCGTCGATAGTCCCCTGCAAATCCCTCGTTTTAATATCACAATCTTCAAACCCTTTCTGCACGGCAGCCACGGCGACACGAAGATCATAGTCATTCTCCAGTATGCTTTGAAAACTTTCGCCTTCCTTCTTGTAAGGAACAACAATGATTGTGGGTTTAGGCAGGCGGGGTTTAGGAGTTTCCGCCACCATCTGGTCATAACCCGTGTTCTTCCTCACGTCGTTTATCAATTGGCGAAGGCGCAACGTGACACGCGTCGTCCCTTGGTAACGTCCGCCAATCTTCGCGGCCTTGACAGCCTCTTCGGTACGCGCCACATAAGAAGCGTAGCGCGCCTGATTATTAAAAAACGAATTGGTATAGGCCTCGTTAGGCTTGCTAACCAAAGGTTTCCCGTCATTAACACCTTCTACACCTTGAAAAAACAAGGTATAGATAAGTGATTTTATAGCGTCTGTTTCAATCCCTTTTTTATTCTCAGCCGCCCCCGCGGAAGAAAAAACAGCTTGTGTCCCGTTATCCGATTCCAAAGAAACAATCTGAAGATAATCCTGAGCCTTTACTGAAATTACACCCCCGAATAATAGTACACAAAATAGGCTAATTATTTTTTTCATAGCTGACTATTAAAATGATAATAAAGGCGCCACCGTAGATTTAATCTTTAGAGCTTGTTTCTTCTGTGCCGCTTCATCCAGTGCTTGAAAACTTTCCATCGCGGCAAACACTCGCTTGTCCCCTTGCACCACCTTACACTGCGACATGGTTCCGTCTACCACTTCTTCCACTCTTAACCGCCCCACTTCGCTGTAAGTCGTGCGACCGGCTCTTACGCTGGGCGACAAAACGGAAAAATAATCTCCCTTCTTAACCCCGTGTTCAGCCCCCAAATCAATGTAACACTTTACCATTTTGTCCTTCTTCACCTCATAGTCCAAAGGGATAACTGTACCTTCCAACGGAAATTCCTTGATCAGGAAATCCTGAATATCACTGGAAATCATATTAACGGCACCGGCAATTGCCTTTTCTTTCGAATCCGACATATCCAAAAGTTTACCCACGGTACCGCCTATCCCCGAAGGGGAATGATCGAACGCTTTGGTTGCAACAGTCGTTGACGTGGTAACTTCCGTCAACGTGACAGAATAATTCAAAACACAGGTGTACATCGTCTTGCCGTCTTTTTGTTCGGATTTCACGGAACACCCCAATACATTCCCGCTCAAGATATAATCATGGGCGGCGGCAGACATGGTTTGTGTACGGGCTTTTTCATCTCCCATCGCTTTCTCGTCGGAACGGCGTTCCTCTTCCTTTTTAAGAGAGCTTTCAACATCCCGGTCTACCAACTCGAAACGCTTTGTCTTGCTGAGGGCATCAATCACCGCCTGACGAACTTTATCGCCGTCCGCTTTCGATACTCCATTCGCTTCCGTGAAATACTCCACGTACAAACGCGGTTTCTTAACTTCCTGAGCTTGAACTGCAATTGCTACAACACAGAACAAGGCAACACTCAAAACAATTTTTAACATAGCGCCAATTTTAGTCATTAGTAAATTCTATTAATATGTTTTTTTATTTTCATTTCAATTTCGCTTTCGCGTCTTCATTTCCCATATCGGCAGCTTTCTTAAAATTCTGCCGTGCCATCATTGCGTTGGCAGCCACTTTACCGCAGCCGCTTTCATAAATCCTACCCAGCATATAATAAGACGTCGCACTGCCGGATTTCTTGAAAAGGCGAATGGCTTCAATCCCCTCCTTCTTATCATAAGCCGCCATTCCCGCATCATAATCAGCATCTTTCTTCGCCACCACGGGTTGTTCAGCCTTTACCGCCGTTTTTTCCGTTTTCGCCGGAGTTGTGACCTGTGGTGCGGCTTTCTGTTCCGCAGCCGGAGCCGCTTGTTTAGAAACCGTCTGTTTTTGTTCCGTCGGGGGAACAGAAGCCGTTTCTTTGGAAGAATTATCTTTCTTGCCAAAAACGAAAAAAACGCCAATCACGACAAACACGATAACAACCGCAGGAAGCCACTTGTTTTTCCCTTTGCTTGTCGAACGAGGCTGAAGAGGTTTGTCCCCGGTTAAAGCTCCCACGCCTTTTCCGGCTATTTCCGCTTGCTGAACGGATTGTCCCGTGAATGTTGCAGCACCCCCAACCAAGGGTTGTACAGCCTTATCCACCGGTTTGTACAATTCATTCATCTCCTCCTCGATAGCCTCTTTCGAGTCCTCCACGTCCAACTCTCTCGCCTTCTGATTCATCATCTGCCGTCCGGCAATACCAATATTCCCGTTCGTCGTCAAGAGCAATTGCTGAAAAGCGACACTGTATTCGTTCACGGACTTTTTCTCGCACTCCACGCAACGATTCTTGTTCTTCACCTTACAGTCAAAACATATCTGTTTGCCGCATTTCGGACAACGAGCGTGTTTCTCCCCGAAAGGATTCCCGCATACCTCACAATATTCAATCTCCCCCTTTCCCATCACTATCGTCGTGTTATTATGGACGGTAGCGGAATTATCCACATGGGAGGTATTGACATTAGTATGTGTAGTTGAAGTTTTATTGATGCCCCCGGTAACGTTTGCCCGCGCCCCCGCGCCGATGATAGATCCCTCCGTGTCCGAAGGCTTAACCTCGTTCAAAACCGCCTCCGCCGCGGCACGGTCTTTATCCGGATCACACGGTACCTCTGCCCCGCAATCCTGACAAAAACGTTCATCCGTTTCCATTACCTGACCACATTCCGGACAATATCTCTTTTTGCTCATAATCTCGTATTTTTAATTCATTTTTTTTCTTTAAACTCGTACAGCACATAGGACTAAACAGACTCGTCGGCAACGGGAGGTTCTACCGGTTGCGAAAAAACTTCCGTTCCGTCATCCAATAGAATAGATGTTACACAAAAACTCCCTGTCGCTTCCTCCGCATTTCCGGAAATCCCGACCCGCATCCCGTCATAAGGGATAAAAAAAGGATCCCCGGCAGGTAAAATGCCAACCCGATAGAGTTTATACGTCCTGCCGTCATCTCCTTTCAGAACCGCTCTCACGCCTTCCGACTTCGACCCGACATGCTGCAAACGACACTCTATGATTCCATGAATTATTATCATATCCTTAACTCTTTGAAATGAGAAATTCTTTTGCTATACCTCGGCTCCGCAATCCTCGCAAAACTTGATTCCGGCTTCCAACTGCTTCCCGCATTCCGGGCACACGACAAAAGCAACCGTTTTCGCTCCCGCTTGCCGTGCTACCTGTTCCGACTCCGCGTTCTGCCGCGGGTGAGCGGGCGCGTTACCGCGGGTGCTATAATCCAACGCACGGTCGTAAGCCGTATCCATCCGTCCCTCCTGCCGCAGAATACGCTCATCGCGTTCACGCAACTGACGGTCTTTTTCCTCCATCTTTTCCCGTGTCCGGCTATCCCGATCCTCCGCTTTCTGGGCTTGAATACCCCCGGTCATAGCCATCATGTCGCGCATCATCCCGAACATCTGACTCTGATTATCCCGGTACTCGGCATCACGGGACGCGCGTTCCGCTTCCAGACGCGCATCCAACTCGCGCCGTTGGGCTTCCAGACGTTCGCTCGCTTCCCGCTCGGCATCCGCGCTATACCTGTTCTCGGCATACGCCACGGCAGCATCGCCACCGCTTAACGCCCACACCTTCTCGTCAGAAAGTTCCTTAGAGTTCTCCCACTTCAGACGTTCCAACTCCTCGGCACTCTTCAAACGCGTTTGTTCCAGTTCCGCCTCATGCCGGCGCTGATTTTCTTTTCCTTCTTCCTCCCCCTTTTGCATCGCCATGAACTGTTGGAATTGGGTATCGTCATCCTCCCGTTCCATATCGTGCATACGCTTGACATCCTGATAGTCCATATCACGGCTACGCTGTTCCAAATCCAAATTAGTTTCGGCAAGCGTACGCTGTTTTTCAACTTCTTTATAGAAACGGCTGTCGTCATAATCGTCACGTAAACCGGTCAACTCGAGTTCCTTCTTGATAATCACTGCCGCCTTGTCAGCTTCACCTTCCAGACGAACACGCTCGAACTCGATACCGTCACGAAGTTGCATCATCTGGAATGCCATCCCCCGCTGGTAGCTGTTCGTTTGCAACTGATCCTGAAGCGCATACACTTCATCTTCACGGATCAAGCCCGTCTTGGCCAATTCCGCTAAAGCCGCGTTACGCTCGTCATCATTCTGCGCCTCACGCACGATACGCTCGTTTTTCAGGAAATATTTGAATTTTTCCACTTCATCCTCGTGCAACAACCGGTCATGATTGATCACTTCCAATTGCTTGTCCAAATCCAAATCGGACGAGGCTTCATGCAACCGTTGTGCGTTCACGGTATCGGACAATCTATTCTTGAATTCATTGGAACGACGCAGGTAATCCAACTCTTTCTCTGAAAGATACAATTCACGACTCAACGCCCTGAAACGCTCCAAATCCTCGTTCGCCGCCGAAATCTCCACGATACGCACGACCGACACACCGAAGAACGCCTCGGCGGCAACCGCGTTAATCTTGTCTTTTAACATCGAGTGAAGTTCCTTCGGGATACGATTGGAAGAGAGTTCCACGTCATACAACGCATCTTGGAGTACCGTACGGACGGTATCGGTTATCTCGTCCACGATAAACGCCGTGTTCAGCACCTGCCGCTCCGTCAAATAGTGAATGATAAACCGTTCCGGGTCTGAAATCTTGAAATAGGCATTCACGCCCAATTCCATATCGAGATACCGGGTCTGAATATTCATCGGGGTAAAATCCTTGTACCCGTCAATCTGCTGCTGTTTGGAACCGATGAGAAGCGGAAATGCTTTGTCCAACAAAATGATAATTGAAAAAGCCGCTCCCCGCTTCGCGTTTTCTTGAATCACATTCTGCTGCTGCCGGTAAAGTTCCTCCCCGGTCTTATCTCCCTCCTCCCGCTTGCGGCTTTTAAATAAATTGACAATAAATTCCCATCCTTTCCGCAAATTTCTTCCCGCATTATTAATCGCTTGTTCCGATGAACCCGTAAAATCATAAGTACCGCCGCTGATAGAAGCGATAGTGCGCCCGTTAGCCCGGATATATGCTGTTGTTCCTTCCGGTATGATAATGCCTTGAATCTTATTATAAGAGTCAAATTCCGCCTCACTGATCACCCGGGCAACTTGCCCCGGTTGTATATTCCAATAAATACGCCCCTTCACCGTATTCAAGTCGGACGCTTCCGGTTGCGGTGAAGCCGGTGCTTTTTCCGCCGGAACCATTCGATGGCCGCATTTGGTACAAAACTTGGTCCCCGGTTTCAAGGGAGCACTACATTGAGGACATTCCATCGAGGCCTCTATTTTCTGTCCGCAAGAAGTGCAAAACTTTGCACCCGCACGAAGGACTGTATTACATTTAGGACAATTCATAATATTTCGTTTTACAATCTTATTTTAAATATTTCATTTTGCCGTGTAAACACGCTTGATTTCCCCGCCGACAGTGGTCGTTATGACATAACGGGCAGGTATTTTTCCCTCTTGAGCCTCCATGTCATAATTAAACTGTAATTCTTCCCGCCCGTCTTTATATCGCACCTTGAAAATCCCGTCAACCTCACGCGGTACCACGCCATAATTCGCGTTCAGGTATTGATTTATCATCGTGTGAATTTGGAGAATATTACCATCAACGGCACTGCGCACCTGTTCCAGAATGGAACCGCTCCTATTCCCCGATTTAATTCTCTCGACAGTACACCCGATTTTAGCGTCTTCGGGAACCAGAGCCTTCTTCCCAAGCCTTTCGCCCTCTGACTTTCCCCCCTTGTAAAAATTCATCGAGAGAGTCGGGTCCCCGAAAAGATTAAATTCCACGATCGTCAAAGCCGAGTATAAACTGCCCTGATCGGTTCCCTGCAACAAAGCACTACGCGCGATAAACAATGCCTGCGCCACGGTATATCCTTGCAAAACGGCATTCATGAAGCAACTGGCGATGATATCCGCCTCGCACAAAGCAACCGTGGAAGGAGTTGCGTTCAAAGAATCCACGGAACCCCAAGCCACCCGCGACGAACCCACGAAAGCCAACGTGTTCGCGGAGAGCGAGGCCAATAACATACTGTGATACCTATCCAACCCGATAAAACGTCCCCCGTAACAAGCCTCGCTGATAACGATATTAGGAGCCAGACAAGTCATCATGTGTTCCGGCTCGATGACCGGATAAGCTCCCTCCCCGCTTTTATGAAGCATGGCTCCGAAATAACCGCGTGACTCCAATCCTTCCCCTCCATGAAGGTTATAATAATACAAAGAAGCTCCCGCGTGGAAAACTTGGCTGACATTCTCCTCCATAACCATGGGAGAAAGAATAAGCCGGTTATAATAACAATCAGCCGGCAAACGACCGTCGAAATTACGCAAATAATTACCGCTCAAAAGATCACCCGCCACGCGGACGGACACATTCTTCCAGTTAGGATCGCATTGCCCGTAAGCCGCGATCATCGGAATACCGTGAGAATTTTCTATATCCCGCTTCAGGTAATCGAGTAAATCTTCACATGACGCATCCTCCCCGAAAGGCAACCGTCCCACGAAAAAAAGCTGTTCGTACTTGAATATCTCCTGACTTTCAAGTAAAGCAAGCATCTCCTTGCCGTAGGGATAAGCGTAAAGTATATCCGTATCGATACTGTCATCATTACTATCATCCGGGATATAATGACGGACGCACGGCATGGGAATAATATCGCTTCCTCCTATAATAAACAGGTATTGTGATTCTTCCTTTCCCGCCGCTTCTTCCCGTTGATGAACATCCATCAGTATGTCCATATAATCCCACAACGAACTGTCGGCATTTAAACTGACCGTTCTGGCCTTCCCGAAAAAACCGCTCTTCCCGTAAGAATAATTACCGGCATCGACAAGTTTGTATGAAACGCCACACTTCCTTTTCTCCACGATAAATTTGTCAAACACGGCTGTTAAACTTTGCTCGTCAACATCCAGTTTTTCTGCCAGCAAATTCAGATTCGTGAAGAGCAATCCATGAATACCCGCTTCTTTAGACGAGGACGAACCCATGGAATCCTTGTTCATCGTGTGAACGTCCCTCTCCAATTTTGTTCCGCATTCCGAACAAAAAAGCACGTTCCCGTCTTCTATTTTATTTCCGCATTCAGGGCAATACATCGTTATTTCATTTTTTATTTGAGATACTTTTTCTGTCGTTTCGTCACCCCCGAAACATAATTCCGGGCTTCACTCGTGCTCAGACGAGTCGTGAGATGACTGTATAATTGTTCATAATTGCATTCGTTTATCAACGGGATGGCTTTATTCAGGTTCGTTGCTCCCGTGAAAGCCCTGCTCACGTTTCCCGCCCCGGTATTATACCCGGCAATCACGCACAACTTGCGGCAATCGGAATTGGCAACCGACGCGAACTGGTTCGACAAAACACGCAAATAGGCGGTACCCAATTCTATATTATTACGCGGGTTGAAAAGATAACTCCGCGTGGGAATCCACTCGCGCTTGTACACATAGCGAAACGCGTCAAAACCTCCCGACGTCGGGACAAGCTGCATCAACCCGTAAGCCGGAACCCAACTCGTTGCCTCGGGATTGAAACAGGATTCCTGCTCCATCACGGCATAAATAAGTGACGCCTCAATCTGGTAGACGCGCGAAAATTCCGCTACAAGGTCTTTATAAAGAGCCGCGTTTTTCGAGAGATTATCGGCAACAAGGCTCATTTGCACCTGCACCACTTGACGTGCTTCCTTGTTCGTTCCCGTTACCTTGACCGTTTTTTTACTTTGCGCCGCGATAGCTTTCGCGATAGATGCCGTTTCCCCTTTGCCCGACCATTCCTGCTTTTTTTGTTCGGCACGCTCACGAGCCTCTTCCTGTTTACTAGCGAGAGGATTACCATTTCTTTTATCGTCTTTCTCCAGAGTACGCTGTGCCATCGTTTTCCCCGTGTCGACAGTTCGTGCCAGCGAATCCTGCTTCCGATCAACCGTCAGATTTTTCCCCTTCACGGTCGGCACCGGGGGGACAGGACGGGCGGATGTCGGTTTCCTGTCCGTTGAGGCTGACGACGTATCGAATTTATACTTGGAGAAATCGACAAGCCCGTCAAGGATAGGTTTTTGCGTTAAGGCTTCCGATGCGTCAACAGAAGATTGGTAAGGACAGGTTGAACCCCTGCTGTTCAACATCCGTTCTATGGCTTCCGCCAAACGTGCGTTTATCTCGGTAGAATCCGTAACGCCGATATCGTCAAGCGCTATCTCCACGAAAATCTCCCCTTTGTCAAAATCGACAATGGAACGGCTATGATAATCATCACTGTATTCCACCCATTCCGTCCGGGTGTTGTCAATAACACTATCTTCCCCCCATACCTTTTTGATAGAACGGACATAACGAAAATAATCCGCTTTTGCTTGTGCCTCGTATTTCGCGTACTCTTCACGAGCCTGTTTACTATACGCCTCAAAATCAGACGTGATTTGCTTGGCATCTTTCTCGAACTGCACACGAAGCGAATCGGTAAGCGTCTTCGTCGATGTTACCGTCTGTGCATAACCATAAACCACTAAAATCATGATCAAAAAAACAAACACACATTTCTTCATACTCGCAACACATTGACAGTGTAAATATCCATATTAACTATCCGCAAAAACTCACACGAATCGCTCCTGTTCTCCCTTTCACACGCGACACTTCTCTAATTTTACAATAATATCAATAAATTTTTATTCACTGATACACAAAAGTAATTAATTTTTGATTAACACAAAATATAAATACATGAAAATTTGTCGTTATAAATCTTATATTTAAAATTATCACATTTATCGTAATAATATCAGTTTGTGTTTCATTTCTCGCAATTCGCAAAATGTTAAATTGCGATAAACGAAACACTGCATTTTCATCCCTTCACTCACACCCGGCATCCCCCGGACTATACTTAGGCTATGGTTTCCCGCTACCAAGTTCGAAGCATGAACGTAGCATCTTCGAAGCATGAACGTAAACCAGCGTTCATGCTCTGTTAATGATATGAAATTGCAATCTTTTTGATAGAGACCAAGGGTTGAACAGGGGTTATTCACGTGTAATGAAGAGTTATAGCAGTAAATTAGAATCCCCGATCGCAAAAAAGATGAAAAATATTTGCATTCTTCATTTATTCTTTTTTTCTTTGTCCCGATCAATTCAATCTGCGAGGATTGTTTGAATTATAAAGAGGAGTCGAGAGAACAGGCTCATTGAAGCTCCGACAACCTGCAAAAGATTTGCAAGGTGCCAAAACCTGACCTGAGAACCAGGAGTTATAATTTAAGCTGAAGAAAAATGAAAAAAGAAACAACAAACCAGAACAGCAGTTATTGCACCGCCAATTGTAGAAATCTTTTCATCCTCTCTATTGCCATGTCCATGTGTATGCGCTGCATGCGCTAATATCTTTTTTACCCCGGAACTTATTCATTTTAGATTTTTTGATTTTAGATTTATGATTGATCGTTGTGTCATGACTTTTATGACACAAACAACATCTACAATCTAATAATCAGATAGTTGCAAGGCAATTATCTTGAAAAAATCATTATTCAAACATTTATTTATCAAGAAATTGGACAATATCATGGCAAAAACATACGCGGAAATAAACGACAAGATAAAAAAGGGAACGGCAGTGGTTCTGACCGCCGAAGAAGTTTCCGAATTGGCAAAAACACTCTCGCCGAAAGAGATCGCCGAAAAAGTAGATGTGGTAACAACCGCCACTTTCGGGGCAATGTGTTCATCGGGCGCATTCTTGAATTTCGGTCATGCCAATCCCCCGATTCGCATGGAAAAAATCGAATTGAATGGGATACGTGTCAGTGGCGGACTCGCCGCCGTGGACACCTACGTGGGTGCCACGGACTGCAACCCGGAGAACCCGGCATACGGGGGAGCGCACGTTATCGAAGATCTCGTGGCAGGAAAAGAAATCGCCTTGGAGGCTTGGGGAAAAGGAACAGACTGCTATCCCTGCAAACATATTAAAACCCGTATCACGAAAGACTCGATCAACGAAGCAATCCTGTACAACCCGAGAAACGCGTACCAGAACTACAACGTGGCAACAAACTCCACGGACAAAATCAAATACACTTACATGGGAACCCTACTTCCAAAATTGCGCAACGCCTCGTACAGCACGGCAGGTGAACTCTCTCCCCTGTTGAATGATCCGGAATGTCGCACGATAGGATTGGGAACCCGCATTTTCCTCTGCGGCACGGAAGGGTACGTCACATGGAACGGGACACAATTCCACTCCACCAAAGAAGTCAACGAATACGGCATCCCGACCAGTAACGCCCGCACGATAGCGGTAATCGGCGATTTGAAGAACATGAGTACCGACTTCCTGCGAGGCGTGTACTACGAGAAATACGGGGTAAGCCTGTTTGTCGGGATCGGTATCCCCATCCCTATTCTGGATGAAGACCTCGCGCGCAGGGTATCCATTCGTAACGAACAGATTGAAACAACCGTCGTGGATTACGGGGACGGAAACAAGATTCTAGGAAAAACAAACTATGCCGCCCTCCAATCGGGTGAAATAGAAGTAAACGGACACAAGATCAGAACCACCCCCGTGGCCAGTCTGGCAAAAGCCCGACAAATCGCCGATATACTGAAATCATGGATTCAAAAAGGTGATTTCCTGCTCTCGGAACCCGTTCGACCGATGCCGACAGGAACTGCACTGAAACAATTGAAAATTGAAAGTTGAAAATTGAAAATGAACTCCTCCGTCTGCTTCGCAGCCACCTCTCTATAAACAGAGGAGGAGCTGGTGACACTAGCCAAAGACGGTGAGTAATTCAGCTCTCCCTCTGTTTATAGAGGAAAACTGGCGAGTAAGAGAGAACAGACTGAGAGCTTGCTCGTTGTCTGTCGAACGAGAGCCAGTTCGAGACCGGTTTCCAGGCTCAATACCCCGAAGGAGGGAGGGAGTTCAATCTAAAATCTAAAATTTAAAATCTAAAATTATTCCGGTTATGAATAAAAAAGTAATATTGACCTTCCCGGTCGACGCAACAGACAGACCTTTGACATACGAATTGATTCGTATTTATGATATAAAAATAAATATACTGAAAGGAGAAATACAACCCGGAAGAACCGGCTCTTTACTCATTGAAATGGATGCCGACGAATTGCGTATAGAACAAGCTATCGCGTTTCTGAACGACAACGGAGTCACCGTGAGTCCCGTTTCCAGCAAAATCTCGTATGACGAAACCCGTTGCATCAATTGCGGCAACTGCGCATCCGCCTGTTTCTCCCACGCCTTGACTATTGAGGCTCCGGACTGGAAACTGCAATTCAACCCGGAAAAGTGTATCGCCTGCAAGCTATGTCTGAAAGCCTGCCCGCTGAAACTTTTCAAGATTGAATTCAGCGATTCGCTGAATTAGTTTATAAAGTTTATAAAGTTCATAAGGTTTATAAAGTTAGCAGACCTTATGAAAGCAAAAATAATAACACTGGACACTTTATAAACTTTACAAACCTTATAAACTTTACGAACTCAAATGGAATACAAAGATCGTACATACAGGGAACATTTACAGGAAGAGCGCTGGCATTCTTTCACGGTCGCTTTCAAGGAAACCGATTTGTGGATAGGGATTGACAAAGTCTCGTTTCACCCGGAGATTCCCGTCTTCACGGAAACCCGTGTACGGGCGTTACGGGAGAAAATGGACGCTTACATAGCCCAAGATCCGGACTACTTGAAAGCATTGGTACCACACGAGGCACAACCGACAGCACCGGTTATCTTCCGTGAGATGGCGGAAGTGGCTGTCCGTTCGGGCATCGGTCCCATGAGTGCCGTTGCCGGAGCTGTCGCCCGCGAAATAGGCATAGAAGTCAAAGAAAAGTTCGGGGTACAAGAGATTATCGTGGAAAACGGCGGAGATATATACGCCGACATCCGGACAGACATGGATATCGCCGTGTTCGCCGGGCAATCTCCCCTGTCCGAGAAAGTCGGTTTCACGATCAACGCCGGATATGCCCCGCTGGGAATATGCACCTCATCGGGCACCGTAGGTCCATCGCTCAGTTTCGGGAAAGCGGACGCGGTAATGATTATCTGCAAAGACTGTGCTTTGGCCGATACATACGCCACTGCCTTTGCCAACCGGATACAGACCGTGGAGGACATTGCCCCCTGCATGGAAGAGATAGGAAAAAAAGACGAAATCCTAGGAGCTATTTGTATCAAAGACGATAAAATCGGTATTCACGGGATATTTGATTTGAAGATTTGGAAATGAAGAAATTTAGAAATGAAAACATACAAAGACATACAACCAAACAACACCGACACGGGAGTTCCTGTAACCTGTAACTTGCCAAAGGCAAATGCAACCTGCAACCTGCAACTCGCCGCAGGCGACAACAAACGCATCCTCATCCTCGACGGAGCCACGGGGACAGCCTTACAAAAATTCGGATTAACAGAAGCCGATTTCCGGGGAGAAGAATTCGCGGGGCACCCTATCCCTTTGAAAGGCAACAACGACGTGTTGAATATCACCCGTCCCGACGTGATTCGCCGAGTGCATCAAAGTTATATTGAAGCGGGTGCCGATATTATAGAAACAAACACGTTCAACGCCAATGCCGTATCCCAAGCCGAATACGGGTGCACGGAATGGATTACCCGAATAAACCGGGAAGGGGCACGAATCGCCAAAGAAGCGGCTACCGCCTGCCGAGAACGCGAAATACTCGTGGCAGGAAGTATCGGTCCCACGGACAAATCTCTCACGCTTGCCCCCGATCCGGAACAGCCCGCCTACCGTATCGTGGACTTCGACACATTAGTCGCGGCTTACACGACCCAAGTTACCGCACTAATCGAGGGAGGCGTAGATCTCTTGCTCGTGGAAACCATTTATGACGGCCTGAATGCCAAGGCAGCCTTGTATGCTATCGCCAAAGTACAGGAGGAACGCGGGACACAACTCCCCGTGATGCTCTCGGCAACGATCAACGACAAAAGCGGTCGTACGCTGACAGGGCAATCACTGGATGCACTGTTCACCAGTTTGTCCCACTACCCCATCGTGAGTTTCGGGTTAAACTGCTCGTTCGGGGCAAAAGAATTACACCAATTCATCCGGGAACTGGCGCCACATATACCTTGCGCGATCAGCATCTACCCGAATGCCGGGCTTCCCAACGAAATGGGTGAATACGACGAATCTCCCGAATTCACGGCACAATGCCTGCAAAATATGGCAAAAGAAGGGTTAATCAACATCGCGGGCGGATGTTGCGGAACGACACCCGAACACATTCGGGCTATCGCCGAAGTGTTGAAAAACATCCCTCCCCGTGAAATCCCGGTTTCGGAACACTGGTTGAAAGTGAGCGGACTGGAAACTGTAATTGTTGATAAAGAGCAAAGCAATTTTATCAATATCGGGGAACGCACCAACGTAGCAGGTTCCGCCAAATTCGCCCGTCTGATACGGGAAAAGAATTACACGGAAGCCGCTATCATCGCCCGCAAACAAATCGAGGCGGGAGCGTCCATCATAGACATCAACATGGACGATGCCATGCTGGACGGCACGGCGGAAATGGAACGCTTCATTCGTATAATCAGCAACGAACCGGATATAGCCAAGGCACCCTTGATGATCGATTCGTCGAAATGGGAAACCATTCTTGCAGGATTGAAAAATTCGCAAGGGAAATGTATCGTGAACTCCATCAGCTTGAAAGAAGGGGAAGAAGAATTTCTGCACAAGGCGAAAGAGATACAACGCCTCGGGGCTGCAGTCGTGGTTATGGCTTTTGACGAGGAAGGACAAGCAACCACTTTCCAACGGAAAATAGACATCTGCCAACGCGCTTACCGATTACTGACTACCCGCGCCGGATTTACCCCCGAAAATATTGTCTTTGACGTGAATATCCTCGCTATCGGCACGGGTATCGACGAACATAACAATTATGCAGTGGACTTCATCGAAGCCGTGCGCTGGATAAAACAGAACCTGAAAGGCTGCCGCACATCGGGCGGAGTATCCAACCTCTCTTTCTCGTTCCGCGGTAACAATACCGTGCGGGAAGCCATGCATTCCGTTTTCCTGTACCACGCGATACGGGCGGGACTGGATATGGCTATCGTCAATCCCGCCATGTTGCAAGTGTATGACGAAATCAACCCGGAACTTCTGAAAGCAGTGGAAGATGTTGTCTTAAACCGCACTCCAGAGGCCACGGAAACATTAATCGCCCTAGCCGAGAAATATAAAGAAGTAAAGGGCGAAAACAAAAACGTACAAAACGAGGAATGGCGCACCCGCCCGCTGGAAGAGCGCTTGGGACACGCACTCGTGAAAGGCATCACGGACTATCTTCCCGCGGACATAGAAGAGGCCCTCGCCCGGTATTCCAATCCGGTAGAAATTATCGAAGGACCGCTCATGAAAGGCATGGAGCGCGTAGGCGAATTTTTCGGGGACGGCAAAATGTTCCTCCCGCAAGTGGTGAAATCGGCAAAAGTGATGAAAGAAGCGGTGAATATCCTGCAACCCGAAATAGAACGCCATAACGCGGCGGCACAAAACGTGAAACGATTGCCCAGAGTAATTCTTGCCACGGTAAAAGGCGACGTGCATGACATCGGCAAAAACATTGTAAACATTGTATTAACGTGTAATAATCTGGAAGTGATCGACCTTGGTGTCATGGTAGACAACCAAAGGATTATCGAGGCTATTAAAGAACACGAGGCGGATATTGTCGGGGTTAGCGGATTGATCACTCCCTCGCTGGGTGAAATGGAAAATCTATGCGAACTGTTACAGAAAGAACAACTGCAAGTACCGCTAATCGTGGGAGGTGCAACCACCTCATCCGTGCACACGGCTGTGAAACTGGCACCCAAATATGATCATTGTGTTGTACCCGGGGGGGATGCTTCACGTACCGTGGGAATCATAAAACGTTTGCTGAACGACCGGGAAAATTATACCCGTGAACTCAAACGGGAGCAGGAAGAAATCCGGACGCATTATTACCACCGTCAACAAAAACACATATCGCTTGAAGAAGCCCGCCGAAGAGCGCCACGCTTTAATTGGGATAACGTTCAACCGACAACATTCGGGGAACACAATTTACTGGTAAAACACCTTAATATCGAAGACCTCGTGGAAAGAATTGACTGGACCCCGTTCTTCCATTTCTGGGGATTCAAAGGAAAATACCCGGAGATCGTTTACACGAATGACGAGGCTGACCGCACTTATCAGGCAGCACTGGATATGTTGGGGAAAGTCATTGCCGGCAACGAATTTGACGCTTCCATCATCGTGCGCTTTTTCGATGCCTGTTCGGAAAACGACGAAATCGTGCTGGACGGCAAATTCCGCTTCCCGATGCCCCGGCAACAGGCAGACCTGCAAGAATGTATCTCTTTGGCAGACTTCGTGATCCCCAAAGAGAAAGGGACGGGAAGTGTCGGTTTGTTCTGCCTGAAAGTATCCGACAAGCACAAGTGTAACGACTGTCGTGATTTCGAGCACCTTCTACGGGAAAGCCTGTGCGCCCGACTGACGGAAGCCTGCGCGGAATGGATGCAGGAGCAGATAAACGAGGGTACGCATGTCATCCGTCCCGCTTTCGGTTACCCCTCCTGCCCGGATCACGCGTTAAAAAAGATCGCTTTCGAAGCATTGGATGCACCCGCCCAAATCGGGGTACAACTGACAGAAGGATATTCAATCTATCCCTCAACCAGCCTCTGCGGAATGCTGATCTCACACCCGGAAGCAAAATATTTCAGCGTGTAAACGCTGAAATAAGATAAAAGCTAAAGAGGGGGTAGTTGAAGCGTTGGTTCAAGCGCAGGTAATCTAAAATCTAAAATTTAAAATCTAAAATCATGAAGGTTATTGACATCTTAAACAAATCAGATAAAGCGGTATTCTCTTTCGAGCTGGTGCCACCGCTGAAAGGGGGAGATATTAACAAGATATACGAGGCAATTGAGCCGCTTATCGCTCTCGCTCCCCCGTTTATCAATATCACGTTCCACCGGGATGAATTGGAATACAGGGAATTACCAGACGGAATAATTAAAAAAGTTACCGTCACGAAGCGTCCGGGTACGGTAGCTCTGGCAGCCGCCATCATGAGAAGATACAACGTGGATATGGTTCCGCATATCGTGTGCGGTGGGGCTACCCGCCACAAAATCGAAAACGAATTGATTGATCTGAACTTTCTCGACATCGAGAACATAATGGCTCTCCGGGGAGATCCCATACCGGGCCAGCGTTTTTTCTCACCCGAAGAAGACGGACACAAATACAGTTGCGAGTTAGTCGAACAGATATACCGCATGAATCACGGGCAATATCTTGATGATACTTTGACGGACTCCGTTCCCACGAATTTCTGTATCGGCGTGGCTGGTTACTCGGAAAAACATTACGAGGCGCCGAACCAAGCCTGTGATATCGAAAACCTGAAACGAAAAGTAGATGCCGGGGCAAATTATATCGTGACTCAAATGTTTTTCGACAACTCTAAATTCTTCCGGTTCGTGGAAAAATGCCGGGCGCAAGGAATCACGGTTCCGATTGTTCCGGGATTAAAACCGATCTCCACGCTCAAACATTTGGAGATGCTGCCCCGTACATTCAGCATTGATATTCCCCAAGAGTTGGTGAAAGAAATCCGCTCCTGTAAAAACAACAAGGAAATCAACCAAGTCGGTATCGAGTGGTGTGCGGCACAAAGCAAAGATCTAATTGCGCATGGCGTTCCCGCTGTCCACTATTATACCATGGGAAAATCGGAAAACATACAAGAGATAGTGAAACAAGTATTTTGAAAAAATCAAAAAGATGAACCAAGAACCGAAACCACGCTTTTTCGCACTGATACCACTGATTGTCTTTCTACTAATCTACTTGGTAGCTTCAATTATCATCGGAGACTTCTACAAGATGCCCATCACGGTAGCGTTTCTCGCGTCATCCGTGGTTGCCGTGGCAATATCTTCGGGAGGCAAGTTACACAAACGAGTAGATTTATTTTGTAGAGGAGCGGCAAACAGCAACATCATGCTTATGGTGTTGATTTTCATTCTTGCCGGAGCTTTCGCCCAGACCGCCAAAGCGGTTGGAGCCGTCGATGCCACGGTAAATCTTGCTTTAGCCGTTCTCCCGGATAACTTGCTGCTCGCGGGAATGTTCATTGCAGCCTGCTTTATCTCGCTATCGATGGGAACCTCTGTCGGCACGATTGTCGCCCTCACTCCCGTCGCCGCGGGTATTGCCGCGCAAACAGACATAGCATTGCCCTACATGGTGGCAATCGTGGTTGGCGGCGCCATGTTCGGGGATAACCTTTCTTTTATCTCTGACACGACCATCGTGGCAACCCGCACACAAGGATGCAACATGAAAGACAAATTCAAGGTAAACAGTCTGATCGTCATTCCCGTAGCCGCACTCGTCACTCTTGTCTACCTGTTTCAAGGAACGGAAATAACCACGCATCCCGTGATCCATGAAATCGAATGGTTGAAAATAATCCCCTACATTCTGGTTCTCGCGACCGCTTTATCCGGAATGAACGTCATGTTGGTATTGTTACTTGGCATTTTATGCTCGGGCATAGTCGGCATCCTTGCCGGAAGTATCCGATTCTGGGATTGGATCGCGGCCATGGGAACAGGGATATCCGGCATGGGTGAACTCATCATCATCACGCTGCTTGCCGGGGGGATGCTGGAAATGATCCGCTATAACGGGGGAATCGCCTACATCATACAGAAACTGACCACCCGCGTGAACTCGAAAAAAGGAGCAGAATTGAGTATTGCCGCGCTCGTGAGCTTCGCTAACCTCTGCACGGCAAACAACACGATAGCGCTTATCATGGCAGGTCCCATTGCCAAGGATATTGCTGCCCGTTTTGGCGTAGATCCCCGAAAATCGGCCAGTTTATTGGACACGTTCTCCTGTTTTGTACAGGGAATCATTCCCTACGGGGCACAACTACTCATGGCTGCCGGATTAGCAGCTGTTACCCCACTCGCTATCATGCAATATCTTTATTACCCGTACCTCATGGGAATAGCCGCCCTTTTAGCCATATTTTTCCGGTACCCGAGAAAATACTCCTAACAATTGTAAATCTAAAATTAGTATGTAATTTCGCACCATGACAATAGCAGAAGCACTCATCACCATATTGCTCGGCATGGCAGCCGGGTTTATCAATACAGTGGGCGGAGGTGGTTCCATGTTGGTGGTGCCCTTCCTGATCTTTATCGGTCTTCCGGCAAATGTAGCCAACGCAACAAACCGGATTGCCATTCTGTTACAAAACGTGGTTTCCGTCGGAAGTTTCAAACAAAAGAAAATACTTGATTTCAAAACCGATTACAAACTTCTGCTCCCCGTTGCCCTCGGAAGTATCGTGGGGGCTTTGATAGCGGTAGATATTAACGAGGACGTCTTCAAAAAAGTCATTGCCGGACTGTTGATTATCATGTTCTTCATGCTGCTTCTCAATCCCGACGCTTGGGTAAAAGCCAATGCGGATAAAGCAAAAATGAAACAACCGTGGCTGCGAAACCTGATCTTCTTTTTTATCGGTATTTACGGCGGCTTCATCCAAATCGGTATCGGTTTCTTTCTACTTGCCGGACTGGTGCTGGGGTGCGGTTACGACCTGTTGAAAGCTAATGCCATAAAACTGTTTATCGTTCTCTTTTACACGATTATCGCTCTAGCAATCTTCATATACAACGATCTGGTCAACTTCAAAGTAGGTCTTATCCTCGCCTGCGGCAATATGCTCGGCGCATGGCTCGGCGTACGCTTCAGCGTGAAATGGGGAGCGAAATACATTCGCTATTTCCTGCTCGTGATACTGGTAGTCGTGGCTATCCGTCTGTACTTTAGCTAAACATCAAGGCAACTTTCAATATGACCTTTGCTTCATTGAATGAAGTTATTGATTCTGTTCGCCGGATTAAGTGGTGTTTGGTCTGACAATACCAACGATTTGACCATGTGTAATGTTCCCTGCTTGTATTTTTGAAAATGCACTGACGCAATATGCTTTTCGTAAGCCTCTTTACTCGCATAGGTTTCGAGAATCGTTATGCTGCAAGGATTTTCCTTTTCCTGCACGGCATACATCGTCAGTACGCCCGGTTCGGTACGCAAGGAGATTTCGCCGACTTCGGCAGCGTATTTCAGGTATTCGTCAAGGTATCGCGAATAGACCTCTATTTTCGACAGACGCACGATACCGTCGGAGCACATCGGCTCCTTAGCGCACATGACCGGCTCTTCGTCGAGTTTCAGACACTTGCCGATGACTTCTCCCGTGGCGATATAAGAGTAAGTGGGGTACTCGAACAGTACGGGTTTCAAACGGGTATAGTCGGGGCGACCTTTATCGTCAAGCACTTCGGGAGCAGCGTAAGTATTGACCACGGAACATATGAAATTGTCGAAACCGTCCGTTTCGTAAATGTCCACCACATTACATTCCATCGTCAGCGGCGAGGCGTCAATCACGGGCGTGTTATTTTCCCCCACGTGATAGTCAAATACATTTGATTTGTCAACCGATGCTCCGCTTATACTGCCCACGTAGTCGGCTTTCGGCAACATCTCACGGCTCACGAGATTGACGGAAAGTTTCTTGGACTTCCGTATCCCTTGATTGGTATAATGACTTTTACTCATGCTAACAAGTATACGGTCGTGCCCGATAATACCCGTGTGACCTACCACGAGCCAGTTTACCTTACCTTCAACATTCGCACCCACAACCGTCATCGGTTTCGGGTAGAGAGCCAGCAGGCTTCCGATATTTTTCTTTTCCATTTCCATTATATTAGATTGAATCATATTTTCTTTCTCTGATGTACTGCACGATAAAAGCACAAACAGGAAAAATACACTTAATGTCGTTTTTATCATATTCTTTGAAATTTTCGTTGTTCACTATTATTGTCTTTCTATTTTCACTCGTATATCACCGCCCACATTTAGAGCCTCGATACCATTTCCATCTATACGCCCTATCTTAATCAGGTCATCACTGTACGACCAGTTCTTACAAAAAATAGCCACATTGCCCCACGGCGCGTAAATTGTAATGTCGCCGGGCGTAGGAGTACAACCGCGTGTCACGCCTTCGGTTGTCAGAGCCGGAGCGGGATAAAAGATTTTCTCGGTCATATTGTTGTAATCGTTCAACGTAATTTCCAACGGTAAACGGGAAAGGAAATCCCTGCCCGCGGCATTATTCTCCATCGTGGCGGTAATCGTGCGTTCACCAAACGTAATGCTCACTTTCATGGACATCTCCTCCGATATTTCCGGTTCTTCCCGATTTGCCCCGATTCCTTTAAGCCATACCGGAACACGGGATGTCATTCGCGAAAGAGTCGAAGAAGTTAATAACAATGTTTGTTCAATTATCGTCACACCGGGGCATAGCTTGCGGGTTTCGCTGACCGACGCGGAAATTCCACTGCTTCCACTAGTGGCAAACAACGCAATCCGCTTTCCGGCAAGCCTCGAGGCATGTTCATGCAGGAATGTCTGCATCGGCGTCGCCATACTACCGTACCAGATTGGATAACCGACAAATACAATATCGTAGTCATCGAAACTTTCGACTGATGTCTTGACAGGTGGATAATTGCCTTGACTGATTGCCGTCAATTCCTCCCGCGAGCGTTCCAACATGGTGTTATAGTCAATATCATAAGGTGTTTCCGGCTCGATTTCCAAGATGTCGCAATCGAGCGTAGTTTGAATCAGTTGCGCCACTCGTTCAGTGTTGCTCGTGCGTGACGCGTAAAGTACAAGATAGCGACCATTACCCGCGGGGGTAAGTGTATCGGTGTCATTGCTGTAATCATCGCCACCTCCGCAAGCCGCCAATGTAAAGAGGGCAAACAGTAAAAACGGAATCAATAATAATTTTTTCATACCAATATATTTTTATTTGTCGATTTGACTTTCAGTGAAAGGGTCGGCACGATGTCCCATCAAGTCGATTTTCGCGTATTCCTTGTCGAACTCTTCCATTTCCCAAGCCGACAGGCGAATCGTTCCCGCGCCGAGGAGGTCGTCCAAATGGTCGGGATTGGTGGTACCGGGAATCGGCGCGATCCACTGTTTGCGCGAAAGCATCCACACGAGGGCAAACTGGGCAGGTGTCAACCCTTTCCGTTCCGCCCACTCGCGCACGAGCGCAACAAGCGGCATATTGTGTTTCAATGCTTCAGGTGTGAACTGTGGCAAATTCCATCGTCGGTCGCCTTGCTTGAATCGACTGTTTTCATCAATCACACCCGTAAAAAATGCACGCCCTAACGGACAGTAGGGAACGAAACCTATACCAAGTTCCTCGAGTGTCGGGAATATTTTTGTTTCCGGTTCACGCCACCAAATGGCATACTCGCTCTGTACGGCAGACACGGGACACACGGCATGAGCACGGCGAATAGAACGCGCACTCGCTTCCGACAAGCCCCAATGTATAACCTTTCCCTCCCGTATTAAATCTTTTACCGTACCGGCGACCTCTTCCATCGGCACTCTCGGGTCGACACGGTGTTGATACAACAAATCGATATGGTCGGTACGCAGGCGTTTCAAGGAACCCTCCACCGCACGACGGATATGCTCGGGACGGCTGTTTAGCGCTGTCGGTTGCTTCTCCTCTACCCCGAAACCGAACTTCGTACCGATTTTCACTTTATCCCGAAATGGAGCGAGAGCTTCACCTACCCATTCCTCACTGGTATACGGGCCATACACCTCCGCCGTATCGAAAAAAGTTACGCCCTTGTCGTATGCCCGACGAATCAAGGCAATCATTTCCTGCTTATCATACTTGCCGCCGTAATAGCCAACCATCGGTAAACAACCGAGCCCGAGAGCCGATACCTCCAGCCCCCCGAGAGTTCTAAGCTCCATACCGTCCGATAGATTACCATTGTTCCTCGATCGCGACGAGGATTGTGCAAAAACATTCGATAATCCTGTCCACTCTCCGGCAGTTAATAATGCTGCCATTGATGACATTTTCAAAAAACCTCTTCTATCCATAACTTGTAAATTTAGTTCAAACTACAATAAAAGATTTCCGCGAGTCAATCCCCGTAATATTTCCAATTCGTTATCTTCCAAATGAAAAGTGGCGAAATCTTCATCTATTTCTGTAACAAGACCGTCCTGTACAAGAAAGCATTGCACGACTTTCTTCGGAGTGGTATGATAACGATTGGCAAGGAAGCATACGACTTCACTTTCATACAATTCAGCGGGAATATCAATTCGTTTATTCATCATTTTCGTTTTTTTATAACGCAAAGTTATCGGATCTTGCAAAAGCGGGCGTAACGATAAGTGGGAAGTTCTTACCATTTTTACTGATTTTAATATATCAATATTCGGTCATTTGATTGAAATCATTTACTTTTGTATATAAACACCAATCTCCTATGATACTATGGTTAAGATTATGAAAATAAAAAACGTGGACGATTACAGCCGTTACATCGGTCACACGGATCGCCATCCGTTAGTCAGTGTCATCGACTATTCAGAAGTGTCACCCATTCGCCATAGCTTGAACAATTATAGTGTCTATGGCATTTTTTTTCATGATGAAGCGGAGATAAATTTGGCATACGGATGTGGCAAATATGATTACAAGAAAGGAACGGTCATTTGCGTTGCCCCCGGTCAGATAGGCGGAAAAGAAGATAACGGCGAATGGGTAAATCTGACAGGCTGGGCTTTGCTTTTTCATCCCGACTTGTTACATGGTACACATTTGGAGAAAACGATTAAAAAATATTCGTTTTTCGACTACCGCGTGAATGAGGCTTTGCACATGACCAATGAAGAGCATGATACACTCGTTGCGTTAATGAGGCAAATCAGAGATGAACTTCAAAAACAGCATGATGAAATCCAAGATAAAATTATTGTAGGATATATCGAATTAATGCTGAATTTCTGCTTGCGCTTTTACAATAGGCAATTCATTACCAGAAAGTTGGACAACTCCGATATACTCATGAATTTCAATACATTGCTTTCCGCGTATTACGAACAGGAACTGCAATTATCACTTGGACTGCCAACCGTGCAATACTGCGCCGACAAACTATGCATGTCCGCAAACTATTTTGGCGATTTAATCCGCAAAACAACAGGCGACACGGCAAGCAATTATATACGACAGTACATCGTGCAACAAGCCAAAAACGAATTTTCAACAGGTGCCACTATCGCACAAGTCGCTTATAAACTTGGTTTTGAATATCCTCAACACCTTAGTCGAATGTTTAAAAAACAAACCGGGCAAAAACCTAAAGATTATTGCAAAAACCTCCGAAATTAGTGTCCCCGGTAGTAACCTTTCAGCAAATACAAATACTGGAAAATGACGGGAATAGGAAATTATTGAAATAAGTAGGCGACAAAAAAGCATCGCATACGATATATTTTGATAACTTTGTAAATCAAATTTTACATCACCATGGAAATAAAAATAGGACACTCATTCACGCAGGAAATAACAGTGCAGCATAAAGATACCGCGGCTGTTTACGGTTCGGGGAAATTGGAAGTATTTGCAACCCCGGCAATGGTCGGATTGATGGAAAACACGGCAATTAAATGCCTCGAAGGAATGCTCGACACTGACAGCGATACCGTGGGTATTGAAATCAACACCAAACACGTGAAAGCTACCGCCGTGGGCAAAAAAGTAGGCTGCAAAGCCACCATTACCGAAGTCGACGGTCGCCGTATTCGCTTTGAAATCGAAGCGTGGGACGAAACCGCCCCTATCGGAACAGCCGTCCACGACCGTTTCATCATCAACCCGGAGAAATTTATGAGCAAACTTTCTTAATTGTAAATTGAATGATTTTAAATTTTAGATTGAATATACTCATCTTGCAATTTAAAATTTAAAATTTAAAATCTAAAATCTAAAATCAGTACATGTTTAAGCTTACCTCAGAATTTCAACCCACCGGCGACCAACCGGAAGCAATAAAACAACTGACACAGGGACTTGAAGAAGGTACCCCGGGACAAGTGTTGCTGGGGGTCACGGGTTCGGGGAAAACATTCACGATCGCGAACGTCATTGAAAAGGTACAACGCCCTACCCTTATTTTAAGTCATAACAAAACATTAGCCGCGCAGTTGTACTCGGAGTTCAAAGCGTTCTTTCCGGAAAATGCGGTCGAATATTTTGTTTCCTATTACGATTATTATCAGCCGGAAGCTTATCTTCCGACGACAAACACTTATATAGAAAAAGACCTCGCTATTAACGACGAGATCGATAAACTACGCCTACGGGCAACCGCTTCCCTCCTCTCCGGACGACGGGATGTGGTCGTAGTTTCATCTGTTTCCTGCCTGTACGGTATGGCAGACCCGACAGCTTTCGGGGCAAATATCATCTTCCTGCGCCGGGGACTGAAAATCGCCCGCAATCAACTATTACGACGTCTGGTAGACGCCCTTTACGTGAACAACGAACTCGAGTTCAAACGGGGAAGTTTCCGGGCAAAAGGTGAAACCGTGGATATATTCCCCTCCATCGAAACTTTCGAGGGCATGGCTTACCGGATAGAATTCTGGGATGATGAAATCGACCGGATCACTTCTTTTAGCCCACAGACCGGAAAGACCATGGATGAAATGGAAACATTGAACATCTACCCGGCAAACTTATTCGTCACGGACAAAGCCACGCTGGCAAAAGCCATCCACGACATAGGACACGACCTCACTATACAAGTCGATTTTCTTAATTCTGTCGGGAAACACATGGAGGCCAAACGTCTGGAAGAACGGGTAAATTACGATCTGGAAATGATTCGGGAACTGGGATACTGTTCCGGAATCGAAAACTATTCCCGTTATCTGGACGGTCGTGCCGCAGGTGTACGTCCATTCTGCTTACTGGATTACTTCCCGCAAGATTTCCTGTTGGTTGTCGATGAATCGCACGTGACGCTACCACAGGTGAGAGCCATGTACGGGGGCGACCGCTCCCGCAAACAATCGCTCGTGGAATACGGCTTCCGGCTTCCCGCCGCTTTTGACAACCGTCCGCTTACTTTCGAGGAATTCGAGGCAAACACGGGACAAACGATATACGTCAGCGCTACCCCTGCCGATTACGAACTCGAGAAATGTGAAGGCGTCGTGGTCGAACAAATTATCCGTCCCACGAGTATCCTCGATCCGGAAATCGAAGTCGTACCCAGCAAAAACCAGATAGATCATCTTGTCAACGAAATACAGCAACGAATAGAAATAAAAGAGAGAGTTCTCGTTACCACGTTGACCAAACGCATGGCAGAGGAACTGAGTAAATATTTAGACCGTATTCGCATCAAATGCCAGTACATCCACTCCGACGTGGACACGCTGGAACGAGTGCAAATCATCGAGAACCTGCGCAAGGGAATTATTGATGTCATTGTCGGGGTAAACCTGCTCCGTGAAGGATTGGATATGCCGGAAGTTTCTCTTGTCGCCATTCTCGACGCCGACAAAGAAGGATTCCTACGCTCCACGCGCTCACTCATACAAACCTCCGGACGTGCAGCCCGTAACTTGAACGGAAAAGTCATCATGTACGCCGACACGATTACCCGTTCCATGCAGGCAACCATAGACGAAACCAATTATCGTCGGGAAAAACAAATGGAATACAACCGTGAACACGGCATCATCCCCACCCAAATTCACAAAACAACCGAATCCGTGCTAAAAGAAACTTCCCGTGCTTACGTGGAAGAAGAGCATATCAACATGGCCGCCGATCCGGTTACCGCTTACATGAGCAAACCCGAACTGGAAAAGATGTTGCAAAAAACAAAAGCCGCCATGCAAAAAGCCGCCAAAGAAATGGACTTCCTCGAAGCCGCCCGCCTGCGTGACGAAATGTTCAAACTCGAAGAAACAATAAAACGGCTGGAACTTTAAGATTGTTCAACGGACAACATATCGCTGCATCTTAAGAATATATTCAAAGAAAACGAACTGGACGAAAATTCAGTTACCGAGGAATTCTCGGTAACTGAATCTGACGACAAATCTCGCTTAAATACTTTTACTCAAAAGGTTATCTTTCCAAGATAATTTTATAAAATAAAAGCAAGAAGAGAGCATAACTTTTCTGACAGCACATAAACTTTTCAACTTGGTCTTTTCTATATCTAAAAAATAATATAAACTATCCTCTATAAAAATCGGAATAAACCAACCATTAAATATCTGATAACTATAGAAGAACTATCTTTATCGGAATATTCAAATCTATTTCCGTGGTGTTTTATATACACAATCTTATACCAAAAAACAATTATGCCACGACATTTTTTTATCCTAATAGGTGTTTCATGGGGGTATGATAGAAGTATGATAGAAGTATCACCCAACCAACACCCTGCAAACAGCTTGGTATATAGCTGTTATGTTACCAACTTGCCTAGGTTTACCTATAATATACCACGAGAACACACCTCGTTCAAATTCTTGCTCTCTTCATCGAAATTATAGAATCGATTTTTTCACATGGTAATCTTGTCTATCCGATATTTTCTAAATAAAGTGTATACAAATTGATAGAATCCCCGCACAAGCGTGATTTTTTGTTTGTAAAGTAATTATACTTATATTTGTTGGTAGAACTAATAAAGAATGCATATGGAAACAGGAAACCGATATATCCGTTTTGATTGGGCCATGAAGCGCTTGCTGCGTAATAAAGCTAATTTTGCCGTGTTGGAAGGATTGTTGACCGTGTTGTTGGGTGAGCGTATTACTATCCAGAAATTATTGGAGAGCGAGAGTAATCAGGAAGACGAATATGATAAATATAATCGGGTGGATATGTTGGCTGAAGATTCCAAAGGCCAACTTATCTTGATAGAGGTACAAAATAATAATGAATACGCTTACTTCCAACGTATGTTGTTCGGGACGTCAAAGTTAGTTACCGAATATATCAACCGGGGAGAGGGATATGACAAGGTACGCAAAGTGTATAGCGTGAATATAGTCTATTTCTCCCTGGGACACGGGAAAGATATCGTTTATCATGGTAAAACGGAATTTCACGGTATTCACACCGGTGAAGTGCTTGAATTAACACCTTTTCAGCGACAAACATTCAAGGTGGATACAGTTAGCCAACTTTACCCCGAGTATTACATCTTGAGAGTGAATGATTTCAATCAAATAGCGAAAAGTCCGTTGGAAGAATGGATTTATTATTTGAACACGGGTAACATTCCGGAATCTGCTACAGCACCCGGTTTGAACGAAGTTCGTGAACGTCTGAAGCTTGATAGAATGACTAAAGAAGAGTTAGACGCATATTATCGGCATTTGGATAATGTGGTTATTTTGCGGGATAATATTTTTACCGAACGTGCGGAAGGACGCGCGGAAGGACGCGCGGAAGGACGTATGGAAGGACGTGCGGAAGGTGAGTTACAAAAAGCTAAGGAAATAGCATCAAACTTGAAAAAAGCAGGTTTGAATATTGAAATAATCGCTCAAAGTACAGGGCTATCGATTTTAGAAGTAGAGAAACTTTAAACTACATAAATAGGGTATTTTGTAAACATGAAAACCAGAAGAGCCCAAACAATGAAACTCTTTTGGTTTTCGTGCCATGTCAATTTTTTTCCTCATCATCCGGCAAGCTTCCGATTTTTTGTTTTTTCGGCAAAAATTATAACTTTTTATTTGTGATCTGACGACTTCGGCAATACCACGTTCGTGATACGGCACACGGAAGCCAAGTTCCCGAATTCATCCGTCACGTTCACGGCAACCACGTGGGTTCGTTGTCCCTTATGGATAAATTCAGCCCGCCCGATAACATAACTCCCTTGGGCTTTACGGATATGATTGCCATTAATCTCGATTCCGAACACGTGATTTTCTTCCAGATTTTCCCCGATATAGGTTAATCCACTTCCCACGGTTTCCACCAATGCCATAATCGCTCCACCGTGCAACAATTGTCCCGGACGCATCGTGCGTTCATCAATCGGCATCTTTGCTTCCAACCAATTCTCTCCCACCCCGATAAACTCAATTCCCAAACTTTCCATCAATGTCCCCCGGCGTTCCCGGTTCATCTGTTCTATAAGCTCTAACATGTATTGATTTTAGATTTATGATTTTAGATTTCCACTCACAGCTCAAGGCTTTTAATCGTAAATTAATTTCTCTTTTTATTGGGATTCGCAGGAAACCATCCTTTCTTTACCCTTTCTTCCTGCTCGAAAACTTCCTTAATCGTCCAGAAAGACGAGAAGGCAAATACACCCAGCAAAGATGACCACAACACGTTGGTAACCCACAGGGCAGCAAGCGTTCCGGCGATTCCCAATACAAGGAATATCCACCAACATTTTGTACCCCAGTAATACTCCGCTTTTACTACCACGGGATGAAATAACCCGATAATCAGGAAGGTACAAATCCCGATAATTAATCCAGTCAAGTTATATGATTCAATGAATTCCATAAATGTTTTTTTAGACTCCCGCAAATGTACAAATATTCCCAAAACACTACCTTATTTCTCCAAAATATTCCTACTTTTGTATGGAAGTACGAGAAAAAACTAAGCAACTATGATAACACTGAAAGAAGGAGAAAAAGCCCCTTATTTCGAGGGCATAAATCAAGACGGCAAAAAAATTACCTTGGATGATTTCAAGGGGAAAAAATTAATACTTTATTTCTACCCGAAAGATAACACTTCAGGATGCACGGCAGAGGCTTGCAGCTTGAACGACGGGTATTCCTCCCTCACGAATAATGGCTTTGAGGTTGTAGGAGTTAGCCCCGATTCGGCAAGTTCTCATCAGAAATTTATAGCGAAATACAACTTGTCGTTCAACCTTATCGCCGACACGGACAAAAAGATACTGGAAGCTTACGGCGTATGGGCAGAAAAGAAAATGTACGGCAGAACTTACATGGGCGTATTACGCACCACGTTTATCATTGACGGAAACGGTATTATTCAAAAAATCATCACGAAAGTGAACACGAAGGAGCACGCGAAGCAAATCCAAGAGCAATTGAAAATTGAGAATTGAAAATTGAAAATGAAATGCGAGAACAACAACTTGTAACTCGCCGAAGGTGAACAAAAATCATAAATCTAAAATCATAAATAAATCAAGTATGGCAAATGCAGAAACCAACCAAGACAAGTTAAAAGCACTTCAACTCACGCTCGACAAGATCGAGAAGAATTTCGGGAAGGGAAGCGTCATGAAACTTGGGGATAATGTCGTAGAAGATGTTATGGCTATCCCCTCGGGTTCTATCGGACTGGACAGAGCTCTGGGCGTAGGCGGTTATCCCAAGGGACGCGTCGTAGAAATCTATGGCCCCGAATCTTCAGGTAAAACAACACTCGCTATTCACGCTATCGCTGAAGCACAGAAAATGGGTGGTATCGCCGCTATTATCGACGCAGAGCACGCTTTCGACCGGGTATACGCGGAGAAACTGGGCGTTGACGTGGATAATTTATTTATTTCACAACCCGACAACGGGGAACAAGCCCTTGAAATAGCGGAACAATTGATTCGTTCGGCTGCTATCGATATCATCGTGATTGACTCTGTTGCCGCCCTTACCCCGAAAGCTGAAATCGAGGGAGAGATGGGTGACAGCGTGATGGGATTACAAGCCCGTCTGATGTCCCAAGCCCTACGTAAATTAACGGGAACAATTAGCAAAACAAATACTTGTTGTATCTTTATCAACCAATTACGTGATAAAATCGGTGTTATGTTCGGTAATCCCGAAACGACAACCGGTGGTAACGCACTGAAATTCTACGCTTCCGTGCGTCTGGATATCCGCCGTATCGGTCAGATCAAGGACGGGGAGGAAATTTACGGTAACCACACCCGCGTGAAAGTAGTGAAAAACAAGGTAGCTCCTCCATTCAAAAAAGCGGAATTCGATATCATGTACGGGGAAGGTATCTCCCGTTCCGGTGAAATCGTTGACATGGGTGTTGAATACAACGTGATCAAAAAAAGCGGAAGTTGGTTCTCTTACGGGGAAAGCAAACTGGGACAAGGACGGGAAACCGTGAAACAACTTGTCATGGACAACCCGGAATTGGCAGAAGAACTCACGCAAAAGATCGTGGAAGCAATAAAGAGTGGTGTGCAACCGGCAACGAAATAAGTTATAAAGTTCATAAGGTTCATAAAGTTTATAAAGTAATTGTTTTTCCCCACAGGATGCTTTTCCACGGTAGCTAAAGCTACCGTTAAATACTGTCCGAAGGACACCCGTCACTTTAAGAACTTTATAAACCTTATAAACTTTACAAACCCTATAAAACAGCTGAAATATACAATGAAAAATCGTTTATTCTCTGCACTTATCCTGCTATCTGTTGTGTCGTGCGATAGCCAGAAAGAGGCAGTAAAAACAAGTTATAAAACACCGGATATGAAATTAGCATCCGACGTGATGACTCCCGAAGTGTTATGGTCATTTGGCAGACTCGGCGGAATAAGTGTATCCCCCGACCAGAAATCACTCGTGTACGAGGTGACTTACTTCAACAAAGAAGAAGACCGCTCGTACAGTGATGTCTACCTGATGAATCTTGCTGACGGAACATCCAAACAATTAACCGACACGGATTACAAGGAATTCGGGACAACATGGACTCCCGACGGTAAAATTGCCTTCATGTGCAGCAAATCGGGTTCCGTCCAATTATGGGAAATGAACCCGGACGGCAGTAATCTCAAACAATTGACCAACGTGGAAGGTGGTATCGGGGGATATATTTTCTCCCCGGACAAATCCAAACTTCTTTTCTTGAAAGATGTGAAACTGGAAAAAGATGTACACGACTTGCACCCGGACCTCCCGAAAGCGAATGCCCGCTTGATCAACGACCAGTTCTACCGTCACTGGAATGATTGGGTGGAAGCGTATACCCACCCGTTTGTCGCCGACTATATCGCGGGACAAATGATTACCTCCGGTAAAGACATCATGGAAGGCGAGAAATGGGAATCTCCCGTTCGTCCTTGGGGTGGCACCGAGCAACTGACATGGACAAAAGACGGTCAAGGCGTTGTCTACATGGCACGCAAAAAAGAGGGTATCGATTACGCTTTCTCTACAAACACGGACTTATACCTTTATAACGTGAAATCCGGGAAAACCGAGAATCTCACGAAAGGTATGATGGGGTACGACCAAAACCAAGTGCTCTCTCCCAACGGGGAATTCATGGCATGGGAAAGTATGGAACGTGATGGATACGAGGCTGATAAAATCCGCCTTTTCGTGATGAATCTGAAAACAGGCGAGAAAAAGGAGTACACGAAAGACTTCGACCAAAACGTGGGTGGTCTTACTTGGGCTGACAATAACACGCTCTATTTTATTTCCGATCACCACGCCACCGACGAGATTTACAAGTTGACGTTGAACGACGGGGTTATCACCAAATTAACCGAGGGCATACACAACTATACTTCCGTTATCCCAGTAAACGATTACCTGATCGCTACTAAAGTATCCATGAGCAAGCCGGCAGAAATCTACAAAGTAGACCCGAAAACCGGAATGGACACGGAACTCTCGTTCGTGAACAAAAAGATACTGGATCAACTGACCATGGGTAAGGTGGAATCCCGTTGGATAAAAACTACCGACAACAAAGAGATGTTGACATGGATTATCTATCCTCCCCATTTCGACCCGAACAAGAAATACCCGGCAATCCTTTATTGCGAGGGCGGACCGCAAAGTACCGTCAGCCAGTTCTGGAGTTTTCGCTGGAACTTCCAGATGATGGCAGCCAACGGCTATATCATCGTTGCTCCTAACCGCCGCGGTTTACCGGGATTCGGTCAGGAATGGAACGAACAGATCAGCGGGGACTATTCCGGACAAAACATCAAGGATTACCTTTCTGCCATCGACGAGATGAAGAAAGAACCTTATATTGACGAGAATCGTTTGGGATGCGTGGGAGCCTCTTATGGAGGGTACTCCGTGTTCTACCTTGCCGGACATCACGACAAACGTTTCAAAGCGTTTATCGCCCATTGCGGTATCTTCAACATGGAAATGCAATATTTCAACACCGAAGAGATGTGGTTCGCACAATGGGACATGGGCGGTGCGCCTTGGGACAAGAAAAACAAGGTGGCTCAACGTACTTTCGAAAATTCCCCGCACAAATTTGTCGGAGAATGGGACACCCCGATTCTGGTGATCCACGGTCAAAAAGACTTCCGCATCGACGCATCGCAAGGTATGGGAGCTTTCAATGCCGCACGTATGCGTGGCATTCCGGCACAATATTTATATTTCCCGGAGGAATGTCACTGGGTACTCGGATGCCAGAACGGTATTTTATGGCAACGAACTTTCGCCGCTTGGTTGGACAAATGGTTGAAATAATATAAAAGGGACTGTCTAACAAGTTTTAGACAGTTCTTTTTTTTTGTAAAAATAAGGC